>JAGWBX010000065.1:0-12090 GCA_021295655.1 Candidatus Latescibacterota bacterium
GTGGCCGCATTAGGCCGATCTTCAGCTGGCCTGATTAGGCCGATCCCGCATTGGCCGCATATGGGCGATCATTAACAAGGACGGTCTATTTGTCAAAAACAGCACGAATCGCCCTCTCCATTTGTGGCCGGACCTTGTCCATGCTCCGACGGGCGGAGTCCTCCGCCATCTGCAAGATTTCCGCAAGTACTTCGCCCTCAGGTTCGGGCGGAGTCACTATATCAGGCGTCGGATGCTTCGCTGTGCGGATCCGCGCCGTTTTCAACTGGCGTGATGTCTGAGCCATAGCGTGTCCTCCTGTATCGTCAAAACCAGACGATTGATCTCGATCTGTTTTCCTCGCTGTTCCCAATCTGAAGCCCGGCAACATTGGGGAAGTCATCGCTTCACTCTCGCCGTAGACGTCCACAACTTCGAACCCTCGATCGCCAAGCAGCAGCACCGCCATGTCTTTTTCAGATGTGTCTACCATCCAGTACTCTCTCACGCTGCTCCAGATGTTGGGGCAAAAAGGGTTTAATATATCCCGCAATCACATTGGCAGACTCACGTGTAAGGCGCGGATCGTACGTGTTCAGGTTTTTGATGCCAAGATCTCTCTCTATCGCCCTTGCCGCAATATTGCAGACAGCTATCAATGGCTTGAGAACGAGCGGATACCGAAGTATGCCTTCTGCCAGATCAAAAGCAGTCATTGCTGAGAACAAAATTACGCTTACTTCGCGGTCTTCAATGAAGTCGGAAAAGGCCTCGGAAAGGGCCTTCTCGACTTGTAGTTTTCTTTGTCCGGCGTCGTCCTGCACCGCATTTATATAGTCTGCTTGAGAACTGTATTCGGAGCCCATTATCCCGCCCTGTGGACTATGCAGGCGCCAGTTTTCGGGCACACACGTCGATATTCAAGAACATATCCTGACCGGCGCTATTTAGTCTGCGATCCGCCATCGAGTAATAGTGTTCGTCCAGTTCGATGCCGACGCTGTGTCTGCCCCAATTGGCTGCGGCCAGATTCGTCGTGCCTGTTCCCATAAAGGGGTCAAGAACGGTATCGCCCGCGAAGCTGAACATCCTCACCAATCTGGTGGCCAATTCAAGCGGAAAGGGCGCCGGATGCATCCTGGTAGACGCGCCCGTGACATCGTGCCAAATCTGCTGAAACCACCGTTTATGGTTGGCATCGGAAATCGTGCTCAACAGGCGAGCCGCTTTGCTGGGTCTCCTGTAACCGCCCGGCTTCCTCAGCATAAGTATGTACTCAATGTCATTCTTTATTACGCCGTTTGGCTCATATGGCTTGCCCAGGAATCTCGAGTTCCCTTCTACTTCGTAAGATGCGTTTGCGATCTTGTGCCAGATAATCGGAGCAAGATTCGAGTACCCCATACGGCGGCACCGTTCCTGGATTGAGGAATGGAGTGGTACACAAGTATGTTCGCCCCTGTTTTTTCGCCGCGACAAGCACACGTCTCCGACAACACAGACCAAACGCCCGCCCGGGACGAGAGCTTCATGTACCTTCAGCCATACCGTATCCAGCAGTTCAAGGAATTCATCGTAGTTCTCAATATGCCCCAGTTGGCCCTCCCCGTCGCGATACCTCTTCAGAGTCCAGTAGGGTGGGGAAGTCACAGCGAGATGAACGGAACCCGGCGCCGCCAATTCAAGCTGAGTGGAATTCCCAAGGTGGAGAACGTGTTTCGTGGGGATTTTTCGCACGGCCATCTCTATAGCGTTCATCGAACTGGACTTCGCCAACGCAGGGATAAGTCGGTCAAGATCTGCTTCAGTTCGGACCGACTCTGGCAGGTACTTCCTCAGGTCTTGCATCTGGCGTCCTCAGGTCAAATCGGTACGTAATTGGGACCGGCGGTACCCTTATCCCAACGACAATAGCGACCCAACTACGCTTTCTATAACCCATTGTGTGGCAACGATAACCATCCCGATCGAACATGCAAAATCGGGCCCAACAAATTAACTCGCTGCGTCACGTGAGTCAGCGTACATTGCAGAGTGAAACCACATTCAGGGGGGTTGTGACTGTCCGAAGTTTGATCGCCGCCAGGACAACGCGAAGTGGCTTTTTTTATTGTAGCCGAATAAACCGCAATCGTCAAGGTTCAATTCTTCGTAATGATGTGAATCCTTCAGCGGGATGGCTTACATGGTTTCGCCTCAGACCGCCAGGATCCGTTGTTGCATCCATGTGACTGTGCAAACAAACCAGTCCCCGTTTAGCGCACCCAGCACGAAGCTTGACTCAATCACTACATATTTCGCCCACTGCGCTCCGCCCTCCATGACACACTTAATTCCGCTGAAGACTCGTATCACTGTATTCTGACGGGTAGGGTCAGGACGTCAACCGCATCTGACGGTCTTGATGCCGATATCTGATGCCGGCGATCTTTTCGTCTTGATGTTGCCAATAGTCGTGCACGAAAGCGACGATGTACACGGCGTCCTGGACGATAATGTGCAGGTGATTCTCGTAATTCTTCACGCGAGGGTAGGTTCGCCACCTGACGATTGGCCCCGCCATCGACCACACCTCATTGTCACTGCGGAATACGAGGAGTTGGTCCGGCGTTTCAAGCAGTATTCCAAAGTATGCCAGACCGGCCTTAATTACGTCGGCTTCTTCGGTGAGGGGAATTGAACCAACACAACCGAACGGAGATTCTCGGCGCGCGAGTTCGGCGTCATTCTTCGCTACTATGCTTGAGGGACTCGCCGTTCTGTCGGAAACCAGCAGCGCTTGTGGGGTCTCGGTTTCTGGGCTTGTGAAGTTCTCCTGCACGTAACGCATCACGTTAACTTCATTGCCGTTTATCGCACAAATCTTGTCTCCCGCGCCCCAACTTAAACCCGTCACGCTTCCTCTCTGTAGTATCTCAGATTCATCGATTTCGCGTACAAATTCCCGCCGGAAACGTCCCAATCCGGCAGGACCGCGTTGCCAACGGAAGGCCAGCAGACAGGATTCTCCAACCAGTGACGTGCTGTAGACACTGGCGAATGCCCAGTCCGCATAAGAAGAATGTCGGCCCGTTAACTGGCTGACGAATCCATCTTTGTAATTCGATTGTGGGAGGTACGAATCTCCGTAATTCGGGCTATCATCGCGGTTCCGGAAATCGAATTCGAAGAGCCCGTCGTCGCCAGCGGATAGTGCAATTCGCCAGTATGACGCCGAAGCCGAATATACCGGCGCATCCCAACGTTTCTTCGGTCTGGAACTGACAGGATAGCGCCGGCTGTTTCTGTGTGCGGTGGCAGACCAGAATCCGTCATAGGTCACGAGATAAAGGATATTACTGAAGATCTCCGTATCTGTCGGAAGTTCCTTGACTGGATTGTCCTGTTCGCCGTAAAGGGCTCCATTCAGTAATTTTGGAGTAAGGACCGGAGCTTCCGCCCTGAGTTCGGCGAATTTGGCGTCAAGGACCTTGAGAAATGCGGGATCATCAAACACAGCGAGGATGTCTGGATTGTACAGAGAGTTTCCTTGTAACCAGGCCGCTTTAACTGCAAACGACCGACCTGCTTTTGGATATGCCAACTCGATCAGTCTCTCCCAATTGTAAACGGAAAGGCGGCCATCATAATGCCAGAGGTAGAGGCGACCCTTGTAAATTTGCACATCCCAGAAATCGCCCGGTATTGAGAGAATCAAAGGTTGCATTTCATACCCCCGGATATCTTTGCTATGTGGTGCTTTTCTATGAGCCCTCGGGTCTTCCAGGCGTGGAGTACTGCGTGAGGTGGTCGATCCAGGGGACGTCTTTGATAGTCCGCCGGGTAACCATGCCATACAGCTTTAGCGCTTCCATCGACGAACTTTCCGAATTTCAGGAAATCACCGTAGACATTGATACCAATCCCTCGCAGCCGTCGACCCTCAGTTACTGCAGACCAGTATGTTTCGCCTGGAAAACGCTCAGTTGGAATTGCTCCCTTGAATAGGGCCACTTCGTCGGTAACAGAAACCGACCACGTGCAGATTCCCTTGGATGGGTATCCACGATGTTTCGGATGTATTAAATATCGCACATCATGGCGGATTACGATCGTATCGCCAGGTTTCATTGGGTTTGGATTTTCCTGAAATAGTTCGTCCCTCGCTGCCGTCCCGACCGGACTTGCGCACTGAATATGTCCTTTGTGCGGGACATTCAAGTTGGCGCCGTATTGAAAGTCTCGAACCGTTGCTCCAGAAATTCACGATCCGGCCAGTCGTCACGCTGGGATGGCAGATGAAGTCGGTTCCCGTCAAGGTCTTTGAGGTTAGAGAGAAGATCGCCGTCCTGCCGTTCCCGGAGAGGCGGAGCGACGTGGACTCGAAAATCGGGGTCCACGCCGATCAGATGTGTGTCATAGGCAGAGTGGTGCAGCGTTGACATACAGATACCGTTGTTGACTGAAGCTGGTCCTCCGTCGGCATCGGAGATTATATGCGCACCGACCAACAGTTCACGTACTGGTAGGCCGCTGAACGCACAACGGAATCCGTACGCAGATTTGGTTCGTGCGCTGAACCATGCCTGGTGGTTCCTTGCGCGGACCATTGTGGGCGAGTAGGTTCGTTCCACACTTTCCCGCACGATAGAGTCCGCCACCGAAACGAGACTGTCGGTGGTTGCCAGGAGCACTTCGTTTTCGCGGAATTCCTCGACCCATACGGGAAAAATCGACTGATACTCAGACGGGGCGAAGCCTGCGAAGTAGATTAGAGGAGCACGCCGCTCCAACGCCATTCGCAATGAACGGTTGGACGACTCGTCAGGACCGCCGCGTGCGAGGTCGTAACGCAGGAGACCGGTTTCAGGATCCGAATTCCGTCCACCAAAGCCCTGGTCGCGATACCACGCCTCCCGGCCGGAACGAGGGATGACGGTCCGGATGCTGAGGGCAGCGCTCATCTGCTTCGGCTTAAAGATCCCCTGAGCGCGCGTCGCAAAATAAATCCGCTCGCTACCAACATTGAAACCGCGCTGGATATCGGCCCAGCGAATCCTGCCGCCGTGCTGGCGCGATAGCCTTTCGATCGCGACAAGAGCTGCGGACCGTACGTGGTGGTCCGGATCTGACGATGAAATGTCACGGGCCAGATACATCATTCACCTTAAGTCCCACGATGAAATCCATCGGTGGCTCGGACCGAGAAGCTATCTTGCCCGAACGTTCTTCCGAATCCGATCCAGGACTCCCACCTCTTGCTGCAATCGCTGACCGGTTTCGTCGCCCTTTGGCGTGGATTCGTTGAAGGTCCCTGAAATAGCACTCAGCTGCAGTCGTCAGTCGGGTCGCCGTGTTGATCGTGATACGCATCTTTAAAGCCTCCGGGTGTCTGAGGCACTTGAACTTCGCCGCTGATTGCTATATGTTTCGGATACGGTCGGCATCAAATCTGTCACCTGCCGGCGAACGTTTCTTTATCCTGAGCAGACTGCCGACATGCAAACGAAACCCTGCCAGATGCTGAACCAGCGAATCGCGGGCCTGCTCGAACCCCGGACGGAGGTTCTTGAGGCGTATCTGTTCGGATCTCACGCGCACGACCGGGCTCAGCCCCACAGCGACGTCGACGTCGCTGTTTACATCGATGAAACTGTCGTTGAAGAAGGCGCATTCGGGTATCGGGCACAGCTCATCACGGAGATCATGGCCGGCCTTCACAGAAACGATATCGATCTCCTGATTCTCAATCAGGCCCCCCCAGTTTTGTACTACCATGTCCTGCGCGACGGCATTCGTGTCCTGTCACGTGATCTGTCGGCGACAACGACGAGGGAAGGCTACGCCGTTTCCCGATACTGCGACTTTGTTCCCCAGCTTGCAAAAATGGATGCGGCGTGGCGTTTGCGCGCTTTGCGGGAATAGTCGAGTGCCAGCCACTGCTTGAAATACTCTGTTTGATCCTCCGCCAGGAGTCGAACCGTTCAATCCGTCTCTTCGCCGACGGCGTTCTTTGCCCAGATTTCTCCGTGCGCGTATTCCTCCACCCATGAGTCGAGTGCTTCGGCGCGGCGCCTTTCGAACTCCGTGGCTTCCTTATTTCGCTGCACGACCACGATATCGTCCGGCTCGAAGCTGTCCACGAATGCGCTGGACTGCGTGCTGACGAGCACCTGGGTATGCTGGCTTACGGAACGAAACAGGGAGGCAATCACGTCCACCGCACACGGGTCCAGTCCCAGTTCCGGTTCGTCCACCACAATCAGAGTCGGCAGTTTTTCAGCCGGCTGCAAGAGAAGCGTAATCAGACAGACGGCGCGCAACGTGCCGTCCGAGAGCTGATGAGGCCCGAAAACGAGATCGGACTCGCGATGCCGCCAGTTGAGAATGATGTCTCTTGAATCGGCTGGCTCGAGATCGAAGTCATCGAAGAACGGCGCCACCTGGCCGATCGTGGTGACAATGCGCCGGTAGTCGGTTTCGCTACCGGACTTGAGCGCGTATAGCATCGCCGCGAGGTTGCCCGCGTCCGGCTTGAGCCAGCGGTTGTCTCCCATGTAACCAAATTGCCGGACTCTCGACGTCGGCGATGTATCGTGAAAGTGATAGACGCGGCACCGATTCAACAATGCCCTGAGCGTTCTCGCCGTGGGCTCCCCCCGTTCCGCCAATTCTCCAATCTTGGTTTCGAGATGCCCGACGCCCAGTTCTACTGTTTTGGGGCTGGGATAACCTTCCTGATGGAACGCAACCGTTTCCTCCGCGAATATCAGAGAATCGCCCGCGGCGTGGAAGAGTCTCATATGGTAGGTGTCCGTTCCGTTCTCCACCTCGAATACCATCCTCGCTTCCAGCTGAGGGGTCACTCGTGGGCCGAAATGCAGATTTCCGGTGGCCCGTCCCGTTGCGCCGATGTGCTGCTGGAGGCGTACAGCCATCAGTTCATTCACCAGCTTGAAAAAGGCGATGAGATTGCTCTTGCCGGCTCCGTTGGCGCCGATGAGGACGTTGAGCGGCCTGAGTTCCAATTCCATCTCTTTAATGGACCGGAACCCCTTGATCTCCACATTTTTCAGCGTTGTCATCATGTTTTCCCCTGATTCATCAGGCCATCGACAACCCGTGGCAAATTGAAAGGTTCGTGCATCTGCTCACATTGTATAAACGAACGGTGAGTTATTCACGAAGGCTGGTGGTTGTGTTAGCCGGTTGAATTGCGATAAATTCAGCGGAGGCTTGTAAGAAAGTTTCTACGGAAATGCGGAATCTGATCTGTCAGTGTGATGTAGCACGGTCCAAAGAGGTAACGATTCATCGCTCTGGTCCGAAAAAGTGAGCATTTGTAATGCTCCTGGCTCTCATCCTGCATTAGGTCTTTATGTTGCTTCTGGAGATATCTAATCCTGCCCTGATCCTAATCAATCCTGTTAATTCCGGTAGGTTTTTTATCATGTCTATCCTGTCCATCCATGTGAGTTTAGGATTAGCCCCATTTTTTAAAAACAGCGACTCGGCAACGCGACGAAAACCCCTGAAACGGGGCGCAACGGTCGTCAAGTCCAGTGACCTGGTGTATCCTGGTAATCAGCCGTCAAATCGCCTTTATCTACTTGCTTATATTCGATTTTACGTCCCGGAAGAATTTCGAATCAAGGTTAATTTTCGCTTTCTGGATTTAATAAGCCAACAAAAAAGCGACCTGTAGGTCGCCCTTGATTACTCCGCTCCACCGACATGTCACCTGCCTATGCTGCGGAGCCCGGCCGTCGCAACTCCACGCGCCCGTGTTCGAGCAGAGTGACCACCCTGGCCTCCGAACATTGCATCCGATCGGCAATCTCGGCAATCGTACGGCCCTCGTCCCGATAGAGACGTACCACCTCCCCCCGGTCGATGCCCGGCACGTATTCCTTGTTACCCTTGAAACCCGCGTGTTTGGTTACCTGTATGTCTCCGGTGACCTCCACCTGGCAGGCCAGACGCAGGTTCCCCTTCAGCAGCAGAAAGCGCAGGTTCTCCCGTGCGCCCTTCACGGTGAGGCCGTCCTGCGGGACAACTTCAACCGTGCAGGTCCCGCACAGCCCATTGCCTTCGCAGTTTACGAAACGGGTGATCCCGTTGTACAGTCCGATATCGTTGTCGATTGCCAGTTGCCGGAGGTTGGTGTGCGGTTTGCACTCGACCGTTTTGTCCCAGTTCGTGAATGTAACCTTGCAGACCTTCTTCCGTTCCGGCAGGTTGCCAATGAAAGTGGACATAAACCCTCAATAAAGCTGTCAGCGATTAGCTGTCAGCCGTCAGCTTGAACCAAAACCCGATAGTCCGACCCCGACGATTTCTGCAGTCCAGTTGCAGTCGTAGGCACGGCGGTTGCGGTCGCCCGCCTCTCCACACTTCCCTCTACCTTCCTGACCGAATAAGGTATCGATTTTCGGTTCGGCGCACAAGTGGAAAACGGCCCCGTGAGCAATCCCTGTGAGAATCGTTAGAAATGTGCGCGACCTGGACAATTTTGGTATATTAGAGTACTCTCAAAGAGCAGTCACGTCCCAGGACCCCACCCCACCATTGGAAAGCACGAGGATGCGCAATCGCCATGTACGAGAATGAAACAATGCCGTCGTTATCAGGCGAGACGGCCGTGCGCCGGGCCGTCACCTCTCACCCCAGGCTGTTTGAGAATAACAGGTACGTCTATCCAGTACTCTCGCGGCGCTCCGGCGGCATCTCCGTGGGCATCAATCTGAATCCCGACAAGATCTGCAACTTCGACTGCATCTACTGCCAGGTGGACCGCACGGTTCCGCCCGTGTTGCGGGAGGTGGACGAAGACCGGATCATCGAGGAACTCACCGCGCTGCTTGACAATACGCTTTCCGGCAGCCTCTTTCAGCACCCGGCCTTCCGGGAGATTCCGGACCAACTGAAACGGATCAACGATATCGCATTTTCCGGCGATGGCGAGCCCACAACCTATCCCCGTTTTGGGGAAATCGTGAAGAAGACCGCGGACGTCAAACGTGAATTTGGCCTGCAGGAGGTCAAAATCACCGCCATCACCAACTGCACCCGCTTCCATGTCCCGGCGGTACTGGACGCATTTGAAGTCATGCACAGGAACAACGGCGAAATCTGGGCGAAGCTGGAAGCCGGTACGGCCGAATACTACCATCTGGTGGAACGCACGCGGATTTCTTTCGAGCGGATCGTGGACAATCTGAAACTGGCCGCACGAAGATGGCCCCTGGTGATTCAGAGCCTGTTCATGCGCGTTCACGGCCAGCCGCCGCCGGATAAAGAGATCCTTGCCTTCTGCAACGTCCTCTCCGACGTCCTGAATCAGGGTGGGCAGCTCAAAAACATCCAGATCTACACCGTTGCCCGAAGGCCCGCGGAAACGTACGTCACTGCCCTGACCGACGCCGAAGTCGACCGCATCGCCCGAACCACGCGTGAAAACCTTCCCGGCATCCCCGTCGAATCCTACTACGGCGCCTGAACCGCATCAAACCACATGGACGGACAGGATAAACAGGATTGAAGGGCGTGGTCTTAGTCACTTCTATCCTGACGTATCCACATTCCCCGCCCATACGCACTCGTACGGCCATGCTGAGCCGCTCCCTGAGCTTGTCGAAGGGTCGGCGAAACACAGCCGCTTCCTCAACTTCGTTTCGACAGGCTCAGCGCGGGCAACTCAGGCAGCAGCCATGTTACTCGAGGCAGATACCGGACCTCCGATTGGCCGCGAAGTCTGGTGAGGCCCAACGAGTAAGCGCCACGATCCGATTTGGTGAAAAGTAGCCCCTCGATATGAAAACCTGCATCGAATTACGGGCTTGACTATCAAACCTTAATTGCACATATTAAGTGTGCACTTTAAGGAGGCATCATGAAGGCAACCATTCTGGATTTGAGACGACGCATGAAAGACGTCTTGCTCGCGCTCGATCGCAGCGAGTCCGTCACCATCTATTATCGAGGAAAAAAGAAGGCGATCCTGTCGCCCAGCCGTCAGAAGACGGAAATATCAGTAACGGACCATACAGCCTTCGGGATGTGGCGAGACAGGAAAGATATGGCGGACGTGGACGCTTACGTACGGAATCTGAGAAGAGGCCGCATGGATGATCTTTGATACCGATGTATTGATCCGGGTTTTCAGGGGCCATCCAGGGGCAGCGCAGCTTGTTGAAGAGCAAAATGAACGCCGGATATCGCTCGTTACGTACGCAGAGTTGATCCAGGGTGCGAGAAGCCGGCAGGAACTGAGGGAAATCAGGAACTTCCTGAATGATCACGCCTTTCAGACGTTGCCCCTGTCGGAAAACATCGGACACAGAGCATGCGTGTATATGGAAGAATATACCCTCAAGACGGCACTTTCCCTGGCGGATGCCCTGATCGCGGCAACCGCCGTCGAACATCACATGGCACTTTGCACGGCCAACAGAAAACACTACCGCGCGATCGGTGAACTCGACCTGAGAACCTTTCGGGCACGCCGGGATGACTGACTGCAGGGATCGAGATCGCCCAGACTCCTCGCAAATCCAATCCAGCAGACAAGATACAAAAAGGAGCCCAATGGCGTCGCGCAAGCCGTTGGGCTTTTCGGTTGCAGCTTGAATATGGTAAATCCAGGCAGATACCCGTCACACGTCGAAATTATCCGATTCGTGGTCACCAACATGAAGCGCGCCCAATCGTCATTCATTTACAAAACCGTCTATTGCTCACGCGGCCTGTCTGCGTGCAGATTTTCCGCACAGGCAGGCAGGATGGAAAACTTCATCAAGAACCACAAGACCTTTCTCTATTCTGATCGCACCTCTTGTCACACCTTCCAGGCCAATCACTACCGTGTTTTTCTCCACAGCGCCGCCTATGTCCTGATGCATTCCCTGGCGCAAATCGGGTTGCGCGGCACGAAGTGGACCAGCGCACAGTTCAATACCCTGCAGATTCGTTTCTTGAAAGTCGCCGGGCGCGTTGTAAGTTGAAAAAAATCAAATTTCATCTGCCAACGGCGTTTCCACTCAAACACCTTTATGGCAACATCCTCAATAACCTGGCAACGGGCGCTGTTCCATAACCCGTCGACGTGCTGACCCCGCCTTCACGTTTGGACCGATACGGCCAAAGGCCATGGAGAGGTCTGTCCCCTTAACCAAAACATGATGGTCAACCTGACGCCACAGCGCTACCGTGCTCCCGACAGGCACCACAAGAACGGCTTGGGCACGCCTATCCCGTCGCAGCCGACGCGCCTTCGTTTCTCGTATCGCACGGAAGTTCTTTCTGCTTCCCTAAAATGCATTGTCTGACGATTCATGAATTAATCAGGTTAGGACAGCCGAACAGACGGGAGATTCTTCGGCTTCGCTCAGAATGGCATGTTGCGCGACCATTATTGTCGCGGGAGACCGGGCGCCCACAAGGGTCGCCCCTACGACGGCCAGGGGGAGTCGCGGCAAGGTGGAGACGATGAGGAAGCCGTTTTGAGGGTGGGGCAGACATTTCTGTCTGTCGCTGTCGGATAAATCTCCGCGCAAATGTGATTAGCGCGTATCTGTCGTTAACCCCAATTGGAAGAAACAGCAGCGCGGTGACGCGACGAAAACCCCTGAAGCGGGGCGTAACCGTCGTCCAAAAGGACATTTTTTCAGTTCACGTCCTAATCGCCTTTATCTGCTTGCATATATGCGGTTTTACTTTCCCGAAGAATTACGAATCAAGGTTAAGGACAGCCGAACAGACGGGAGATTCTTCGACTCCGCTCAGAATGACAGAGGGGCGGATCACCTGTTGATGAATTAGCTATCCTCTGTTTCCTTCCTTACAAATTCCAGCCAGTTTCTGAATTCGATCTTCCTGAAGCACTTTTCTTCCTTCTCTTTCTTCTTCAAGCCCGCCAGCAGATTCAGGAAATCATCCTCCGTGAAGATCGACGTGTAATTCGGCGCCCAGTGCTGCATCAGCTTTCCAATGTAGTCATAGGGAAGTTCGGGATGGTATTGGGTGCAGGTGATGCGCCGGTCTTTCGATACGACGGCCTGCAGCGTTGTCGTATTTTCTGCGACAATCTCGAACTCCCGTGGCAGCCGGACGGTCTCATCGAAATGATGGGCA
>JAGWBX010000065.1:12099-38675 GCA_021295655.1 Candidatus Latescibacterota bacterium
TACAACATCCCGGCGAAATCCAGGGATCGGACCGATATGCCGGTTGCGATGCCGACTTCCGGCGTTCGGGCCGGCGCCACCTCCCCGCCGCAGACGGTGGTGATGACCTGAAACCCCCAGCAACTGCCCCAGACACGGGGTACGTTTACAAGTACGCGCTCGCCCAGCTCGAGTTGGCGCCGGTTGAATGGGTTGTCTTCGTAGATATTGCCGCCCCCGCCGGTCCAGATCGCCGCATCGAATTCGCTGAAGTCCAGGTCTGACGTTCCGGCGTCGCCGTACGTGTGGACAATCCGAATTTCCGCATCGGGCGAGCATTCCCGAACGAGCAACTCGAAGACATCGGCCTGCTCCTCTACGCCTGCGTGCGCGTGCGACCGATTCCCTTCCAGGGTCCAGCCGTCGACGATCAGGATCCGCATCGCCTATCACCCTCGGCAAAACCGCCGTTTGATTTCCCCTGATGGCCGTCGAGATGAATACATCCATAAGATGTATAACCAATACCTCGCAGGCGTGGCTTATAGACCGTCGCGGCCCGGGTCAGAGCGTCCCCGTCTATCCACGATTGGGTCGGGATGTCGCTCCGCTGCTTTAATATAGGCATGAAGAGTGGATCGAAAAAGACAACTCGTGCTACACGGACCATCTGAAACCGCGGCCGGTACATCTTTGGTTCTCACTTTTGCAGTCGTAGTCGTATATTATAGCCCGTAGCCCGCATCTGCTTCGCATTTGCCCGATTCAAACGAAGTCTTGAAGTGGCATCGCCAAAGTACTTTTCCGGCAGCCGAGCCGCGATTATTCACCGGTCGATCAATGTGGAGGAAACCGCGATGGAAGTGCGGACTTTTGATCTTACTGTACCCGTGACGCGCGCATTTCGCATGATATGGACAACTGTAGGTGTGGGTTGGATCATTTGCGGTTTCGTTAATCTGGCCGGAAACGCCATTCTCGGCGCGGTGCAAATTGTGCTGGGTATTGGCTTCCTGGGTTTAAGCGGACCATTGAAGGGTGTGAACAGGTTTATTGTCACGCTTTCCGATACGAATCTGGACATCAGAACAGGCTTGTTCAGGCACCGAAAGATCCAATGGACATCGGTGTCCAGAATTAACATCGAGCTGATGAAACTCGAGTTTGTGCTCGCCAAAGGCAGAAACATTAAGATCCACTTCACCGCATTGAGTTACAATGACAACCAGATCATCAAACCGCAGATTATCGAGGCGGTCACGGCGTTCGCGGAGGCGAAGGGGGTCCCGGTACAGGACGGCCGTTCCGGGTGAGCGATCAACATGCGCGAGGGAAATATCTGACGGATGGGCGACCGGCCGGTCGCCCCTGCGAATCCAACACAGGCGCGGGTATCGCTCGTCGTTACCGCGTGACCGTATCGCTCACCGGTTCAAGCTGATGGCTGACGGCTGATAGCTGTTTTTCTCTTCGTGTCCTTGTGCCTTCGTGTGAGCCGATTTTTGCTTGCAGCAAGGCGGGCGACCACAAGGGTTGCCCCTACAATTTACATATCCGCGCGGACGTCGCTGAATGATATCACCGGTCCATATCGCTCACCGGTTCAAGCTGATGGCTGACTGCTGAGAGCTGACAGCTCTATGCCTTTATTCAAATTCATCGCATCCGCTGCCATTGCCGTGATCGTCGTTCTGGCCTTGAATACCAGGATGGGCGGGTTTCCTGCCGCGGGAAAATTCCTGAGTCCGTTCCACGGTTTCTGGCAGAATGCCGAAACGCGGGACCCGCCACCTGATGGCGAACTGCGTCTCGCAGGACTGCTCGAACCCGTAACGGTCCTATATGACGAACGCAGGGTGCCGCACATCTTCGCGAAGAACGACCGGGACCTGTACTTCGCTCAAGGATACATTACGGCCAGAGACCGCCTCTGGCAGATGGAGTTTCAAACCGCAGCCGCGGCAGGACGGCTTGCCGAAATCCTGGGGCCCGGCGTTCTGGAACGCGACCGGTACCAGCGGCGGGTCGGCCTTGTCTACGGCGCACGGAATACGCTCACGGAAATCATGGCCGAGCCGGAAACCCGGCTGTCCGTCTCCGCGTACACCGGCGGCGTCAATGCTTACATCAGCAGCCTGAGCGCCGGGGATTACCCCATTGAGTACAAACTGCTGGGCTACGCCCCCGAGCCCTGGACGCCATTGAAATGCGCGGTCCTGATCAAGTCGATGGCCTGGATACTGAGCGGGCGGAATTCGGACCTCAGGATGACCAACACGCTCGAACGCTTCGGCGGGGAAATTGTGAGGGACCTCTTCTCGTTCGGTTCGGCAGGCGACGACACGGTGATCCCCGGGTCAACGCCGTGGGACTTCGAGCCCCGAAGGGTCACCCGGCCGGATACGCCGCCTGTGCGAGGGTCAATCGGCACGGAAAGCGGCGCAGGAATTGGAAGCAATAACTGGGCGGTCTCCGGATCCAGGACCGCCAGCGGGTATCCCATACTGGCGAACGACCCTCACCTGGGCCTTTCCCTGCCGTCTCTTTGGTACGAGATTCAACTCGTCGGTCCCACCGTCAACGTTTACGGCGTATCCCTTCCGGGAGGTCCGGGCGTGGTTATCGGATTCAACCGGCATATCGCCTGGGGGTTCACGAATGCCGGAACCGATGTATCGGACTGGTACGAGATTACCTTCAGGGACGACACGCTTCAGGAGTACCGCCACGGCGACAGGTGGCGCCCCGTGGAAACGGCAGTTGAAGAAATCAGGGTGCGCGGGGGAGAGACCTTTCGCGACACCGTGCGGTACACCCATCATGGACCGGTCGTATGGGATTCGAAATACACGCCGTCCGACTCACGGGTGCCCAAACGCCATGCGTTCCGGTGGACGGCCCATGACGGCGGGAACGCGTGGCTGACCTGCCTCCGCCTCAATGCGGCGCGCAGTTACGACGACTACGTTGAGGCGATGGCCCACCTCACCGCTCCCGCGCAGAACTTCGCCTATGCCGACGTTGACGGAAACATCGCAATCTGGCACAACGGCCGGTTCCCGGTAAGGTGGGAGGGTCAGGGCGCCTTCATTGCCGACGGGTCGGACCCGCTGCACGACTGGCAGGACTGGATACCGCACGCCCACAAGCCCCACGTCAAGAATCCCGCACGAGGATACGTGAGTTCCGCAAATCAGCGTCCCGCCGACCCATCCTATCCGTATTGGCTGGCCGACGTCTATTCCTCGCCCACCCGCGCGCGGCGAATCAACGAACGACTGGCCGAAATGAAGGCCATCACACCGGAGGACTTCCAGAGCCTGCAACTCGACACGAAGCATCTGCGGGCAGAGGCCGTCCTGCCTGTCCTGCTGCCATTTATCGACCCAAGGTCGCTCAGTCCCGATCAGTATGCCGTCGTTCGTACACTGAGGGACTGGAATTATTTCGCGAATGCCGAACAAATCGCACCCACCATTTTCCAGACGTGGTGGGGAAGACTCTACCGGGCAATCTGGAACGATGAATTCGGCGGATCGGCGGCCGGACTGCAACCCCCTTCCGGCGATCGAACGGTAAAGATGATTCTCGATGAGCCAGACGCGAGGTGGTATGACGACACACGGACCGAGCAGGTCGAGACGCTGGCCGACCTCGCCCGCAGCACGTTTGAATCAACATGTCGACAGTTAACCGACAGTCTGGGCCCGATCGGAGAGACCTGGAAATGGGGTCGCTACAAGGGCGCGGAAATCAGACATCTGTTGAGGATCCCCGAGTTTTCGCGAATGCATCTGTTTGTGGGCGGCGGCCGCGGCATCGTCAATGCAACCCGCGGGGGCCACGGTCCATGCTGGCGGATGGTCGTCGCGCTGGAACCCGACGTACGGGCATGGGGCATCTATCCGGGCGGACAGTCCGGCAATCCGGGCAGCAGGCACTACGACGACTTTGTCGACACGTGGGTGCAGGGCGAACTGGATGAACTTCTTTTCCTGAAAACCCCGGAGGACGGCGAGGGACGTATCGAGGAACGGTTGATGCTGGTGGGAAAACCGTGAGATGCAAGGTCGCGGGCGACCACAAGGGGCGCCCCTACGGGTTCTTCGGCGGCGCGGATATCGCTTATTGATATTGCTATACTAAATCGCTAACCTGTTTTAGCTGACGGCTGAGAGCTGATTGCTGACTGCTTTCTTTATATGATTTCAACCGCTCTACACGTCCTCGCATTCGGCCTGATCACCGGCCTGATGCTGCCCTGGTGGGGAATCGGCGTGGCTGGATTCGCGGCGGGTTTCTGGAAGGCCACCACCGCCTGGAAGGCGCTGGGCGCGGGTTTTAGCGGCGCGGGTATCCTGTGGCTGGCCGCCGCCGGCTATATCCATCTCAAATCCGGCGGCATTCTCACCGTGAAGGTTGCCGGTATCGCCGGTCTTACCCATCCATCCTTGCTGGTCCCACTCACGGCGCTGATCGGAGGCCTTGTCGCTGCGCTCGCCGCGGTGGCGGGATTCCATTCGAGATCGCTGCTTAAGAAATCCTGACGCATGGAATCCTATGGATAAGCCGAAGGACCGGGATACCGGCCAATGGCAGATGATGGGGCGGGCTCTGGTCCAACACAAAAAAAAGAACGGCGCCGCGATTAAGCCGGGGCAACCGGCCGGTCGCCACCACAATATCCGGGCATCCGTGAATTGATATTGCCAGGACGTAACGCCAAACGGTTTTGGCTGAATGCTGAAAGCTGACCGCTGATAGCTGATCGCCCAAAAACGAAGTTTGATATTGACAAATCCCCTGGGAAAATCTATCTTCTTCATCTTCAGCGTGATACGCGATCTTGCCCTTTGGAATCCGGACGGAAAGCGCGGGTGTCGATGCAGGAACGTACATTAATGATTATCAAACCGGACGCGGTTTCCCGAAATGCCATCGGCGCGATTCTAAAACGGGTGGAAGACAGAGGGTTCAAGGTTCGACAGATGAGAATGACACGGTTCACGCGTGAAGAGGCCATTCGGTTTTACGCCGTACACCGGGGACAACCTTTTTTCGACGGCCTGATCGATTTCATGTCTTCAGGTCCCGTCGTCCCGCTCGCGCTGGAGCGGGAAAACGCAGTGTCGAACCTGCGCGAAATCGTAGGCGCCACCGATGCGGCCAAAGCCGCCGAGGTTACCATTCGGAAACATTTCGGTACAAATATACCGCGGAACGCCGTGCACGCGTCGGATTCGCCAGAAACAGCGACCGGGGAGATTGCCTTTTTCTTCGGAGAACAAGTATAGAACGGACACTCGTAATCCATTGGATCAATTTCGATGATCGTCAAACTCAACGAGCTTGAAGAAGGCACGGCCAGTCTGGACTGGGAAGAAACCCCGGAAGAGCTGCATATCGAGGATGAGGATCTCCAATTCGCGGGTCCTATCAAGACACGCATCGAGTTCGTCAAGTTAGGCGAATCCATATCGGCAACCGGCCGAACAAACGCAGTCCTTCGGCTCGAGTGCGTGCGCTGCCTGGAACCCGTTTCATTCTCCCTCTCCTCCGATTTCAAATTCGTCTTCCAGAAAAACCGTCCGGAATCCATGACGGATGACGAAGACGAAACGATGATCTGGCTGGACGAATCCGGAGACAAGGTGGACCTTGGTGAGGAAATCAAGGACTATATACTGTTGGAAATGCCATTGAATCCCCTGTGCAAGACGTCCTGCGAGGGGCTTTGCCCAATCTGCGGGGAGAACCTCAACCAGACGCAGTGCAACTGTTCGTCAGCCCGGACCGACCCCCGTTGGGAAGCCCTGAGGGCGCTTAAGGACCAATCCTGAAGGAGCATATCAAGATGGCACACCCGAAACGCAGAAGCTCCAATTCCAGAACCGGCAAGCGACGTACCCACTGGAAGCTTTCGAGACCCGCTTTCTCTGACTGTCCAAACTGCGGTCAGCCGCGCAGGCCTCACCGTGTCTGCTTGAACTGCGGCCAATACAACGGCCGCGAAGTAACCGAAGGCGAAAGCGTCTGACTTTCCGGACCGAGCGGCGTAACCCCTTGAAGATTCTCCCATTCACCACCCTTGCCTATGAATAAAAAAGTCCATGCTTCCGTCACCGGCGTCTCCCGCTTTCTCCCCGAACGCCGGCTGACGAATGCCGAACTTGAACACATGGTGGATACCTCGGACGAGTGGATTCGATCGCGAACGGGTATTGCAGAGCGCCGCATCCTCGATGACGGCCTGGGCGCCTCTCACATGGCTGCAGGGGCGATGAAATCCCTGCTCGAACAAAAGGATCTGGACGCAAATGAGATCGACCTGATTATCGTTGCAACCGTAACGCCTGACATGATGTACCCCGCCACGGCGTGCCTCGTGCAGCACAACGTGGGGGCTGGTAATGCCTGGGGATTCGACCTTTCCGCCGCCTGTTGCGGTTTCCTGTACGCCTTGGTCGTTGGCGCCCAGTTTGTCGAAAGCGGCGCCCACAGGAAAGTGGTGGTCATCGGCTCAGACAAAATGAGTTCCGTCGTCGACTACACCAATCGGGAAACCTGCGTCCTGTTTGGAGACGGCGCGGGGGCCGTTCTCCTGGAACCCGACGAGACCGGCGCCGGCGTCCTGGACTTTATCCTCAACGTGGACGGATCCGGCGGCCGGTATCTGTGCCAACCGGCCGGCGGCAGCCTGCATCCCGCAAGCCACGAGACCGTAGACAAGAAAATGCATTTCGTTCACCAGGACGGGCCTCGTGTGCTCAAGTTCGCCAGCAGCAGCATGGCGGCGGTTTCGGCGGACCTGCTGGGACGAAACGGCCTCAGCGGCGACGATATCGCCCTGCTGGTGCCGCACCAGGCGAATAAACGCATCATCGACGCAACGGCACGCCGGATGAAGCTGGCGCCCGAACGCGTTCTGGTCAACATCGATAAATATGCGAATACGACCTGCGGCACAATCCCCATCGCCCTTTCCGAAGCAGTCGAACAGGACCGCGTGAAGCAGGGCGACTATATTGTACTGGCAAGCGCCGGGGCCGGCTATACCTGGGGAAGCGCCCTTCTGAAATGGGCGTACTGAAACCGTCATCAAGGAACCGGCGGTTGGAATCCACAAGCAGATACGTATTTGGACCGTCATGTCCCTAGCATTCTTATTCCCCGGCCAGGGCGCGCAATACGTGGGGATGGCCAGCGATCTCTACAGCGCCTCACCGATCGCCCAGTACGTATTCAATCTGACCGACCGCATCTCCGAGACCGGACTGAAGACATTCTGTTTCGACGGCCCTGAAGAATCCCTGAAACAGACGGCCATCACGCAACCGGCCATCTTCGCTCACAGCATCTCGGTATTTGAAATCCTGAAAGACAGGGGCATCCACCCGGATTTCGTGGCCGGACACAGCGTGGGAGAACTGGCGGCCCTTGTCGCCGCCGGGGTGATGTCCCTGGAAGACGGTGTCCGGATCGTGGGACTCCGCGGGCGGGCCATGCACGCCGCGGGGAAAATGCACCCCGGCACGATGGCGGCCATTATAGGCCTGGACGACAGTGCGGTCGTGGACATTTGCGAATCGCCGGGGCCCGGTGTCGTGGTCGTGCCCGCGAATTTCAACTGCCCCGGTCAGGTCGTCATCTCAGGCGAGCCCACCGCCGTGAAACGGGCCATGCGCAAAGCATCGGACGAGGGCGCCAGGCGAGTCGTGGAACTTCAGGTCAGCGGCGCTTTTCACTCGGGCCTCATGCAATCCGCTCTCGGCACGCTTGAAGGCGCACTTGCAAACGTGCCGTTTTCACCGGCGCGCATTCCGGTCGTGCCGAACACAACGGCGGAACCCACGACGGACCCGGACGTACTCAAAGACCTCCTCATCAGACAGGTTGTCTCGCCTGTCCGATGGACCGATTCAATGGCGCGGCTCGTTTCGGAAGGCGTCGACCGTGCGATCGAAGCCGGGCCGGGAAATACGTTGAAAGCCCTGATGCGGCGCATCGAGAGGCGCGTCGCCGTATCGTCCGTCGGAACCCTCGATGACCTGGATCGTCTTACGATATGAATCGCCTCAAAGACAAGACCGCAATCGTTACGGGCGGATCCCGCGGCATCGGCGAGGCCATCGCCCATCGCCTGGCGGATGAAGGCGCCAGGGTGGCGGTGTGCGCCAGCCGGAGCCTCGACCGCGCACAGGCGGTCGCCGAAGCCATCGAGAGCCGCGGCGGGAGCGCACTCGCGCTGCAGGCGGACGTTTCGAGTGCCACCGACGTCGGCGAACTCTTCAAGACCGTCCTGGATCGCTGGGGCGGGTTGGACATTCTCGTAAACAATGCCGGAATTGCCCGCGACGGTTTGCTGATGCGGCTGAAACCCGGAGATTGGGACGCCGTTCTCGACGTCAATCTCAAGGGCGCGTTTCTGTGTATGCAGGCTGCCGTACGACCGATGATGAGGGCGCGGTCCGGACGGATCATCAATATCTCATCCGTAACGGGGTTGATGGGAAACCCCGGACAGGCCGGTTACACCGCGGCGAAATCCGGGCTTATCGGCCTGACGAAGACCGCCGCCAAAGAACTGGCGAGCAGGGAAATCACTGCCAACGTGGTCGCACCCGGATATATCCCCACCGAAATGACGGAAAAACTGCCGGAACAACTCAAAGAGAAGATTCTCGAACAGGTCCCCCTAGGCACGCCGGGAAAACCCGAAGATATCGCGGCGGCGGTCGCGTTTCTGGCCTCCTGCGACGCTGCCTATATCACCGGTCAGGTTCTGGTTGTGGACGGCGGGATGGTTATGTGAACCGTCTGGCGACAGACGCAAACGGAGAGTCGCGCCGGGCCGTACGCCGTGACGCGCCGTTCGCAATAAGAAAGGGAGATAGTTGCCATGGCTGAAGATATTCAGCAGAAAGTCGTCGATCTCATTGTTGACCAGTTGGGCGTGGATGCCGACAGCGTAAAGCCGGATGCGCATTTCATAGATGATCTTGGTGCGGATTCTCTCGACACGGTCGAACTGGTGATGGCCTTCGAAGAGGAATTCGATATGGAAGTTCCGGATGAGGACGCCGAGAAGCTGGAGACCGTCAGCGACGTCACGGATTATCTCAAGCAACGCCTGAATGAATAGCCGGCCGCAGCCCGGATGGGCTTTTTCCACGGGCTGATACCTCACGGTTCGTGCGGCGGCATAGGGATCGGCAGCCGGACACGGGGCCGGGAGCGGCATCTCGACCTCACGTCCTGAGCGGAAGATACGCGGCCGGCGCGGAGAGTTCGAAGGCGCCGCAATTCCGCGCCGATGCAGACATATTAATCGGGAGAGGGTGCCCTTGAACGGAAACCGAAGGGTTGTGGTGACAGGCCTCGGCGTCCTCGCGCCGAATGGAATGGACACCGAAGCCTACTGGGAGGCGTTGCTCAACGGCGAAAGCGGCGTCGATCATATCCGCAGATTCGATACAACGGGATTCCGGGTTACGTTCGGAGCCGAATTGAAGGATTTCGACGGCGAACGGTTCGGCCTCGACCGCAGAATGGCCAGGCGCAACGATCTGTGCACCCAGTATGCCATCTGTTGCGCGCAGATGGCTGTAACGGATGCCGATCTGGACGTGGACGCCGGGAACCCCGACCGGACGGGCGTGATTTTCGGTTCGGGCATCGGCGGAATCTGGACTTTCGAAGATCAACACACCGTCCTCCTCGAGAAAGGCGCGCGGCGGATCAGCCCGTTCTTCATCCCCATGATGATTCCGGACATGACGTCGGGGCAGGTTTCCATCCTGCTCGGCGCCAGAGGGCCGAACTATACCACCGTGTCCGCCTGTTCCTCCGCTGCCCACGCCATCGGGTGCGCTTTCAGGGAGATCCGGCACAACGAAGCCGACGTCATGGTCACCGGTGGCGCCGAAGCCGCCGTCAGCGCCATGTCGCTGGGGGGTTTCGCTTCCATGAAGGCGCTATCCACGCGTAACGAGGACCCGCAGCGGGCCAGCCGTCCATTCGACCTGGAGCGCGACGGATTCGTGCTTGGCGAGGGTTGCGGCGCGCTCATACTCGAAGAACTGCAACACGCCCGGCGCCGGGGCGCGCGGATCTACGCCGAGATTGCGGGCGTGGGTTTCACTGCCGACGCGTATCACGTCACCGACATGGCCCCGGGCGGCGAGGGCGGCGCCCGGGCGATGAGAATCGCCCTGAACCAGGCGGGGCTGAACCCGGAGGACGTGGATTACATCAATGCCCACGGCACGTCGACCCCGATCGGCGACCGGACCGAAACCGCGGCCATTAAATCCGTCCTGGGAGATCATGCAAGACACGCTGCGGTCAGCTCCACCAAATCCATGACGGGCCATCTGCTGGGCGCCTCCGGGGCGATAGAAAGCATCGCCTGCCTTCTGGCCATCCATCACGGCCGTGTACCACCCACCATCAACTACGAACATCCGGACCCCGAGTGCGACCTGGACTACGTGCCCAACACGGCACGTGAAATGCCCGTCCGCGTGGCCATGAACAACTCCTTCGGGTTCGGCGGGCACAACGCGGTGCTCGCGATGCGCAGATACAACGGCCGATAATCCCCGACTTTCCAGTTACAGCCTCCATTCCCGCGGGGTGAAGCTTATCGGATTTGTCAAATTTCGACAGACGGTTGCACGCTGGTTCGGGCGCGACCGGGTATCCCATACCCCGGAAAGCCTCCAGGAAAAACTCGGCTATCGTTTTTCGAATCCCGACCTCCTGGTTCAGGCGATCAAACATCGCTCCTACGTCTACGCCGTTGACGAAGGGAGCATCGCTTCCAACGAACGGCTCGAGTTTCTCGGCGATGCCGTACTGGACCTGCTGGTTACGGAGAATCTGTATCGGAAGTTTCAGAACAAACGTGAGGGCGACCTCACCCAGATCAAGTCAGTACTCGTCAGCAAAGTCATTCTCGCGCAGCGGGGCCGCACAATCGGGCTCGGTCACTACATCCTGCTCAGCCGGGAAGAAGACCTGGCGGGAGGAAGAGACCGGACATCGATCATCGGAGACGCCTTCGAGGCTATTCTGGGTGCAGTTTATCTCGACGGCGGCCTCAAGGCCGCGGACGCGTTCGTACAGCGCCACCTCCTGAGCAACATCGAGGCCATTGTCGCCAACAGCAGCTATCTCAACTTCAAAAGCGTCCTCCTGGAGCATACGCAGGGCGAAGGCAGGGGACACCCCCGTTACATGGTCAGTTCGGAAGAAGGGCCCGACCACCACAAGACGTTCAGTGTCGAGGTGTTGATCGGGGGCGAACGCATGGGCTTCGGAAGGGGACGCAGCAAGAAAGAAGCACAACAGATGGCGGCCAAAGAGGCGTTGCAGAAGCTGGGAGTCTCCTGATTCATGCAGGTAACCGGATCGCGTCCGTGGCGTTTCCTGAACACCGGATCGGGGAACGCCTTTTTCAATATGGCCGTGGACGAAGCCATTGCGCGCGGCGTTGAGGGGGATACCGCACCGCCCACGGTCCGGGCGTTCGGCTGGACGCCCCCCGCCGTCTCTTTCGGCTATGCCCAGAGGATCGACCGCGAAGTCGACGCGGACCGTTGCCGGCAGCGAGGCATTCACCTTGTCCGCCGGCCGAGCGGCGGGCGCGCCGTCCTCCACTGGAACGAACTCACGTACAGTGTCACCTGCCGCACGGACGACCCGCTGCTGGGCGGCTCCATTCAGGAGTCCTACCGGAAGATCAGTGCCTGCCTGGTTGCCAGTCTGCGACTCCTCGGCGTGGCCGCCCGATTCGAGCCTCGTCGTAATCCCGTTTCGTCTCCCCGTGGAGAAGGCCTCACTTCACCCTGTTTTTCGAGTACCACGCAGTACGAGGTGACGCTCGACGACAGGAAAATCATCGGCAGCGCACAGCGACGTCTGGGCGGCGTGCTGCTTCAACACGGCTCGCTGCTTCTGGGCCCGGAACACAAACGTCTCATCGATCTCATGCCGGACCGCCGCCAGCCCCTGAAGGAACGCTTTCGGCGGGAATTGGACCGGCACACCGTTTCCCTTGCGGAAGCGGGCCTCCCTGCAGACTTCAACACCGTGGCGCGCGCCCTGAGGGGCGGTTTTGAAAAGACCCTCGACATCACCCTGACCGAATCCACGTTGACTCCCGAAGAAACGGCCGACGCCGAACATCTCGTAGAAACCAGGTACGGCACGAAATCCTGGAACCTCGGAGACGGCGTGCACCAACCCCGCATCGTCCGGCGCATCATCTAACTTGGGTTCATTATTTTTCCGGGACGTAGAATCGAATACAGGCAAGCGGATAAAGGCGATTTGGCGGCTGATTACCAGGATACACCAGGCACCGGACGTGAACTGAAAATACGTCCTTTTTGACGACCGTTGCGCCCCGTTTCAGGGGTTTTCATCGCGTTGCCGAGCTGCTGTTTTTTTCGTATTGGGGCTGACAGTCCGTTGATAACGTCGCTCTGCAGGCGAGGGATGGTAACCCTTCCCGGAAAGCATGAACAAACCGAATACGCCCGAATCGGCATCCGAACTCCGCTGGACCGTACACCCCCTTCTGGAAGAACCGCCGGCGAAATCGGGGCTGCTCATCCTCGCCATCCTGGGGCTGTCGATTCTGATAGGCATCGAATTAGATGCGCCGGCGTACGGATTTCTGTCGGCGGCGCTGCTCACCGCTTCGATGTCCCGCTACTTTCTCCCCACACGATACGCGCTCCTGGAAAGGCATATCCTGATTGCGCACCTGGGCGCCCGGCGCACCATTCCGTGGAGCCGGATTCGCCGGCACACCGTCGTCCCCGACGGCGTCTTTCTCAGCCCGTTCGCCCAACCTCACAGGCTCGATACGTTTCGAGGCTGTTTCCTGCGGCACCGTGACAATCGGGAGGAAATCATCGAGTATGTCCGGACCCGCCTCGCGGATGCAGCGACTTAGAGCCTGGTGCGAACACGCTTTCGCCGTCAACCCTCCGGAAAATCGAATCACAGAGGAAGAGCGCGCTCTGGCGGCCAAAATGGCGGAATTCGTGGTTCGCCGGCAGATGACCACCCCCGCGTTGATGGTGCTTGAAGCCAGCCGGCCGTTCAACTTTATAGGCAGTCAGTTTTTGGCTTTTCTTTCTCCCTTTGTCACCCTTATCTTCTCAGGCGTGGAATACGGTCGATTCGTGCGTTTTCTGGAAAAACGGCAGAGTATCCAGGCACTGATCGATACACTTGTGGAGACGGAAAACCAACTGAATGGATAGACCGGACGTCATCATCGCCACGGACTGCGGCAGCACCACCACCAAGGCCATTCTTATCGAGAAAAAGGAGGAATGCTACCGGCAGACCTGCCGCGGCGAGGCGCCCACCACGGTCGAAGCTCCGTTTGAAGACGTCACCCGGGGCGTACTCAACGCCATCCAGGAAGTTGAGGAACTCTCGGGTCGCGCCATCCTTGACGGCGAACGCATCATCACGCCCGCGGCAGACGGCCGGGGCGTTGACATTTACGTGTCCACGAGCAGCGCCGGAGGCGGCCTTCAGATGATGGTTGGCGGCGTTGTCCAGGCGATGACGGGCGAGAGCGCGCAGCGTACGGCCCTGGGCGCCGGCGCCATCGTCATGGACGTCCTCGCTTCCAACGACGGACGCCTGCCCCACCAGAAAATCGAGCGCATCCGCCATTTGCGTCCCGACATGGTGCTCCTGTCCGGTGGAACGGACGGCGGTACCGTGAGCCACGTGGTGGAACTGGCGGAGTGCATCGCCGCGGCGGACCCCAGACCGCGGTTCGGCGCCGGATTCCGGCTTCCAGTGATCTATGCCGGAAACAGGGACGCGCGGGACAACGTTCAACAGGTCCTGGGCGAAAAAACCGCGCTGGAAACCACGGACAATATCCGCCCTCAGCTCGAACGCGAGAACCTGGGACCGGCGCGCCAGGTGATCCACGACCTCTTCCTCGAACACGTGATGGCGCAGGCGCCCGGGTACCGTAAACTGATGGAATGGACGGGCGCGCCCATAATGCCAACGCCCGGCGCGGTTGGCCTGCTCATTCAAACCGTAGCCCGGCGCCGGAACATCAACGTCGTGGGCGTTGACATCGGCGGGGCAACCACGGATGTCTTCAGTGTGTTCGGCGGTCGATTCAACCGTACCGTGAGCGCCAACCTGGGCATGTCATACAGCATCTCGAACGTACTGGCCGAGGCAGGCCTGTCGAACGTGATGCGCTGGGTACCATTTGAAATCGAAGAGGCCGACCTCAGGGACCGCGTGAAGAACAAGATGATCCGTCCGACCACCGTGCCGCAGACGCTGGAGGAGTTGCAACTCGAGCAGGCCATCGCCCGTGAGGCTTTGCGCCTGGCGTTCGAACAGCACCGCGCCCTGGCCGTAGGCCTTAAAGGCGTGCAGACGGAACGCACCCTTTCCGATGCCTTCGAACAGACCGCCGCGGGCGAGAGCCTGATTCACATGCCGGACCTGGACCTGCTGGTGGGCAGCGGCGGCGTTCTATCCCATGCGCCGCGGCGCGCGCAGTCAGCAGCCATGCTGATAGACGCCTTCCAGCCCCAGGGGTTTACGAGGCTGGCCGTGGACAGCATTTTCATGATGCCCCACCTGGGCGTCCTGACAGGCGTCAATGAACAGGCCGCCGCCGAAGTATTCGAACGGGACTGCCTGGTCGATCTGGGCACCTGCGTTGCGCCTTCCGGCCAGGGGAAGCCGGGCGAAGTCTGCGCCACGTACGAAATTGCGCTTCCCGGCGGCACGGAGTCCGGAGCGTTGAAAGTTGGCGCCCTGCATATGTTCGACGCGGGTCCCGGCCAGGAAGTGGACGTCAGCCTGCATCCCGAGTCGGGATGGGACGCCGGAGCGGGGGCCGGTCAGTCGATCCGCCGTACCGTGCAGGGCGGCGCGGCCGGTCTGATTCTCGACGGGCGCGGACGGCCGCTTCGGTTTACCGGCGGGGACGCGGTCGGGCAGGTATGCGCCTGGAACAGGGCATTGGACCTTTATCCTCAACACTAGTGTCCTGTCCCAAAAATACCTCACCATTCTTCCGCCGATTCATCCCGTCTCGCTACGTTGCCTTCGCTCGCCGACCTGCGCTCAGGTGCCTTGCGAGCCGGGCGACTCGACGGCCAAATTTAGGCAATTTATTTCTGGGACAGAACACTAGGAGGCAACGATGGCAAACCGGCGCGGATTGGCAATCCTCGGGTTGGTTCTCGTCTTTACGGCCACAGCTAAAGGCGAAACCCCCTGGGAGAAGGTTCAACGCACGCTGATGGATACGAGGGAGGCTCCCGCGATCGTGCTGGACGGAACGGAAAGGGTACCCGCCATGTACGCCGGCGATACCCAACCGGAATACGGAGACTGGATGGTTCGCCACTTCCTGTCCGATCCGGAAAATTTCAACCCGTACGTTTCCAACGATGCAGGCGCTTCCGCGGTACATGAGTACATCTTCGAATCGCTCCTGGAAATCGAGAACGAATCACCCTACAATCTCAGAGGGCTGATTGCGAAAGCACCTCCCGCCGTATCCGAAGACAAGCTCGCATACACCTTCGACCTGCGCGACGACGTCCACTTCGCCGACGGCAAGCCGCTCTCGGCAAATGACGTCCTGTTCAGCATAAAGGTCATCAAGAACCCGAAGGTTCTGGCTGCCTCGCTTCGGAACTACTACGCGGCCATCAGCGACGTGGAACAGGAGGGCAAATTCAGAATCAGGTTCGTCTGCCGGGAACCCTATTTCAGGAACAACATTTCCCTGGGCAGCATGCAGATTCTTCCCAAACACTATTACGACCCCGACGGCCTGCTGGATCCGGTCGACATCCGGAGCCTCATCGACGGTTCCTGGGAAACCGGCCCGCACGCGGAGCGCGTGCAGCAATTCGCGGAGAAGTTCAACACCGGATACCATCGGAAAATGCTGGGTTCCGGGCCCTATATCGTGGAAAACTGGGACGAAGACGTGGTCACGGGCCAGAAAGTGATACTTACCCGCAATCCCAACTACTGGGGGAGTGACCGGACCGATCTGATGCCCAAGGGATACGTGCAAAAGATCGTCTTCAAGATCGTGAACGACCAGGAGGCCGCGTTTATCGAGCTCACCAACGGCAACATCGACTACTTCGGGCTCAGACCGCTTCAATTCAAGGACAAGAGCTGGTCCCCGGATTTTATCGAGCGATTCAAGAAGAGCGTGATCTACTCTTCGGGGTACGTGTACATCGGCTGGAACAATGCGCACCCCATCTTTCGCGACAAGCGCGTACGTAAGGCGATGACGTATCTCACCGACCGCGAGAGCATGGTCGTGAACCTCATGTTCGGCCTGGCGGAAACCGTTGAGAGCCCCATCCACAAATTCCGTCCCGAATACAACCACAGCCTGGAGGCCCATTCCTACGATCCCGACAGAGCGCTAATCATGCTGGAAGAGGCCGGCTGGTCCGACAGCGACAACGACGGCATTCTGGACAAGGTCATCGACGGCAAGATACACCCGTTCAAATTCGAATTCCTGGTCAACTCCGGGAACCAGCTCCGCAAAGACATCGCCCTGGCACTTCAGTATGAATTGCAGGACATTGGTATCGTCTGCGAGGTGCGCGAACTGGACTGGACCATTTTTCTTGACCGGGTCGTTCGCAAGAAGGACTTTGCCGCCTGTACGCTCGGGTGGACCGGCAGCCTGCGCACCCCGCCGGATTCCTATCAGATCTGGCACTCCTCGCAGTCCGAGGGGCAGGGGTCGAATTACATCGGCTTCAGGAACGAGGAAGTCGACCGCATCCTGGAGTCCTACCGGAGGGAGTTCGATATGGACAAGAGAATCCAACTCTACCGGCGATTCCAGGAAATCCTTTACGAAGAGCAACCCTATACGTTCCTTTGGAAATCCCGCAACGCCATCTCGTACAGCAGGCGTTTCGCGGGCGACAACTGGTATGCCGTTGGCGCGGACAGACAGGAATGGTGGGTAGGCGCTTCCAACCGGTTGTATCAATAAACTCAGGCGTGGGAGACGAGCGAACCCTTTGCAATCCCGCATGAACCGACGACGGCACGGAAGGGCCTGAAGGCAGATGATCCAGTACATCCTGCAGCGAAGCCTGCTGATGATCCCGACGATGATCGGCATCACCCTGATTTCGTTCCTGGTCATGCATCTCGCTCCCGGCGATCCGGTGGACTTCTTTCTCGGCGGCATGGCCGGTGAGGAGGGCATCTCGACGGACCGGCAGTCCGATTTCGAAAAAACGCGGGAGGACCTTCGCCGGCAACTCGGCCTGGACAGGCCGCTTCACCTCCAATATCTGAACTGGCTGTCGAGCCTGGTTCTTCACGTGGAGCCGCTCAACAACTTCGAACGCATGGGCCGGCGCGTCGACCTCTTTCTCTCAAAGCTGGACCCCGCGGCAAAAAGCGAGTTGTCCGCACTGGAAAACGGGGCGCGCAAAGCCCGATTGCTCAGCAGATTCGAGGAACATCACCCGGACGAGGCGCAGGCGCTCGTCCTTTCCTCTTTCTGGGACAGCAAAACCGTCAAACTCGAGAACAACTACGAGTATACCGGCGCCGGCCTGCTCCTCTTCCATCTCTTCGACCGGCGCTTTGTCACGCTCAACTTCGGTCGTTCTTTCAAGGACCAGCAGCCGGTCATCTCGCATATCCTCGCGCGAGTGCCCATCACCATAGAAATCAACATCATCAGTCTGATCGTGGCCTACGTCATCGGACTGCCGCTCGGCATCTGGCTGGCTGTGAAACAGGACACCCGCACCGACCGCACGCTGACCACGGGAACCTTCATCCTGTGGTCCATGCCTTCGTTCTGGGTGGGCATGCTGCTCATCGTGTTTTTCTGCAACAAGGAGTTCTTCTACTGGTTTCCGGCCTCCGGCATCCAGTCTCTGGACGCCTCTTCCGAATGGGGATTCTGGCGACTGTTTGTGGACCACGCCCATCACATGGCCATGCCGGTCCTGGCCTCCAGCTACGCCAGCTTCGCGGGTCTCTCACGATTTATGCGAACCAGTATGCTGGAAAACATGAGGCTGGATTACGTACGCACGGCCCGTGCAAAGGGCCTTTCGGAAAAGGTCGTGATTCTGAGACACGTCTTCCGCAACTCACTGATCCCCATCGTAACCATTCTGGCAAATCTGCTTCCGGCCATCATCGCCGGTTCTGTCTTTATCGAAACCATCTTCACCATACCGGGTCTGGGGTATCTTGGCGTGCAATCCGTGCTCGTGCGCGACTATCCCATGGTGATGGCCATTCTGACCATAGGTTCGTTCCTCTCGTTGCTGGGTATTCTTCTCGCGGACATCCTCCTGAAAGTCGTGGACCCGCGCATCGAGTTTTCCCGTCTTCAGGGATAGATCCATGCCCGACGCCACAACGCGCGATCACACCGAACCGGACGCCGCAACGCCCGAACGGGAACCTGTCCAGGAGGGTCAGACCTATTCGAAGCTGGTCTGGCGTCAGTTCAAGAAGAACCGTCCGGCTCTCATCAGCCTGGCGGCGATCGGCGTTCTCGCGTTCACGGCGGTGTTCGCGGATTTTCTCGCAGGCAACAAACCCTATTATATGAAGTACAGGGGCAAGACCTATTTCCCCGCCTTTCGCCAGTACGCCGTTCATCTCGGCCTGGCAGACTGGCCGGCGCCGCTCAGAAGAAGGAAGAACTTCAAACGCCTGAGGTCGGAATCCGCAATATTCCCGCCCGTTCCCTACGGTCCGAGTGATGTCAATCTCGGCGACAAATACATGCCGCCGGGTGCGGCGCATTTCCTGGGAACGGATCGACTGGGCCGGGATGTGCTTTCCGGGCTGATTCACGGAACCCGTTACGCGCTCACAATCGGATTGGTCTCGGTGGCAATCTCGATGATCATCGGCGTTGCCCTCGGCGCGCTGGCGGGTTATTTCGGAGGCTGGACCGACCTGGTTCTTTCGCGTGTGTTTGAGCTCTGGGCCGCCATACCCACCCTCTTTCTGATCATCACGGTTGCCGCGTTCTTCCCGCCCAGCCTCTTCTTCGTCATGGTCATTCTCGGCTTTACGGGTTGGGTCGGCATTGCCAGGCTCACGAGGTCGCAGTTTCTGCAGGTCAGGAGCTACGACTTTGTTTCCGCGGCCAAGAGCCTGGGATATTCCAGCGGACGGATCATGTTCATCCACATTCTGCCAAACGCGATCGCGCCCGTCCTGATTCCGGCTGCATTCGGGGTGGCGGGCGCCATTCTGGCCGAATCCGGCCTGAGCTTCCTCGGCATCGGCGTGCCCGCGGAGGCCATCACCTGGGGCGCGATACTCGCGGGCGCCCGGAACAATACCGCGGCCTGGTGGCTGGTCATCGTGCCCGGTTTCGCCATTTTTATCACCGTGACCCTTTACAACCTGCTGGGCGACGGTCTGCGAGACGCCCTGGACCCGAAGATGAAAGTCTGAGAACACGACCCGCCGGTTGTGTTAACCTGAAGCCATGGCACATACATACACCCCCGGCCTGCGGGTTACCCGCAGGGCAACCATACGGAAGAGACGCCAGTTGCCGCTTTCCGGAGAGGTGCTGGTTTCAGAAGGCGAATCCGTGCAACGTGACCGGGTGGTGGCCCGGACCGAACTGCCCGGCGACGTGACCACCCTGAACCTGGTCAACAGGCTGGGCGTCACCCCGGACGAACTCCCGAACTTCATGCTCAAGAAGGAAGGTGAGCCTGTCGAGCCGGGAGAGCCTGTCGCCGAAACCCGGCCGTTCATCAGTTGGTTCAAAACCACGGTGGAATCGCCGGTCTCAGGCACCGTGGAAAGCGTATCGCCGGTTACCGGCCAGGTCATACTGCGGGGACCGCCCCGACCCGTGCAGGTCCGGGCGTACGTGGACGGCGCCGTTGTGGAAACCATTCCCGGCGAAGGGGTCGTCATTGAAACGGTCGGCGCATTTCTTCAGGGAATTTTCGGCATCGGCGGGGAAAGCTGGGGTGCGATCCACGCACTCGCCGCTACTCCCGACGAGCGGCTCACGGAAGACCGCATCGACGCCTCCTGTGCCGGCAAGATTTGCATCGCCGGAGGCCTGGTCACCCTGGATCTTATCCGGAAAGCCCGGGAAATTGGCGCAGCCGGCCTTATTGGCGGGGGCATCCGCGACCACGACCTGCGGAGCCTTCTCGGTTACGACCTGGGCGTGGCCATTACGGGCGCCGAGGAAATCGGTCTTACCGTGGTTGTCACCGAAGGATTCGGCGACATTGCCATGGCGGCGAAGACCTTCGACGTCCTGAACGAGAGAAACGGCGACGAGGCCTCAATCTCCGGCGCAACCCAGATCCGGGCCGGCGTGCTTCGTCCCGAAATCATTGTACCGGACAAGGCAGGTTCTGCCGTCGCCGAGGAATCCGTCGCCCGGGAAGGCCTGTCCATCGGAGATCCGATCCGTACCATACGGGCGCCCTTCTTCGGAAAAACAGGTGTCGTCACCGCCCTGCCGTCCGAACTGGCGGCCGTCGAGTCTGAAATCCGGGTACGTGTCCTTGAAGTTCGGTTCGAGAACGGACAAGAGGCCGTGATACCCCGCGCAAATGCCGAAAGGATCGAGGCGTGAAGTTTCGAGCGGCGCGGCGCCTGCCCCCACGTTCCAGTCCGGCCTCATCGATTCCGGCGGGCCCGAATGCTGCCGCCAGGAGCCCCGCAATGGCGCACTTATTCCTCAGTTTCGCTCTTGCCATCGCTGTCGCGCCAGCGGCCGCCGATTCGGCGCCTGCCGACGTCCGGGCTTTCGACACGCCCAACGACCAGGGGCACAGCATCACGCTGACATGGCGGCGGCTGGATATTCTGCCGGACAGCGCGCGATATCGCGTCAGCATTTCCGAATCGGTGGACGGCCCCTTCTATGACGTCGCGGAACTGGATCCGAAAACGGCTCCGACGATGGCCGACGAGCCGGTCACGTTCGGCAGGGACGAGGAGAACCGCAACCATCACTTCCTCCATATTGAATCCTACCTCGATCCTGACGGGCGGGACCGGATCCGGCTTGAGAACGATCAACCCTATTTCGTTCGCCTGGGCGTCCACGGCGCGGGCCACACGGTCGTGGAAGCCCGGGCCCTCGGCAACTATTTCGACAGGACACGGCTCTATAATTTCGTATTGACCGCGCTCTTTTCCGCGATGATCCTCGTCTATATCCGCCTCGCACGGCGCAAGAATCTCTATATCCGGCGGCTGGCAGGCCTGGACGCTCTGGACGAGGCCCTGGGAAGGGCAACCGAAATGGGCAAGCCGGTGCTGTTCGTCCACGGTCTTCAGGACATGGGCAGCCCCTCCACCATTGCCGCGGTGAATATACTCGGCCAGGTGGCGAAGAGAACCGCCGAATACGACACCCAGCTCAAGGTTGGCAATCGGGACCCGATTGTGATGTCCGTAAGCCAGGAAGTGGTCAAGGAGTCCTGCATCGAAGCCGGACGGCCCGATGCGTTCAACCCGGACAACGTTTTTCTGGCAGCCGCGGACCAGTTCAGCTACGCGGCCGCGCTCGAGGGGCTGATGGTGCGGGAAAGGCCGGCGGCCAATCTCCTGATGGGGTATTTTTACGCCGAGTCCCTGCTCCTGGCGGAGACCGGCTCAACAACCGGCGCAATCCAGATCGCCGCGACCGACGCCTACACGCAGCTTCCGTTCTTTATCACAACCTGCGACTATACACTGATGGGAGAGGAACTCTACGCCGCCAGCGCCTATCTCTCAAGAGATCCCAAGCTGCTGGGAAGCCTGAAGGGACAGGACCTGGGTAAGGGAATCCTCATCCTGATGCTGGTGCTGGGATCCCTGCTGGCCGGCATCGGCTTCTGGCCGATCCTGAGTTGAAGGCGACAGCAAAGCATATACGTTCAAGCCTCCGGGAGAAAACCGAATGTACTACCTGCAACGCACCCTGCCGCTCCTCGTGGCCTTTGCAGCGGGCGTGATCGGCATATTCACCTACTATGTTCCCGTTGCACAGCCGGTGGAGATCACAACCTCCACCTGGTACCGGATCATCGCCGCGTTCGCCCTTTTCCTGGGCATCCACAGCCTGTTGCAGATGCATTGGAACCGGGTCAGACGCAAACAGGCCGGATGGGCCTTCAGTGCCGTCGTGTACGTCGGTTTCATCGTTACGTTCCTGCTTGCCGTCTACAACAACGGTCGCGGGCCCCTGCAGCCACTCGCCGCGGGTGACGGTCTGGATCTGAACTGGATGTATACGCACATACACGTCGCCGGCGGCGCCACCATGTTCTCTCTGCTCGCCTTCTTTATCGCTTCCGCCGCCTACCGCACGTTTCGCGCCCGTTCGGCTGAGGCCGTCGTTCTTCTTGTTGCCGCTCTGCTTGTCATGCTGGGCCGGGTGCCCATCGGCGCGCTCATTTCCGAACACCTGCCCGCCATTTCACAATGGCTGATGGCCACCCCCAACCTCGCCGCCCGCCGCGGCATCCTGCTGGGCGTGAGCCTCGGCGCAATCGCCACGGCACTTCGCATCATCTTCGGTATCGAACGATCCTATCTTGGAGAAGAAGGAAAATGATCGAGCGCCTCCTGAACATCGATCGCCGCATCGTGTACCTTGCCGTTTTTCTGGCTGTATGTATTCCCCTGCTGATCGACTTCCAGCTGCCCATCAAGGCCACACCCAACGTACGCGCGGTGTACGACACCGTCGAGAGCCTCGCCGGAAAACCGGATGCCGTTGTGCTCATCTCCTTCGACTACGGTCCCAGTTCGCAGCCGGAACTCCAGCCTATGGCCCTGGCCATTCTGCGCCACTGCTTCAGCCGGAACATCCGGGTCGTGGGCGTGACCCTCATTACCGAAGCCGTGGGGCTGGCCATGCAGGCATTCGAGACGGCGGCGGGGGAATACGGACGGGCAAACGGAACGGATTATGCGTTCCTCGGTTTCAAGGCGGGAGGCCCCATCCTGATCCTGAACATGGGTCAGGATCTGCACGCCGCGTTTCCGGAAGACGTCCGGGGCGTTTCCACGTTGGAGATGCCCATTGCGCAAAATCTGCGCTCGTTGAAGGACTTCGATTACGTGATCGACCTGGCCGCCGGGTACCCCGGCGTGGACGAATGGATCGCTTACGGGCAGGAACGTTACCGGTTTCCTCTCGGCGCAGGCTGTACCGCGGTAATGGCGCCGGATTTCTTCCCCTTCCTTCAATCCCGGCAGCTCAACGGCCTCATCGGCGGTTTGGCGGGCGCCGCGGAATACGAAGCGCTGGTGGGCAAGAGAGCCCTCGCGGTCAGCGGCATGCGCCCGCAGTCCGTCGCGCATATCGTCATCATCGGGTTTATCCTGCTGGGCAACGCGGTCTACTTTCTGCACCGCGGCGCCTCACGGACGTAAGAAGCTGTTTTAACATTCCCGGTGAGGCCACGAGCGCGAGCGAAAAAGTGGCGGTTATGAGGCGTGAGGGGCGCGCAGCGCCGGCGGGAGAATCCGCCTGTGAGAGGCGAGCGAGCGTAGCCTCGACCTCGTAAGACGGGTGGATTTGACCAACGCCGACCGGCGCTTTTGCAGCCGAGCGAAGACAGCCGGGGATTTTAAGACAGCTTCTAATGGAGACACCGGAATGCAACGAGAGTACCTCGTCTTCCCCATCTTCATTCTGCTTTTTGCGGCCGTGAACGTCTATCTCCTGGCCGTTGGCAGCCTGGAGGCAAGCTGGTCGGGGTTCGGCATCATCCTGGCCGCGGGGATCACACTTGCCCTGTACAGCTTTCTGTACAGGGACAATCCGCTCTTCAAGTTGGCCGAGCATCTCTACGTGGGCGTTGTCGCCGCATACGAACTCGCTCTGGTCTGGTTCCAGAGCATCCTGGTGGACGTTGTCAATCCCCTCTTCCGGCCGCATCCTGACGCGGGCGTCAACTGGTGGGTGATCGTCCCGGCGTTCCTCGGTCTTTTTCTGATGACGCGTTTTTTCGGCAGGGCGGTCTGGCTCAGCCGTATCTCCTTCGCCTTTTTCGTGGGACTCGGCGCGGGCCTGGCCATCCCACGCCGTGTGGCCTCATTCATCATCGAACAGATCGAGCCCACAATCGGTCCGTTTTCACAGGCGTCGGCGGGCTTCGGATGGGCCGTTCTGGATCCGGCGATTATCCTGATCGGCGTGCTGAGCGTACTCATTTACTTTTATTTTTCCGTCGAACATAAGGGGGTTGTGGGCGGCATCTCCAGGGTCGGCATCTATTTCCTGATGGTTTCGTTCGGCGCTTCATTCGGTTACACCGTCATGGCGCGTATCTCCCTGCTCATCGGCCGCGTGGATTTCCTGCTGGAAGACTGGCTGAATCTGAATCCGCCACTGTTCTGACCCGCAGGTACCGGCGGTCAAAGTATCGGCGGTACGACTTGCTCACGCGCGCACGCGCCGGATTCGCACGGTTTCCGGTCAAATCGCATTAACAACAAATGGCGGGATTATGTCGGAACCCCTCCTTACTGTCAGAGATCTGAAGACGTTCTTCCGTACGGACGGCGGTGTCGCCAGGGCCGTGGACGGGGTCTCTTTCACCCTGAAAAAGGGCGAAACCCTGGGCCTGGTGGGAGAGTCCGGTTGCGGCAAGAGCGTCACGTCTCTGTCCGTTATGCGTCTGGTACCCGAACCACCGGGTGAGATCGTTTCAGGCGACGTCCGGTTCAACGGACGCAATCTGCTGAGTCTGGACGAGGCCGCCCTCCAGGGTGTGAGGGGTAACGACATCGCGATGATATTCCAGGAGCCGATGACCAGCCTCAACCCGGTATTCACCTGCGGAGACCAGATTGACGAAGCCGTTATGCTCCACCAGGGTCTGGGCAGGCGCGCCGCCCGGGCCATTACGGTGGACATGCTGAATCTGGTTGGCATTCCGGACCCCGACCAGCGGGCAAACGAGTATCCTCACCAGCTTTCCGGGGGCATGCGCCAGCGCGTGATGATTGCAATGGCCCTGTGCTGCAATCCGGAACTCCTCATTGCCGACGAACCGACCACGGCGCTGGACGTGACCATACAGGCCCAGATACTGGAACTTCTGGACCGGCTCCAGAGAGAATTCGGGATGGCCGTCCTTATGATTACCCACGATCTCGGCGTCATTGCGGAGGTTGCAGACCGCGTGGCGGTCATGTATGCCGGAAAGATCGTGGAAACCGGAACGGTGGATGAGATTTTCGCCAACCCGCAGCACCCTTACACAAGGGGGTTGCTGGAGTCCATACCCAAGCTCAATGAAGAGAAAAGCCGGCTGTCCGTCATTCCGGGAACCGTGCCCGATGCGACCCGTTTTCCGGCGGGATGCCGATTCGCCCCCCGGTGTTCATTGGCGGAGGACGTATGCGAAGCGGACGAGCCGCGCCTTGAACCAACCTCGGGCGGCCGCTTCGTTGCCTGCTGGATGGCCGAAGACTATCCATCTCTCGTGATGCGATCGGATTGACATGTCCAGACCACTGCTTGAAGTCCACGGCCTTAAGAAATATTTCCCAATCACCCGTGGGGTATTCTCCCGGACCGTCGGCTACGTCAAGGCCGTAGACGGCGTCTCTTTTACCATGCACCGGGGTGAAACCCTGGGCCTGGTGGGGGAATCCGGATGTGGCAAGACGACCGCGGGGAGGAGCATCCTGCGGCTGATCGAGGCCACGGAGGGCCGCGTGCTGTTCAACGGCACGGACGTATTCGGCATGAACCGCTCTGAACTCAGGGCCGTCAGACGCCGCATGCAGATCATATTCCAGGACCCCTACAGTTCGCTGAACCCCCGCATGACGGTGGGGGGCATGCTGGCCGAAGCACTGAGAATCCACAAGCTTACAGACGGAAGCGACACGCGGGAACGCGTGGCTGAACTGCTGGAAACCGTGGGCCTCCGGCCGGACTATGCCCGCAGATATCCCCATGAATTCAGCGGGGGGCAGCGCCAGCGTATCGGCATCTCCCGGGCCTTGGCCGTGAATCCGGATTTTATCGTTGCGGACGAACCCGTTTCGGCCCTGGATGTGTCGATTCAAGCCCAGATCATCAATCTTCTTCAGGACCTGCAGGGCCGGTTCGGCCTGACCTTCCTCTTCGTTGCGCACGACTTGAGCGTTGTCAAGCATATCTCCAACCGCATTGCGGTGATGTACCTCGGACGTATCGTGGAAATTGCGGAAAGCCGCACCCTCTGCAGCGATCCCCAGCACCCTTATACCCGCGCCCTGCTCTCGGCCGTTCCCGAGCCGGACCCGCGTGTCAGAAAGCAACGTACGGTACTGACGGGCGATGTCCCAAGCCCGGCCAACGTCCCTCCCGGCTGTCCGTTTCATCCGCGCTGCCCCGAACGGGAAGACGCGTGCACGAAGATCGTGCCCGAACTGCTCGAAATCGACGGAAACCACAGCGTCGCGTGTATTCTCCGGACCCGGCAGCACCTCCCCTCGGCCTGAAATTGGAACCGTTCGTTGTCTTTGCAAGTCTAATTATATACTTTATATAGCCGAACCGCGGCCGA
>JAGWBX010000065.1:38696-63389 GCA_021295655.1 Candidatus Latescibacterota bacterium
CGCAAGCTCCCGGCGACCGCCTATTCCAACCCCCGAAGTCCAGGAGAAGCACGTGAACCGATCCACGATCCTGTCCATCAGCCTGTTCAGCGCTGTATTGATCGCCATTTCGTCCAGCGCGCCGTTCCCTTCCAACGCCCAGCAGATCCCCAGAAAGTTCAAACACGGCCCCACCGTGGACATAGCCGACGTGCCGTTGAACCGCACCATGCCCGATTTCACCTGGGAGCGGCACGAGCGCCACTTCTTCCCGGCCCTGCTCGGCCTTCACGTCCCGGGCGCACGGGCAATCCGCACGAAGTACTTCGCCATCTATTACGCGGAAGCGGAGAATACGGCCCGTCGTATCGCGGAGATTGCGGACGACATCTTCGAGAAGATTTCCCGCCATTACCCGGGTTCCATAGAACGCTACGCCCCGGTTCACGTGGTTGTTTCCGACATTGACATTCTGGGCAACGCTTCGTCCTTCTACCTTGGGAATCTCATTTCATTCGGGTCCACCCCCCTCAACTGGGACTCACGAGGCACCCACGATTGGGTACGCGACGTCTTTACCCATGAGCTCACCCACCACGTCACGCTCAAGGCCTCACACAACAGCATGCCCTTTGTATTCGGCCTACTCGGCAGCAGCCGCTCCAACCAGAATCCGGACTTCGGCTTCTTTCTGCCGATCTACCACTCCGCGATGCCGAACTGGTACGCCGAAGGTATCGCCCAATTCGAGGCAGAAAAGTACGGGGGTGACCTCTGGGACACCCACCGGGATATGATCCTGCGGATGGCCTCGCTCGAAGACGACCTGCTTTCATATACCGACATGAACGTCTTCGGCAAGGACGGCTTCAAGTCTGAACAGGTCTACAACCAGGGCTATGCCTTTCTGAACTACCTGGCCGACACCTACGGTCCGGACTCGGTGCGGGCCATGTCCCGCGACAGGCCGATTGTCAACTTCAAGTCCGCCGTCAAGAAGGGTACGGGAATCTCGGCGCCCCGTCTCTATGACGAGTGGACCGCGCATCTCGACCGCAAATACGGCGCCCTTGCGGACTCCATCCGGGCTTCGGGAGAGCGGGAGGGTGAACTGCTCTCCGACCGCGGCGACGTGGAGCACTTTCCCACCTACTCGCCCGACGGCACGAAAATGGCGTTCATCAGCAACGAGGGAAGCGACTACGCGATCATGGAAATGCTCGTGATGGACCTGGCCACGCGAAAGCTGACAAAGGTGGCCAGAAGCCGTAAGTACGGGAAATACGTCAATCTGCCCTTCTCCTGGACACCGGACGGCAACAGCCTTGTATACAGCAAATCCGTCGGGGGCAACTGGGACATCTTCATCTACGACCTGACTACGCGCAAGGAGCGCCGGGTCACGGTCGGCCTGAGAGGAAGAGACCCCGCCGTGTCTCCCGACGGCGCCGAAATCGCCTTTGTGGGGAATCGGGACGGGACATCCAACCTCGGCATCGTGAACATCGACGGCACGAACATCCGCTATCTGACCAACAACAACAACGGAACGCAATATTACACGCCCCGGTGGACGGAAGACGGCAGCAGACTGCTGTTCAGCATCTTTCGGGGGGAAGACCGGGACATTGCCGTAATCAATGCGAATGCCACGCCACGGCCGAAAAAGACCGACACAAAGAAGACCGGGAAAGAAGCGTTGGCCGAACGCATTGCCGAAAGGAAGAAAACCGAAACCGAAGTGGACAGCGCCCGGGCGGAGGCCGACAGCCTGGCGCTGGCTGAAGCCGCCCGGGCCGACAGCATGGTTGCGTTCCCCGACAGCCTGGCCTATGCCAACAATGCGGGCTTCGAAGTGATCATTAATACCCGGGCCGATGAACGCGACGCTGTCTGGCTGCCCGGCGGCGGCGGCATCGTATACGCCTCTGACCGGACCGGCATCTTCAACATCTACGCCCTTGACCTGGCAACGGGAAGGCAGGAACAGCTCACAAGCGTCATAGGCGGCGCCTTTTCCCCCTCGGTTTCGCCCGATGGCGACGAAATCCTCTACTCGGGCTACCACGCCGCGAATTACAACATCTACCGCATCCGGAAGTCCGGGGCCGCGGCGGCTGCGCAGGCTGATTCCCTGGTGCGGGACTACAGCAGCATCTACAAGGGCAAGAAAATCGGCGACCTGTTCAATACCGGCCGATACGCCCCACGTCTGGCCTCCATCGGCGTCGTGCCCATCCTGGTGCTGGGGCCGACCTTTATCGGCAACCGGTTCGGCCTGGATCAGCTGAGCGCGGGCGCCGAGGCCGCCTGGGGAGACCTCCTGGGAAGCGACAATATCTACGCCGGTTTTACCATTGGCAAGAACCTGAAAAAAGGCGTGGATCTGAACTCGAATTTCTCCGCGTTCTATACGAAGGGCCTGCCGGCGGTTCATACCGAAGACCGGACGTACGCTCCCAGGTTTTTCATTGGCGCCAGCCAACAGACCATCAACAGCCAGATCGATCGAGGCATTGTGGACTCCCGCCGGGACACCACCTCCGGAACGTTGCAGATCGTGATCGACGATACCCTCCGGCTGGTGCCCGGGGTTACCAGTTTCACCAACCTCTCGCTCACACAGGAAGACAAATACAAGAACCTGTTCAGCGATTTTGTGGTTGGCGTTGAAGCCAGCATCGGCAGGCGTCAGGTGCTTTCAATGACCTGGGGCCACAGGAGGTACAGGGAGAGTACCCACACGAAACAGGTCATACTGGACAGCACGAGGCTGGTCCAGAACAGAGAAGGCGTTATTACCGACATAACCGACCAGATTCCAGGCCTGGGCGTAGATGAGGTTGTCTTCGACGATTTCCTGTATCGCGACCTCAGCTTTTTCAAGAGCAACGATGTAACGGTCGGCTGGCGATATTTCAATTTTCTGCCCGCGAAGGATATGTTCGTGAACCCGTCCCGGGGCAGGGCGATCACCTTACGGTACCGGCGCATCAACGCCTCTGTGACGGACTCGCTCTTCAGGTCCCAATTGAATCAGGACGGCGTTGCCGCTCCGACCTATCTGTCGGACCCGACGAAGTTGGGTATCAACGAGTACGTCTTTTCCTGGAATGAATTCATCGGCCTGCCCGGAAGGGCCACGCTGGCCCTGCAGGGATTCCTCGCCTACAAGGACAAACCCATCAAGGACGCCCAGGCCAACACCAGCTCCGCCGAGGGCGTGTTCTACTATCCCCTGAGGTATTACCTGGGCGGGCTCGGTACGCTCAGAGGGTACCCGTATTTCTCCACCTCCGGCGGAAAGGCCCTGCTCGCGAGAGCCAGCCTGACCTTTCCGATATTCAAGCATGCGGCCAAAGAGCTGCCGCCTTTCCACTTCGACAAGATCTACGGGACTCTGTTCGTGGAAACCGGCGCCACCGGGAATTTCGAGAGCCTTCGCGCCCTTCTCGATTCCGACGACAAATTCAAGCGTTCGGCCTTCCTGACCGACTGGGGTTTCGAACTTCGCATGCAGATGTTCACACAGTACCGCATCCCCCTTTATGGTTATTTCCAGATCGCCTTTCCCACCCGCGATACCATTCAGGGCCGCGAGATCGACAAAAACCGGATCTACTTCGGCCTGACCATCTGAAATGCGTGGCCCGGGTTTTGAACGGGGATCGATCTGCTGCAGATTCGATCCCCGTGTTCGCGCCGGTGTAATCTGACATATATGCGTCCTCTCATTCGATCCCTCCGGCCGAACCAGTGGATAAAGAGCGTGTTCGTACTCGCCCCGCTGGTCTTTTCTGAACACCTACTCGACGGGCGCTATCTCTTGCGCAGCGGCGGCGCATTTGTCCTCTTCTGCCTCATGTCGAGCGCGGTCTACCTTCTGAACGACATTCGAGACGTCGAATCCGATCGCCGTCACCCCGAAAAGCGCCACCGGCCGATTGCCTCGGGCCTGTTGAGCACTGGCGCAGCGTCCACCGCCGCTTTCGTTATCGCCCTCCTTGTGCTTCCGCCGGCTTTTCTGCTGAGTATCTCCTTTGGATGGGTTCTACTGGCCTACGGGTTGATGAACGTCGCCTATTCTCTCTATTTGAAACACATCGTCATTTTGGACGTGATGATCATCGCCTCGGGATACCTGTTGCGAGCCATCGCGGGCGCACTGGTCATCAGCGTGGAGATTTCCTCGTGGCTCATCCTGTGCACCGTGCTGCTTGCGCTGTTCATGGGTTTCGTCAAACGCCGGCAGGAACTGATCCTCCTGGAGTCCGGCGCCGGTGACCATCGCCGCATTCTGGATGAATACACGCCGCGGTTCCTGGACCAGATGATCGCCGTCGTCACGGCCGGCGCACTCGTTTCCTACGCGCTCTACACCATGTCGCCCGACGTTGCACAGAAACTCGGAACGCCGCATCTCAATCTCACCATACCCTTCGTGATCTACGGGCTTTTGCGCTACCTCTATCTGGTTTATGCCAAGAACCAGGGCGGCAATCCATCTTCAACCATTCTGGGCGATCCATCGCTGCTGATCAACGGCGGCCTCTGGTTTCTCGCCGTTTTCGCCCTGCTCTACTTCAAGTAAGCCGGACCCTTCTACGGTTACCACTCTGATCCCACACCGCACGAGAGCGTCTGCTATGCAGAGCCGGGTCGCCGTCCTGAAAACCAGACCTGAAACGGTCTTGAGAGACTATCACAGGCTCCTGAACCTGGCGGGGTACCAGGACGTCCTGGACAGAAAGCTCGACACCGCCCTGAAGGTCAATATTTCCTGGCATTTCTTCTACCCCGGCAGTTCCACAACCCCGTGGCAGCTCGAAGGCGTGATCCGCGCGATGGCAAGGGACGGCTACTGCAAAGACCTGATCCACGCCTGCCACAACCGAACCGTCGTCATCGACGCACGGCTGGGCGAACGGGAGAACAAGCAGGTCCACGTCGTAAACGCCCACGGCCTGCGGAATATCCACCTCTATGAAGGCGAGGAATGGATCCATATACGCGATGCGGTGGGCAATCTCGCGGACGAGTTCCTGTGCCTGAACCAGGTCTACCCCGACGGCTTCCACATTCCCCGGCGTCTGATCGGAGAAAACATCATCCACCTGCCCACCGTCAAGACCCACGTATTCACAACCACAACCGGCGCCATGAAGAATGCCTTCGGGGGCCTCCTCAACGAACGGCGCCACTGGACCCATCCGGTTATTCACGAGACCCTGGTGGACCTGCTGATGATCCAGAAGAAAATTCACCCCGGCGTATTCGCGGTAATGGACGGCACGTTCGCGGGGGACGGACCCGGTCCCCGATGCATGATACCCTATACCAAGAACGTCATCCTTGCCAGCGCGGACCAGGTCGCCATCGATGCGGTCGCCGCCAGGATGATGGGGATGGATCCACTTTCAATCAGATACATCCGGCTCGCTCACGACCGGGGCCTGGGCTGCGGCGACCCTCGCGGGATCCGGATTCTGGGAGATGCCGGCGCGGCCGAAGAAATCTGGCAGTTCGCGGGGCTTCCCGGATGCAGCACAAAATCTATTGGGGACCGCTCAAGAAACCCGTCGAGTGGTCTCTCAAGACCTTCCTTGCGCCGTGGTCCTACCTCGCCAGCGTTCTCTACCACGACACCTTCTGGTATCCGTTTCTGGCCGGAAAACGAATGCGGGAAGTTCTGAAAAGCAACTGGGGCAGACTCTTCAGGAACTGGGAGCGTCTCGCGCCAACGGAAGACGGATTTGACACCGTGGGAGATGCCGCCGCCGAGATCCGCCGGACCGGATTCAACGCTTTCAGGCGGTCCCTCCGCATCCTTGTCTCCTGTATTCGGGAGGCCCCGGAATTCCTCACGCTGCGCAAGCGGCAGATGCAGAAGAAGTAGGGCATCCTCCACGTTCCATGTGTGTACCTTCCTCCGAACCGACGATCGAGGCCATCAGGCGGATCGCTCCCGCCGCCGTTCACGGTGGGTCCGCGGTTATAGATGTACGGTCCGTCGCCGGTCACCCGAACGTCTGGAAAGTCGCCCTCGGCAACGGTTCATTCCTGGTTGCCAAGCACCACGTCTTCGCTCCCCTCGCGCGCGGCAAACCGCACGATCTGCTGGCCGTTGAACAGCTTGCACACGCGCGCCTGTCCGGGGCGCCCGTCCCGAGGCTCTATGCAGCCGACACCCACCACGACCTGGTCTTATTCGAATGGTGCGGCGACCAGACTCTCGACGACGTCTGCCAGGAAGGCGCCGCGGCAGCCAGCGACCGTCTCGTCGTGGATGGCTTTTCACGGATTCAATCCATCTTTCGCACACAGGTCGATGATTTCGCCCCGCGGACGTTCCCCGGCTGCCACCCCGGGGACCTGCGTCGATCATGGCGTCGAACAACCCGAAGTCTCGGCGAGGCCCTGCCGCGCCTCGCCGGCCGGCTATCCCGGGCCGCGAATCGAAAGCGTTTCACTGCGATGTCAGATACCCTCACCGAGCTTCTCCATTTTCTCGAACAGGCAGCGCCGCTGCCCGGACCGACCGACTACCACGCCCGCAACATCGTCATCAACCCGGCCACACAATCGATCCGTTTCATCGAATTCTCCAAGATCGGCTGGGACTGGCCCGAACGCCGGCTCACGCAGTACACAACCTCCCACGGCGCCGGTCGACCGGACGGCGGGACTTACAGCGTACTCACACCTGCTCTGGCGGCGCGCTATACCGCACTTGCATCGGAATACCGTGCAGAGCCACCCGCGGAGGTTGCGGCCATGCTGGACGGGCACCATTTCGTTTTTCACCTCCTGGCCGCGCAATCCCTCCTCGACGCCCTGCCGGATCCCCGTCATCCGCTGCTGGACAGGTGGCGGAACCCGGATGCGCGCCTGGAGCAACTGCGACGAATCCTCTCGATGCCCCTTTGCGGCGATCCCCGAACGACGGCGCTTCGATCCTGCTTCGAATCCTGATCCTGCCGGGGGACTCGCTGGCGTTCATCCGCACACGGAGAAGAATCATCCGTTCCAGGCGCATCGGTCCGACCGCTGGCGGACCCCGATATGAGCGCCCAAAATGGTTGACAGCCCCCTGTAATTGGCCTATCGTAATTTCCGGGGGAGCGAGCGCTCCCGTTTCCTGTCATCTCATTCAACTCACGGATATGTGTGCCTTCCTGCCACCCGGCAAACTCCCGCTGGACATGCTCTCCGGCCTGCTGCGCGAATGTGCCGCCGAAGACAAGCGCGTCCTGGTTGGGCCAGAGGTGGGTGAGGACGCCGCCGTTATCGATTTTGGCGATACCTGTCTGGTCGTAAAGACCGACCCCATCACCTTCGCCACGGACGAGATCGGCCACTACGCGGTCCACGTCAACGCCAACGACATCGCGACGATGGGGGCCGTTCCCCGCTGGTTTCTGGCCACCCTCCTGCTGCCTGAGGGCCGGACGAGCGAGACGCTGGTCCAGCGCATCTTCGACTCGCTCCGAGACGCCGCGGGTGAAATCGGCGTCTCTCTGTGCGGCGGCCACACCGAAATCACCGCGGGTCTGGACCGGCCGATCGTTGTCGGCCAGATGCTGGGCGAAGTCTCTCGGGAACGCCTTGTCCGGTCCAGCGGACTGCAGGCGGGCGACAGGATTCTGCTGACCAAAGGGCTGGGGATCGAAGCCACGGCCATTCTGGCCAGGGAGAAAGAAACCGAACTGCGCGAGATGGGATTCAATCCCGCCCTCCTGGGTACCGCGAGAGAATACCTTCACGACCCCGGGATCAGTATCCTCGAGGAGGCGCGCATCGCCTGCGAAACCGCGAGTGTGCACGCGATGCACGACCCCACTGAAGGCGGCGTTGCCACTGCGCTTCGGGAACTGGCCGCCGCTTCGGACTGCGGCCTCTCAGTGGAAGCGGAAGCGCTTTTTGCCTCGGAAGAAACGCGCCTCCTCTGCGATGCGTTCCAACTCGATCCGCTGGGCGTCATCTCCTCGGGCGCGCTGCTTATCGGCCTGCCGCCGGAAGACGCCGGGCGGGTCCGCGACGCCATCCGGACCGCGGGTATCCCCTGCGAAATCGTGGCGCGTGCGGAAGCACCCGAATTCGGGCTCAAACTCCACGTTAACGACCACTTCCGCGACCTCCCCGAATTCGACCGGGACGAAATCGGCAAGATCTTCTGACTCGGGTGGGAGGACAGATACCCTTTAAAACCGCGTTCCGTGCGGACGCTGCCTTTACCTCGCCCTTCAACCTTCACAGTTACGCTCCTAAAGTCTCCCCACCCCCATTACGTCCCTTATTCCCTTGTCCTTTCCGATAGCCGATGACGTACGCCCTAACCCCCTTCCTGAAGGAAGGGCGAACGATGATTGGCCAATGTATCGAAAAGTCAAATCTAGCTAACCTCCCCCTTTCCTTTAGGAGAGGGGGCCGGGGGGAGAGGTCCCGGCGCTGACATTAACGGAACGGGTTTCTGGTTCAAGCTGATGGCTGAAGGCTGACAGCTGCTCTTTGCTGCTCTTCCTGACGGATTGCTGAATCTGCTTGTCCGCAATTGGCGCAGCACCTAAATTATGAAACGACAGTTCCGTATTCCATCGCACCTATGGGAGTACTTGACGTGACGGACCAGAACGGCTTCACCTTCCATTCCCCAACGCGCCTTTTCGTGGGCCGCGGGAGCGTTTCGGAAATCCCGCGGATACTCTCCGGCCGGCCCAAGAAAAAAGCGATGGTCGTGACAGATACGGGTTTGGTCAAAGCCGGTGTGGCGCAGCAGGCCACCACTGTGCTGGAGGAAGCGGGGATGCCGTTTGTGGTATACGACGGCGTGGAAGAGAATCCTCCAATACCCGTCATTCAGGCATGTTTCGATCTTTACGAGTCTGCTGGTTGTGACTGGCTTCTGGCGATCGGCGGCGGTTCTTCGATGGATACCGCCAAGTGCGCGGGCGTGCTGGCCGCCAACGGAGGGCGAATTGAAGACCACTTCGGTCTCCTGCAGGACCGGAAACGGGTGCCCTTCCTGCTGTGCGTGCCGACCACCTACGGCACCGCCAGCGAGGTCACCCCGTTCGCCGTCGTCACGGACAACAACCACTTCAAAGCAACGGTTGGCGGACCGCATGTTATTCCGTACGTCGGCATTCTTGACGCCAATGTCGCCGTCGCTTTGCCCATGCCCGTTGCCGCCGCCACCGGAATGGACGCGCTCACCCACGCCGTGGAGTCCTACGTCGCACGGGCTGCCAACCCGATAGCCGACGGCCTGGCGCTGCACGCCATCCGGTTGATCGCGGAAAACCTCCGGCAGGCCGCCGCCAGCCACCACAATTACGAAGCCACCGAACAGATGCTGCTTGCGAGCAATCTGGCGGGCATCGCCTTCTCGCAGACTCGACTTGGCAACGTACACGCGATGTCCCACGCCGTGGGCGGCCATTACGGCGTCCCTCACGGCGTTGCCAACGCCATCCTGCTCACACGGGTCATGGACTTCAACAAAGTCGCGTGCCCGGAACGATTCGTCGATATCGCCGTCGCACTGGGTGAGAATGTCGACGGCCTGTCCCAGGTTGAAGCCGCCGACGTTGCCGTGGAAGCGGTGCAGGCGCTGGCTTCGGACGTGGGCATTCCCGATACGCTCACCCAAGTGGGCGTCGCACCCGAAGGTATTTCCGTGCTTGCCGAAGATGCGATGAAGAGCGGAAATATCCAGATCAACCCCCGCCATACCACGCTAAAGGACATTATCGCGCTATACGAAGCCGCCATGTGATTATTCTTCGCATCGATACATCATTCGCACGGCTCTTGATGCAAGACCCGGATTCTGACTTTCGCCCTCTACGACCGGAGGACCCACATGCAATACCCCCACATGTTTCGGATCCGCCAGCGATTCGACGCGCCGCGCGTCGACGATATTCCCGGCGCCACCCGGCGCGAGATCCGGAATCTCAACCCCGGTGAATCCATCAGGCCCGGGCACACGGTTGCGGTCGCCGCCGGATCCAGAGGCATTGCCAACCTGGACACGGTCATCGCGACCATTGTCGACGAAATGATCGCGCTGGGCGCGAAGCCCTTTATCGTTCCGGCAATGGGCAGCCACGGCGGCGGCACCGCCGAGGGCCAGGCCGGGATTCTCGCCGAGTACGGCATTACCGAGAGTGCGGTCGGCGCGCCCGTCAGGTCCTCCATGGACGTGATTGAAATCGGCGTCACCGATTTCGGCATGCCCGTCTATTTCGACAAATGCGCCTCCGAGGCCGACCACGTGGTCGTTGTCAACCGCGTCAAACCCCACACGGGCTTCGTTGGAGAGATCGAAAGCGGCCTGATGAAGATGATGCTCATCGGCCTGGGCAAGCACAAGGGCGCAACGATCTACCACCGCGCCATTATCCATCACTCCTTCGACAAGATCGTGCGCGTGGTCGGAAAGACGGTCCGGGAAAAGATGCCGATCTCGTTCGGTATCGCCCTGCTTGAAAACGGCTACGACGAAACCGCGCAAATTGCCGCGGTTCCCGCGCGGGATTTTGAAAGCGCGGAGAAGGAACTTCTGGTCAAGGCCAAGGCCTGGTGCCCCCGCCTGCCGTTCAACGAAGTGGACCTGTTGATTATCGACGAGATGGGTAAAGACATCAGCGGCTCCGGCATCGATACCAACGTGGTGGGGCGCAAGCGCAACGAACGCCGGGCGCTGGACGGGGACACGCCGAACGTCCTGCGGATCTTCGTCCGGGATCTCACGGAAAAAACCCACGGCAACGCCGTGGGCGTGGGTATGGCGGAATTCACCACCGACCGGCTGGTTGAGAAAATCGACTATCACGCAACAAATATCAACGCCATTACCGGGCAGCATCCACCCGCCGCCTCCATCCCCATGCACTTTCCCACCGATGAGGACGCCCTGCAGATCGGATTGGAATCCATCGGGCTCATCGAGCCGTGCGACGCCAAAGTGCTCTGGATCAGGAACACGCTGGACCTGGGTGAAGTCGAAGCCTCAACCGCCTACCTGGACATGGCCGAAATGCGGGACAACCTGGATATCCTGGTCGGCCCACGCCAGCTCGAACTCGGCCCGGACCGCAACCTCCCGCCCATCGACACCTTCGCGCGCAAAGCGCCCGAAATGGTCGCGGCGGATTGAGGGGGGTGGCCGAAGCGCCCAGGACGCTATTCGAGGACACTGGCCGTACGGTTGCCGGTTTGCCGAGGTGCTTGACGTAAGGAAAGGCGCCGGTTATTTGCGCAACCCGCAAGTGCGAAGGGGAAGACTTAAGGCGACTTGGTTCTCCAAGGGTCGCCTTAATCGCCGGGCGGGACGATGTGACCAGGTTTTCACGGGAGTTGAGCCACATTTGGATAACCTACTGTTGCCGTGAATCAAGCCGAGATTTGCAAAGGTAGGCGAGTGCGGCCAAGGTTGTGCCATTTCCAACCAGGGAGTTCGTATGGCATACGCGGGGTTCTGGAAGAGATTCGCAGCGGTATGGATCGATAGCCTGATTACCTCCGTAATTTCGACGATCCTTGGTATCCTGTATGTATTCCTTTATATATTGCCGAAAGCGTTATCCGCGGATGCGGAAAACGTGGCAGAAATGAACGCAGAGTTTCAAGGATACTGGATTGTGATCAATCTCGCAATCGCGTGGATCTACTATTCTGTGTTCGAGTCGTCGAGTAAACAGGGAACATTGGGCAAGTTGGCCGTCGGTATAAAGGTCACCGACATGCATGGAAATCGCATCAAGGTTGGAATAGCATTTGGACGGAACTTCACTAAGTTGTTCTCAATGATGATATTCTTCATTGGCTTTATTATGGTGGCGTTTGCGAAGAGAAAGCAAGGGCTTCACGATATAACGGCTGGGTGCCTCGTCGTCAGAAAAGATGCTGCGGCGCCTGATTCGAATGAAAGCAGGGAGGATAGCACAGCCGACTGATGTGCGGGACCTCCCTTCCACAGACGTGTTTTCAAATCGGTTTGTCAGAAAAGAATCCACCCCCTGGGTTGTCAAATAAGCCCAGGGGATCCACTCGTGTGTGCGGAGGGGATGGCCGGCGAAAGGTGTGTCGATCGAAACGCGGGGAATTCGTATGGTATATGCGGGATTCTGGAAAAGATTCGCAGCCGCATGGATCGATTGTCTGGTCACGGTGCCAATATGGATGATCTTCGGACACATTTACGCAGACCTTTATCTTGACGAATTCGTGACATCCGTATTAGCGGAAGGCGTTACAGATCCAGACTCCATAACGGAGGAAGTAAACTACAGATACGGAGTAGGACAGGTATATGTAATGCTGATCAGCCTCGCGGGCGCTTGGATCTATTACTCTGTTTTCGAATCTTCAAAAAAACAAGGTACATTGGGTAAGTTGGCCGTCGGCATCAAGGTCACTGACCTGAATGGAAACCGCATTGGCTTTGGCAGGGCTTCAGGGCGATATTTCGGAAAGTACATTTCTGCGACGATTATTGGTATCGGTTACTTGATGGCTGCATTCACGAAGAGAAAGCAAGGGCTTCACGATTTGATGGCGGGCTGCCTGGTCGTTAGACAAGATGCTGCGACGCCTGATTCGAATGAAAGCAGGGAGGATCGCACAGCCGACTGATGTGCGGGACCTCCCTTCCGAAGATGTGTTTTCAGATTTGACGCCGTCTCTCCGCCGCCTTCCCTCCCAACACTACCCCTCCTCAGGCTCGAACACCAGTTCCGGCACCACAACTTCCCAGGTATCACACTTTGTATGCTCGCGGAACTCCGGCTCCGATGCTTCGCGGCTCCACGTCACGACCGCGTAGACTGTAGCGCTCGTACACCGCGCATCCGGCGGAGGTTCAAACGCCTGCGCCAGGCGCCCCACCACCATCCCGGACCGATCCAGCAGTTCCCAGGTCCCCGTATCCGTAACCCGCGTCGATACCTGATCGCCTGGTGAAAGGGCGGCTATTGCGCGATGCACCGGATGTCGTGCGTGGCGCCGACCGGCGAAACCCAGGTTGACCTCACTCAGTTTCGGTCGCCGATACTGGCGGCTGAGTTCAATGGAGTTCTCCGTGATCGAAACCGGCTCGCGATGCAGAATTGCGCCGTTCTTGGGAAACCTGTAGGGCACCGGATTGAGCGGCGCCACGTACGCTGGTTGTGCGGGCTCGCTAACGATGTCCGATCGTACTGGACGATCTCCGCGTCTGGATCCTTGAAAGCGAACAAGGGCGAGCGTTTGTCTGGCGCGTGTCATGGAAACGTAGTAGAGCCTGCGCGGCGCGTCGGGGTCTTCGCCCGCGTCCACTTTGTTCCAGCCACCGTCGAGCACCACAATGTGATCGAACTCCAGACCCTTGGCGCGGTGCGCGGTCGACAATAAGAGCCCGCGCTGGCGGCGGCGCACGTCCCGCCCCCATTCCGCCAGCCACTCGATGAAGTGGTCGACAGGAACCTCCGCGCCTCCGGTTTCAAGGGCGTACTCGTCGAGCGCCTGCCGGAGGAGTTCGATCCAGGTGCCGTCGGGCTGAGCGTCCATCCATCCACGTAGACCCGTATCATCCACCAGTCGGACGTCCCGTCGACGCAGCCATTCGACGAACGCTCGCGTCTCCCGAAGGTGCCAGAAACCGGGTATTTCCTCATTGGCCATTTGCGACGGAATTCCGTTCACTTCGCAATATGCCCGTACAGGATCCAGATATTTCCACTCGCGAGCGATCACCGCGCACGTAGACCAATCCCAACCGGGCGAGAGCGCCTTCAAGCGTTGAAGCTCCGTCATCGCGACCTGCGTTTGCGAGATCGGATCCGGAACGGAGGGCAGAATCTGTACCCGCCCCCGGGCGACCGGATCCAGCCCGTCCCAGTCGCCGCCGTCCGGATTCTTCGTGCGCGCGCGGTCAATGCGGATGGGATGTCCGGTCTTCAGGCGTTGTCGAGCCGGTTTGATCAGTTCGTTGGCGGCCGTGATTACGTGGTTTGTGGAACGGTAATTGTCAACCAGATAACTGGGTTTCGGGCCATAATCCGCCTCGAATCGACGGATGAACTCCACTGAAGCGCCGTTGAATGCGTAGATATTCTGATCGTCGTCACCAACCGCGAAGAGGGTGAGCTTGCGATCTTCATCCTCCAGGGTCCGTCCGGCCAGCGCCGATATCAGTTCATATTGTTCCGCGCCGATGTCCTGGTATTCGTCCACCAGGATCCAGCGGAAGCCCCTGAGAAGCCGTTCCCGTTGATCGTCGGCTTCCTCCGGCTCCAGACCCTCGCCGCGCAACAGAGCAACCGCCTGGCGTAATACTTCTCTGAATGCATCCTCGTCGAGCGGCCGCTTCTCCCGTTCCTGAAAACTCACCCCCACAAGACGCATGGCCAGGGCGTGACATGTGAGCACCGTGACCCCACGTGCGTCGTTGCCAATCAAGTCCGCCAGCCGCCGCCGGATCTCTACCGCTGCATGCCTGTTGTAGGCCAGCGCCAGTATCCCACGGGGATTCTCCCGTTTTGCGCGTACGAGATAGGCGATGCGATGTACCAGCACGCGCGTCTTGCCGGAACCGGGACCGGCGAGAACCAGCACGTTCGTCTGTTCCCGGTCATCCGCCACGATGCGTTGCTGGATGGGATTCTTCAGGCTCTCGACGATGGCTCGCCAGGACTCCGGGGTGGTTTCACGCTCGAGTTCCTTGTTTCGATCCGGCAGCCATCGGCGAAGGAAATCCTGCTGCGAACGGTTGAAGTAGTCGAGCGCCAGGCGCAGCGCGTCGGCCATATTGTCGAGCCCGCGTTGAGCGAATTCGGCCATCACGTGTATCTGCAGCGCCTGCCCCTTGTAGTGGAGCCTCAACGGCTCGAAGTCGGCATTGGCGAAGCCTCGCCTGTCATCCGCCAATCTAATGGTCATTGCCGGACGGAATACCGCGAGACCCTTGTTGAGTCGAATAACCTCCTGTTCGTGGACGCGCGATCCAGCAGTTTCTCCGGGTTCCTCGCCCTGCTTTTCAGGACGATATCGGAATTGATCGCATTCAACAGCTTACCGAGTGTGGTCTCGGCGAGCAGGTCCGTGCCGCGAGTGTTGGGGGGCAGGCATGACAGCAGGTGGTCCAACAGAAGTTTCGCCCCGGCACGCCGGCGCGACGCGAGTTCCTCCAGGTCCGACCACTCCCGTCTCAGTTCAACCTGCACCGTTTCGGAATCCCGCCGTCGTACCCCCAGGCTGCCCGCGTCGCCGCCTTCACCGCGTCCATCGCTGGCGATACTGCGTAGATTGCGCCACAACAGCTCGGGCAGGGGTTCAACCACACCTGCATCTCGCAGGTTCTGCGAGGCAACGCGCAAATGCAGTGGCCATGCGTCTCCCCTGCTCATGTCAGGGGCGGTCTCCCGCATCTGTGCGATCAAGCCGGTCTCCAGATCCGCTGCCTCGTCAAAACGCTTCCGAGAATTGCGCGGCACTCCTACGTGGACGAAGGCAGTCAGCGCCGTATCGTTGCTGGCTATACCCAGCGTCTCGAGATTGAACAAGGCGCCGCGAACGCCTTCCGCACTCAGCCCGGAGACGCCCATCAGTTCGTCGGTCGTAATGCCTTCGTCGGGGTTTGCATCGATGAGTGCTTCGACAATTCTCAGCAACTGCCGCCGATATCCCTCTGTAATCCTTCGCCTCTTGAACCTGGCAGCCGCTTCCGCCACCGAACTCACCCTCAGCGACGAGGGAAATACCTGAACCCGATTCTCCTCGCGAGTCAGCAGGACCGTTTCCTCCAGCCAGGAGACGGCGGTTCGCACTCGGGTGTCGTCCGTGGCGGAGTCCCGTTCGAAGGCATTTTCGTCATCTTCACCAAGGATCTCTCCGGCCGTAGCGACGACCTCGCCGCCGAGTCGCTTCTTCCGATCCAGATTACGCAGTGCTCTCAGGACGCCATGAATCTCCCGCCTCGTGAGTCGCGAATATGCTGACATGCCGAACTGCCGCTCCACGTCTTCCGGCGTATAAAGGAGCACGCATCGCGCGGTCTCCCGGTCCCGCCCCGCGCGGCCGGCCTCCTGCATGTAGTTTTCCAGCGAGCCCGGAATGTCGGCGTGGATCACCAGACGCACGTCCGGCTTGTCAATGCCCATGCCGAAGGCATTGGTGGCCGTTATCACGCGCAACTCACCGCCGATGAATCGTTGCTGCACGTTCTTCTTCGTCTCAGGGGGCAGCCCCGCGTGGAAATGTTCAGCCGCGACTTCCTTGAGTTGCAGAAACTGCGCCGCCTCTTCCGTCTGACGTCGCGTTGCGCAATAGACGATGGCGCCGCCAGGCGTGTCCGGTGGCAAGTCCTCTTTAAGAATCTCATGGATGTGCGCGAATTTCTCCGGTTCGGTTGTCTTCACGACGACGAACTCCAGATTCGTGCGCTGGGCCCCCCCGTCGAACACCCGCAATTCAGCCCCCAGTTCGTCCCGGAAATGCTGACTGATGTCTGCAACCACGTCGGGTTTGGCCGTAGCCGTAAGGCATATCACCGCCGGAACCGGATCGGTCCCCGCTTTCTTTTTGATAAAGCGGCCAATATAGCGATAGTCCGACCTGAAGTCGTGCCCCCATCTTGAGAGGCAATGAGCTTCGTCCAGCACCCACGAACCAATTTCCCTTTGATCGAGTACCCTGCTCAGAGAACGACTGCGGAGTTGCTCGGGGGAGACAAGAAGAATGGCCGCGTCGCCGAGTCTCACCCGGTCCAGCGCATCGGCGCGCTCAGGCATCGAAAGCAGCCCGTTAATTGCCACGCAGGAGGTAATTCCACTTGCCTCAAGGCCGGCAACCTGGTCGGCCATCAATGCGACAAGGGGTGAAATCACGACAGTCAGCGCACCGATCTTGTCGTAGCGGGAGAGGGCAGGGATCTGATAGCATAGCGATTTTCCGGTACCGGTGGGAAGTATGCCCAGAACGTGCTCACCTGCCATCGCCGCTTCGACGGCGACCGTCCTTGTCGGTCGGTTCCGGTCGGAAGTCGTCAAAACCGAACCATCGCTTCAGTTCCTTCCGTGGATCGTGTCGCTTTCTGCACCATCCGCAGTCGGACTCACCGCAGGAGGCGTCCCTCAAGCGGCGTACGAGCCGACCCGCTTCCGGAAACTGATGGCGAACCCACGGCGGCATCACCGAATTACCGCCGGAAACCGACAACCAGGCAAGGGCGTAAGCGAGCGGCCAGCCGACCTGCTGACTGACCCGCACGACGTCCCGTCCGTGATTCTGGCAGGCGTTGCCACTCAAGAGGCTGTCTATGGCCGTGCGCGCATCGGCGGCCGAAGGCCGTCGTGACCGTCTCAGTGCGGAGAAAAATGCATCAAGGCCCGTCGCTTCATTCCCTGAAAAGACGTCGACGCCTGCCCCGTCACCCGCGGCCGTGGTGAGCCAGTGCCACGCAAGAGTCAGGTCCGGGGCGTTCTGACAGACCGTTTCTAACTCGCGCCACTGGTCACGGAAGAGTTTCAACGCGAGCCGGGCATCGAGTTCAGGGTCGTTTAAACTCACCCGCTTGAGCTGCGGATCCTGATAGTGCTTCACGAGGTGGTGATAGGGATTGCGGGGAAAGGCGAGCGGGTTCAGTTTGAGTGTATCAACGGCGGGCAGTTTCAGCAGCCGGAGGTCCGATTTCGCCGTTGCGAGATGCGGCAAATCGAAGGCAATCAGGTTGTGGCCGAGCAGGAAATCCGCGCCGCTGGCGAATTCGTCCAGTTCCGCCAAGGCCCTTGCCAGATTTCCCTTCCGGAAAATCACGGACCGATCGGTATCCGTACGAACCGCGGCGAAAGCGCGGACGCGGCCGTCCTTCTTCCCGACTTCCAGGTCAATCGAAACGCAGCGATGGGGAAAGGTGGAATCCATACTCACCTATCGCGAAAGCGATACCACGGAATCCGAAACCCGGGCGCCTGCCTGCGCAGTGCCCTGCCTGCCTGTGCGCCTGCCCGCGCGTTGCGCGCAGGCGGGGGTACGCACGCAGACAGGCGCTGCAGGCAGGCCCACACGGGACGCCCCTACGGGTGATGGATCAGGGCTTCGCAAACTAACAGTTTGCTCTACGGGCGCCGGGTCGTCGCAAACTACCAGTTTGCTCTACGGCCGACCGGCTATTCTGTCTGACGAATCAAGGTCGCCATTTGATAATGCCTGTCACATTGTCCCGGCAGCACGCATGGTGAGGATATCCTCGCCCGTTCGATTGACGTCGAACGCGTACCTATCGTCGCCCGCTGTAATCTCGAAACCATTCTCCTCAGTCGTCACCTGCGCGTTCAGGCCGTGATCCAGGAACGCGAAAACCAGAACGTCTCCGGGGGTCGAGACCAGCACACGGGTGCTCGCGTCACGTCCTCCCGGGACGAAGCTCTTCAGGCTTCCTGCCGCCAGTCCGGCGGGCGCGAAGGGGACTTCCTCCTGCTCAAACGCGGCATCGTCGCCATAAAGCGGCAGCACGTCGACGTTCCGGTCCCCCGCCCCGAATTGCGCGCGGTCCGACCGCACGTCCCGCAGGTCCACCGGGTTCAGCTTCCATCCAAGCGACGCGCTTCCGGTTTCAGGCCCCATGTCCGTCTCGAAATCCACCATCAATCGCCGACGCCCGGGGCACTTCAGGTCCAGCATGTCGAGATCGCATTTCAACCCCGTCCCCGGCATCTGGACCGCGCCGCCGAAGGCCAGTACCGTATTCGACTTGATATAGAACGTCCTGGGTTCGGCGCGGGACTCGAGATTTTGCGAATCCACGCCCAGTTCTCCGAATACCGCGGGATCGTCAAACCGGTCCCGGCGGCCGTCCACTTCAATCTCGATGAACGGCCTGTCGCCCCGGCGGTTGAACCCGCCCCACCGGATGGCCGCGTCGTGCCACCTGCCGGGTTCGATCTTCACGGGCGACGTCACCTCGACCGATGTATTCCGCTGGCTCTGCACCACAAACGTGAGCGCGCTGCCTTCCATTATTGCCAGCGAGTAATTGTTCACCCGGCTTCCCAACACGCGCCCCACGCCGATTCCCGTATTGAACAGGACCCCCGGTCCGTCTTCCCTGCTCTCCCCATTCTGCCGGAAACGCATCTTCAATTCGCCGGATCTGGGATTAAAGCAGGGTCCGCGTTCGTACTGCAGACAGTCCCGTCCATTCAACCGCGCAAATCCCCCACCCCGTCTTCGCGTCAACTTTACCCCGCGGCGTCGGCGTCTCAGGCCCGTCACCAGGATTGGCGACGCCCCCTTCAGCAGCCAGTATTCCTGGTCCGTTCGAACGGACCGGACGCGCAGCCGGTCGAAACGCTCATCCCTGTCAAGCCGCTTCAGAAACGCAACGATCTCGTTTTGTCCGCCCACGAAGGGAAGACTTCCGCAGGCCACCGGCTGCGCTTCTTCCGCGGAGATCGACTGCAGGACCGGATATCCGGACCACTGCACGTGCAGGTTCAAATACCCGTGGGCGCCCCCGCCCTTGTATCCGGTCACGCTGCAGACGACCGCGTCCGTCTTCCAACCACTGCGCAGGATCCCCGCCTCGCCGTAGTGCGCCCGCATGAACATCCTGGAAAGCGGCAGGTTCTCCCTGCGACGCGATGGACGGAACGCCGGATCGCAGTAGCAATAGGCGTAGGGACCGTACGAGACGATGCACTCTGCCGTGGTGCCCTTCACGCCCATTCCGAATCTGTATAGCCTCCCCAGTCTCGGATCACCGAGCGCCACGTCGCGCATCTCCCCGTCTCCCGCCTCCTGCGCCAGGCGAAGCAGGGTCACCGAACACGCATTGAGCTGGCTGCCCGTGATCACGTTCGAATTCTGCGGATAATAGACCCTGTCTTCGATCACCCTCGGCGGTGCCAGGTGGTACCGGAACCACTTCAGAGGCCGTTCCAGGCGCCTCGGGAACGCCCTGTAGAGATCCTCTCCGGTCAAATTTCGCAGCGCGTCGGCGAAATGAAGCATCCACAGGTTTTCCCACGGCCAGAACGAGGCGCCGTCGCCGGGCTCGCCGTCCCGCCCGCAGCCATGGGGCATCACCCCGGCACGAAACCGGTCGATGACGGCCGCCACCCATGCCTCGGCATCGGGATGTGTCCCGAGCAGATGCAGTGCCGCCACGCCGAAATGCCCGTTGTCGACCACGGCGTGGTGCCGTCCGTCGGACGAATGCCTGGACCGTTCCACGTCGGGCCACCAGCGCTCCATCAACCGCACGAGGCACGCGGTCGCCCGTTCTCTCTCAGCGTCCGGCAACACGTCGTCCAGCAGGTCCAGGGAGAGCGCAAAGGCCTGCATATAGCGATTTGCGGTGTAGAAATGCTCCTCCACGCGGTCGCTGTGTTCCCAATCCGCGGCTGCCCGCATCCAGTCTCTCGCTCGTTTCAGCCAGCGCGGATCTCCGGTCAGCCGCCACGCGAACGCGAAGTTCTCGATGAGCGCCGTTGCGTGCATCCCCGTATAGAACGTGAGGTACAACTGGTGGTAAGGATGCGGGCTGTCCGGCCGTTCGGGGATCCGTTTCCACGGACGCTGAGGATAGTATTCCTCGCAGTCCGCGAGGATGTTTCCGAGGATGCGTTTTCGCGCCGTATCCTCCGGAAGATCGAATTTGTACTCAGGATCGTCGATCGGACGGTACAGCCGGGGATATTTCTCGCGCAGAATCCGGGTCACACGCTGACTCCATGTTGTGAAGAATTCGTTAAATGTCACCTGGCGCGGGTTGACGGCTGCGCACGTTCAACGCACGCGCGCAGCCCGCACGGCATCCACGGAAAACGTGCCATCAGGGCAATAGACCGACACGATGACCTCCGGCCCGATCGCCTGAAGCTCGAGGACGACCTTTTTGCCCTCGCTGCCAACCGAAACAATTCGCGCTGCCTTCAGCGGAGACGGCTTGAGAACGGGCGGGTTGTCGTGCGTACTGAAATACTCGATCCGCAGACGACACGGTCCCGGGGTCCTGATCGACCAGGTATGGAATCCGGGCGGATACGACCCGCCCAGGTAGTGGCTGCCCACGTAAACGGACCCGTTCGTCACCATTCTCAGTACGTCGCCGTAATTCCCGTCCACCTCGCCGATCCGCATCTCTTCCCTGTCTCTCAAGTCCGCATCCACCGGATATGATACCGGGTCGTTGTGTCCGTAGGCGATGGGAAATGTCTCCGCAAGGTATTTCCGGTAGAGGTCCATGATCGGTGTCTTGTACCTGTCCTTCAGGTAATCCGCCTCCACGGCTGCAACCCCGTGGGACCGGACCGCAGCGTCGTACCGGCCGATCCAGGGCTGTTCGACCACCTTGAAGGCCGTCCAACGGTCCGCCGACATCACGAGATCGTGGAAGGACGCGATTTCTCCCGTACCGTCATACGCCTCCCTCGAATAGAAGAACAGACCGAACGTGGGGTCCAGCAGATGCCATTTGCCGTCGTAATACACCTCGCTGATGGCGTGGCTGCCCATGATCGGACGGAGATTGAACGCGCCGATATACCGGGACGGCAGCCCGACCATCCGGCAAAGAACCCGGTGCACGTGCGAGAGCCCGCCGCAGATCGCATAGCCCTCCTTGATGATCTTTGTGGCGGACCCGCCGTTATTCTTGAGTTCGAGCGCCGAGGCGGCGTAGCGCAGAATCGCGATCCCCTTCTGCTCGTCCGTCAACCCCCCGGTTCCGTCCGGAAAAATGCTTTTCAGCACCGCCTCCAGGAAGCCCCGGTCCTCTTCGGATGAAATCTCCAGATCTTCGGGTACAGGCATCGTACGAAAGGGGAGCGTCTGTCCTTTCTCCGCTGACGCCATGGCTGATGCGGGACCCAGCAGCACCGCAAAAAATACCGGCACAAACAGAAATACGGAAAACATGGAAGTCCTCCATTCAATTGCGACACCTGTTTTCGACCAAGATACGCACCGTCCGGCAATACGGCAAGCCGCGAAAGGCAGATCGGCGTATCTCAAAAGGAATCCGCTTGACAGAGACGGCCCCCGCCGGTAACTTTGCATTCAAATTTTCCGACCGTCGCGCCCCGTTTCAGGGGTTTTCAACGTGTCGCCGAGTTGCTGTTTTTTTCGGATTGGGGCTTATGAGCCCGGCCACACCAATTCTCCTCTGGAACGGTCGAATCATCGATCCCGCCAATGCGGTAGACACGTGTGCGGACCTGCTGATTCGCGACGGGCTTATCGACAATATTGCTGCCGGAATCGAACCCCCGGCCGGCGCTCAAGTCATCGACGTTTCCGGAAAGCTGGTCGTCCCCGGTCTCATCGACATGCACGTCCACCTGCGGGATCCCGGGTTTCCGGAGAAGGAAACCGTGGAAACCGGGTGCAGGGCCGCGGCTGCCGGGGGGTTTACCGCGGTCGCCTGCCTGCCCAACACCGACCCGCCAATCGATTCCCCGGAAACCGTCGAATACATTCTGAAAAAAGCCAGAAATGCGGATGCGAGGGTCTATCCGATCGCCTGCGCGACAAAGGAGATGGCGGGAAGAGAACTCACCGACGTCGATGCGCTTCTGGATGCCGGCGCCGCCGGTTTTTCCGACGACGGTCTTCCCATTGAATCCGAAGCCGTCATGCGCGAACTCATGCGCGTTTCGGACCGGCGTGGTTTTGCCGTCTTCCCGCACTCAGAGGTGTTCGCGCTTACAAGGGGCGGGCACATGCACGAAGGCGCCGTGTCTCGCGAGCTGGGCATAAAAGGCATGCCGGCTGAAGGCGAGGCGGCGATGGTCGAGCGGGACATCAACCTGTTGCGCTCGGTTGGCGGGCGCCTGCACATCCTCCATATCAGCGTTCGGCGCGCCGTGGAACTCGTTCGCCGCGCAAAATCGGAGGGTCTGGACGTTACGTGCGAAGCCACACCGCACCACGTCGCGCTCACGGATGAAGACGTGCTTGTTTACGGTACGCAGTGCAAGATGAGCCCTCCACTGCGTTCGGTTGACGATCGCGATGCCCTGCTCGAGGGACTCGCCGACGGGACCATCGATGCACTTGCCACAGACCACGCGCCGCACACGGTTACGCAAAAACTCCAGTGCTTCCCCGACGCTCCCAATGGAATCCTGGGGCTGGAAACCGCCGTGGGGACCATTTTCACCCATCTTGTTGAACCCGGCATCCTTTCCGCATCCGAAGTTATCCGGATGCTTACTGCAACACCCGCGCGGATCCTGGGTGCAGCCGGCGGCACCCTGACTCCAGGAGCGCCGGGAGACGTCACGGTTATCGATTCATCGCTCAGCTGGACCGTTGACGCCCAAACGTTCCGCTCCAGGTCCCGGAACACGCCCTTTCACGGTCACACGCTGACCGCCAGGGCCATTCTCACGATCCTCGGCGGACGCGTGACCCACAACGCGGGTGAACACACAGGTCGTGCGCCCTGCGCCGTCTGATGCGTGACACCGTACCGGAGACCATCAAACAGACCTGAATGCAGCACTCCTGAGGAGCGACCCCCGTCCATGAAAGCAATACTTGCCCTGGAAGACGGCACCTGTTACGAAGGAGAGTCATTCGGCGCGCCCGGTGAATGCGTGGGCGAGGTCGTCTTCAATACCAGCATCACGGGGTACCAGGANNCCCGTCCTACAAGGGTCAGATCGTGACCATGACCTATCCCCTCATCGGAAACTACGGCGTCAATCCTGACGACGTCGAGTCCGCGCGGCCCCAGGTTGAGGGATTCGTGGTCAGGGAATACTGCGAACTGCCCAGCAACTGGCGCTCGAACGAATCTCTCGGCGACTACCTGAAACGCAACGACGTCCTGGGCATACAGGGGATCGACACACGGGCGCTGACGCGGCGCATCCGCACCGAAGGCGCCATGAAGAGTGTCCTGTCCACCCTGGATCGGGACCGGGGCAGCCTGGTCGATAAGGCCAGGAGAGCGCCAGGTATGGTGGGACGGGACCTTGCGCGCGCGGCCGGTTGCAGCGAACCCTACCGCTGGACCGAAGGCCTTTTCAACTATGAGAACGGGCGGACGGAGACGCAACGGGAAGACCCGCGATTCCGCGTGGCCGTCTACGATTTCGGCGTCAAGCGGAACATCCTGCGGTACCTCGTCAGCCGCGGCTGCGACGTCACTGTATTTCCGGCCGACTCGCCGGTGGATCAACTGCTGGAAATCGACCCGGACGGAATCTTCCTGTCGAACGGACCGGGCGACCCCGAACCGCTTACGTATGCCGTGGAGAACATCCGGCAGCTCATGCGTGTCAGGCCGATTTTTGGCATCTGCCTCGGCCACCAGTTGCTGGGCATGGCCCTTGGCGGGCAAACGTACAAGCTGAAATTCGGTCATCGCGGCGCCAACCAGCCTGTCAGGGAACTGGATACGGGCAAAGTGGAAATAACGTCCCAGAACCATGGGTTCGCCGTCGACGCGGACTCTCTGGACCGCCGCGACGTGGAAGTCACCCACATCAACCTGAATGACAACACGCTGGAAGGGTTGAGGCACAAACACCTGCCCATCTTCTGCGTACAATACCACCCCGAAGCGTCCGCGGGTCCGCACGATGCCGAATACCTCTTCGATCGGTTTGTGGAACTGATGGAAAAGGCCTAGTGTCCTGTCCCAGAAATACCTCACCATTCTTCCGCCTGTCTGCGTGCGTGAGATAGCACGCACAGGCAGGCCGATTCATCCCGTCTCGCTAC
>JAGWBX010000098.1:0-492 GCA_021295655.1 Candidatus Latescibacterota bacterium
CCCCTTCGGCGGTTCTTTGAGAATATCGCATCCACCTGCTTCAGGGTCAATCCTTCAACTGGATTGTCCTTGTTCACAAAGACAGCCAGGGCATCGAGGGCCGTACGAAGTTGCGTGGGCGGAAACCCGAAAGCGTTTTCGAACTTGTCCACCTCCGTTGCCTTCATCGCACGGGACATGGGTCCGAACTGTGCGGTGCCTTCGATCAGCGCGGGCGGAGCCGTACTGGACCCCTTCCCTTCGATCTGAACATTCACGTTCGGGTAATATTTCCGGAAACCCTCGAGCCACAGGGCCATCAGGTTGTTCATCGTATCCGATCCGATGCTGCTGGCGCTTCCCGAAATTCCTCTTGTCTTTGTGAAAGCCGGAATTCGCGGGTCTACCTCCACGATCTGCGCGCTTGCGGGAACCACGGCGAACATCAGTAAAATCAGAACGGCGACTGTACGAAGCATCTCTGCACTCCTCCGTAATTTCAGGGTGATCGTC
>JAGWBX010000098.1:533-2809 GCA_021295655.1 Candidatus Latescibacterota bacterium
CGGCCACCGGAGAAAACCACTAGAATTTGTAGGACACGGTCATACGAGGGACCACCTCGGTAACCGCGTCCGAAGACGCGTAAATCGTTGCCATTACATTGGGCATGATGTGAATGTTCCGGGCCGGCGCCACGTCGACGCCGCCAATAATCATGTACTCCTCGTCATGTTCCTCGCTCCGATCGGGATCGAAAAAGTCCAGTCGTCCGAATACGTCCACCCGGGGTTTCAAGTTTACGGCGCCGAAAGCAGACACACCCCGCAATTGTACGTCGTCACCTGACTGCGTCCCTCTGTTATTTCGAACAAATCCCTCTATACCGAACCGGAGTTTCTCGACCGAAGTACCCAGCATCGCCGCAAACGTGATGCGGTCCCTGCCGTCGGGCTTGTCCTCCCAGTCAAGGTAAACCGTGGCTTCGACGACGTCCGTGGGTCTTAAATGGAGCAGGGAGTACACTTTCTTGCCGTTGTCGACCTCCGGGCTCTGCCCGCTGCCGTTGCCGAACATCAGTTGCGCGTTCACCCTTCCCGATCCATCCAGCTTTCCCTTGTACCCCACCCCGAGATCCGCGGAAGAACCGATCTTGCGCATATCCATGATTGTCTTCGCTATCGACCGGTAGCCCCATATCCGTTCGGACACGTTCCAGGTGGGTGTGCCGAACAGCCCCATGTACACCGTCCGTCCGTTCGCACGATATCGCAAATACCCGTGCTTCACGAACGGCCGCATTTTGTCCTTGCCGCCAAATCCCGCATCGCTGGCTTCGAAACGCACCCGTCCGGACCAGCGGCCATTCCATTTCAGGTCGTACGTCAGATAAATCCTTCGGAACTTGAAACCGTTTTCGTCCTTGTCCGATCCGCTTGCGACGCCTTGATCTTGCCTTCGGCGCCCTCCGCAGGCCCGAATAAACCCAGGCTCAAGGCTGCCGCGACGCTCCAGGAAACCCGTCTCAACTGCATAGCTCCTCCCTCCTGTCTCGATGGCCTGACTTCAGGCGGCACGACCTTATTTCCGGCCGCAATCCCATGAAGTCGATTCTCGTCTGTCGGAAGGTAATATGCCACGGGTCCGTTACGAATTGGCCACGGATCTGTTACAGGAATGGCAGCTATTCCGTTACATTTTTGTTACGATTCGCTGCTTCACACGCACTGGACGTCCCTCGGGTTCATTCCAATCCGATCCGGAAGCACTGCAACGCCTTATTTCCGGGACAGAACACCCGGTCTCTCTTGTTTCTTGCCGGGTTCCCATGTATTATTACCAGGCGGGCACAATCGATTTGTTGAAAGGAAAGCACGCCCGCCAGAATCGACCGCATATAGGAAATTGTCCTGCCAGGTGCGATTGTAATTCTGCCGGCGGAAGGCTGCAATGGCAACAATGCATTAAACCTCATAGGCTGCCCCTGGGATAATCTGAGCGATGACGACTGAAAGAAATGCCCGCAAAGAAGCGCGAAACAGGCTGATGTCTCCGTGCATCGGCCTTCTGTTTATGGATCCTTTACTCCTGCTCCAGGCAGCGGACCATGCGTGGGTTCGAACCATCCAAGAGATCCGCGCGCTTCGCGGACGCCGGCGACGGGCCCAGCGCTGCGACCGCGACGCAGAGAGCGGAATCATCACTTGCCTTCACGGCATGAAGCAACGCTTCGCGTTACCCGTTCGCAACGCCCACTGATGGAAAAGATGCCATGAAAAACAGAGTATGTCTACTGCGCCTGCCGGCATCGGTCGATCCACGCGGCGTATGGGATAAGGCCGCCAGCACCCATACCTGCAAACCTATAGATGAAACCGTACAGGATCAGACGTTCCTCGACACGTTCGACTGGCGCCTGTTCAACCGGAACCTGGTTCTCCTGAAAGATCAGAAACGTTACCATCTCTACAGACTTCAAGACCGCGAAACGGTCGCATCGCTCAGCCTGCCTCGCGGGACCGAACCGGTGTTCAGCACGGATTTTCCCGAGGGACCCTTGAAGAAGATTCTGCAAACATACCTGAGCGTACGGGCGCTGTTACCCCTCGCGCACGCCAGGACCCGCAGGCAGACCATGCGCGTACTCAACAGAAACGAAAAAACCGTCGTTTTCGCATCGCTTGAACAGTCCCGGTTGGCGGACGGCGCACGGACCGATGAGCCGTTCAATACCCTCGTGCTTCGGGCGGTCCGGGGGTATGAGAAACATCTGCGCAGGCTGGACCGGTCGCTGCGCGACGCGGGCGCCCAGTCCCGGACCGAAGACCTGTTCCACGCCGCC
>JAGWBX010000098.1:2960-5819 GCA_021295655.1 Candidatus Latescibacterota bacterium
GATTTCAGGGTGGGTATCCGGCGTACCCGTTCGGCGCTCAGCCAGATCAAATCCGTTTTTCCGGACGCCCCGATTGCCCGGTTCAGGAAGGACTTTTCCCATCTCGGAAAACTCACCAACCGCCTGCGCGACCTGGACGTCGCGTTGCTCAAGCAGGACGCGTACCGGGTTCTCCTGCCGGGATATCTGCAGCCCCGGCTGGATCCCCTTTTCGAATCCCTGTGGGCCGAACGCAAAGTCGAACACCGGCGTCTGGCCGCCGCCCTGGACGGCGACAGGTACCTGAGAATTGCCGCGGACTGGGAGGGATTTTTGAACTGCTCGCCGGATTCCGGTTCACCGGACAATGCGGATGCACCGGCGATAGGGCTGGCGCAAGGGTTTATTGACAAGAGATACCGTCGTGTCATCGATATGGGAGCCGCGATTGAAGCGTCCACGCCCGACGCCGAACTGCACCGGCTTCGGATCGAGTGCAAGAAACTGCGATACCTCCTCGAGTTTTTCGCGTCGCTTTTTCCTGCGGGAGAGATCCGCCTGATTGTCGAGCACCTCAAGAGCCTGCAGGACAACCTGGGCGACTTCAACGACCTTTCCGTTCAACAGGCCGACCTGAAAGAACACCTGCATATGTTGTCGGCGGAGAGGACTCACCCGGAAACATTCGCCGCCATAGGCGGGCTGATCGGCTGCCTTTACCGCGAACAGCAATCCGTCCGAGCGGCGTTTTCGAAGACCTTTATGGAATTCAACCGGTCGGAAGTCGACGACACGTTCCGACGCCTGTTCGCCTGAAGGCCGGAAACGAATGCTATGGCAACAGTCGCCCTGTACAATATCAAGGGCGGGGTGGGGAAGACCGCCGCGGCGGTGAACCTGGCCTACCTCGCCGCGCACGACGGCGCGCAGACCATTCTGTTCGATCTGGACCCCCAGGGCTCCGCCGCGTTCTATTTTCGCATCAAACCCTCCAGGAAACTGCCGGGTCGAAAATTCCTTCGCGGGGGGCGCAGGATAGAGAAGCGCGTACGTGGTACGGACTACGAAAACCTGGACCTGCTTCCGTCAAACCTGTCGTTCCGAAACCTGGACACGACGCTGAGTAAACTCAAGGGCTCCCCAAAGCGGCTCCATCGCATTCTGAAACCCTATCGCAAGACATACGATTTCATCTTTCTCGACTGTCCGCCGGGCATGGGCCTGGTGTCGGAGAATATACTCTTTGCCTCCGACATCGTTCTGGTACCTTGCATTCCAACCACGTTGTCCATGCGTACCTGTGACCAGCTGGTGGATTTCTTCCAATCCAAAGGCCGGGACGTCTCCCGGATCTACCCGTTTTTCGCGATGGTCGAAAAACGCAAACGCATGCACATTGAACATCTGGAATCCGGCCGGGATCGGGAATACCGGTTTCTGGATACGCAGATACCCTATGCCACGGAAGTCGAAAGAATGGGTATCCACCGGGAACCGGTACCTTGTTTCGCGCCCGGTTCGCCTGCCGCGAACGCGTATCAGGACCTTTGGGATGAACTGAAGGCGATGGCGTCCGGACGTTGACAGGCAACAACGCGGTCCGTCAACTCGCCGTACCGTAACGACTTGCAAGCCTGATTCCGATTGACTGAGAATCTCCGTTGGCGTATCTTGGCGCATTGTGGAGTTCGATGGCGCGTGTCAACCGCGAGAATACCGGCATGAAACTGGACGATCCCAAACTCTATACCAACCGGGAAATTTCCTGGCTTCGTTTTAACGAACGCGTCCTCGAGGAAGCCCGCGACCCCGGGAACCCCCTGCTGGAGCGAGTGAAGTTCCTCGCCATTGTCGCCAACAACCTGGATGAATTCTTCGAGATCCGCGTCGCAGGGTTACTTCAGCAGATGGAAGCCGGCATCCCCGATGCGGGCCCCGACGGGCTCTTACCTGAAGAGCTGTTTGAGGCCGTTTCCGGTGAAGCCCACCGGATGGTCGGCGAGCAATATGCCTGCTGGAACGACGAGTTGTTGCCCGCGCTGAAAAAGGCGGACGTGCATATCCGTTCGTTGAAAGATCTCAATACGGCTGAACAGGCATTTATCCGGAACTACTGGCTGGATGAACTCCATCCGGTTCTCACGCCCCTCACCGTCAACCCGGCCCATCCCTTTCCGCGCGTGGTAAACAAGTCGCTTTGCCTGGCCGTATTGCTCAAGGACGGTGAGGGTGACACGCTGTTCGGGGTCGTTACCGTTCCGCGCGTGCTGCCCCGTCTCATCCGTCTGCCCAGAGAAGACGAGGGCAGGCGCGTGGATTACGTGTTTCTGGCCGACCTCGTGCGCGCGCATATCCCCCAGCTGTATCGGGGGTATGAAATCCTGGGCACGGCCGCGTTTCGTATCACCCGCAATAGCGACCTCTACCTTGACGAGGAAGAAGCCGACGACCTGCTCCTGGCCATCGAAGACGAACTGAAACGCAGGCGCAAGGGCGACACCGTCCGGCTGGAAATCGATGCGGCGGCGCCGAAACAGATCGAACGACGGCTTCGGACGATTTATCATCTCACCGAGAAACAGGTTTACCGGGTGAACGGGCCGGTCAATCTCAATCGTCTGATGATGCTCTACGCGGCCACGAGACGTCCGGACCTGAAGGACGCGCCGTACCATCCGGCAGAATATCCCTTCGCCGAAGACCTGGACCAGCTTTTCGCAGAGATCCGGCAGAGGGACATCCTGCTGCACCATCCATACGACTCGTTTTATCCGGTTGTGCAGTTTATTCAGTCCGCCGCCCGGGACCCCGACGTACTGGCCATTAAGCAGACCCTGTACCGTACGACCGAGGACTCTCCTATCATGGATGCTTTGCTCA
>JAGWBX010000066.1 GCA_021295655.1 Candidatus Latescibacterota bacterium
TGGCTTGATTCCATATAATCCTGCCAACTCATTTAGTGCGGATATAATATCTGAGAATTCCCTCCTCATAAAACATGCGAAATTGTCAAATTCGGAGTGCTTCTCTCGCAGCCTGTTGCTCGGTTTCTTCCAAATCTCGTAAAGTTGCTCGCTAAAGAATGCCGTAATTGCCAGATAACTATAGATGTATACGCAACTCACGTTGGCGAACTCGTGTGTAAACACCGAATTCTCCGAGACCTCATTGGAGTCGCGACAGACTTCGGCGCCATCGAAGCAGCGAGCCATGTCAAGATATGACTTCGTGACCTTAATTTCCATAGCCTGCCTACATATGAGCCCGACAGTCCATTTTCGATTGCGCCATCAAATTCACTAGTCCAGAGGCGATTCAGCTTGAATTTAGGTAACGTGAACCCCCGAGTCAAGAAACCCAAGCATCTGCGATGTCTTGCTTGGAAGCCGTCTTCACCGACTACCGAATTGGAGTAGGAGTTTCATCGCACGGGCAGTACAATACTTAACCTGGTTTGAAGCTCCGAGGAGATTCACCAGTTGAAACGAGGGAATAATACGGAAGGATTATTCTGTGGCGAAACCAGTGTTGGAGTCTCACCACATTCTGACCAACTGCGCAAAGAATCAGTTAGAATAGGGTCAAAAACCGGAAGGGCAGCGATCCGCCTAACTTAGACGAAACATATCAATTCAAGATTTCACGATTTCCTCGATCGGCCGGTCCTAACACACCGTGAGCAGGGGGTCGCGGGTTCAAATCCCGCCTCCCCGACCATAAAAAAACAAGGGGTTACGAGTAATGGCTCGTAACCCCTTGTCTGTATCGGCGAAGCGTCCGGCAGGATGCCGAGGATGCATCGTCCGGCCGATTGTTCATCGCGCCAGTCCGGCGTTCTACAGCGATCGTAAAAAGGAGAGCAACGCCTCCCGATTCTCTGTGGAAAGTCTGCGTACGGCTTCACGCGACCGCTCCGCTTCGCCACCGTGGAACATGATGGCTTCGAGCAGAGTTGCCGCCCTGCCGTCGTGAAGGAACCCGGGAGGCGAGCCGTTGACGGTTTCCGTGAGCCCAAGGCCCCACAGTGCGGGCGTTTTCCACTCGCGCCCCGTGGCGTCGAAGTCCGGACGATGGTCTGCAAGCGCTTCGCCCATGTCGTGCAGCAGCAAATCGGTATAGGGATGGATGATTTGGCCGGATAGTGACGGGATTTCGTGGCTGCCCGTCCGGAACGTGGTCGTATGGCAGCCTGCGCAACCCGTCGATTCAAAGAGAATTTCTCCGCGAACGACCTGAGGATCATCCCAGTTGCGCCGCGCGGGTACGGCAAGTGTCTGGATGTAAAACGTCGTGATGTCCAAAGTCTCCCGGGTTATTTCCGGATCGTCGTCGCGGCCGTCGTGCTGTGGCTGACCCCATACGGATTCCCGGGGAAAGTACGGGCTGGTAACGCCCATGTCTTCGTTGTACGCGCTTGCGACCTGCTGCAGAATGTCGGGATTGTTGGCTTTAAGGCCGAAGCGCCCGAGTTCCGTCCGGCCGGTTCGGAAATTATGCACGTAATTGGGCCGCCCGGATATTCCGTCTCCGTCGGCATCCGAGGGATCCGAAAGCGCAAGAATGTCAGACTCGGATATGGCTTCCAGAAGGCCGCGTCCGAATACGGGCGGCGCCATGCGCGCCGATAGCAGGACTCCTGCGGGCAACGGCTGATATGGCTCGACAATGTAGTAGACCGGATGTTTCAGGTAGACCGCTTCGCCATCGGCCAGTTTTTCCACGGTCTCGAAGAAGCTCACTTGAACACGCGCTTCGGGTTCAACGCCATAATTGGCACGGTCTCCGAGCTGTACGCCAAAACCGGGTACGGGCGCGGGGCCGCCATGCGCGGAGTAACCGGGAAGACTGACGCGCATAAGCATGGACCCGACAAATGGCGGCTCTGCGCCGAATGCGCCGCGCCCTCGCCCGTCGCGCAGATGACAGCCGACGCATGAGGTGTGGCTGAATACGGGACCGGCGCCCGGATTCACTTCGGCCGGCGGCGTGACAAAGACCTGTTCGAAGGTGGCATCGCCCGCTAGAAACATGTCCAGTTCGTTGGCCGAAAGCGTCGGGATGGGCATTTCAAATGCCTGGCTCGACGCGTCGAAAACCGTCGCCTGCCCGCCGGACAGGGGTCTGGTTTCATCGGGCACGGGTGAAATCGTCTCTTCGCTGCCACATGCGGAAACGAGCAGCAGGACGCCGATGGCGCGCCGAATTCTACCGGGAAGTTTCACGAGCGAGAACCCTGGTTTCTATCGAATGGGTGGAAGGACGCAAGTGCGGAGCCGATAGGGCAAACGGACCCTGTCGGCTTCCTGGTGATTGCACGCGGCGGTCTATGGCTCCGCGTTGACCAGGCGCAACACATCGCCTTCGAGCGTCGACTGCACCTTTGCAATGGCCTGCTGGGCCGCCGTGATCTGCGCGGCATCGGACCCCAGAGCATCACGGAACGGGAAGGAAATCTTCCCGATTTCTTCAATCGCTGTTTTGATTTCGTCTTGGACGCGCTGGTCGAGCGCGGAGTTTTTTGTTCTTACGAAATAATCCAGGCCCACTGCCTGAACATTGTACCCACCGGTGTATACATGCCAGATCCCCCGGATATTGTTCTGGAAATCGAGCAGAGAGTTAAAGCTGAACTGTGATTCGACCAGGCGCGTGTCCTGTTCATTGAAGGGGTCGGCAATCTTGCCGTTTCCAACTTCGTCGGCAATGCCGACCATGCCGTTAATCATCTCCTGAACGGCCGCTTTCCGCGTGGTGTAGGTGTTGCTGCCCCCACCGGCATTGACGACTTGATCGCGGAAATTTCCGCCGGATGAACTCCAGTCGGTGTGCATTGCAGTGGCCGCTTCATCCAGCAATTCCGTCGCGGCGATCAGGTAGTCGTATTGTCGCGGAGTAAAGTCGTCTACGGTCTTGCTGCCGCCCTCGTCATAAAGCAGGAACTCAATGGTGTGAAATCCCTTGAGCGTGTTCTCGAGGTTATTGACGGTCGTTTTGGTCAAGGGATCGCTGCCCGACAAAACAGCTTCCAGGTCCGCGCGGTTTACGGGCCAGGAATCCAGCGCGGGATCATATCCCTTGAAATCGACCGGACCGAACAGGAACGCCTCGCTTCTTTCCCATGGCTGGCGCGAGGCCACCCACGACGCGCGAGCGGTCGACAACGTGGCGGGCGACGGATTGGCCTTGAGATTGCGCACGGCGACGAGAAGATCCGATGCCTTGTCCGATAGATCCTTGTAGATGGGGATGACCGTTTTATCGGCGAAGTCGGTGAGAATAGGTGAGAAATCAAATCGCGGATCGGGTTCCGGCTCGGGCGCAATGGGGTTTTCATTGTTGTCGCCGCACCCGGCGAGTGAAACGGCAAGCAGGAGACCGAATAATACTGCGACGTTCTTCATGGATGTTTCCTCCTTATATGGTTAAAACTGAAAGCCGACTGCGAAACTGGCGGTATTTTCACCGTTGAATCTCGACGTACCCAGGCGACGCATCGCATAGTCGCCCTTGAGAACCACCGCGTCGTCCAGGATGTAGTTGAGGCCGAGCGTATAGACTCGACGTTCGAACCGTGGATTGTCAAAGAAACCCGTGGGCACACTTGCCATTGTGTCGTAGCTGTCCAATCGCAGGAACATATAGAGTTGATGGTCTATCTGCGGCCTAAGCGTGGGTAGAATGTCATAGCCGACCTCGATATAAGACGCAAAGGCGCCGCTGCCGACGGGAGTACGCAACACGTCCAGATTATTGGACAGCGAACGGTTGCGTTCGCTCACGATATCCGCGTTCTGCAGATTTCCGTAGAGATACATCCCCTGTGCGCGAAAGCGATTGTACCGCAGCACGGCGTGGACGTCGAAGATGGACACATTGGCATCCACACCTTTCATATCCGGTTTTGGCCGGTTGTCGGCGCTGTTGCCGCGATAGCCCGAGACACCAAGTGTGAGGCCGGCAGCGACGTGGTAGTCCAACCGACCTGCAAGCGCCATGTTCGATGCGCGGACTTCCTCGAAGCGGGTCTGATGGCCCCTCACGATCCAGTTCTGTGAACTGAAACCCGTTGCGTCCAGGCCGTTGACGAGTTGAACCTGGTAGCTCAGACGATCGGTGCGGCCGTTGACCTCGATGCCGGTTTCGTGCCATATCGCGGGGATTACCGAGGTCTCCGACTCGGGACGGCGGGTTCCGAAAAAGTCCGTGGGATGGTATTGCTCTGTGGTCAGCCCAACTGCGACGTAGAAGTGTCCCAGTCGGATGTTGAAGGCGTCGCTGAACTCGCGTTCAATGAAGAGTTCCTCAAGGATGACTTCACCGCCTTTTTCCACTTCGGTTTCGTATTCGCCGAATTCCTCGTATTCAATTTCGAGTGCGCCGCCCGTACCGCCGTGTTCGATTTCCAGTTCAACTTCCAGCTCTACGCCGTGAAGCAGGCGGGTCTCCAGCTCGAGGGCCAGACGTGCGACGTCGATGGTCGCGCGGCTGTCCGGCGGTGAACCCGTCGGGCTGCTCTTCTGGTCGGGGCCGTAATCGAAGTGCGAATAGATAAGTTCGCCGTATCCCGTGAGTTTAATTCTCGGTTCCGGATTTTCGGAATCGCCCATAGCGTTCACCGGAAGCGTGAGAACCAATAGAATGGGAAAGATCCGTCCGATCATCGGTTTCCCCTACCTGTTGATGCGCGAATCAGAGCCGCGCAGACCGCGCGCTTCGTCGCGCTGAGAGGCGAAAGGCAGTTTAGACCCCTTCGACGTTTTTTGGGGCCGTCGCCAATTATGCATACCCGTCTATTATTAACTTTATATAATTTTTGTATTATTAATAAAACTTCCGGCCATTGGATAATACATATCTAATATAAATATGTCAACAGAAAATTCGGCGTTTTTCGGAATATGAATGTTAAGTATTTAAATAACAAACAAATAAAAACGCCTGGTGTGATGACACCAGGCGATCTGAGATGATCCCCAATTCAAGAAAACATCGACTCGGCGACGCGACGAAAACCCCAACGGTAAGCCAGGACAGGCGAGCGATACGGCCAGGCGGTTCAATTCGCAGATGCGTGATTCATGTTGGGGTGACCGGCCGGTCGCCTTTGCTCAGGCCCGGCGGCTGACAGTTTGCGATTCCTCGTGTTCAAATGCCGAACCGCTCCCTGAACGCCACGCTGGCTTTCCCGATGACATCGTCCGACAGCCGTTGCCCGTCCGAGATGGCGACGTTGGCGCAGATGTGATCGGTATTGGTAGAGCCGATGATGGCGGTGCAAACGTCCGGATGTGAAAGCGTGAAGCGCAGTACGAATTCGAGAATGGGCATCTCTCCCGCCAGTTCGGCCAGCGGGATGGATTGCGCCCGGTCCCAGGGACCGCCCATGTAGTCGCCTTCGGGGCGTGCCGTCTGCTGCCACACGGCATTGGAAATGGGGCGCTTGATGATGGTTCCCATCCCTTGTGATTTCAAGGTTGGCATGAGATTGTCGGCGGATTCCTGGTAGAGGACGTTGTAGGTGAATTCCTGCGTGTCGAGGGGCCATCGGCGGGCCGCCGCCGCCGCAGCCGGTCCGTCTGCCGAAACGCCCACAAACCGCGTCCAGCCTCGTTCCCGGGCGTCGAGGAGGGCTTCGAAGGCCACGTCGTCGTCATCGTCCGGGTCGGGCAATCCGTGAAACTGGACGATATCGATCACGTCCATATTCAGCTTTCTTCGACTCTCGTCGATCGTCCGCAGAATTCCATCCCGGCTGTAGTCCCTGACAATGTGGTATTGACCGTCGGTTTCCCCCACGTAGTCTCCGCACTTCGTGGCCAGGACGAATTCGTCCCGTCTATGGGAGATGCACCTGCCGATTCGTTCCTCGCTTTTTCCGTACATGGCTGCTGTGTCGATGAAATTGATACCGGCGTCCAGAACGGCGTTGAGGACTTCCTCGACGCGGTTCTCGGGAAGGTTGACGTTGCCGATCTGCGCTCCGCCGTATCCGATCTCGGAAACGCGCAGCCCGGTTTTTCCAAGGGTCCGAAATTGCATTACGGGTCTCCTTCAATGCGGGTGTTCAGTTTTCTCATTCGCGAATTCGCCTCGTGGCGTGCGGAAGTAAGCCCAGAATATGAGGGTGCCCAGCGCGGTAAATGCTGCGCTGGTCAGGAAGAGCGCGTGATATCCGGCGGTGGATATGATGTAGCCGCCGCCCATCGCGATTACGGAATAGCCGATGCCCGCCATCATGGAAGAAGCGCCTGACATCGTCGCCCGCCATCGCGGGGCGACGATTTCCTGGTTGTAGACAACGAAGGCGGGACGGCGGATGGCGGCCAGAGCCACGATATTCATAAAGCAGAAGCCCGCCGGAATCCAGTGCGGCAGAAGGGCCATCGGAATCAGCATGAGGGGGGTACAGACGGCGCTCAACACAACCGTGGGGTGGTTGCCCAATCGTCCGGTGAAAAACGGCAACGTCAGGGCCGCGGGCACCGCCAGAAGCTGCCCCGTGGCCATCAGGGTGCCGATGAGAGACGTCGGGATCTGAAGGCCGGCATCCATGTAGACGTTGAAAAAGGTACGAACAGCGCACTCTCCGGCAACGTGCAGGAGGGAGACCACCGCGATCAGCGCGATCAGTCCCAGCGGGAGCGGCGCATCGGATGCTTCCACGCTTCCCCGTGGCTGCCGGACCTGAGGCTTTTGCATGGCAATGAGGAGGAACAGAGCCGGAATGAGCAGGGCGGAGGCAGCGAGCAGCGTGTAGCGGAAGGGCGAGGGGTGATGCGGTGCAACGTTCATCAACCAGGCGATCCGGCCGGGGAGTATGCCGCCTACGAAGCTACCGAAGAAACCGGCCAGTGGAAACAGGGCGCCCTGCATGGAAAAGACATGGTTGCGTTCCCGTGCTCCGGTAACGCCCATCAGATACGGGGCGCCGTTGACGATGTAGAGGGCCACACCCAGCAGCCCCAGAGCATTGGTTGCAACGACAAAGGTGTCTCTGGCGCTTGGGGCCACGAGCTCAGCCTGAGAGAGAAGACCGTTGCCGATGATGGCGATTCCGATACCCGCGATCATGACCCGGCGCGGATCCCATCGGGCTCCCATGAACCCGGCCGGCATGCTGCAGATTGCAAATGAGAACGCGCCGGTGGCGTTTACCCACCCGACAAACGTGGGTCCGTATCCCAGACGGAGCAGGTACAGGTTGAGCAGCAGGGAGGTAATGCCGCCGAAAAGACTGAAGCCGAAGAGGATCGTTGCGGCGAGATACAGCCGGACGTCGCGGTTGAACAAGCGCAGGGTTTGCAGGTAGGATTGCATGGATTCGAAGGACCGCGACCGGGTTATGAAGGGGCGGAAACACAACCTAGGTAAGCAGGCGTTTTCCTCTGGATTTGAAGGAAGCGGAAAAACGTTTCTTCATGGGATTTCGGGTTTCTCCAACGGGCGGGTTGATGGCCAGCGCAGTGCAGAGGTCCACCATGTTGGCGGCATCGGACACGGAAATGATCTCTTCCGCCGGCCAGCGTTTGCCCAGATTGTGGTAGTTACCCAAAGGGAAGGCCAGGGCCCCCACAACCATGTTATACAGGACGTACAGGGTGGCTTCGCAAACGCCGCCGCTCATCAACTGGCGCTGATATCTGAATGTGCGCTTTTTCCCGGCGAGGTCACGCGCGGTGGTGTGTATGGCGTACTCAATCCGCGGATCGAAGATGCTCATGGCATCGCCCACGCGGATGACGGGGCCGCCGCCGATTTCGGCGCCGGGAAGGGCTTTGCTGGTCTCGAGCACGATAATGGGCACGCGCCTTGGAACAGTTCGGGCGCGTACAATACCGCCGGCGCCGAGCAGACCCACCTCTTCGGCGCGCGTAAATACGCCCCAAAGGTCGGCGTCTGCTTTCTCGCGACGAAGCCGGTCGATTACGGCCAGGATTGCAGCGCAGCTTGCCAAGTTGTCCGCGCCCTTCGTCCGTATGAGATCGCCGTCGAAAGCGACCGGCGCAAGGTCCCAGTATCCGAACGCGCCATTAGGATTCAGGAGCGGACGCGCGGCTCGGGCCGTGAAGATCTTGTCGTTATCCAGCGACGATGTCGCCCTGCCCGGTATCTCGTTTCCTTCCGAAACGATCGTAAGTCGGCCGCCGGGGAAATGTCGCTCGTCGCATGCCCCCAGCCAGCGCGCGGCGAGGTCCCGTCCGTCGGCGTCGAGGATTTCGCAGCCCGGGTGGTCCATGTGGGCGGTGAGGGCGACGGATTCCGCCTTGTCCCCCTTTGTGTACCGAAGGACGACGTTGCCGTACCTGTCTGTCGTTACCGGGATTCCGCGTCGCCGGGCAAAGTTCCTGATGAATGCCGCGACGGCGTTTTCATGAAAGGGCGCCGTGGGCAGAGAAAGGACGTCGAGGAAGATTTTCCGGAGGCGTTTGTTCAAGGTTCATCCCCAGCGGCTGATGGTCACTTTCTGACGGGTGAAGAAGGAGATGCCTTCGTGGCCCTGAACATGCAGGTCGCCGAAGAAGGAGTTGTTCCAGCCGGAGAATGGAAAGAATGCCATAGGTGCCGGAACGCCGGTGTTGATGCCTACCATGCCGGCATTGACGTGGTGGCGGAACTTGCGCGCGGCGCCTCCGCTTTCGGTAAAGAGTACTGCGGCATTGCCGTACCCGCTGTTGTTGCAGGTCGCGATGGCGTCGTCCAGGTCGTCCGTGTGCATCACCGACAGGACCGGGCCGAAGATTTCTTCCCGGGCAATCTGCATCCCGGGCGTTACACGGTCGAAGATGGTCGGACCCAGGTAGAAGCCGTCGGGGCAGGCGTCCACAACCACGTCGCGGCCGTCCAGGATCAAATCGGCGCCCTCGGAAAGGCCGGTCCGGATGGAGCCCGTCACTTTTTCGAGGTGTACGGGGGTAACGAGCGGCCCCATCTCCGCATCGGCATCCCGGTCGGTGGGACCCACGCGCAGACTGCGCGCGGCGTCGCTGAGGCGCGGCAGAAACCGTTCGGCGGCGTCGCGAGCGCACACGAGAACGCTGCCCGCCATGCACCGCTCTCCCGCGCAGCCGTACGCGGAACCCATAACCGCATCTATCGTGGCGTCCGGTTCGGCATCGGGAAGAACGACCATATAGTTCTTTGCGCCCCCCGCGGACTGCACCCGCTTGCCGTTGCGTGTCGCGGTCTCATAGATGTATCGGGCAACTGGCGTGGAGCCGACGAATGACACGGTACGCACGTCCGGATGATGCAGCAGGGCATCCACGGCCTCGCGGCCGCCGTGGACGAGGTTCAGGACACCGCGAGGCAACCCCGCCTCCGCCAGGAGTTCCACCATGCGGATGGCGCTTAGAGGTACCTTCTCGGAGGGTTTGAGTACGAAGGTGTTACCGCAGGCGAGGGCGACAGGCAGGGTCCAGAGCGGCACCATGACGGGAAAGTTGAACGGTGTGATGGCAGCGCAAACGCCCAGGGGCTGCCGGATCGTGTCGCAGTCGATATCCGGCGCGATGTTTTCCAGGGCCTCGCCCATCAGCAGTGAGGGGGCCCCGCACGCGAATTCCACGACTTCGATGCCGCGCCGGACGGAGCCTCTGGCCTCTTCGAGGGTCTTCCCGTGTTCGCGGGTGACAATCCTGGAGAGGTCCTCAAAGTGTTTCTCAAGGAGTTCCTTGAAGCGGAACATGAGCCGGGCACGGTCGACGGCGGGGGTTTCTGCCCAGGCCGGAAACGCGGTGCTTGCGGCTCCGACGGCGCGGTCAATTTCATCTGCGCCGCACATGGGCGTTGCGGAGATCTGTATCCCTTCCGACGGGTTGTACACCGGTTCCGTCCCGGTGCGGCTGGATTCAACCCATTCCCCGTTGATGAACAGCGGACAGGGCTCTAGTGCGGGCATTGCGGAATCTCCTGTTTCTATACGCAGAAGACGGGCACAAGGGCGGAGGGTTACATAAGTGCTTTCTCACGGTCCGCGCCGGTGGAGATGCTGTAACATTGCAAATCGCTTCACGTGTCCTGGATTTCAACGGTATCCGGGCGTCTTCCAACAGAAGGAGGCGCCATCAGGCGCCGCTGCCGGTCCGAGAGGTCAGGGTATTCTTCGGGGTTGTAATATCCCTGGGACCACGCCGAGTGCCCGGGGCTGTACTTGTAGAGCAGGGCGCGGCGATCGTAATCTGCCGTCCAGGGCTTCGTCCCGTGGATAAGGGCCTCCGTAAAGATGAGTGCGTCGCCGGCGTCCGCTTCGGGCTGTACCACGTAGTGGGCGTCGCGTTCGAATCTCCGGACGTCCCGGGGAAGGCGGTCGACGAAGTTGGACTTGTGGCTTCCCGGTATGCAGGCAAATCCGCCGTCTCCGGCACTCGCGGGAGAGAGAAAGTAGGTAACCACGGTCAGCCCGTTGCGCATCACGCCGTCGCGATATTTGTACCAGTGGTCCGCCTCGGTGTCGGTTTCGCCGCCGTGCAGACCGCCGCGCGCCGCCCCTTTCTTCATAAAAATGCAGTAGTCGTGGTCGATACGGAATTTCGGGCCCAGCAACTCGACCAGGTACGGCACGATTTTATGGTGGTCCATCAGTGCCTGAAATTCGCGGCCCCATTGAGAGACGCGCCCGATCGTGCTCGTGCCAGGGTCGCCGTTTTCGGAAGCGAACCCGTCCGCAACGGCGTTCAACGACTTCATCTCGTCCCCGGTGAGTACGTCCTTTACAATCAGGTAACCTTCCAGGTCGAAGCTGAATTTTTCTTCGTCAGTCACGGTCCTGGTCCCATTGTAGATTTCATGGCTGACAGCAGAAACGCGATGTCACTTCTTCCCTGCGTTCAGTGGACCCGGAACGCCGGCGTTTCGCCGGGAACCGGCGAGTTGTCAAACGCGCCACGGTTCCGAACGGCTTCTTCTCCGCCGAAAGACGCGATTTTCGCCAGTTGGTCCGCCCTGGCGCGCGCATCGGTGGCTTCGGGGTCCAGAAGTTCGCGCAGCCGCCGCTCGAAAAACGCCAGAGTGGATTGATGGTCCGGAGAACCCGAGAGGTCTGCTGTTTCAGTTGGATCGTCTATATGGAGGCGACCCGAAAGCCCTGCTCCCGGAGGCGGTGGCCCCAACTGGGTACGCTGCCATCGTAGGCGAATGCGTTGTCCCAGTTGCCTGTCTGATGGACGTAACGCCCGGTCGCGAGGGATGCACGCGCAGGCACGCAGATGGGGCAGTTGGTATAGGCGCTGGAAAAGCGCGTGCCTCGGCGCGCGAGGCTGTCGATGTTCGGGGTCCGGACGACAGGGTGGCCGTAGCAGCCGGTGATGTCCCGCGTGTGTTGATCGGAGAGAATGAACAGCAGGTTGGCCGGGTTCATCGTCCCGGTTCCTCAGGGGAATCCATCTCTACTTCGATCTGATCGGCGGGGATCCATACGACTTTTCCATCTTTCCACGTTACGACGGAACACCCGTTGCGTTTGTGCTGCAGGAGCGCGTATTGCTATCTCCGGTTTTGGCAACCACGCCGGCGCGTCAGCCAATATAACGGAGCGCGTTGCCAATCTGCAAGGGTTTTGCCCACTGGAGAACCTCGCTGAACCGCTCGATCCTTCGGGCATTGATGGAACTCGTCGCCGGTTTGGAGTGGATGATTGATCCTTGAAAGCGGTTTTCCCAGGCGCTATATTACTGTTGAATATGGATACTTTGGTCGTGCCGGCTGAAACGGTAACCGGCTTCCTCGAAAGGCGATTGAGATGACCCGACTCAGCGTGAACGTAAACAAGGTGGCGCTGCTCCGGAACACCCGAACGATCGGCATACCAAGCGTGACCCGCGCCGCCCGGGTCTGCATCGATGCCGGAGCGTACGGAATCACCGTTCATCCGCGGCCGGACCAACGACACATCCGGCCCTCCGACGTGTACGAATTGAACGCGCTCGTCTCGGACGTGGAGTTCAACATCGAGGGGAATCCCTTCGAGGCCGGGTACCTGGAGATCGTGCGTAACGTGAAGCCCACGCAGTGCACGCTGGTGCCGGACTCTCCCGACGCGTTTACATCGGACCACGGCTGGGATCTTTCCAGAGAAGGGGATCGCCTGAAGCCCGTCATTCAGGAGTTGAAAGCCCTGGGAAGCCGGGTAAGCCTGTTTATGGATTACGACTCGGATGAGATTCCGCGCGCAGCGATGGTGGGGGCGGACCGGATCGAACTTTATACGGAGCCCTATGCGGATGCGTTTCGGGAGAACGAGGATCCTGAGGGGGTTTTCCAGGGATACGCGAAGGCGGCGGCAACAGCCCGTGACGCGGGCCTTGGCGTCAACGCGGGGCACGACCTTAACCTGGAGAACCTGGGCAGGTTCTGTTCCATACCTGGCATTCTGGAAGTATCGATCGGCCACGCGCTGATCGGAGAGGCGCTGGAGATGGGGTTGGCGAACACGGTGAAGGCCTACCTGGATATCCTTGCGAAGTCATGAACGGGAGTGAAGACCCCCCGCGTGCAGGTCCATGGCCAGCCTGCGGTAGTTTCGAATGCGATGGATCGTGCAGAGGTCGGCGTCGTGCTGGTCGCCTGAGTCCCGGCTGGTGCGTGAGAGCAAGACGATATCGTCCCCGTCCACGACGGCGCTGGGATACATGAAGCTGCGATAGACGTTGTCCGGCCAGCGGGCCACGCAGCCGGCCGGGAACCAGTTGAGACAGTCGATCCCGTAGTGCAGGTAGAGCCACCGCCGTTCGTTACCCGGACCTCCGTGATATCCGGATTCGCGCATTCGTTCGCGCCAACCCAGAATGTCCTGAGAGTTGGTGATGAGGTTGCTCAACATCCAGTACATGGATTCTGAGCGATCGTGGATAATGTAGAATTTGCACTGTGCGCCCGGCCAAGCCGCGAATTGCGTGAAGCTCATGCGATGCGCATTGGGATCGTAGTCGAAAACCGCGGCAATGTGGGCCGCCGCGTACTCGTCAAATACACAGCGGCAGAAGGCGCGAATGCGGCCGCGGACGTCGACGGTATTGGGCTCCAGCCAAACGAGAGGGTCTCTCCACCCGCCGGACAACTGCGGGCGATCTCCGTCCGGGAAGAGGTTCCGGGTCATTGCGGCGGGAATTTCCGGCTGTCGAACGATGTTGGACAACGTCCATGCTCCCGGATCAAGCGGTGACATGCTCCGGTCCATGCGGAGCATCGTTTTTCCGCCATGCCCATGGCCGGGCAGATCGTAGTCCATTGCCCAGTAAAGGGCCTCGGGGCGGAGAACCCGGGACGTGGAGATATTCCAGATGGGACCTTCAATGACGGTTACGGGGTCGGTCCAGCTTTCGCCTTTATCTTCGCTGGTTACAACGAGGAAGTCTTTGTGGCATTTTTCCTGGACGAACATAAGAAGTCGGCCGTCCAGCACGAAGGGGGTGGCCTCTTCGTAGGGAAGGCCGGGGAGTTCCGCCCAGGTGAGGCCGCCGTCTACGCTCCTGAGGAGTCTGAGCCGCCGGCAAAAATCCCAACCGGGGCGGTGCCATTGCGGCGCGGCCAGCAGCAGCGTGCCGTCGTCCAGGCGGGCCAGGTCGGGGTCGTGGAAGAAATACTGCTCCGGATCGGGCACGCGCGCGGCAATGACGAAGTCCTGGGCGAGCGGTTGAACGTTCGGATTTGACATAGGATTCTCCGCACTGAATTTTGGATTTAGTCTTATGAACGAGGGGACTTTATGGACCAGGAACAGAAATATCTCTTCGACCTGCAGGGTTATATCGTACTTGAACAGGTGGTACCGCCGGCGCTGGTGGCGGCCTGCAACGCCGCGCTCGACCGGTTCGAGGCCATGGATCCGGCGGATTACCCGCCGCCGGTGGTGTTGGGACAGGAGCGCTCGCCCGAGAACCTCTATATTTCGAACATCATGGAGGGCGACGATGCATTTCTGCCGCTGATGGAACTCCCCGAATTGCTGGATGCCGTTGAATGCGTTACCGGCGGGCCGTATCGTCTGAACCACACCTACACGATCTACCGGTGGGGCGGGGGCTATACCGGGATGCACATGCACGGCACGCCGATCCTCCCCAAATGCCAGTATCATTGCCGCAACGGACAGATGGTGTCTACGCTGACAAAGGCGGTCTTCCCGATGCTGGATTGCGGGGCGGAAGACGGCTGCTTCGCGGTGATTCCCGGGGCGCACAAGAGCAATTTCGCGAGACCCTGGGGCGGTCATCCCAACGATAACCCTCCCCTGCAGGCGGTTCCGGCGGGCGCGGGTGACGCCATTTTGTTCACGGAAGCGCTCACCCACGGGTCCACGGTGAACGTGTCCGGGCGTCCGCGTCGCTCGCTCTATTATTGCTACAGCATCGGCTATATGCCTGATTGGGGCGGCCAGCACCTGAGATTCAGTCCCGGCCTGACGGACCGCCTCAGCCCGTCCCAACGGGAGATCATCTCGCTGAAATAGCAGGGAAACCGGACGTAGAACTCACACAAAGGCACGAAGACACAGAAAGAATCCAGGTATCGAGCGTCCGGTCGCCAGTCAGCCAGCCCTGCAATCGATACGGCGTGGCGATTTCAATCGATTGCCCTAAACGCCCGCGTTTAATTTGTACCTGTAGGGGCGGTTCGCGCACCGCCCCAACGTGCGGCGCTTTTACCGTCTCCGCTTATACGCCTTCCCGTGTCCCTCCCGGATCAGGACCTTCGCCAGGTTGGACCCGTCCTGCAGCCTGACCGTGGCCACTACGCGTCCGGAGAAGTTGCCCTGCTTCACGTTTTCCAGGTATACCGTTTTTCCAATCCGTTCCCGGACGAAGTCGCGCGCCAGCAGTGCGCGCCGCTTCTCGGACTGGCTCTTCGTCTGAATTTCCGGCGTATCCACACCCCGCACGCGCACCTTTCCGCGCCAGGTCAAACCCGGCCAGAGGACAACGTCCACGGTCATCGTATCGCCGTCGTACACGGAAACCACCGTCGCCTCATGCCTGGGGTACAACGATGGTCTTCCTTCGGCTGTCGAAATCAAGGCAAGATAAACGAGAATCCATACCATAGTACGCTCCTGAATGTGGCTTGAGAAACGGAAACGCAACAGTATATTGCAATCCAATCCGGCTGTCAACTATCGGACGGAACTGAGGACGGCGCCTTCCCGCAAGACTTAAATGAACTGCGAACCTGCCGGTTTCTTCGGCATTGACAGCACCGTCCGTTTTCAAATGGAGAATTCAAATGGGCGGGAAAACAGATCGATTGCTGGAAGCGATTGAATTTTCTCGACGATACGTTACATCGAAACAGAGAACCGGAAACGTCCTTAACCTTGATCTGTAAATCTTCGGGGAAGTAAAACCGAATATTTGCAAGCAGACAAAGGCGATTTGATTTCTGATTGCCAGGATACACCCGGTCACTGGACGTGAGCTGAAAAAACGTCCTCCTGGACGCCTGTTACGCCCCGTTTCAGGGGTTTTCGTCGCATCGCCGAGATGTTGTTTTTTCGAATTCGGGCTAATTGGTACAGTCGCATCACGCGTGTTAATCCATCCTTAAGCGGTTTTCCCCCATGACCAACATCGAATGGATTTTCCTGGACCTGGGTTGGACGCTGGTGGACGAAACCCGGGCGCACCGGGCGCGTCTTAAGGGCGTGTGTGAGCGGATGGCGGGGATCGGGCTGCGCCACTCCGTGGACGAACTCATGCGATTATGCGAACAGGCGGCAACGGATTTCGCGCCAAGCCCGTTTCGCGGCATGCGCGCGCGGCTGGAACTGCCTGAAGGCCGGATTCGCACCCTTGCGGATTCGGCGAGCTACGCGCACGAAAACGAAGTCCTGTATCCCGGTGTCCCGGAGATTCTGGAAGCGCTTTCGAGGCAATTCAAACTGGGCGTAATCGCCAACCAGTCCGAAGGGACGGAGAAGCGGCTTTCGGATTGGGGTATCAGGAACCAATTTTCGGTTGTTCTGGCATCCGCTGAACTCGGCCTTTCCAAGCCCGATTCGAGGATATTCGGCGCTGCTGTTTCCCGGGCGGGGTGCGACCCGGAGCGCGCATTGATGGTTGGCGACCGGCTCGATAACGACGTCGGTCCAGCGAAATTACAGGGCTGGAAGACCATGCGCGTGTTGCAGGGTTTTTCCCGGTTTCAGACGCCCCGTCGCCCCGAAGAGATACCCGATATGACCATCCCGTCGATCCTGGGACTCTCCGACGCCCGGCAGATCGGGCTGCCGCACCTCAACCCTGGCGCGGCGAGTCGAGGGTCGGTATGAAGATCATTGGCGCAACGTGCTTCAAACTCAGGATTCCCTTCGTCGAGGCCTTCGGCCACAGCGCTTCGGTGCGGTCCTGCTCGGACTCGGTCGTTGTGCGCCTGACGGCGGACGACGGCACGGTGGGCTACGGAGAAGGCCTGCCGCGTCCGTACGTGACGGGTGAGACCGTCGAGACCTGCGTCAGTCATATAGCGCATTGTCTCTGGCCGGCCATCGCGGATTCAGACTTTCAGGCGCTGGAACCCGGCCCGGATGCCGTTCGCACGCTGGATCCGGTGGGCCGGACACTGCCCGACGGCGATGCCGACGACGTCGTTACGTGGCACGCCGCCAGGGCGGCCTGCGAACTGGCCCTTTTGGACGTCCTGTTGCGCCGCCAGACACTGTCTCTCGGCGACCTTCTTCGGTCCAGGCGGGCAGCCGTCACTTACAGCGGCGTCATTACGGGCGGTTCAATCGACAACGCCGTCCGGCTCGCGCGGGTCTGTGTGGAATACGGGCTTCAGGCCGTCAAGATCAAGATCGACGGGGAAGACGCCTGCGATCGCGTCGCGGCCGTCCGCGAGGCCGTGGGATCGTCGGTATCCCTTCGAGTCGACGCGAACTGTGCCTACACGCCCGATGAAGCCGTCTCAACGCTCGCGGCCTTGGCGCCGTATGATATCGCCTGCGCAGAGCAGCCCATTCCCCGCGGCGATCCCGCGGTGCTGGCGAACGTGCGGTCCCGGTCGCCAATTCCGATCATGGCGGACGAATCGCTCGTGTCTCCGGACGACGCGGAGGCGCTCATCGCGGCAAAGGCCTGCGATTTCTTCAATCTGCGCGTCTCCAAGTGCGGCGGTCTCGCCCGCACGCTGGAGATCGCCCGCATGGCCGATCGTGCCGGGCTGCACCTGCAACTGGGGTGCCAAGTGGGAGAATCCGCCATCCTCTCGGCGGCGGGACGACACGTGGCTGCACATCTGGACCGGGTTTCGTTTGTGGAGGGGTCCTACGGGAGCATGTTGCTGGTGGAAGACGTGTCTGAAGAACCTGTTGCGTTCGGCCGCGGCGGAAATGCGCCGTTGCTTCGGGGTCCGGGGCTTGGCGTCGACGTGCGGGAAGGCGCCCTGCACGTCCACGCGGAGACCACGACGGCTCTTGGTGAGGGATAGACCATGGGAAAACTCGTCAAGACGCTCATTCGGATGAAGGGATACGGGCTGGCGCGGAAGCTCGACCGCGCCGCCAAACGCCCGCACGCCGCGCAGAACACCTTTCTGCTCCGCCAGACAAGGGCCAACGCCAACACGGCATTCGGAAAGGACCATGGTTTCGCCGCAATCCGCACGGAAGCCGACTACCGTCGTCAGGTCCCCATCCGGGACTACGAAGGGCTGCGGCCCTACGTCAACCGGATCATCGCGGGCGAGCAGGCGGTCCTGACCGCGGCCGCACCCCGTATGTTGAACATGACCAGCGGCACGACGGGAGAACCCAAGTACATCCCCGTAACGCCCGAGTCCATGCGGCTCGCATCCAGTTTTTCCCTGGAGTGGATCTATCGCGCGCTTCAGGACCACAAGGGATTCCTGGACGGCGCATTTGCAGGGATTGTCAGCCGGGCAATCGAGGGATACACACCCTCCGGACTTCCGTACGGCAGCGCGTCCGGGATGCTCTACCAGCGGATTCCCGGGCCGATCCGCAGCACTTACGCGATCCCCTACGCGGTTTCCGAGATCAAGGACTACGATCGCCGCTATTTCGTGGCCGCGCGTATGGCGCTGGCCAGGCGCGTTTCGTACATCGGAACTCCCAATCCAAGCACGCTCATTCGTCTCTCGGAAACCGCGCTCAATAACGCTCAGGCCATCGTTCGCGCGGTTCGCGACGGCACGCCGGGCATCGACCTGCCGGACCAGCCGCAACTTGCCGGACAACTGTCCGACCTCATGGAGCCGGATCCGGACCGCGCAAAGGTCCTCGACGGCGTGTTGGACCGGACCGGAACGTTCCTACCGGCGGATTGCTGGCCGGACCTGAAACTTATCGGGTGTTGGCTGGGAGGCAGCGTGGGCGTTCATGCCCGGAGGCTACCGGAATATTTCGGCGACGTCCCCATGCGCGATCTGGGCTTCCTGGCCAGCGAAGGACATTTTACCCTACCCAACCGGGATCATACCGCTTCGGGCATTCTCTCGCTGAACGGGAATTACTACGAGTTCATCCCCGAGGCATCACTGGATGATGCCAATCCACCGGTGCTCTCGAGCCATGAACTGGAGTCCGGCGTGAATTATGCGGTCCTGCTGACCACCCCGGGAGGCCTCTACCGTTACGATATTCACGACATCGTACAGGTGACCGGTTTCTACCGGAACGCCCCGTTGCTGGCCTTCATACGCAAGGGCCGGGACATGACGAGCATCACCGGTGAGAAGATGCACGTAAACCATCTCCTGCTGGCGCTCGAAGAGGTCCGCCGCGGATATGACGTCTCCGTGGTCGAGCAGTTCCGGGTGGTGGCGAACGTGTCGGCCCGCCGGTACGAGATCTACGCGGAATTCAAGGGAGAAGTCGCACCGGACCTGCTCAGACACGAGGTGATTCCCCATCTGGATCGTGCGCTGGCGGGGGTCAACGTGGAGTATGCCGAGAAACGCCGCTCGCGCAGGCTGGCGCCGCCGTGCCTGCATCTGATGCGTCCGGGTTGGGCCGAAGACGAGGTACTGCGCGCGGCGGGTACCGGGAAGCGGGATACCCAGTACAAATGGCGGATTCTCAGCGCCGAACCCGCCGAAGAGGATACTGGCGCAATCCTGAATACGCTTGAAGCGGAGGAGGAGTAGCAGGAAGCAGACGTGAGCGGTCAGTTTTCAGCCGTCAGCTTGAAGCAAGATCGAAAATCAGCTCACACGAAGACGCCAGGACGCAAAGAGAAACAAACGAAAAGCGGGCAACCACAAGGGTTGCCCCTGCGAACGCAATTTGCACGCGGGCGGACCCACGCGAATCCACCAGGATGAACTCCCCTGACGACCTTCAGTCCGCACGCTGGTGTGGACGGGGCTATTGTTCGCGGCAAAAACCGGCTCCGTGCACCTACTCGGGCCGGTGCAGCGTCATGGGCATGCCGTAAAGCGGCCACGTTTTTAGGGCCATAGACGGTTCGACGGGGTGGCCGGGTACGAGTTGAAGCCGGTACTCCCGGATTACCATCGCCAGCACCAGCACGGCTTCCAGCATCGCAAAATTGCCGCCGAGGCAGATCCGGGGTCCGGCGCTGAAGGGCAGGTAGGCGTATCGGGAGCGTCTTTCCGTCTGCTCCGGGGTGAACCGTTCCGGGTTAAACGTTTCCGGGTTCTCCCAGAGGGCCGGATGACGCTGGGTGATATAGGGACTCACCAGCACGAGTGACCGTGCGGGGATGCGGTACCCGTCAATCTCGTCGTCGGCCGCTGCCTCCCTGACGATCACCTTGATCGGTGGATAAAGGCGCATCGCTTCCTGGAACACCATCCGGGAGTAGCTCAGTTCATGGACGGACTCCATGCCGGGCAGGCGCCCGTTCAGGATCGAATGCTGCTCCGCCCACAGCCTTTCCGCCGCCTCCCGATGTCGATCCAGCAGGTACCACGTCCACGTCAGGGCGTGCATGGTCGTCTGATATCCCGCAACGAACAGTGTGACCAGTTCGTCCCGCAGTTGCCGCCGGTCCATCCGGACACCGGTTTCCTCGTCGCGGGCGTTCATAAGTACCGACAGCAGATCCTCCTCCCCGGGATGGTCGCGCCGCTCGTCGATGCGTTCGTCGATGTACCGGTGGATATTGCGGAGGCATTGTCTAAACCGGCGGTTCGCGGACGATGGCATGGACATGGGTAACGCGATCAGGTCGGCTGAACGACGGTCGATGAACCCGACGCAGTACTGAAACGCCTCGTCGATCCGAGACGTCTCGTCGTTCAGGTCCCTGCTGAAGAGGATGCGAACGATGATATTTCCCGTCAGGCGTGCCATCTCCTCGTCGACCTGAATTACGCGTCCGCCATCCGCCAGGGGTACCCATCGCGCAAGCATGTCGGTGATTGTGCTCACCATCACCTCCATGAAGCGCACCGTGCCCACGGGCGTGAAGAACGGCTGCATGATCCGGTGCTGGCGTTCCCAGAGCTCTCCCTCGCTGGTTATCAGTCCCTCTCCGAGCAGCAGCTTCTGGTCGTCGTATCCGTAACCCTTGAAGTAGGTGCGTCTTCCATGCACGAGCACGTGTTCGATGTGCTCCGGGCGGGTGACGAGGTGTACCGTCTTGCCCCTGATGTTCAGCCGGACCACGTCGCCGTACCTGGACCAGGCATCCATCAGATACCCGATGGGGTCCTTCCGGAACGGAAGGACGCAGCCCAGAAGCGGGAGCCCGCGCGGTCCGGGGGCGCGACTCACGGCGGCGGATGGATCCGGCATGACCTTATCGACCCTCGTACGAGTTGCCGTAGCGGCGTACCGGCTTCCGATCCTGCCCTTCGCCTTTTGCCGCGGAGTTCATTTGGGGATTTCGGACGTCAGGATACGGGGTTCTCCGGCGGTGATGAGTACGTTGTCCTCAATGCGGACGCCGCCCACCGGCCGCCAGGGTTCCAGTGCGTCCCAGTCGACCATTCCGGAAAAGCGTTCGCGCCGCTTGGCGTCGTCGAGCAACGCCGGCACGAAGTACACACCCGGCTCGACGGTCATCAGGAAGCCTTCCTCCATCGGCAGATCTACGCGCATCCGGATGCCGCAATAGACGCTGACTTCGCGCCCGGCCGCGAGGCCGCCCACGTCCCGCACGCCAAGGCCGACCATATGGCCGACGCCGTGGGGCAGGAAGAGAGAGATGGCGCCGCTTTCGAGGAGGTCGTCCGTTTTGCCCCTCAGGATGCCCAGGTCACGCAGCCCCCGGGCGATAACGCCGGCAGCGGCCCGGTGTACTTCGTGCCACTCTACGCCCTTCCGGCAGGTGGAGATGGCTTCCAGCTGAGCGGCAAGGACGAGGTCGTAGACGGCCTGCTGCCTGGGTGTAAAACGGTCTCCGGCGGGGTAGGTGCGGGTGACGTCGGCCGCGTATCCGGCAATGGATGCGCCGGCGTCGATGAGGACCAGGTCGTCCGGTTCCACAATCCGGGCGCCGGGTTCAAAGTGGAGTACGGCCGCGTGGGTACCCGCGCCCACGATCGTGTCGAAGGCGACGCCGTCGGCGCCATGCCGGAACATCGCGGCTTCCAGTTCAATGCGGATCCGGCGTTCGCTGATGCCCGGCCGGATGGCGTCACGGGCGCTCGCATGGCCGGCCGCCGTTGCCGCGGCCGCTCGTTCGATCAGAGCGACCTCGGCGGCGTCCTTCCGGCGGCGGATCCCGTCAAGAGATGCCTGAAGCGCCGCCGCCAGTTGAAGATCGCTTTCGACATTGTCCACGGCGGCGCCAATGACCGCGACGGGGCGGCCCGGACGTTGATCCAGCCAGCACTGAAGTCCGGCCACGTCCTCGCCCTCGACAGTTTCCGTGCCGCCTTCCCAAAGCCGTTCGGTTTGCGAGACCGGCCGGATGAAGTGTCTCCAGCCGTCCTGCGGGTCGTACACGAGTACGCCGCCCCAGCGTCTCGAACCTGTGAGCCAGTAGTACTCGGGGTAGGGTATGAACGGATAGGTCTGGTCCTGTCCGCCCGGAATCTGAACGGGCTTTCCGGCGCCGAAGAGCACGATCGGCGGATCGTCGCCAAAGACGCAGGCCGCACGCTTCCGCCGGCGATCCAGCACATCATTCTCGAATGGGATCATGGTATCTTCTCAGATCACCTTCCGTGTTGCCCCTTCGCGACTGAAGATCAGGTTCTGGACGATGCCCTCGGAATAGTCGACCGGGATGACGTTGGCCGGAACGAAGCCCCGATTGAAGAAGGCCGTCTCGATCTTGCGGGCCATGTCCTGGAACATATAGACTTCGATCAGCACGGTTTTCAATCTGGCATCCTCAAGCGTCCGCGATGCGCCGGCGACAATCCTGTCCTCGATTCCGTCGACGTCGATCTTGATGTGGGTCGGAAACGGCAGGCCGAATCGACCGGTAAGGTCGTCCAGTGACACGGCCATCGTACCCTGCCGGTTCTGCGGCTCGAAGGGCACGGCGCCCTGCGTTACGGGTTCGCCCAGCGCGTGGAGTGCGGCGCCGGGGGCGAAGGTTTTGGAATAGAAATGCTGGATGGCCGTGCGGTCCGATACGGCGATGGGGTAGGCCGTGACAACGTTCGCCAGGCCGTTCAGCAGGATGTTCTTGTTGAGTTTGGCGTGGTTGAGGGCTTCCGGTTCAAAGGCGAGGATCCGTGCCTGCGCGTTCAGTTTGCGGCCGGCGTAAAGGGCGTATTGGCCGATATTGGCGCCGACGTCGTACATCGTCTCGCCGGGTTGGAACCAGGTGTCGATCCAGTCCAGGGTGTCGGGTTCTTTCTCATTGAAGGAATTCGCCCGCCAGAGTTCGTGGTTTCTGGAGTCCTCGCTTTCACCGTCTGTTTCAACGTCGATGAGGATGGCCTGGTCCCGCACGTTGCAGGTTATGGTCGCGCTCAATTCTGATTCCTCAAAATGGTAGTTTTCTTATCCGGGTCATTGTATTATGGTTACGAAAATAACCCGGTTTGCAGGGGTCGGCTTGAAACCTGCTCGTGCCTGTGTCCGGTGATGCCGTGAGATAGAGTCGCTGCCCGCATGGTGTACGGTACACGACGTTCGGTGCCTGCGAACCGTCGTGACCGTGCAGACCGGGAATGCCAATATGATACGGAATCAGACCGATTATGCAAGGAGCGTGTATGGCCAGGGCGTGTGACGTGTACGGGATCGGCAATGCACTCGTGGATATTCAGTACCGGGTAACGCCCGAGTTTCTCGCCCGCGCGGGAATTGAGAAGGGCGTTATGACGTTGATCGGAGAGGATCGGCATCACGAACTCCTCGAACACCTGGGCAACGACGTCCTGAAACGTTCGTCCGGCGGGTCCGCTGCGAATTCGATGATCGCGGTGGCGAATCTGGGCGGAAGGGCAACCTATGCGTGCAAGGTGGCGAAGGACGAATACGGGGACTTTTATCTCCAGGACCTGGCGGCGGCCGGCGTGGCTTCCAATGGGTTTCAGGGCGAGGGCATTACCGGGAAATGCCTGGTGATGATCACGGACGACGCCGATCGCACGATGAATACGTACCTGGGCATAACCGGAACCTTCGGGCCGGAACAGCTGGAGCCGGATGTGATAAGAGAGAGCGACTATCTTTACATAGAAGGGTATCTGGTGGCCTCGGACGATGGGTTCGACGCGGCGGTGGCCGCCCAGGCCGTAGCACACGCGGGGAGAACCCGGGTGTCGTTGTCGCTGAGCGATCCGTCCATTGTAGCCGCGTTCGGAGACCGGATGCGGGCGCTCGTGGCCGGCGGGGTGGATCTGCTTTTTTGTAACGAGGCTGAAGCGCGGGCCTTTACGGAAACCGGCAACGAGAATGACGCTTGCTCCGCACTGGAAACGCTGGTTGGCGCATACGCGGTGACGTATGAGGCCAGAGGCGCCGTCGTGTGGCACGGAGGCAAGCGATTCCATTCACCGGGCTTCAGCGTTGACGCGGTGGACACCAATGGCGCGGGAGATATGTTCGCCGGAGCCTATCTGTTCGGGATGACCCACGGATTGGATGCGGCACAGTCGGCAAAGCTGGCGAACTACGCGTCGATGCGCGTGGTGGCGCAGTACGGTCCACGGCTGGATGAATCGCTCGACGGGGAAATCGAACAGATTCTGTCAATGTAAAACCGGGCAGGAGAGAACATGCCCGGATTGAAATGATCAGGATGGTGGAATTGCCGTCCCCTTTTGGGGCGGCTTTTTCATGCGCTCGCTTCACGTGCGGCCGGAGCGTTTCGGAAACCCGACATGGCCAGCGTGACTGCAACAACGATCAGGGCCGCGGCGGCGCACGTCGTCCCCACGGCGAAGGGCGCGCCAAAGTGTTCGGCCAGCGCGCCCGCGCTCAGGCGGCCCGGCGGCCCGGTGCCGATTGCAAGCACGATGCCGCCCATGGCGCGGCTGCGCATGTCGTCCCGCGCAGACAGCAGGACGATGGTGCTCTGGAGAAGGCCGAAGGCCGCGTGACCGATGCCTGAGAGGAAGAGAAGGCCCAGCGACAGATAGAAGTCAATGGACATTGCAAATACAACTACGGCGGCAGCCATCAGAAACGAACCGGCGGCGTAGAGCCAGGTTATTCCAACACAGCGGCGGAGCCTGCTCACCATCCAGAGACCGGCGAACGCGCCAACCCCGTTGGCGGATGCGAGTACACCGAAACCGACCGGGCCCTGATTCAGAACATCTCTCGCAAACACGGGCAACAGCGTCTGGTAGGGAAAGACCAGGAAGTTCATCGTAATTGTAATGAGCGTGACCCCCAGAATCGGCGGGTTGCGGCGGATATAGCGCAGCCCTTCCACCGTCCGGGACCAGTAGGAAGCCTCAGTCGGCGTTTTTTCGAGGACAGGTTGTCTGGAGAGCCGGAAAAGGATCAAAAGAGAAGCCAGGGCAATCCCGGTCAGAATCAGAAAACAGCCAAGGGGCCCCAGGGTCGCGTAAAGGGCGCCGCTTGAAAAGGGCCCGGCAACCCGCGTGATGTTCTGTGAGATGCCCTCGAGGAGCATGGCGTCCATGGTTCGCGCTCGGCCAACCAGGTCGGGCAGCAGCGATCGTCGCGCGGTCCAGTCCACCGCCCAGGTGGTTCCCATGACCAGCGCGGCGACGGCCAGATGCCATACGGCCAGACGGTCGGCGAGGATAATCAGGGCGATCAGGAGAGAAACGACAAGGTTGACGACCTGTGAGAAGATAATAATCTTCCGTCGGCCGAACCGGTCGGTGAGGGGTCCGGAGACAAAGCCGACCAGCAGCAGCGGGGCCATGCGGTAGAAACCGATCAGCGACACCTGCCATGCCGAGTTGGTCAGTTCAAGGACCAGCCAGCCCGCCACGATGATTTCCATCCACATGAACTGCCACCAGAGGGCGTTACTGGCCAGCAGCCGGCGATAGTCGGGGTTGTTCAGCGGCGTGAGCGCGCCGTGAAATCGGGGTGGGGATTCAGAGGGTCCTTCGGATCGTTGGGGCATGGAGGAATTTGCTTTAGATGCAGAGATGCACCGAATGAATCAAAACGGGAAGATAAACCTGCCGAGTTGACTCGGACAAATCAACTGGAAACTACCTGTTTCCCGAAGGCGCCGGCAAAGATCAGGAAATCGCTGAAACCGACGCTCCCGTTCCCATCCAGGTCAAAATGGGCTTTGAAATCCGCATCACCCCGGTTCAATCCGAAATGTTGGGCGAAATGCACGAAATCTCTAAACCCGACGGTCCCATCACCATCGAAGTCTGCGGTCAGGCCGCCCTGTTTCGAAAACCTCAAGACAACAGGATCGGCGAAGACTTCGAATTTTCCGGATCGCCTGATACGTGCATATCGCAGCCGCATTTGACCTCTTTGAAAAGTATCGGATACACTAAAACGAACCGTGCCGAGTTTTGCGGACGGCTCAGCGATTTTTCCGCCAAACGACGCCGCCATCACTTCAACGGAAGAGGGATCGGAGGGATAGTAGGGCCCCGGTGAGTGTCCGTTGGGAATGTCGTCTCCAATATCGAAACCCGTATATGCGAAGGATTGCGTATCAGAATCAAACAACGCGCGAAATCCTATCGCATCCTTAACCTGCCGCCCGTGAATTTCGACGGTAATGGTACCATCTGAAGGCAAAGCATATACACCCTGGTTTTTCGGTGCATCGACGACAAGAGATAATGCAAAGGACGTGCTCTGGGAACGAAGCCCCTTTCCTGCGATCTGGAAACCTACAACCGGCGTATTGGAATCGTTGCTGTAAATGGTCACGCCGGCTGACAGATCCCCTGCCCTGTCTGGCTGGAAATGAAGCGCAAAATATCCGTTTTGCTTTGCTGGAATTGTTAGCTGCCTGGGCGAAACACTCTCCTGTTCGTCGGTGGATGTAATATGTGCTATTGTGAGCTAAGCTTCTGCACATTT
>JAGWBX010000099.1 GCA_021295655.1 Candidatus Latescibacterota bacterium
GCCGTCTTCGTCGCCGTTCAAATCCGCCAGATCCACCGTTGCGGCGTCGCCGTCGGCATCCAGTTCCTGGTCAGGAATAGCCTGCGCTACGGTCGGCGTAGTCTCGCTCGCGATCGTCACCGTAAAGGAATCCGATACGGATTGGGTGTCCGGATACGTCACTTTGGCGGTCTCTCCCGACTCGTCGTCCTTCGTACAGGTAGAGGTTGCTGTTACAGGATTGTCGTTTGTCGCATACCCGGCAGGACAGACGTACGTCGGCTCTCCCTTGTCCGTGGCGGTCACCGTAAAGGTGTTCGCGCCCTTCCTAAGCGGACGGACGGTCAAGGTCTCCTCAGCCAGATCGACTGTCGCCGTCATGTACTCCGTAACCCACGTAAAGCGGTCGCCGTCGTCTACTCTCGTGGCCGTATCGTCGCCGATGTCGATCGTCAATTCCAGCGAACGATCGCCAAGATCTTCGTCCGCGAATCCGTCGCCCAGGCCGTCGATCGTGGTGTCTTTGGCATCGTCTTCCCGCAATGTCCAATCCGCAAGCGGCGTTACGACATACGGCCCGGTTGCCCCGGACACGGCCACAATAACTTGCAACCGGGCATATTCGCCGGCGCCGTCCGTCGCAGTCACCCAAACGTTGGTCGATTGGCCCTCTTGGGCCTGGTCCGTAAGCGCGATCGTCAGCCTGTCGCCGGATACCGTCGCCGTTACGATATCGACCGCATCGTCGCCAGCGCCCGCTTTATCGACGCTGGCTTCGTAGGTCAGGAAGACATCGTTCGGGTCGTAGAAGTAATCGAAGAGCTCCAATTCTTTCGACACGTCGTCCCTTGGCGTCAGGGCGACTTGACGCGTACGGTACTGGACTTGCGCATTGTACTCTTCTCCCTCGGCGATATCCTCTCCTATCAGCACGGGCGCATTGGCGGACATCACTTCCACACGGATGAGTTTCTCGTCGCCCTCCACACTCGCATTCGGATCCGCAGCAAGCTCGAATGCGCCTGCCGAAGAAAGCGGACTCAAGGTGAGCGTACTGTCGGTAAGGTCGACCCAAGCGTACTGCTCGACGGTAAACGAATTGCCGGGATTGTCCGCCGCGTTGCCGTCCCCCACCCGGTAGTGACGTATACTCCAGCTTGACCCCGAATCGTAAGGATACTCCTTATCCAGGTTAACGGTAACGGGCCCTCCGCCCACGCGGAGAATCCTGGTTCGAACCGCCAGCGCGGAAACAATGCAGATGTTGTTCGAGATCGCCAAGCCATTCCTGGAATGCGGTATCTCCCGGCACGCACCGCTCGCTGGAGACACGCAAGTACTCGAGCTCGCTCAAGTTGATAAACTCCGTCGGGATCGACCCCGTCAGGTCGTTTCTGTTGAGATACAGGAACTGGAGGTTGGTCAAGTCGCCCAGCTTCGCCGGGATCGAACCCGACAGGGAGTTGTCGGAGAGATCCAAGTGCTTTAGGGAATCCAAGTCGCCCAACTCCGCCGGGATCGACCCCGTCAGAGCGTTGCTGTTGAGAACCAGTCTATTGAGGTTGGTCAAATCACCCAGTTCCGCCGGGATCGACCCCGTCAGGGAGTTGTTGAAGAGATTCAGTTCTTTTAGGTTGGTCAAATCGCCCAACTCTGCCGGGATCGACCCCGTCAGGCCACCGTTTCGGTTTTCTTTGTTGTCGCGGAGATCCAGTGTCTCGAGTTTGGTCAAGTTGCCCAACTCCGCCGGGATCGGCCCCGTCAGGTTGTTTTCGTGGAGGTACAGTTCGCGGAGGTTGGTCAAGTCGCCCAGCTCCGCCGGAATCGACCCCGACAGAGAATTGTTATTGAGGGCCAGGTATTTGAGGTTGGTCAAGTCGCCCAGCTCCGCCGGAATCGAACCCGACAGGGAGTTGTTTCGGAGATTCAGAGAATCCACCCGTCCGGCGGCGTCGGTGCGGACGCCGTACCACGTATCGATGGCGGCGCTACTGTTCCAGTTGGTATTGGTGTCCCAATTGGCCCCGTCGGTCGCGTTGTAGAGCGCGACCAGCGCATCTTTGTCGGTCTGAGCGTACGCCGTCCCGGATGCGGCCGGCAAGGCAACCGCGACAAGAGCAATCCCCACCGGTCGAAGGAGGAGGGCGAACGTGCGGCGCAAGCGGTGGGCTACGATGCGACCGAAAGACGCATCGTTACCGTTATGCTTTGTAAAACGGGCCGCCGGATCCTTTTTCTTGCTCATGGTTCGGAGTTCGGTACTTCTGTACGATCTTTTTGAGCTTTAAAGCCTGCAAATGCGCTGTGCGCTTGCGCTCAGGCCTCTTTATAGCGGCGGCTCTGATAAATTACGTCGCCGGGTGTCGATTGTCAATTTCCCGGAGGGAGCGTTCCATACAGGGCCTGTCTATTTCTTCCGTCACGGTACGATTCGGGAATTACGGATAAAGGGGGCAGTCTCCGGGTTTTGCGGACTTAATCAGAGTATCCTTAAATAAAAAAAACAGGACGCATTAACAATTGTGTGCGTCCGGCGTTGCTTGTCAGATGCGCCGTACCTTGCGTCTGTCCTGATCCGGGCGATCAGTACCGTTCGTTCATCCAGCGGCTGACCTCTGCGTTCGCAGCGCTAACCAGCTCGATGTTCTCCTGATCGGGCCTTTCCAGTTCGTCGAGCAAGCCACGGCGTCGCGCTTTGTTGCGCTGGTAGGCGCCGCACAGATGAAAACCGATGCAGCCGGGGTTCTCGAAAAGCGCCGCCAATACCTCTGCGTACCATTCCCCGTCGTTGGGGGTGAAGCCTCCGGGGGGAGCGGGACGCCTCAGCCCGGCCGCGTCGGCCAGCAGCACAGGCTTTCCGGTTTTCTTGTACCATTCGTCGAGATGGGTTACCGGATCGCGGAAGTCCTGGAATGACAGCACGTCAACGAAGGGCAGTGCGGCTTCAACGACCTCCATCGCGATGGCGGCGTTGGCTTCGTACCGGTCCCCCAGAATCAAGTGGTTGGGGTCGTAGCGCCGAATGGCGTCGTGCGTTGTCTGGTAGTAGTCGCGGGCCAGTTGGTTGAGTTCTCTGCGGCCCGATTCGGTCTTCAGGCGTTCGGGGTCGAATATCGGTCCGCGCCAGGCGTTCTCGGGGCGCTCGTGCACCCACGTTGGACAGTCGCTATAGAAATATCCGATGAGATTGCGCTCTTCGCTCAGTTCGGCGCAGTGCGAGCGTGCGACGTAGTCAACCCATTCTTTCCACTGCGAACCTTGAAAGTCGAAGTGACGGGTGTGCTGTTCCCACTGGTGCGATTCGGTGAACGGAAGCAAATGGCAAAAGGGCATGTCGAGGGCCCGGTACTCGTCATTCGTGAATGGACGAGAGTGCCTCCACTGGCGCACGGTCACTTCCTGGACCCAGCCGACGGTGTTGAATCCCCACTTCCTGAGATTGGGCGCCACGGACTCCTGGATCCATCGCGTGGTGCTTCCGCCGTACGTGTCGCGCCAGATGTGGATGTTCTCGGGATACCTCAGGCTTGCCGGGTCGATATGGTTGAGTCCAAGTGAAAAGAAGAGCTCCCCTTCGGGGGTTATGAGCCACCAGTGGCCGTCGTGCTGGCCCAGCGTGAAGAAGCCGTCGGGTTTGGGTTGGGTAGTTGTTTTGGCCTGCGTTGGTCTGGTTCTGACTATCGCTGCAATAGCGGCATAGCTGAAGAACTGGCGTCGAGTGAATGCCATGGGCTTTTTCTGTCCTGGTCGATACGATCAGCTTACCCCTATCCTAAATAAAAAAAGAGGAATTATCAAACATATTTTGCACATATATTCTATTTTCAGGTATATCCTATTCTTTTGAGGATACCCTACCTCTCCTCCCATGCCCGACTTGTTCAAGGAAGCCGCTCACCGGTATTTGGCGCGGAACGCCCCCCTGGCGGACCGCATGCGTCCCCGCACGCTGGACGAGTTCGTCGGGCAGGAACACATCCTCGGGCCGGGCCGGCTCCTGCGCCGGGCCATTCAGGCGGATCGCATCACGTCCGTGATTTTCTATGGCCCGCCGGGCAGCGGCAAGACCACGCTGGCCCGCATCATTGCGAACACCACCAAGGCGCATTTCACCTCGCTCAATGCGGTGCTGTCCGGGGTGAAGGACATTCGCGAGGCGATCGGGGATGCGAAGGCCCGTCTGGAGCAGCATCAACGGCGGACGATCCTGTTCATCGACGAGGTGCACCGGTTCAACAAGTCGCAACAGGATGCGCTTCTGCCGCATGTCGAGAACGGGACCGTCGTGCTGATCGGGGCCACGACAGAGAACCCGTATTTCGAGGTCAATAAGGCGCTCGTGAGCCGGTCCCGCATCTTCGAGTTGCAGACGCTCGACGAAGAAGCGCTGCGGAAAATCGCCCTATATACACTTGGAGATAAGGAGCGCGGGTACGGCAGCGCTGATGTGCAGGTCGAGCCGGAGGCCCTCGAGCATCTGATCGATACGGCCAACGGCGACGCCCGCTCTGTGCTGAATGCGCTGGAACTGGCCGTGGAGACGACCGATCCGGACGAGGCAGGCGCCATTCGGATCGATCTGGCTGTGGCGGAGGAAAGCATCCAGCGGCGCGCCGTGCTGTACGACAAGGAGGGGGACGTACACTACGACACGATCAGCGCGTTCATCAAGAGCCTTCGGGGGTCCGATCCCGATGCGGCCCTGTACTGGATGGCGAAAATGATTTACGCCGGGGAGGATCCCCGCTTCATCATTCGCCGCATGTTTATTTTCGCGGCAGAGGACATCGGGCTGGCGGATCCGCACGCGCTCCGGATCGTGTCCGCCACGGCGCATGGATTCGACTATGTGGGCATGCCCGAAGGGCAATTCATGTTATCCGAGTGCTGCCTGTATCTGGCCACTGCGCCCAAGGGCAATTCCACCATGTCGTATTTCAGCGCGCTTTCCCATGTCCGGAATGAACGGTCCGACGATGTGCCGAATCACCTGAAGGACGCCAGCCGGGACAAGGAGGGATTCGGCCACGGAAAGGGGTACAAGTATCCCCATGCGTTCCAAGAGCATTATGTGCCTCAGCAGTATCTGCCCGACGAAATGCGGGGTACGTATTTTTACGAGCCCGGTACGATCGGATACGAGGCGGAGGTGGCCCGCCGCATGGAGGAACTCCGGCGCCGCGACGCCGAAGAGGAACTCGACCGCCGCGTACGGAGATA
>JAGWBX010000067.1:0-25768 GCA_021295655.1 Candidatus Latescibacterota bacterium
TTCTCTGCTTCCCCGTGGCTCATGTGCGTAGCGACCACCGAGTGCAGCGCTTCCATATTGAGGAATGGGCGTTTCTTCAGTACGGCGTCGGCGAGTTCCTTATTCATGCCGGAAAGCGCACCGAGTTCATCGGCCACCGCGAGATTCGGATTTACGACTGTCGGGCCGCTCGCAGCTTGCATCGGAGGATCATCGGGTTCGGGCGTCTCATCCACGTCGGAGCCGGCGCAGTTCCAGAGCAGCACGAAACATCCAAGGCGCACGATCAGGCGCGATAACAACCTTCTCAGTCGGTAGGTATCCATACTTTCCGGCATCCTCTTTCTGTCGTCAGAACCCGCGCCAGCCGGGCAGGGCGGCCGCCTGCCGGATCCACGCCGCCATCTGCGCCTCGTCGAACTCGCCTTCGTAAATGTCGATCCAGCGCGAGTCCCTGTCCTTGCCCGAGCCGGGCGGGACGGGGCAAAGCAACGCGCCGTTGAGGAAAGTCACCTTCACGTACCGGGTGAAGACATGGTAACTCGCGAACCAGCCCAGGCCCTCAATGCCATACCATGGCGAATTCCACCTCACGGCCTTGCGCACGTCTGGCACGGAGCGTACGATGAGGTCGTCGAGGCGGCGCCCAAGGTCGCGCTTCCAGCCGGGCATGGCCGCGATGTAGGCCTGCACCGGAGCGTCCCCGTCTGCCTTCGCGATCTGAGGGTTGCCGCCCGAGAGGAGGACCGGCCTGTTGCCGGTTTTTGCTGCGTTTTTCGCTGGCTTCCCGGCGGTCATCGGTTTCGCTCCAAACCGCGTGTCGCGGCTCAGGTAAGGCGCGAGGATGGAGGGCCGTTATTGTGGTCCATCGATCCGGCGTTCATTGCGCTCCTGATACGACGACGCCCCGGAGGATATGTCCTGCGGGGCTTCACGTCTGATATCCGGTCGCCTGCGATGACAGCTGAAAATTGGCTCCGGCGGTAGGACTCGAACCTACGACCTAGTGGTTAACAGCCACCCGCTCTGCCAGCTGAGCTACGCCGGAACCCTGAGTACCAGAAGCGGGAAGAAATTACCACAAGGCGCTTGTGGTGTCAAGCACAAAATCGGTTTCTGCGGCCTTCACGAACGCGGCAACTCGGGCCGTTCTCCCGCATGGCAACGGGGGCCCCGGCGGGCGTCTTCGTACCGGGATTCGGCCTTGACATCAAGTCTGGGGCGGTCTAATTTGGTGCCCTGTCCTGATTGTAGACCACCCCAGTGACCGGAGATGGAATGAATCCGATTGCACAGCGGATTCTGAAGCGACTGCGACGGACCGCAAGTATCGGAGACGCGACGTTGCCGGATGAGTTCGTGTGGCCGGCGTACGACGGGTACAGTCTGGCGAACGTGGCGTCAACGGTGTTGCGGCATTTCGGCATCGGCGGGACAGGTGCGCCGGGGCTGGCCGAAGAGGTCCTGGGCGGGGAACTGGACGGCGCGGAGAAACTGGTGATCACGCTCGTGGACGCACTGGGTTATCTGACTTTGACGCAGGCGATGGAATCGGGCCGGGTGCCCGGATTCCAGACGCTGGCGGAACGGGGAAGGTTCGTGCCGCTCACGTCGGTATTCCCGTCGACAACCGCGGCGGCGCTTTCGTCGTTTCACACGGGGCTTCCGCCTGCCGGACACGGCGTTGCGGGTTACCGGATGTACATGCCGGACAGGGGATACGTGGCAAATATGATTCGGCTCAGCGCCGAGGCGGACGAACGAATGGGGCGCATGTTGCGGAACAGCGGAGATGCCCGGGCGCTGCTGGGCGTGCCCACGGTGCACAACCTGTTGACGGCGGCGGGGGTTTCGTCCTATTGCATGATTCATCGGTCGCTGGCGCACAGCGGTCTTTCCGAGATGTTGTACGACGGCGCCACCGACGTGGTCCCGTTCGTGAACGCGTCGGACCTGTTTATCCAGGTGCGACGCATGGTGACCTCGGATCCGGGACGGCCCGCGTGCATCTGGCTGTATACGGACACGATGGACACGATCCAGCATAAATACGGTACCCGGGGCGAAGAACCTGAGGGAGAGATCTACAGCCTGGGCTACTCGATTGAAAGAGAGTTGCTTTCGCCACTCGAAGGGCAGGACGTGAACGCCGCGTTCATGCTTCTGGCCGACCACGGGCATATTCAGGTGGACGAGGCGGATATCGTACAGGTTGCGGAGTTGCCGGGGCTGAAGCACCGGCTGGCGGCCCCGCCGACGGGCACGGCGCGGTCGGCGTATTTTCACGTGCGTGACGGCGCGGTAACGGATGTCAGGTCCGCGCTTGAATCCGGGCTGGCCGGAGCCGCGTGCATTGTAGAGACGCCACGCGCGCTCGCCGACGGCCTGTGGGGAAACGGGCCCCGTGCGCCGGAACTGCCGGGCCGGATCGGCGACGTGCTTGCCCTGATGCGAGGCAGCACAACGTTGTTCCACGCGTACAGAGACGACGCCGTTCCGTCCGATATCGCGGGTGGTCGCCACGGAGGGTTGCACGAGCGGGAGATGCTGATCCCCTTTTTCATTGCCGGGCTGGGCGTTCGCGGATGACCCAGTCGCCATCGCGGATCCGGCTGGCTGCATGCCTGCAAACCTCCGTTCGAGCCAACGCCGATTCACCGGGAAAATGGTTGACGCCGAGCCCGCAAACCGGTATTTTTGTCGCGCTCCTCAGTGAATATTCGGTAGACGATCTTCCGCCAGGGTGGGTGCGCGAATTGACCGACGCGGACGAAGCCGGAATGGAACTGGCGCTGGCCGAGGCGCGCGACGCCGGCGACGCCGGCGAGGTGCCGGTCGGGGCGGTCATTCTGCTCAATGGGGAGGCCGTCGGACGGGGGCAGAACCGCATTCTGAGAGACAACGATTCCACCGCGCACGCGGAAATGCTGGCCATCCGGTCGGCAACTGCGGAGACGGGGATGAAGTGGCTTTCCGATTGCGTCGTCTACGTGACGCTGGAACCGTGCGCCATGTGCGCGGGCGCGCTCGTGCTGGCGCGGGTGTCCCGCCTGGTGTTCGGCGCAAACGATCCGAAAACCGGCGCATGCGGTTCACTGCGAAACATTGTCGAAGATCAGAGGCTTAATCACCGGATCGACGTTCGTCGATCCGTCCTCAAAGAACCCAGTTCGGAGATGTTGAAGCGTTTCTTTCAAGATTTGCGCCGGAACGACGCGTGACGCACCGACGTGAGCCGGTGTCGCGAACGGATTTTCGGCGTGTCCCGCCATTCGAGCGGAGAGGTGCTGGAGCTGGTTGAACAGGCCGGTCTCGAAAACCGGTGTACCCTCACGGGTACCGTGGGTTCGAATCCCACCCTCTCCGCCAGAAATCTCACACGGTCGTTTGTGCTATTCAGACTGAATAGGGGGCAGGTCGCAGTAGATGAGAGAATCTTCGGTACGGACGACAAAGAGGCGAAAATGAGGTATGTTTTCTTATGAGCGGTGTATTCATTAATATTGGGATAACTCAAATGTGTTTTACGAGGCGCAGCGACTCGCCGAGGAGTTGAACGGAGATCCTACTGCACGTTATCGAGTACGTATTCACTTTGAGAATCTGTTTCGATTGGCCCAGGCAGATAGAAAGTTGGAGAAGGCATACGCTGCGGGTTCCATCCCTCCGGAAATGAACCAGTTGTGGAATCGACTTGAGAATCAGGACGTTGAAGTATATCTGTTTGATCGAGGTACTTCCGGAGGTGGAGAGCAGGAGACCCCTGACCAATGGCTGCAACTTCGCATGATGGAGGACGGTTGGGATCATATAGTTAATCCTGGAATTGTGGTGCTATTGACCGGTGACGGTGCCGGATATGTCGAAGGCCGTGGATTTCATAGTACGCTGGAGCGATTGTACAAGAGAAGTTGGAGAATTGAGGTCTTGTCCTGGAAACATTGTTGCAACCGGGGAATGCGACTTTGGGCGTAGAATAATGGTGTTTTCGTACCTTTAGACGATTTCTATGAGACAATCACGTTTTTGGAACCTTCTCGTCCGGGTTATCCATTCGCCCTTGCACGCGATGTCTCAGATCTGGACCTGTCACAACGGGCAATGGTACAACGGGGATCTGAGGCGTGGACGGAATGTCGGAAGGAGCCTGAACTTCACGGTTTCGTTTTGTCGCAGTCCTCAAGACCCTATCCCGTCGCCGTCTCGTTTATCCCACTTCGATTGATTCAAGTAAATCGGGCTCGAAGACCGCAACGGATTCCATACGGCGCATCCGCATTTCGATGACCCTGATTTGGTCTGGAAAAAGTTGCGGATTTCGGGTGAATATTGTATCTTAATATTGTATAGAGAGCGGCGTGTTGTGGTCGTGGAGACAGCGGGACGAATGTCGGCCATCCGCCGCTATTTTTGAATCGCAAACCGCCTGCGTGGAGAGGTGCTGGAGCTGGCTGAACAGGCATGACTGGAAATCATGTGTATCCTTTTTGGATACCGAGGGTTCGAATCCCTCCCTCTCCGCCATGAAACCCGTCGCGTCGCGCTCCGGCCGATCCGCTCACGTGCACGGATGGCGCGTATCGCGAGGTCGGAAAGACCGGATGGCCCAATCCATCAGAATAACCGTGGGAGACATCGAACTGGATGCGGAATTGAACGATTCCGAAACCGCGTCAAGGATCCTGGCCGAGTTGCCCATCGGCAGCAACTTCAACACCTGGGGCGACGAGATCTACTTTCAGATCCCCGTCACCGCCGACCCGGAGGACCCTCGGGAAACCGTGGAAGCGGGCGATCTGGCCTACTGGCCGCCCGGCAAGGCGTTCTGCATCTTCTGGGGTCCGACTCCCGCCAGCCAGGGAGACGAGATCCGGCCGGCCAGTCCCGTAAACCCCGTCGGACGTGTGCTTTCCGGCGTGGAGGCGCTGAAATCGGCCTCAAGGGCGGACGGGATATCAATTGAAAAAAGCGATGCATGAAGAGCGGATGCCCTCGTCCTGCTTCTTGCCTCTCGCGTAATCGGCTTTTTGTGGGGCTGTAGCTCAGTTGGGAGAGCGCCAGAATCGCACTCTGGAGGTCGTGGGTTCGAATCCCATCAGCTCCACCAGGAACACAGCCATCGGTCCTTTGCGGCTGCCGGCTGGTTTATCAGGTCGTGCTAGACGGGGAAGTAGCGGCGCCCTGTAGCCCGCAATCCGCTATAGCGGGGTTGAATTCCTCGTCTGAGGTTTTTCATTCCGGGACGTGATTCGGACAGTACGCGGTGTCGATCGCCAGGTCCTGCGCAACGGACGATTGCCAAACCCCGTCAGGACCGGAAGGTAGCAGCGGTAGGCAACCCGGCCCGTGTGCCGCCGGGCCCCCTGGCGGGAGCTTGCGCTTTCCGAATTCCCCGGCCTGAAGGCCGAAGCGGGGTGCACGGCCTTTTCAACGTACCTTCCAGTTATTGTCTTCCTGTTCGTGCGTACCTGATGGACGGGTGAGGGGCTTGTCCCGAATGGCCTATCGTGTGATCGCCCGCAAATGGCGGCCCAACGTGTTTCAGGATGTGGTCGCGCAGGACCATATCGTCCAGACGTTGCAGAATGCCATCCGATCGGATCGCGTTGTCCAGGCGTATCTGTTCTGCGGTCCCCGGGGAACGGGAAAAACGACGATGGCGCGGCTGCTGGCGAAGGCGTTCAACTGCGAACAGGGTCCCACGCCCGAGCCCTGTGGCAACTGCGCATTCTGCACGGCGATTGCCGACAACAAGAGCCTGGACGTCCTGGAAATAGACGGGGCGTCGAATCGTGGGATCGACGAAATCCGTCAGCTGCGGGAGGAAGTCGGATTTGCGGCCAGCAAAGGCAAGCGCAAGGTCTACATCATAGATGAAGTGCACATGCTCACGGCGGAGGCCTTCAACGCACTGCTGAAGACGCTCGAGGAGCCGCCGCCACACGTGGTGTTCGTCCTGGCCACCACCGAGCCGCACCGGATGCCGGAAACGATTCTCTCCCGCTGCCAGCGGTACAATTTCCGGCGGATTTCCACCGAGTCCATTGTCGGGCAATTGCGTAAGATCCTGGATGCGGAGGAGATCGAATCGGAAGACGAGGCGCTGTTTCTTCTGGCGCGGAAAGCCGACGGCGCGCTGCGCGACGCAGAGAATCTGCTCGACCAGGCCATTGCGTATACGGACGGGTCCGTTTCCGCCCACGCCGTAAGGGAGCTGTTGGGTGTTATTCCCGCCGACACGTTCTTCGAACTGACGCAGGCCATGCTCGATTCAGACACGGCAACGGCGCTGCGCACGGTGGGGCTCGTGCTGGATGGTGGCGGCGATGCCGGCGAATTCACTCAGGGGCTGCTGGAGCATGTCCGGAACCTGCTGGTTGCGTGCGTGTCAGACGGCCTTGCAGGCAACGACCTGTCGGAGGCCGACCAGGCGCGGTACCTCGAGACGGGCGCGCGATTCAATGAGGAGGATCTCCTGCGCATGTTGCAGGCGATTTCGGATCTCGAAGCAAGGTTGGGTCGGGTTTCAAATCCCCGGTTCTGGTTGGAACTGACTGTTTTGAAGATGGTGAAGATGGCGCCCTCCGAGTCCGTTATGGAGGTCATGGCGCGGCTGGACCGGCTGGAAGGCCTGCTGCGTAAGGGCGCGACGTCCGGCCCGCGACAGCCGGAGCCCGAAACATCCGCCGCCCCAAACCGCGAACCGGCCCCGGCGGCCCCTCCACGTCCTGCGGGTGGCGCTTCGTCACGGGACGTCGCCAATACAGCGAAGCATGCTGTCGACGACGCTCCCGTGCGACCCCCCGCCGAGCCGAGGGGTACAACTGAACCGTCCCCGACGGGCCGCCTCACGTTCGAAGACGTCCAGGAGAAGTGGCCGGACCTGGTAGCGCATGTAAGGGCGCAAAAGTTGGGCCTGGGAACGTTTCTTGCCGAGGGCAGACCCGCGGCATTGAAGGACCGCATGCTGGACCTGGTCTTCAAGGGCGGCAAGACGTTTCACGCGGAGCAGGTCAGGCGCAACGGGGCGTTTCTGGAAGGAGCGACGGCCGAAGTTCTCGGTGTTTCCCTGCGCATCCGGTGCGCACTGGACGCGTCTGACGAAAGCGGAGCGACGCAGGACGAGCGCGCGCCGGCCGACGAACGCGTCCGCATGGCGATCGAAATCTTCGATGGAGAGGTCGTGGGAAGATAGCTCCACCAGGGGAGAGTGCAATGGCGAAGGGCATGGCGGGAATGATGAAGCAGGCCCAGAAGCTGCGGGCCAGACTGGCGAAGGTACAGGAGGAACTCGCGTCGAAGGAGGTCGAGGGATCGTCGGGAGGCGGCATGGTGGTGGCGCGGGCAAACGGTCAACAGCACATTGTGGGCATCAGGCTCGACCCGGAGGTGGTGGACCCCGATGACGTGGAAATGCTGGAAGATCTGATCATGGCCGCCATTCAGCAGGCCCGGGAGAAGGCGCAGGAGATGGCCGACCGTGAAATGCAGAGAGCGACGTCGGGCATGTTGCCGCCGGGCGTAAACCTGGGTCCGTAGGAACCGACCACCGCCTGAACCCGGGCGCGGAAATGTCGTCCGGGAATCCGCTTTCGAGGAGATTGAGGATGGCTTCCAATGCCATCGATCGGCTGGCGGCCGGGCTGGGGCGGCTGCCGGGCATTGGCGAAAAGTCCGCGCGGCGCATCGCGCTCGAGGTTTTGACCTGGAAGAACGAAGACGTACGTGCGCTGGCCGAACTGATGGTGGAGGTGAAGACGCGGGTCCGGGCCTGCGGTGCGTGTTTCAACCTGTCTGAAAGCGACCCATGCCCGATCTGCCGGGATGAGCGGCGGGACCGGTCCCAGGTGATGGTTGTGGATTTTGTCGGGGACCTGCTGGCCATGGAACGCATGCAGGCCTATCGCGGGCTGTATCATGTTCTGGGTGGACGGATCTCTCCTCTGGACGGTATCGGACCGGAAGAACTGAACATTCAACCACTGGTAGCGCGGCTGAACGACGGCGGTATTCGGGAGGTCATTCTGGCGAATGGTCCCACCGTCGAGGGCGACGCGACCGCGCAATACCTCACACAGATCCTGGGAACACACGACGTGACCGTAACCCAGATCGCCAGGGGCCTTCCCGTTGGCAGTGACCTCGCCCTCGCCGATCAGGTTACGCTTTCCCGTGCGTTGGATGGACGCAGAGAACTATGAACCGTACCGACACACTCCGCGGCAGTTCGCAGGGTATTCGGTTGCCTAAACCGCAGCCCGCCGACCGCATGGCCACGTTTCCCAATTTACTGACGGGTCTGAGGATCGTTCTCACCCCGGTCTTTCTGGCGTTGATTTTCTCGGACAGCGGATTCAACAAGATCCTGGCACTGCTTGTCTTCACCGTGGCCTCGCTGACCGATTTCTTTGACGGCTGGTTCGCGCGCCGCGACAAAACGGTAACCAGCCTCGGACGGTTCATGGATCCGCTTGCCGACAAGCTTCTGGTTTCGTCCGCCCTCATCTCCTTCGTGCTCCTGGGGATGGTCGAAGCGTGGCTGGTTGGGGCCATGCTGATCCGGGATGCCGTGATTACCAGCCTGCGTGTATATGCGATCCGCAAAGGACGTCCGGTCGTGACGTCCCGGCTGGCGAAGTGGAAAACCATGCTGCAACTGGTACTTGCGTTCGGCATCCTTGTGTTCATCAACGTACGCGTGATTACGGCTGAGCTGACCTCTCAGCCCCTGGTACTTGTGGATTCGGGTTCGCAGATGGTGCTGAACGTCATGGTAGCGGCGGTAACCCTGCTGGCGGTTGTATCGGGCGTCCTCTACCTGGTGGAGCATGGCCGCGACCCGGCCTGAGCAGGAGACCGGAGGCAGCTGACTTGAATCCGTGGACCCGGCTGCTTGCCACCGGTTTTTTCTCCGGATACGTCCCGGTTGCGCCGGGCACGGCAGGCACGGCAGCGGCGATGGTTCCGTACCTGGTGGCCGGCTACCATACGCCGGGGTTCGGGGCCCTTCCGTGGGTTCTGTTTCTGGTCCTGATTACCGGCGTGGCGGTTTACGCCGCTTCCGCGGGTGAAGATGCCTGGGGTCCGGATCCGGGTCCGGTCGTTATCGACGAGTTTGTGGGGTTTTATGTCACGGTAGCCTTCCTGCCGCTGTCACCGGCGATTGGGGTTGCCGGATTTTTTATTTTCCGGGTACTGGATATCCTGAAGCCGCCGCCGGTGCGCGCGTCGGAAAAGTTGCCCCGCGGGTGGGGTGTGGTGATGGACGACGTGATCGCGGGGATATACGGAAATCTTCTGATACGGGCGGGGCTGTATCTGTGGAGCGCTTAGATGGCGCAGCTTCGCGCATTTGTGGCCGTCGAACCTCCCGCGTCACTGATCCCGGCCTATCGGGCCGCCAGAAGATTCCTTTCGGACCTGGACGCGCGGCTGAGGTGGGTGCGTCCCGAGGGCATGCATCTCACCCTCAAGTTCCTGGGTAACGTGGACGTCGCGTCTGTGCCGGTCATTCTGAAGGCGATACGGGCGGTGGCCGGACAGACGCCGGCGATGGCGTTGCATACGACGGGCATTGGTGCGCCGAATCCGGGTCGGGCGCGGGTGGTCTGGCTGGAGGTGGGCGGGGAGACCGCAATTCTGGACAGGCTGCAGGCCAACGTGGACAACGCCATGTTAAGGATCGGGTTCGAAAGAGAGGAACGTCGGTTCCATCCGCACCTGACGATTGCCCGTGCAAGAAAGAGCGCGGTTCGGCTGCCTTCCGAATTAACCGGGTCCATCCCGTCCGTTCGCTTTGTGGTGGACCGTTTATCACTGTACAGCAGTGAGTTACGGCCCGAAGGCGCCGTGTATAACGTGCTGGGTCACGCGCGACTTTCCGGGCCGTCGGCGCGGGGTTGATCCACCCGGAAGCCAGGGAGTCCCGGGATGGTTTTTTCCGAACGGGCAGGCCTTGACTTCCCGTTGGACTGCGGATATATTATAATTTCAACCTGCATGTCCACCGTGGTTTTTCCTGGTACAATGCATGCAAAATACAGTATTGATTAATATACAAATGTTCACTATATTTGGTGATCGCACATGTTGCGGCGCAGAGAATCGGGCTCCTCAAAGGCCGTGGGCTGCGCCGTGATCCAACAGGTAAATTCAGTCAGGAGGGGCAGGCAATGGCGAAATCCAGTGGCGCCGGCAAGGAAAAGGCCATCAATCTGGCCATTTCGCAAATCGAGAAGCAGTTCGGCCAGGGTTCTATAATGCGGCTGAGCGGCGAAGAGGGCGGGCAGGTGGCCGTCGAAGTGATACCAACCGGCGCGCTGGCACTGGACGTCGCCCTTGGCGCGGGCGGGGTTCCGAGGGGCCGCGTCGTTGAAATTTACGGTCCGGAAGGATCCGGCAAGACCACGCTGACCCTGCACGTCATCGCGGAAGCGCAACGGACCGGCGGTACGTGTGCGTTTGTCGATGCGGAACATGCGCTCAATGTAGAACTTGCCGAACGGATTGGGGTGAATCTGGAAAACCTCCTGATTTCACAGCCCGATACAGGGGAAGAGGCCCTGGAAATCACTGACACGCTCGTGCGCAGCGGCGCGTTCGACGTGGTGGTGGTGGACTCGGTCGCGGCGCTTGTGCCACGTGCGGAACTCGAGGGAGACATGGGCGATTCCCACGTGGGCCTGCAGGCGCGGCTGATGTCTCAGGCGCTGCGCAAGCTTTCGGGGTCGATCAGCAGGTCCAAGACATGCGTCATGTTCACCAACCAGATCAGGATGAAAATCGGTGTCATGTTCGGCAATCCCGAAACGACCTCGGGCGGAAACGCGCTTAAATTCTATGCGTCCGTTCGCATGGATATCCGACGCATCGGCGCCATTAAGGAAGGGCAGGAAGTTACGGGCAACAGGGTCCGCGTCCGGGTTGTCAAGAACAAGATGGCCGCGCCGTTCAAGGAGGCGGAGTTCGATCTGATGTTCGGAGAAGGTATTTCGAGAGAGGGCAGTCTCCTGGATATCGCCGAACTTAACGGTATTGTCAGCAAGAGCGGTACCTGGTTTTCCTACGGCAGCGATCGTCTGGGACAGGGTCGGGAGAACGTAAAGAACCACTTGAAGGAACATCCGGAACTCGCCACGGAGATCGAATCCCGGGTGCGCGAGGCCGTGGGTCTGGTGGACAACGGTACGGCGGAGGCAGGCGACAACGCGTGAGGCACATCGGGTAGCGCGCGTGGCCGGCGTCGGGCGTGAACGGTGCGGCAGAACGCCGGGGCCGGCCGGACGACCGGACGATTGGCATTTCCAGCTATCGAGGTGCCGTGGATGAAACCGAATGCCCTTTCGACGTCGGATCGCCGGAATTCGGCCGAACGTGCGAAGAACGAGGCGTTTAAGCTTCTGAGCGCGCGCGCGTATTCGTGTGCGGAAGTGAGAGAAAGGCTGCGCCGCCGCGGGTTTCAGGAGCCCCTGGTTGAGCAGACCCTCGATGAGTTGCGGCGGCTGAAGCTGGTTGACGATCGGGATTACGCCCTTCGCCTTGTTCAGGAGCGGATGCGAATCCGGCCCGCGGGCCGGGCGCTGCTCCGTCACGACCTGAAAAAGCGGGGAATCGACTCCGCTACGGCGCAGGACGTGCTGGATGAGGTGTTCGAGGGCGTCGATCCCGAAGTTGTCGCCCTTGACCTCCTGAGGTCGCGCAGGAGGCACTACGACGGCGTCGACAGGCGGAAAGCGCTTTCCCGTATGTACGGGTTCCTGGGGCGACGCGGATTCGGGGCGGTGGCGCATGCGGCCGCACAGCGGGCCTGGCTGGAATTCAGCGAAAGCGGACACGACGGCGCACCGGATTCGTGAGCCGGAGTCTGCGGCATCCTGCGCGAACCCTTTCAGGGGTTTTCGTCTCGTTGCCGAGTTGCTGTTTTTTTCGAATTGGGGTTAAACTCCATATCAATCCATGAAGACTTCAGCCGACATCCGCCGGGAGTATCTTCGCTTTTTCGAAGAGAAGGGCCACACGATCGTGCCGAGCGCGCCCGTGGCGCCGCAGGACGATGCCACCCTGCTGTTTACGAATGCGGGGATGAATCAGTTCAAGGACGTGTTTCTGGGCACCGGTCGCCGGGATTACCGCCGGGCGGTGGATACCCAGAAATGCATCCGCGTCTCGGGGCATCACAACGACCTTGAGGAGGTGGGCTTCAGTGCGCAGCACCATACGTTTTTCGAAATGCTGGGCAACTGGTCGTTTGGCGATTATTTCAAGCGGGAGGCCATCGCGTGGGCATGGGAATTGTTGACCGGGGTCTGGCAGTTGCCAAGGGACCGGATCTGCGCAACGGTATTCGGCGGGGACGCCGCCGACGGGCTGGCGGCGGACGAGGAGGCGGAAGCGCTCTGGACGGAGTTGACGGACCTGCCCGCGGAACGGGTGCTTCGGCTGGACAAGACAGATAATTTCTGGCAGATGGGCGAGACCGGCCCGTGCGGTCCGTGTTCGGAGGTGCACTACTACCTGGGTGACGATCCCGCGTCGTGGTTCCGCGAGGTTCCGGACCTCGACGGTCCCGATACGGTGGAAATCTGGAATCTGGTCTTTATCCAGTTCAACCGGGATGCCGGGGGCGTTCTGCATCCGCTTCCAGACAAACACGTGGACACCGGCATGGGGTTCGAGCGCATCTGTACCGTACTCCAGGGGGTGGAATCCACTTACGATACCGATCTGTTCCAGCCCATACTTGCCGCAATCGGCGGGGTCACACGGAAACCGTACAGCGATAAACACCGTGTGGCAATGCGGGTTATCGCCGACCATATCCGCACACTCTGTTTTGCAATTGCGGACGGGGTGCTGCCGTCCAACGAAGGGCGGGGGTACGTGCTGCGGCGTATCTTGCGGCGGGCGGCGCGATACGGGCGCACGCTGGGGATGCACGATCCGTTCATTCACGGGCTGGTGCCCGTTGTCGTGAAAGTCATGGGAGGTGTATTTCCCGAGGTGGCGGAGCAGGCCGACCACATTTCCCGGGTCATCCGGTCGGAGGAAGAAGGGTTCGGGAAAACGCTCGACCGGGGGCTGGAGATGTTCGAGGTCGTTTCCAGTGACGGAGAAATCTCCGGACGGGACGCGTTTCGTCTGTATGACACCTTCGGATTTCCAATCGACCTCACGCAGTTGATGTGCGCGGAGCGCGGGCTGAAAGTGGACCTGGACGGGTTTCAAGCGGAGATGGCCGCCCAGCAGGCGCGGTCGCGGGAGGCGGGGCGGCGGGTCTTTGCGTCTCAGGAGGCGGTGTCCGACGATTTCCTTCCACCGGAACATTCCGTGTTCGTCGGATACGATCGCCTGGCGCTCGACACGGTCGTCGTGGCGTGCAAGGCGGCGGATGGCAGGGTGGATGTCTACCTGAGGGAGACGCCGTTCTACGCCGAAGCCGGTGGGCAGGTGGGGGACCGGGGACGGATTCACAACGGGGATCTGGAGGTTCTGGTCGAGGAGACGTTCCGTTCGGGTGAGGGCATTGTGCATCGGGGGCGACTGACTCGGGGTTGCGCCGACGCGCTGGAGGGCGCAAACGTGGAGGCGCGGGTTGACGGGAGGCGCCGGATGGAAACCGCCCGGAACCACACGGCTACCCATCTGCTTCACGAGGCCCTCCGCCAGGTGCTCGGCAACCACGTGAATCAGGCCGGGTCGCTGGTCGCGCCGGACCGGCTGCGGTTCGACTTCAACCACTTCGAAGCCGTTACGCCCGCACAGCAGGACAAGATCGCACGTATCGTAAACCGGGCGATCCGCCGGGACCTTAAAGTGGATACCGATAGGGTCGGTCTCGAAGAGGCCCGTCGTCTGGGCGCCCGGATGTTGTTTTCCGAAAAATACGGCGATATCGTGCGGACTGTCCGGATCGGGGACTTCAGCCTCGAACTTTGCGGTGGTACCCACGTGGGATCGACGGGTCAGATCGGCATGTTCCAGTTGACGGTCGAAACAGGAACCGCGGCCGGCATTCGGCGGGTGGAAGCGGTCACCGGGACGGGTGTCGAGGCCCTCATCAGGAATCAACGGTCCACCCTCGCTGCACTGGAGGAAATGTTGAGCGTGGAGGCCGACGCATTGCCCGATCGCGTCAATCGGTTGATCACCCGCGGCAAGGATCTCGAGCGGACGGTACAATCAATTCGCAGTGCAACGGCCGGCGAGCAGATGCGCGACCTGGCGGGCGCCGCGGTGAACGTGGACGGGGTTCGGGTGGTGGCTACCGCAGTCCAGCCGGCGGACATGGAGGCCTTTCGGGAAATGGGCGACCGGCTCCGTGAAACCCTGGGTTCGGGCGTGGGCGTACTGGGGGCGGCGCTGAACGGCAAAGCCTCGCTCATCGCGGTGGTTACGGACGACCTCATCCAGCGGGGCGTGCTGGCGGGCAATATCGTCAAGGCGGTGGCGAAGCTGGTGGGCGGCGGGGGACAGGCGGGAGGCAGGCATCCTGAAAAGATGTCCGACGCGCTCGCCGAGGTCCCTGAGATCGTCCGGTCAGCGTTGGGAAGGTAAATCGTGTCCATGTCAACATACGACCACCTCAAGTCGGTTGTCAGAAAGCGGGGCGCGGGATTCCTGTGCCTCCTGGATCCGGACCGGATGGACAAGCAGGACCTGGTCCATACGGCAGAAATGTGCGCCGAAAACGGCGCTGACGCCCTGTTGATGGGCGGCAGTTTTCTGCTTTTTACGGATTTCGACCGGGTGGTCAGGGAGGTCAAACGCGCCGTCGGGCTTCCCTTGCTGATTTTTCCCGGTCCCGACATGAACCAGGTCTCGTCCGCGGCCGATGCCATTCTCTTTCTGTGCATGATCAGCGGCCGAAATCCGGACCTGCTGATCGGGCAGCAGGTCAAAGCGGCGCCTATCGTCAAGGCGTACGGCCTTGAGGCGATTTCAACCGGATATATGCTCGTGGATTCCGGGCGGCAGACGACCGCTGAGTTTATCAGCAATACCAAACCGATGCCCGGAGACAAACCGGAGATCGCAGCCGCGCACGCGCTGGCCGCTCAGTTCCTCGGCATGCAATGCGTTTATCTGGATGCGGGCAGCGGGGCCGAACGGATGGTTGCCGACGAAATGATCGCGGCGGTTTCGGGAAATGCATCCATACCGGTGATTGCAGGAGGAGGCATCCGTGAACCGCGGGATGCCGGCGCGAAGGTGGCGGCGGGGGCCGATTTCGTTGTGGTGGGCAGTATTCTGGAAGCAGAACGGGACCCCGCGCTGGTCCGTGAGTTCGCCGGGGCCGTCCATCGCCGTTAGGAATCCGCGGGCCGACAGGACCAACTTTACCGCCAGAGAGGAATCTGGCGGTTTTTGTTTCGATCAGGGGTGTCGTGGGGCGGGCGACGGGGGAGCAGACGCGCGTGGAGATTCCCGGCAGCGCTTGACAGGGTGACTGGATTTACATAGATTGTTAGCTTCCGACATGGGCTATCATTACGGCACGAACAGGTTATGGCGGAACGAGAAGCCACGGTGAAAAACAGGTTGGGTATCCATGCGCGGCCGTCGGCGCTTCTTGTGCAGGCGGCCGCAAAGTATGTATCGGAGATTACCCTGATCAAGGATGGGCTCGAAGTCAACGGCAAGAGCATCATGGGCGTAATGATGCTCGCGGCGGAGACGGATGCGAAAATTTGCATCAGGGCCGCGGGCCCTGATGAAGAGGAAGCACTGGACGAAATTGTGCGGATGATCGAGGGCGAATTCGACTGAACGGGCATACTGTCCCGTGTGAGGTCTCCGACTGATGAAAGTACTGAAGGGCATCCAGGCATCGAATGGCATCGCCATCGGTCCGGTTTATCTTCACAACCCGGAGGAGCCGTGGGTAGACTACCGGCGCATCGGGAAACATGAAGTCGACGGCGAGGTGCGAAGGTTTCTGGATACGCTGGCCTCCGTGGCAGAGGACCTGAAGGCCACGCGGGTTCGCGTCGAGGAGAAGTTGGGCCCGGACCACGCGCAGATTTTCGACGCACATCTGATGATTCTGGACGACGCGGCCCTGCGAGACCCTACGCTGGCATCGATCCGGAACGATCGGGTGAACGTGGAGTATGCGTTCTGGCTGACGCTTCAGAAGGTGCGCCGCCAGTTCGACGCCATCCAGGACGACTATTTCAGGGCGAGGCGCGCGGATATCCTGGACGTGGAGAGGCGTGTGCTGTCCAGATTGTGCCAGCGGGAGGACGCGTTGCTGGAACGGATGACCGCCCCTGCGATCGTGATCGCGCGCGAGTTGACCCCTTCCAATGCGGCGCGCCTGAAGCGGGACAGCGTGCTGGGCATGGTCACGGAAGCGGGCGCCGCGACTTCACATGCCTCGATTATCGCGCGGGGGCTCGAGATACCGGCGGTCGTGGGGGTCGAGGCGGCCCTGGCGTCGGCCGAGCCCGGGGATACGGCCATTGTGGACGGGAATCGAGGGCTGGTCTGTATCCGGCCCGATGCGGACACGCTGAGCCGGTACCGTGCCGAGGCCCGCCGGTTCACCGAGTTGCAGAAAGGCCTGCTCAGGTTTACCGACGTGCCCGCCGAAACCCTCGACGGCGTTCGTGTGTGCCTGCAGGGCAACATAGAATTGCCGGAAGAGGGGCGGTCCGCCCTGGCTTACGGCGCGGAGGGCATCGGCCTGTTCCGAACCGAATACCTCTATCTCGCGGGATCCAGCCTGCCAGGTGAAGCCGAACAGACGGATGCGTACACCCGTCTTGCGGAACAGATGGCGCCTCATCCTCTGGTGGTACGTACGCTGGACCTGGGCGGCGACAAGCTGGTAACGGCATCACATGCCGCCGAAGAAACCAACCCGTTTCTGGGCTGGCGCGCCATCCGGCATTCTCTGGCAAACAGAGACCTCTTCCGGGTCCAATTGAAATCCATCCTCCGGTCCAGCGCGCACGGCAACGTGAAGCTGATGTTCCCGATGATATCGGGCGTGGAGGAACTGCTGGAGGCCAAGTACGTGCTGGCCGAGGCCCGCGCCGAACTGAAGCGGTCCGGCGTGCCGTTCGACGAGGGCTGCGAGGTTGGCGCGGTCATTGAAGTGCCGTCCGCGGCCGTGGTGGCCGACCAGTTAGCGCGCGAGGTGAGTTTCTTCAGTATCGGGACCAACGATCTTGTCCAGTATACCCTCGCTGTGGACCGCGGCAACGAACGGGTGGCCTATCTGTACGATCCGTACCATCCCGCCGTATTGCGTCTGATCAAATCCGTCGTGGACGCCGGGCACCGTCACGACATCCCGGTTACGGTATGCGGGGAAATGGCGGCCGACCCGCACAGTTGTGTCCTGTTGATGGGTCTGGGGGTGGATGGGTTCAGCGCGGGTCCGCGTATGATACCCGAGATCAAACAGGCGATCCGGTCGGTGACCATGGAAGAGGCGAGAGCGGTGGCGGAAGAGGCCCTCGCCCTCCCCACCCGGGGCGCCATTCGGGAGTTCCTGTACGCCGCCCTGACCCGAATGCAGGGGCCGCGCAAGCCGCTGGATGAACTGGAGGAAGAGCCGGCCGGAATCGAAGGGTAGGCCGATTTCTCACCGGGGTGGCACTGCGGAACATCCGATTATCGAAGGTCGTTCCCGCGGCCTGAATATCCGCACGAAACACTTTCTAGCTAACACGACCTGAAAAGAGGCATACATGCGGCGCCTGTTCACCTCAGAGTCGGTGTCCGAGGGGCATCCGGACAAGATCTGCGACCAGATTTCCGATGCGGTCCTGGACGCGATGCTTGCTGAAGACCCGCGATCGCGCGTTGCGTGCGAGACGATGGTGACCACGGGCCAGGTGATCGTATCGGGCGAGGTAACCACACAGGCCCGGGTGGATATTCAGAAACTCGTGCGTTGCGTCATTCGCCGTATCGGATATACGGATTCGGCGTACGGATTCGACTACCGGTCCTGCGGGGTGCTGCTCGCGCTCGACACGCAGTCGCCCGATATCTCCCAGGGCGTAACTGAAGGCGAGGGTCTGCACAAGGAGCAGGGCGCGGGCGATCAGGGCATGATGTTCGGCTATGCCTGCCGGGAGACGCGCGAGTTGATGCCGTTGCCCATTATGCTTGCGCATAAGCTGGTGATGGCCCTGGCGGAGCTCCGCCGCGGCGGTACGCTTCCCTATCTGCGCCCCGACAGCAAATCGCAGGTGACCGTTGAATACGAGGGCGACACGCCGGTGCGCGTACATACGGTCGTGATTTCTACGCAGCACGACCCCGACGTGGAACATGACCGCATCTGCAGCGATATGATACAGCATGTTGTGAAGGAAGTTATCGAGGCGCGTTATCTCGACAAGGACACGGTCTATCACGTCAACCCCACCGGAAGTTTCGTCGTGGGCGGTCCCCATGGGGACACCGGCCTGACCGGCCGGAAGATCATTGTGGATACGTACGGCGGCGTGGGGCGGCACGGGGGCGGGGCGTTCTCGGGAAAGGACCCCAGCAAGGTCGACCGGAGCGCGCACTATGCCGCACGGTACGTCGCCAAGAACGTGGTGAAGGCCGGGCTCGCGAGCCGTTGTGAAGTGCAGTTGGCCTATGCCATCGGGGTGGCCGAGCCGGTATCCATCTTCGTGGATACGTTCGGGACAGGCAGGGTTTCCGACGCGGACATCGGCAAGCTCATTCAGGAGCACTTCGAATTGCGGCCGTCCGGCATTGTCCGGACGCTGAATCTGTTGCGCCCGGTTTATGAAGCCACGGCCGCCTACGGACATTTCGGCCGGACGGGGGACGGGTTTACCTGGGAACGAACGGACAAGGCGGAAGCGCTGAAGTCAGCAGCGAGGACACTGTCGTAGTCAGCCCGGAGCGGCTTCGGAATTGCATTTTCCGCCGGTGAAAACAGGCCCTGATGCGGATGGAGAGGAGACACACGTGGGTTACGAGGTCAAGGATATCGGTCTTGCGGAGCAGGGATTCAGAAACATCGAATGGGCCGAGAAGCAGATGGGCGCATTGTTGAAGATACGGGAACGCTTCGAGCGGGAAAAGCCGCTTTCGGGATACCGGATCGGCATGGCGCTCCACGTCACCAAAGAGACCGCGGTGCTGGTGCGAACGCTGCGGGCGGGTGGCGCTACCGTGTCGATAACCGGCTGCAATCCGCTTTCCACACAGGACGACGTGGCGGCGGCGCTTGCAGCCGAGGACGTCGCGGTCTACGCTTACAAGGGCGAAACGCGGGACGACTACTACCGGTATCTTCGTGCGGTTATAGAGACCCGGCCGCACGTGACCATCGACGACGGTTGCGACCTGGTCAACGAGGTGCACACGAACTACGCCGATCTGATCCCGGACGTCGTATGCGGTTGCGAGGAGACCACAACCGGCATCATCCGCCTGCGTGCGATGGAAAAGGACAATGCGCTGAAATACCCCATTATTGCCGTGAACGACTGCGATACCAAACACCTGATGGACAATTTCTACGGCACGGGGCAGTCGGCCCTGGACGGCGTGGTGCGGGCGTCCAACCTGCTGATCAGCGGAAGGGCGGTCGTTGTGGTCGGCTATGGCAGTTGCGGAAAAGGCGTGGCGTCAAGGGCGCGGGGACTGGGAGCGGAGGTCATTGTCACGGAAGTGGATCCGTTTCGCGCGCTGCAGGCGCGGATGGACGGGTTCCGGGTGATGCCGATGGCGCACGCGGCCGGTATCGGCGACCTGTTTGTGACCGTGACCGGCAACAAGCACGTTATCAGCGCGGAACATATGCAGGCCATGAAGGACGGCGCGGTGGTGGCCAATGCCGGGCACTTCGATCTTGAAATCGACGTGGACGGGCTCGAGGCGATGGCGGAAAAGAAGGAGGAAGTGCGGCCCCTGTTTCATGAATATACCATGAACGGTAGCTCGCTGTTCCTTTGCGGCGAGGGCCGTCTCGTGAACCTCGCGTGCGCGGAGGGCCATCCTTCCACGGTGATGTCGCTGTCGTTCTGCGACCAGGCCCTCGGGGTCGAATACGGCATCAGGAACGCCGATTCGCTGGAACCCAGGGTGTACCGGTTGCCCGATGAAATCGACCGCGAGGTCGCCCGGCTGCAACTGGATGCGATGGACGTACAGATCGATTCGCTGACCGCCGACCAGGAGCGGTATCTGGGTTCCTGGCAGGAGGGCACGTAAGCCGGACGGTCCATCCGGTTACTGATTTATTTTAAAGAATTTATCGCTGGGTCTGGGAACCGCGCCGGACCGACGGCCAGCTGCCGGAGTGCAGGCCCCGGTCTGCGACTGGACAGGCCCCGGAGAGAGATCCCCGGGGCATTTTTGTTTTCCGGTGCATTCGGACGGAAGGGCGGGATCAGAGATCGAATCTGAGTCTGAAGGAAAGGGCCCAGGCGTCATCCGACCTGTCCAGCCGGCGAGCGACGTTCAGCCGGAAGAGTTGTCGGGGAAGCGCAATGACGAGGCCGGTACTCGTCTTGAAAGACCGAACGTTGAGTTCTCCGAATCCTGCGAACAGGTGGGCGGATTCCGGCATCAGCCGGGTCCACCCGGCGTCCGCAAACAGAGTCAGGTTGAGCAGATCGAATCCTCTGATGGGGATTATAGGAAGGACGTCGCCGCGGAAGGCGTACTCGACGTTGAACAATACCAGGCGGTTGGCTCGAAATTCCCTGATGTCGAACCCGCGCAGGGTGCCGACGCCGCCCAGGCCGAAAAGGAACTGCGGCGCCGTGCTTTGCCGGGTACTCAACCGGGCCCGGACAATCAGCCCCTGTCTGCCGAATTTCGCCTTTTGATAGCGCTTGCCCTCCAGGGTGAGGCCGTGGAAGGCGAAATCTCGAAGGCCGCGCTCGTATCGTAGCCTTCCGTACCAGGCGTTGCGGAAAAGCGGGCTCCTGACGCGTGTGTCAACCGCCACGCCGGCGCGCAGCAAGCCGACGTCGCCGCGCCGTGCAGGCGGGTTGATTCGAAAGGGGCGGTTCCGGAAGAACAGGCTCCATGCGGCCCGGATCGGCATGGGCTCGCAATGGTAAGCGGTCAGTCCACTGAAGAAAGAAAACCTTCGCTTCTTCCTGAGGGTCAGATTTGCTTCAAATCCGTTTTTGGCCCGGAAATAGTCACGGTGGTCCCACTTGAAAAGGAGGCTGAACAGGCTGTTTTCGGTGGCGCCGAGGATGCCCGGGTCGGGCGAATCGGATCTGTCGAAAAAAGCGGCGTTGACGCTGATTTCCGGGCCGCGGTACTCCACGCCGGCTTCCCACCGGGCGGCGCGGCTGCCAAACCCGTACCCGCTTTCCGCGAAGACCGTGAGTCGCGGCCGATCCTTGTGGCCCACGGACAGGCGATACCCCAGGAAGGAACCCTCCACGCGATTGTATCGGAGTCGGGCGCCCCGGTAGAACTTCTCGAACCGGGAAACGTCGTCCGTCTGCGCGCGTGCATCCGAAACCCAGGCAAGAACCGGGAGAAGAATGAGGAACGCTGCTTTCGATCCTGGCGTCCTGTACAGGAAATTTCTAGCCATTCTCCCGCCGATTCATCCCGTCAGCGCTCGATATTGTAGTACTTGATTTTTTTGTGGAGGTTTGTTCGGTCAACGCCGAGCAATCTGGCCGCCCTCGTGACGTTCCAGCCGTTTTCTTGCAATGCATCCGAAATGTAAGCCCTTTCCACCGCCTCACGGACTTCATGGAGGCTCTTGCCGGACCTGATTCCGGGCAATGGATTGGCGGCCCCGGGGACATCGGCGTCGCGGGCGGGTTCCGGTCCGTCCAGTCCGGTCAGATGGTGGACGAGGACGGTATCTTCGGCGACCATAATGGAAAGGCGCTCAATCAGATTCTTGAGTTCCCTGATGTTGCCCGGCCAACTGTAATTTTTCAGGGCATCCATCGCCTCGGGGGTGATTTCCTTTGGGCGGAAATCGTTCTCGCGTGCATATCCCTTGAGAAAATACTCCGAGAGCAGAGGGATGTCTTCCTTGCGATCCCTCAATGGCGGCGCCGTGATGGGCACGACGTTGAGCCGGAAGTAGAGGTCCTCCCTGAAGGCCCCGTTCTCTACCTGCTGCTGAAGGTTCTTATTGGTTGCTGCGATCACCCGCACATCCACTTTCAACGTCTTCGACCCGCCAACCCGCTCGAATTCACCCTGTTCGAGGGCACGCAAGACCTTGGCCTGAACGCTCAGGCTCATATCGCCGATTTCGTCCAGGAACAGCGTTCCGCCATCGGCCTGGAGAAACTTGCCGTCGCGGGTTTTCACCGAGCCCGTAAATGCGCCCCGGTCGCTGCCGAACAGTTCGCTCTCGATGAGCTCTTCCGGAATCGCGGCGCAGTTGACCTTGACGAACGGACCCTTGCCGCGCCGGCTGTTCCTGTGGATATCCCTGGCGACCAGTTCCTTGCCTGTGCCGCTTTCGCCCAGGATCAGGACGCGGCCATTTGTTGGCGCGACCTTTCCGATCTGTTCCCGGACGGACGCGATGGCACTGCTCTTGCCTACCATTTCGAATCGCATTTCGAACTGTCGTCGTAAATTGCGATTTTCTTCGGTCAGTTCGATGCTCTCGAGAGCGTGGGAGAGCGTGAGCAGTACTTTTTCCCGTGACAGCGGCTTTTCCAGAAAGTCGTAGGCGCCCAGTTTTGTCGCCACGACCGCGTCGTGGACGGTTCCGTGGCCGGAAATCATGATGACGGCCAGGTTCGGATCGTTCTGCCGGGCGGTTTTCAGGATTTCAATCCCGTTCGACTCAGGCAGGACGATGTCCAGCAGGACCACCTGCGGCGACTCGGTTTGCATCGCGGCCAGCGCCTCCCTGCCTGAAGCTGCGCAGACAACCCGGTAGCCCTCGGCAGACAGGATCATCTCCAGGGTCCGGCGTATGTTTCGTTCGTCGTCCACCACCAGAATGGTTGGTTCCGTCATATCCTCTCCTCCGGCTGTCTGGTCCGTCTCCCGGGGACGGGCAGGGTAATCTCGAACTGCGCGCCGCCTCCCGGCGCGCTCGCCGCGACGATCTGGCCGCCGTGGCTCTCGATGATGCTGCGGACCTCGGCCAGCCCCATACCCATGCCGCTTTGCTTGGATGTCACGTGCGGCTGGAAGATACGCTCCCGGTCCCGTTCGGGCACGCCGGGGCCCGTATCCACGACCAGGAGTTTGACCGAATCCGGGTGGTTCTCGGTCTGAATGGCGATCCGGCCCTGTTGGCCGGTGGCTTCGAGCCCGTTTTCGATCAGGTTGATCAACACGCGGCGCATCTGTTCGCTGTCCAGGTCCAGGTCGGGAACCTCCGGCGTGAGTTCGAGCGCGATGCCGGCATCGGGGTATAGCCTTACGATATCGGTGATCACGTCGTTCAGGCTGTGCCTTCCCAGAGACAGGGATGGCAAGCGCGCGAAGTCGGCAAATTCCTGAACCAGTTTTCTCAGGCTCTCGACCTCTTCCGTAACGATTTCGGTACAGTCCTGCACAAGCTTCCGGTAGGCGGGGTCTTCGCCGGGGTATTTGTCGCGGATCTGCTGGACCGTGAGTTGTATCGGTGTCAGCGGATTCTTGATTTCATGGGCAAGGCGCCGGGCGATCTCACGCCAGGCAGCGATTTTTTCGGCCTCGAGACGCTGCCGGCGGTTCTGAGTGAGGTCTTCCGCCATCCGGTTGAAAGAACCGATGAGAAGGCCAATCTCGTCGTCCCGTCCGGCAGGAATACGGTAGTCCAGGTTGTCCTGGGCGAGTTCGCGGGTTCCTTTGACGAGTTCATCCAGCGGATGCGTAACGCCGAAGCCGATGCGTACGCCCATCAGGCATGCGAGCAGAAGCAGTCCTACGGTCGCAACCAGAAAATAAAAGAAAAACTCGCCCCTGAGGTCGCTTCCAATCATCCGCAGGTACTGATGGGCCTGGACCGCCTGTTCGACGTTGTTGAGTTCGACCATGGGGCTCGTGATGACGAGGGCCGCGTCCGAGGGACCATATGGGTCTACCGGCACGAACATCTCCAGCGACGCGTCGCGCTCGCCTGCCCTGCGCACGACGGGGCCGGAAGGAGGACCCTGCAGGTTCAGCGACGCGATTTCCGCAGCCTTTGCGAACCGAAGCTGTACGTCGCCCAGTTCGTACCTGTCCAGCATATCGCGGATCGGCTGAAGATCTTGCGTACGAATGGCTTCCGCCGGCAGCGACGACTTGAAAAGGCGGTTGCCGATATCGCTGAGCGCCGCTTTACGGTCTTCGTAGTGGTTTCTTGCCAGTCCCACCGCGTCGTTCAATGCCCTGCTGGTGCTTGCGCTGATGTTGTCCTGCAGCTGCAGGCCGGATTCCAGAAAGTGTTGCGCCAGCAGCGACAATGCCAGCGTGGTGCCCAGCGTCAGGGCGATGAGGGCGATAATGATGCGCCAGCGCAGGGGTAGGGATCTCATTGTAGATCCTCCGGCGAATAGCGGCCAATTTCGATCCACGGCGTTCGCTCCGAGGGGCGGTCCAGGGAGAAGAAGAGCTCCAAAAGGCTTCCTTTTTGCAGGACATTGAGCCACCGGCGGCTCCGCTGCTCCTGTTCGATGGAAATGGGTGTGACGCCAACGCGAAGACGCAGCCGGAAACTTCGCCCTTCCGGCAGTGGCCCGAGCGACAGCCCGTGAAGCGTAGAACAGAACGTGCTGACACTGTCAAAATCGGTGGTTTGGAGTGTATCCCGGCGCCCCGCGTCACGCACAACGTGGTACCGCCCCTCCCAGATGTCGTGGTCGAGTCGCATGCCGAGTGTGTACACCAGCGCTTTCGACCGCCGGTCCGAATCCAGCCGGAACTCCATGACCACCGAGGTGATGAGGCCGGATGCGATGGCATCCAGCGCGCGTCTGGAGAAGAGTGAGTCCAATTCGATATTCAGTTTGAGCGTGTCCGCCTGCAGGTAGACCCTCTGTGCGGCGACGGCGACGCCGCGGGCGTCGGCATGCCCCGGGGATACCACAAAAAAAAAGAGGCAAGCGCAAATGCTGACAATACGCCTGGACGCCTCCGCTTTGCCTCGAATGGTATGCATTTCGGGAGATTGGTGAGTTTTCAGCGATTGGGGTAACGAGTGCCGTGCTGGAAGCATCGCCGAATCGTGGCATGTTCCCTGGAACGGACTCGAGTGATCTGTCCGCGTTGCAAAGACGCTCCCCCTGACTCACAGGCCCAGATTGATACCGCCGAACCGGTGGAATTTTACAATTAGCGTGCCCCTTTTCAAGCCGTAGCTGATGTCGACCCGGTTAAACAGCAGCGCGCCGATTCCATAAGTGCCATTCGAATCCCTTACATGAAACGCCGCGACCGGTCTGCGTATGGCGGCCCACTCGGCAAAGCAGTAGAGCCTGCCGATCGGTCGGGTTGCGATCGCATAAACACCTTCGATTGATACAAACTCGGTGCCGCCCTCGGGGCCGATCGCACGCCGTTCGAACCCCCTGAGCTGATTCTTGCCATCCAGATAAAACCGCTCGAAAAAGGGCGGCGACCCCAGAATCAGCCCCGCTCGTCCGCCCACGCTAAGGGTCTGTCCGGGCAGGGTGGCAAAATGGCGATAGGCTTCCACCCGGGACCGGAGGTAACTCGCGTTGGTACCCAGGGCGCCGGGGGCGAAGTCCATTCGGAAGTTGAGATCGAATCCCGGCGCGCCGCCCCAGAACCTGGAGGCGGGATGCCGGTAAAGTTCAATGCCGAAGGTGGATATCGGCGTACGGCCGAGGGCCGAGACGATTTCCCGCGTGAATTCCGGACCCGAGATGAA
>JAGWBX010000067.1:25822-45558 GCA_021295655.1 Candidatus Latescibacterota bacterium
CCGACGGGCTTTCCCAGGCCGACGGCGCCGCCGATTCTGTCCACGTCGTACAGGCCGCGCTTTTTCGGGTCGGAACTGCGGTACATGTCGCGGTCGGCCCTTGAAAAGAGGGCTTTCACATGAAGCGACGTGCACCCGCTGGTCAGCCAGGGGTCGGCATAGCTGAAGCCGAAGCGCTGCAGGCGCTCACCGTGCGAATACTCCACGCCGACGGTCTTTCCTTCTCCGCCGAGGTTGACGTGATAGGCGTCGGCGGCAAGACCGAATCCATCCAGTTCCGTGTATTCGAAACTGACGCCGACGTCGCCGAACCGTTTCTCGTCCACGTAAACGACCAGCACCGCCTTGCCCTGTTCCGTGCCGGGTTTTGGCGCGACGTGTACCGTGCGGAAGAGGCGGGTGCGGTAGAGCGACTCCCGGCTGGCATCCAGTCTTCCGGGCGTGAGCCGGTCACCCTTGTGGATGGGTAGGGATCGAAGGATGATGTCCGCTTTTGTCTTGTGATTGCCCCGAACCTCGATTCGTTCGACCACGTATCCGGTGGCATCCTGAGCGAACAGCGAGGGATTCGCATAGGCGAGGAGGAGGGTGAGAAGGAGAATCGTGCGGCACATCGGGCTGACCTCCGCCAGGTTCTGTCGACCACATTCAGAGCGGTGAATCAGAGTGCGCAAAAACCGTACCAGTGCGACCTCCTGAAATCGGACACAAATGAGGCTGAAAAACAACCATTTACGCGGAAATTTGTGACCGGCGCATAGCAAGAACCTGTGAAAGAATAACACAGATGTGGCAATTTTGCAACAGGTTTATGGCTTCGGGGGGCCAGTCTGGTTTCGAGGAGGGCTGAGAGGATGACGCGGGGCCGAGGATGCGGGATTTCCGGTGTTTGACAAAGCGGCTGTCCCCGAACCGGCTAAAATGCCGATATCGGGGTGACGTCGACCATGGTGCGCAGTCCGGGCAAAGCCCGATGGATGACCGGAATCGCATTGGCCACGATCGAACACGTGGCCACGTCTCCATTGATACCGTCGGCAAACGTAAGATCGACTTCCGGAGTACCGACAATACGGATGTGGTCTCTGGGTCGGGCTTCGCCCACGGTCGCGCGAAACACGAGCGTGAGGACCTCCCGGTTGTCCATATAACCCCGTCCCGTCTGGTTGACGCCGGTGGCCCTGCCGGCTTGAACGGACCAGTCCTTTCCCCGTACCTCCGCGGGCGCGACGACTGGTTCCACGATATCCTCGGTTCGTTCCAGGCGCCAGCCGAGTCGGGAAGCGACCATTTGCATGGACTGCGTCAGTCCCACGTGGCGGATCTGCCGGTTTCTGACGCGCTCCTGAAATGCTTCGACGGAGAGTCCCGCGCCGATTTTCTGACGGAAGGGGAGACGCCGCAGGGATGCGTCCTGGATCCGTTCGATCAGGATGGACGCCACGTTTCGGCATACGGCCGTCGTCGCCACAGGCAGAAAATCCATCAGAAAACCCGGATTCACGCCCGTGCCGAGTACGGATACGCGGTTCGCCTTCGCGAGATCGTCAATGCCCCGGGCGAGTTCCGGCTCCGCGTCCCAGGGATACGCCAGTTCCTCGCAGGTGGAAACGACGTTCAGGCCGCCGTTGACAGCCTGTTCGAGCGTGGGAAGCAGCGCGCTGAGGTCGGACACCGTCGTGACAACGGCCACGTCGGCGTCTCTCATCATTCCCGCATCCAACGATCCCCCGACGGCGACGTCCAGGGGGCGATCCAGGTTGTACGCGGTTCCCAGGTCGAGGCCGACCTTTTCGGGGTCCACGTCGACCGCGCCGACGACCTGCAGGTGGTCCTTCTCCGTGAGATAGGGGCCGAGCATCCGGCCGAGCGGCCCCAGGCCGATATGCACGATACGAATGGGATTCGACATGGGGAATACTCCCTGTATCAAAAAAAAGTGCCTGCAGGAAGATCGATCGCCGGGCCGTACGGCATCCCGGCGCAATGGAGAAACATGGGGAAACCCACCCCGCGATGGGGACTCTGTCGCGGGTACAGGAGTACCGGAGCGACCGGTTCCGCGTGGACCGTAACCGGCTGTCCGGGGCGCAAAACAGGGTCCCGCACGGGGTCTGACGAATATACGTTTCAGTGAGAACCCCACCAAATGAAAACGAACCGGTTCGGGTGATCAGTGCGTCCGGGAGACGGTTGACCGGAGGCCGTTTTACACTTAACTTGATGGCGCCCGATCCGGGCGTTTTCCACGTGTTATCGAAAGGGGACGGGGCATGACGGCAGACGTAATCGAACGGTTTGTTACCAAGTACGAGACGCTGTCAGGACAGGTACATCTGGCAGACAGCGCGGAATCGGCCGTCGAGTCCGTGCTTTCCGTCCTTCACGACGCCGGAGGAACGCGCCTGGCCGCGGCCGAACTCCCGAATGCGCTGATGCGGACGCTGGAGCGGCGGTGTACCGATGCGGGGGTCGATCTGTTGAAGCCGCCCTACGACGGCAGCACGCTCCCGGGCGCTATAGACGCCGCACACGTGGGCGTGTCCTGGGCGGAGTTCGCGGTGGCGGAGGCCGGCGCGCTTGTTGAATTCGCGACAAACGACGCGACGCGCCTGGTTTCCACGTTGCCGAGGATACATCTTGGAATCGTTCGCGCAGAGGAGATCCAGGAGTCATTGATGGACGCCGGACCGCGGATCCGGGCCTTCATGGCGGCGCAGCCGGAGAATGCCACCGTGACGTTCATATCCGGCCCCAGCCGAACCGCCGATATCGAGATGCGGCTCACGCTGGGCGTGCACGGCCCTGAGATGGCCCACGCGGTCATCCTGGACCCGTAGAAATGATCTGCAGACCCGGTTTCGAAAGGACGCATGAAACGCCAGGCACGAAAGGACATGGATGATGTTGAAGGGCCGGTATCAGCGACTTGAAGCCAAGATCGATCGCGCGCTGAAGGAGCGATCCAGCCGGACGGCGCTTTACCGCGCCATGAAACGCGGGCGGGACAGCCGGCATAAGGCGGTTGGCGCGCTGCCGGGAGGCGAGGGATTTCGTGACGCGGTTCGTTCCGTCAAGGTCCGATGTCTCGAAGAGCAGGACGAACTGGTGGACCGGTTTGCAAGGAAGGTGCGGGAGCGCGGCGCCAAAGTATTTCTGGCGAACGACGGCCCCGACGCGATTGCATACATTCTGGACATTGTGAAGAAACGCACCGCCAAAACCGTGGCCAAGTCCAAGTCGCTCACGAGCGAGGAAATCGAAGTGAATCATCCGCTGGAAGCGGCCGGCGTGGATGTGATCGAAACGGACCTGGGCGAGTTGATCATCCAGAAGGTAAATGAAAAACCCTATCACCTCGTTTTTCCCGCGGTGCACAAGACGGCGGAGCAGGTGGCTGAGATCTTCCGGGAGGTGACGCAGCAGGACGTGCCGCATGACGTCGACGCCATCATGCGGATTGTGCGCAAATACCTGCGTCCGATCTTTCTGAATGCGGACATCGGGATGACCGGCGCCAATGTGGGGGTGGCCGAGACCGGGGCGATCGTGATCGAGACGAATGAAGGCAACGCGCGCCTTGTGTCCAGCATTCCCGACGTGCACATCTGCATCATGGGGCGTGAGAAAATCGTGGACACCGTCGAGGATGCACTGCAGATGATGCTGGCGCACCCGATCAGCGCGGTGGGTCAGCATCTCACGACGTACGTGACCATGATGGGTGGGAGGTCTCCGCTGGGCGAGGGGGGCGGACGGAGTCCGCGGGAGTCGCATATCATCATACTCGACAACGGGCGCAGCAGGATGCGGGAAGATCCCCTGTTCAAGGATGCGTTGAATTGCATCCGTTGCGGCGCCTGCATGAATATCTGTCCCACCTACGGTGTGGTGGGCGGGCACACTTTCGGCTACATCTATCCGGGGCCGATCGGGATCCCATGGACGTCGGAGGTGCATGGACTGGAGAAGGCCGCGGAATTCGCGCCGCTCTGTGTTTCCTGCGGGCTCTGCAAGGAGATCTGTCCCGCGGAAATCGATATCCCCATGATGATCGCCGGCGTGAAGGACCGGGACGGGGAGCAGAACGGGCATCCCCGGGTCAACCGGATTCTGATGGCCGCGGAGGGGATGGCGAAGTTCGGCTGCGCCACGGCGCCCGTCTCCAACTGGATGATGAGAAACGGGTTGTTCCGGTGGGCGATGGAGGCGTTTACGGGCATCGACCGGAGACGGGCGTTGCCCCCGTTCAGGCGCCAGACGCTGGCAAAGTGGTTCAGGAAGCGTGGTTCTGCGCCACGGGTGCGGGATCCGGTACGCAAGGTGGCGTTCTTCGCGGATATATATGCGGCCTACAATGCGCCGGAACTGGGCCGGGCGGCCGTTGGGACGCTGGAAGCGCTCGGATGCGAGGTCATTCTGCCCCGGCAGCGCGGCAGCGGTTATCCCTATATCGGATACGGCGACCTGAAGCGGGCTGAGAAGGTGGCCGATGAGAACGTACGCCTGATGTTGCCCCACGTTGAGGCCGGGTACGACGTTGTGGCCACGGAGCCTACGGCCGCCTATTGTCTGAAGGTGTCGTACCCGAAGCTGCTTCACGGACGCGCTGATGCCGTTGCGGTGGCCGAAGGAACTCACGAACTGTTCGCGTACCTGGAAATCCTGGAAGCGCTTTCAGACGATGCCGGTCGGCAACCTGTTTTCGAGGGCCGGCGGTTCGGATTCCACGTCTCGTGCCACCAGCGGCCCCTGGGGTCCGGACAGGAGGCGATGGACTATCTCAGACGCCGCGGCGCCGAGGTCGAGTTGATTGAGACCGGTACCTGCTGCGGCATGGCGGGAACCTTCGGGATGAAGAAAGGAATGCTGGGATACGAGCTCTCGCAGGCCGTGGGAGAACCGCTGTTCCAGGCCTTTCAGGAGGCGCGGGTGGATACCATCGTGACCGAAAGCAGCGTGTGCGCCATCCACCTGCGCGAGGGCGCCGGTATCAAGGTCATCCATCCGCTGGAGCTGTTAATGGAGCGGAAGGAATCCGGATAAGCCACTCGTTTTGCAATTTGGAGTTGACCCTATTTGGTGGACACCGATCTTCTTGTTATTTTGATGAGAAGAGAGGAGGTCCACCGTGCCGAAGACACGTCCAGGCTATGCACCCGGGTTTTGACAATAGATGGCGGAACTGGTGCGAGCGGGTCACACGTTGGAGATCCATCGTTCCGGGTTGATGCATCCGGCTGTCCAGACCCTGGTGTATCATTGATCAGGAAGTCCGGAGATGCCGAAAAGGCCGATCACTATCCTATCCAAACGGGTAAGCGGGCGTTTGACGCATAAATCGTAGCCCGTGCGTTAACTATGTTTGAAGGCGCAATGAAACTGGGTTTTGTGGGCGATGATCCGGATGCTGAGGCTGCCGGCAGCGTCAGATCCGCGGTAAGGTTTCTGTGCGATTATTCCAACGCGCTGTCTTCGCGGGGCAATGTCGATGAGGCCAGGAAAAGAGCACGGGATGCGTGGTCGCTGGTTTCAGACAACATCCCCGGCGAGAAGGCTCTTGTTCTGTGCCAGTTTGGTATCCTCAATGCCCGTTCCCGTTTGTACGACGACGCCGAACGGGCATTTCGGGATGCGATTGCAATTTACGGCAAGCTCGGATCTGTGAATAAAGAAATAGAAACGAGGGGGTGGCTCGCCGACCTGTATGTACGGATGGAGCGACAGGCGGAGGCCAGGGTGCAGTTGGAGCGCATATCAGAACATTACGGGCAGTCCGATGACGCGGTGAGCAGGTCAAAAGCCGGCTATTTCAGGGCTTGTATCGCGCATCTGGACGAACGTCTTGGAGATGCATATGCAGGGTTCCAGACTGCTCTGGAACGATCGGACAAGGAGGAAGGTCGACTCGGTCCCGTCGGCGATATGAATCTGGTGGGAACGACCGCTTTTCAAACCGGAAATTTCAAACGTGCAGAAGACATCTTCCGCGCTCTGCTGGATACGGACGGTGACTGGAGGCGAACAGCGACACAAGGCGTAAGCCAGTGTTACCTCGGCTGGATTGCACTTGAGAAGAACGATGCGGAAACCGCGGTTGCGTTCGGAAAAAAGGCCGTGGAGATTCTGTCTCACGTAAAGGACTCGTATCAACTTTACTGGGCATTCGGCCTGCTGGCGGAGGCTCACGCAGCTTTGGGAAATGGAGGCGAGGCGGTATCATGGGCGGACAGGGCACGACCCGGCACCCGGTCTGAAGGCGAGACCTCGACCGTGTCCTGGCGCGGGATCGGTGTCGCGTTAGCCGCCGCAAAGCGTCCCGTCGAGGCCGAGAACGCCTTCGAACGGGCGATCGGGTGCAGCGAGGCAGACCAGCGGTTTGAGTGGTGCCGGTCGCTGCTGGCGGCGGGTCGGTTCTACCTTGAAACCGGGAATCCGGAGTTGGCACGGCTGAGGCTCGAGGCTGCGAAACGCAAAGCGGAGGCCCTGCAAACACCCGTTTACGCCCGGAAAGCAACGAATCTGCTCTCAAGGTTGGCACGGCTGGAAAGTGGATCCGGAAATACGTCACGAACCCGGCCGGTCGACGGCAGGATTGCCGCGGTTTCCGGACTTGCCCGGGACCTCGGGCAGGGCCTCGATCCGACTTCGCTTATGGACAGGGCTTTGTCGGGGTGTTTGAAGGTGGTGGGGGTGGAACGGGCAGTCGTTGTACTGTCAGTTGCCGCGACGGGAGCGTTACGTACAGAATTGGCGCGTTCACGGGAAGGTGGAAATGCCGTGTCCAGGCGCATCAATCAGGGTGCGGTGCGCCGGGCAATGGAGAAAAAGGAGCCGTTGTTTATCAGGGAAACCGCCGCAGAAAAAAGAACCGGAAAACGACAAGGTGTGTTCGACTTCGATATCCTCTCGGTAGCGTGCGTACCGCTGCATTTTCGGGAGCAGGGCTCGCTGGGGGCCTTGTACCTGGAATATCGAGGTGGTGGAAACGCCCTTTCCGGGTCCGATCTGGAGTTCCTGATTGCATTGGCCGGGCTGCTGTCCGTAGGGGTGGTTCAGGAACGGTCGAGAAAGGGATTGAAGGAACCGGAATCCTGCGGTGAGCGCGGTCTGCCTGGCAGGAAGCAACTGGGCGGGCTTGTCGGCGCCAGTCATGCGATGCAGGAGGTCTATCGCATGATCGAACGGGTCGCCCGTACGGATCTGCCGGTCCTCATTCAGGGCGAAACAGGAACGGGGAAGGAATTGGCGGCCCGTGCGATACACGACAACAGCGCCGTCAGGGAACGCCCGTTTCTGGCCCAAAACTGCGGTACGTTGGCCGGCGAGTTGATCCATAGCGAGTTATTCGGCCACAGGAAAGGGTCGTTTACGGGCGCCGTGTCGGATCGGGCCGGGCTGTTCGAGACAGCGCATGGCGGTACGGTCTTTCTCGATGAGATCGCGGACGCGGCACCCGGGGCTCAGGCGAGTATGCTCCGAGTGCTTCAAAACGGCGAACTCCGACGGCTGGGAGAGAACGCAACACGCAGCGTAAACGTCCGTGTCATTGCGGCAACGAATACTGATCTGGAGAAGGCGGTATCAAGGGGGTCATTCAGGAAAGATCTCTACTATCGGCTCCAGGTGTTGACCATCGAGATGCCGCCGTTGAGGGACAGGAAGGACGACATTCCCCTGCTGGCGGAGCATCTGCTGCGCAACGCCGTACGTGAAGCCGGGAGAAAGGTGGCGGGATTCACGGCGTGCGCGTTGAAGGCATTAATGCAACACGACTGGCCGGGTAATGTTCGCCAACTGGACAACGAGATACGCCGTGCTGTGGCCCTCGCGGAGAATGGCGGAATTCTCGACGTGGAGTTGCTTTCTGAGCGCATCCGCGATGAGGCGGGTGGGATTGATGAACCGCCAGGTACGTTGAGAGCATTTCTGCAAAATGCCGAAAGGCGGTATCTTTCTCAGGTGCTCAACAGGAACGACTGGAACATTTCACGATCCGCATTAGAGCTGGGATTTTCGCGATCGGGTTTGTACAAAAAACTGGAGCGCCACGGCCTCAGCACGAGGGACGACGCCTGTTGACTGCCGTTGAATATCGGAGTCCGATGTCGACTCGCGTCGACAGTCGATATGCTTTTTATTTGCAGCCGGTTGGTCGCGCGAATTGGGTTGTGATTCTATCCGATGACGTGTGTGTCTACGTGAGTTGACACCAGAAAGGATGCAAACAGACTGGTTGCGTCTGAAGACTGAAACTTCAACCCGTTGTTTTGAAAGCGCCTGCGATGAATCGAGGCGTTTTTTTTGTTCTGGGTACAATGTTTGCCTTCATGATGCTGTTGCAGCAAATACCCGCGTAACGCCGTTACGCCTCAATCTGAAACCCTTTTCCTCTCACGCACCCCGACACTGGTGTCCCGTAATCGAAAGATGCCTGAGAGTTCCCATTGCAGTACCGACACGATGGTGGGCGTTCATCCCGCCTTCGGCGCGGTGAGAAAGCGTGCGCGCCGGGCTGGCGAGAGTGAACTGCCCGTTCTCCTTACAGGGGAGTCCGGGACCGGGAAGGAGCTCATCGCCCGCGAGGTCCACGACTGCAGCCCCCGGGCGGACGCGCCCTTTGTCATTGTGGACTGTGGCATGCTGGGGAAGGAGATGGGGCGGAGCGAACTGTTCGGGCATGTCCGGGGGGCGTTCACCGGCGCCACGGAGTCTCGACCCGGACTGGTCGGGGTCGCACACGGCGGAACGCTCTTTTTCGATGAAGTGGGTGAACTCGATGAGCCTCTTCAGCGTCAACTGCTTCGGCTGATTCAGGAGGGCGAATACCGGATGGTTGGCGATCACCGATGGAAGCGGGCGCGTGTCCGGGTGGTGGCGGCGACGAACAGGGACCTGAAAAAGAGGGTTGAAGCGGGGCGGTTTCGAAACGACCTGTATTACCGACTTCGGGTCATTCAACTCCATCTCCCCGCGCTGCGCGAACGTCGAAGCGACATTCCGCTTCTGGTTGCCCATTTTCTGTACCGGTTTGCCAACGTCGGAAGAGCAGCCTGCCGGATTTCGCCGGAAACCTGCGCCCTGCTGGAGGGGTATGACTGGCCAGGGAACGTCAGGGAACTCGCGCATACCATCGCCGGCGCGCTGGCGCTAACGGAAGGGGATGTAATCACGCCCGACGACCTTCCGTCCGAGGTCCAGGACGCGGAGCTGAGGCCGGAGCGAGGCATCTACAAGCTGCCCTACAAGGATGCACGCAGGATCTGCATAAACCGGTTCACAAAGGAGTACCTGCACCGGGCACTTGTCAGCACGGATGGAAACGTGTCGCGGGCTGCTAAAGAGAGCGGTATCGGGCGCCAGTATTTTCAACTTCGCATGTCGGAACACGGAATGACGGCCTCGCAATACAGGAAACGACTGTACAATGCGCACTCGGACGGAGAAGGAAAGGCATCGGGGGATTGATGCGTATCTGCGACTAAACCGCAGGTGGATTTCGCGTGCCGGCCTCGCGATCCTTTGTGCTTGACAGGAATTTCCACATGGGTAAATTTTCGCGCACGATACTCCGCAATTTTTTCTATTCCCTGTTTTTTCACAAGGGCCTTCGTCATGTCCATATTCAAGTTCCTAAAATGGCGTTGGGAGAATAAGGAAGAGCCCAGGGGTGAAGGAAAGTTTGAAATATCGGTCAAAATCGTTATTGAACAAGATGAGGACAGATTCTGTGCGACTGCACCAGCACTTCCTGGATTAATCATCTACGGGGCTACAGTAGAACAGGCGAAGGTTCGCGCAAGAGATGGAATCATCGTTCATTTGATGACAATGGCCACGAATGGCAACTCCCTTCCGGTTGGCCCGGACCTGACGGTGAGATTTCACAATAGACCCGAATTCGGATTCTCTCAATTAGGCGCTCCCAGTCCCAACCCGGGCCGCGGTAATTGGACAACGATGCAGTGGCCTATTCGAGAACTGCTTGGGGCCAATGGAATAATGTCACCGCCGGCGAAATAATCAATGCACTAAAGAAAGACGGATGGACCGAACAGATAACAAGGCAAGCTACTCGATCATTTAGGAAAATTGAAAACGGCGAACGCAGGCATATAACCATCCATAATCACAGCCGAAAGACCTATAACGTCGGTTTTCTGCAAAAGCTGTTGTTTGGGCGTGCAAAATGGTCTGAAGATGACTTGAAGAGGCTAAAGCTCGTACGTTGAGTAAACCCACTCTCACGATGCAATAAACCAGCAAGCCGGGAAAATGCCCCGGGTTTTTTTCAATTTTCGGTTCGTCGTGTCACCCCTGTTTCCGTACGTCAATTGATGTCGTGTTTGATTGGTTGCCCGGAGAGTGCGGCAGAAATCCGATGATCCATGTGCGACCTGCATCACGACTTTTCGAAGTCCAGGCAATACAGTTGTTTTGTGCTTGATTCCGGGCAAGGCGTATCGTTCGGCCGTATCATTGGAAACACATTAAGCGCATCGTCTGTTGTGCAGGAGCCGGGCCCGGCTCTGATGCCGTGTGCGGCGTTAAACGTTCTGATGGAAGGAGTTAAGGTGCCAAAGTTCAAGCCCGATGTATTGCGCGGGGTGGGGTATACGCTGTTTCGCGCGGCGGGGTGCCGCGAAGAGGACGCGCGTACGGTGGTGGACCACCTGGTGGACTCCAACCTGTTCGGGCACGATTCCCACGGCGCCATCCGATTCTACGAATACGCGAAGGCGGTGAAGGACGGCCGGTTCAATCCGAATGCGTCGCCCCAGGTGGTTAGCGAACGTGCATGTACCGCCGTGGTGGACGGCGGCGGCGCGATGGGTCAGGTCGGCGCGACGTTCGCGACCCGGTTGGCGATGGAGAAAGCCCGCCAGTGCGGTATTGCCACGGTGGTGCTTCGCAATACGAGCCACATCGGGCGGGTGGGCGCGTATCCACTGTTGGTCGCGGGGGAGGGGATGATCGGGCAGATCTTCGTGAACGCGGGCAGGCTGGGATATCAGATTGCGCCGTTCGGCGGTATCGACGGCCGGTTGAGTACGAATCCGATCGCATTCGCGGCGCCGCGGCGGAACGCAAATCCGATCCTCGTGGATATGACCACGTCGGTGGTGGCAGAAGGCAAGATCCGGTTGGCGATCAACCAGGGCGTCACGGTGCCGGAAGGATGGCTCATCGACGGGCACGGTGAGCCCACCACGGAGCCGAACGACTTCAAGGACGACCCGCCAGGGGCCATATTGCCACTGGGCGGTGACGCGGGTCACAAGGGATACGGGCTGAGCATTATGGTCGAATTGCTGGGCGGGGCGCTGAGCGGCCAGGGGTGCGCCGCGGGGGACCGGGAGATGAACAGCAACGGCGTGCTGATCAATGCCTACCATATCGAACACTTCACGGATATGGAGACGTTCTACGACGAATTGGAAGGCCTGATGCGCCACGTGAAATCCAGCCGCCTCGCGCCGGGGTTCGATGAAATCCTCGCCCCCGGCGAACCGGAGTTCCGGACCGCCGAACGCCGCGCAACAGAGGGCATTGAGGTGGACGATCGGACGTGGGAAACCGTCTGCGAAATCGGGGCAGAGTTTGGGGTGGATCTGGTGGGAGTGGGGGAGGGTTGAGTTCGTGCTGGGGCCGGCGAGGGCAAATATAGGCGGCGTGAGCTGGTGCCCCGCGCCGGGAGGCACGCAAACTTAGACCTTATGTATTGACGTGGCAGTGAAAGACCTCCTCGGATCTCGGTTAGCGGGGGTTATCTTTGGGAAAAGGAAGTATCCACCAAAGACCTATCCCCATCGAGAAGGAGGAGGCCATGGGTAAATCTACGAAATGTGTGGCGTTGGACATACACAAAGAATCGATCACGGTAGCGGTCGCGTGTAAGGGGCAGAAGACGCCCAGGCATTATGGCGCGATCCCTGCTACGGAAGAAGCGTTGGCCAAGCTTTGTGGCAACTTGGGCGGTTCCGAGACGTCGTTGCGGTTTTGCTACGAGGCGGGTCCGTGTGGGTACGGTGTGTATCGTCAGTTGGTTGGGTTGGGTCACGAATGTGTTGTGGTAGCCCCCTCGCTGATTCCGCGACGGCCAGGGGACCACATCAAGACGGATCGGCTTTCTCTGTCGCGGCTTTTCAAGAACGGCGAGTTGACGCCCGTGTGGGTGCCCGACGAAGCGCAGGAGGCGATGCGGGATCTGGAGCGGAGCCGAGAAGACTTCAAGCATGCTGAGCGTCGTGTGCGACAGCGCCTGACCAGCTTCTTGCTGCGCCATGGTCGACACTACGGGGGTCGCAGTCGCTGGAGTCACAGCCCACTTTCGCTGGCTGGAGAGGCAGCGTTTTGCGCATCCGGCGCAGCAGATCGTCTTTCAGGAATACGTAGACGCGGTGCAGGAAGCGCAGGCACGCATCAAGGGGCTGGATCGGGCACTGCAGCACACGCTCGAGCAGTGGTCGCGGGAGGATGAGACACGCGGGTTGATGGCGTTGCTGGGTGTGAACACGCTGACGGCGATCACGACGTTGGCCGAACTGGGGGATCTCACCCGCTTTGACTCGCCGCGGCAGTTGATGGCCTTCGTGGGGCTGGTGCCCAGCGAGCATTCCAGCGGCAGTCGTCAACAGCGTGGCGCGATTACCAAGGCGGGCAACGCCCGCGTGCGACGCGTGCTTGTCGAAGCCGCTTGGTGTTACCGGTTCCCAGCCAGAAAAACGGCAGTCCTTCAAAGGCGGGCCGAAAAGACCGCGCCGGCCATACAGGCCATCGCGTGGAAGGCGCAGAAACGACTGTGTGGACGCTACGGCCGTCTCAGCGCGCGCGGGATGCCCAAGAACAAGGTCTGCACCGCCATCGCGCGGGAACTGCTCGGCTTCATGTGGGCGATCGCCTGGGAGCATAAGCACCCCGGAAGCATCGTTAGAAAAGCGGCATAACACGTTCACCATCTCAAACACACCATCGGCATACTGACGGAGAATGAACCGGGACAGAAGGGACCGGTCAGGAGAACCCTCGACAAAACTATGAGGCAACCCTCCTTGGGCTGACCCTCGACTTTAGACCGAGGACGCTCCGCGACGAATCATGGACAGGCGGTAACCAACCCGCGAATATCAGTCGGATCAACCGTCGCTAACACGTCTCTTCTGTCCCGGAAAAACCTTATTTAAATTCATCACCCCAAAGAACCCCTTACGGAGCCCTTGACAGGGGTCAATACATATCAGTTTTTCCAATCTATGAGAGTCAAACCGGCAGGCGAACCGGACGCTGCACCCGAAGTCAGTGAGTCTACGTTGTCCGTAACAGAACATTCCTAGGATGGTTCTGCTTAGGTCACGCCTGCCGGTTTGAACGGTTGTTCTAAAGGGCTTTGTTTATAAACTAAAGCCACCGATCTACTTACATACCAGAGTAGATTGATGGCTTTAATTTCGTGGTTTTGATGAATTTTTAATGAGTTCTCAAGTACTCCAAGGACTCTTGTGCTCGCACTCGAAGCGGGAATTGATCTCCACTTTTATAGGGATCGGTTAGGCTTATTGTTTCCAGTACTGTGATGACGTCAGTACTTGGAAAGAATCGCAAAGTTGAAACAGCTCCAAATTGCCCAGGCCGGCCGTGATTCTGTGCCAAGTTAATTAATGCTCGTTTTGCAATTTCACGTTTCTGTAGATTAGTCTGAAGGAAATTGTTTTCTTCTTGCAGTATTAATCCAAGAGCTCTTGTTGCCTGGTATGGCGCACTCGCAGAGTTTTTTCTATTAAGACCTTCGATAATTGTTTCAAATGCTGGTTCACCGATTCCGGCCAACCCATCCCCGGGCCAACCTCCCAATCCCCAATCTTTAAAGAAGAAAAGAAATCGAGGATCTTTTTGTCGAACTATAGCTTCGATCAAAACGTCAGTGATTTCACCATCGCACTTACCATCATCCACTTTGCGAGGAGCAAATTTATCAGGAATAATAATTGGTTTTCCGGCTGCATAATCCTTTGTCATTTGTTTGAAGGTGGTAGCCATTTTTAGTAAAATTTGTCTTAATGGTTCTGGCCAGGACCTTAATGAAAAGTCTTGCATTTCATCCATTATTACGTAAAGATCGTAGTAGGTTAGATTTTCACTTAGATTTTGCCATCTTTCGATATGTTCTTGTGTCGGTTGTTTTGCGTTACTGATACTGGTGAATCCCAATACACAGATGATACAGATAAGGCGTTTCATTGCATTCTCCTCTTAATTACCAGTCCATATGACCTTTGGTGTATAGCGTAACGCCGTCCGGCCGAGCTGGCCATTCAGGAATATCGTCATTTATTTTCTTTTCATCTTGATCATACAACCAACTTCGAGCCGCATTTAGACCCTCTCCTTTCTTATATATGTCGTAGTTCTTTTTTGAGTTTGCGGCTGTATTAGAGCCTGCATCAAAATCGAGCGCCTTTCCGTGAATATGTTTGGAGTTCTTTGCATAGCCCGCAGCTTTATTTCCGAATAAGCGACGATTTCGGTTTGGTATGCTTTAGACGGAGATTCATTTCCGTGAACTTCATCGCATCTCTTAATATTAAATATAACTAATTTTTAATGAACCTGCGTTGAATTTTTCGCTGATTTCGTTAAATTTTTAATGAAAAATTCCATTTTTCCGGTGCATTTCGTTTGTCAGTCGTTAACCTGACCCATCGCAGGTCTGAATTTCGACGACTCTAAAGGACGCAAATCAACGCTGCGTCTGCAGGAGCGTAGTTGAGCGAACATCTCCGTTACCACGATTACGACGATTAAAAAACGGCAGCCATCATCCGTGATGATGGCTGCCGTTCAATTGTTACGTTTGGCTTCTCTGTGCAAGCGCGTCATCGCTCGTCGTGCCGGTTCTCGTGAAGCAATAGCTGGAAAACAAAAGAGCGTGAGCTTCTGTTCGTTATTAACGAACCATCACGCCGTCCATATACGCGTCAATACCTGGCGATGCTGATACATTTCAAACCTCCGGTTTGCCATGTTCTTCCCTCCTGATTGTCGGGGAGACACTCAGAAGGTAGATACGTTGCCGGAAAGTCCGAGATTAGGCCGATCTTCAACTGGCCCGATTGGGTCGATCTTCAACTGGCCTGATTAAGACGATCCTGCGGTGGCCGCATATGGGCGATCACTAACAGCAGCCCCGGTTTACGGATTTCCCAAAACTCTTGGGGATGCAATTGACTTTCCGCCCCGATCCCGTATCTTGTATACGCGGATCCGTCCCTCTTCCCAAGGGCCCCGGAGCATCCTGAATGGCGCAATTCGATGCGATTTCCAAACACCTGATTCAAACCTATCCCCACGATATCGCCGGTTTCACCCTCGGGCGAGAGGACGTCGAGGTTCTTGAAGTTATCGATACTGAGCAGCTCACGGTCTCGGCAAGCCGCGCCGACAGCCTCATTCGCGTCCGCGTCGATGGCCACGAGGTATTGGTCCATAGCGAATTTCAAACGACCGACAGTACGAATCCGGACATGCCGCGACGCATGGCCGGTTATATCGGGCGTGCCATTGAACGTCATGGCGTGGCCGTCTACTCAAGCGTCATCTACCTGCGGCCCGATGCGGGTAAACGGGATCCGGGTCAATATTTACAGTCGCATCCCGTCCACCGGGTGCACGTGCAGTACAGGGTGATTCGGCTGAGTGAACTGCAGGGTCAAGAGATTCTCGATGCAGGACACGCGGGGCTGATCGCCTTTGCTCCATTGATGAGGCCGCCACAAGGGATGACTTCACGGGCATGGTTGCGCCACTGTATGCACACGGCCAATGCGCGGTCAATGGCAATGCCGGAAAAAGCCGACTACCTGGCCGGTATGTCGCTGCTGAGCGGGTTGGTGTATGCGCCGGAAACCATTTCAGAAATTGTTTCGAAGGAGGGCATGATGGACCTCATACGCGAATCATCCTTTGCACAATACCTTACCCGAGAGGGCATCGAACAAGGCATCGAGCAAGGCATCGAAAGAGGTATTGAAAAAGGGATCGAAAAAGGCGTTGAGCAAGGGCTACGGGAGAGTATCCTCGCCGTACTGGAGACTCGATTCGGTCTCCCTGCGCCGCATCCTCTGCCTGCTCGCATTGAGACGATTGACAACGTCCAACGCCTTAAAACGTTGCTTCGCACGGCGGTCCAGGTATCCAGTCCGGAGGAATTCGGGCAATTGTTGGATCGGGAACAGTCCTGAAACCCATTCGCTGAATACCCTTTGCGGGGAATGAGACAACAGGACAACGCACTATTGTAGTGCGTTGTCCTGTTTGAATTAGATCAACTCTTCAGTCCGGATCTGTTGCAATCTGCCGATCTACTGCGCCGCGGCGGAACGCAAATCCGATCCTCGCGGATATGACCACGTCGGTGGTGGCAGAAGGCAAGATCAGGTTGGCGATCAACCAGGGCGTCACGGTGCCGGAAGGCTGGCTGATCGACGGGCACGGTGAGCCCACCACGGAGCCGAACGACTTCAAGGACGACCCGCCGGCGGCCATATTGCCGCTCGGCGGTGACGCGGGTCACAAGGGATACGGGCTGAGCATAATGGTCGAATTGCTGGGCGGGGCGCTGAGCGGCCAGGGGTGCGCCGCGGGGGACCGGGAGATGATCAGCAACGGCGTGCTGATCAATGCCTACCATATTGAACACTTCACGGATATGGAGACGTTCTACGACGAAGTGGAAGGCCTGATGCGCCACGTGAAATCCAGCCGCTTCGCGCCGGGGTTCAATGAAATCCTCGCCCCAGGGGAACCGGAGTTCCGGACCGCCGAGCGTCGCGCAGCAGAGGGTATCGAGGTAGACGACAGGTCGTGGCAGATGGCATGCGAAATCGGAGCGGAATTCGGGGTGGATTTGGCGGGAGTGGGGGAGAGTTGAGTGCGTGCAGGCCCTACACAGACTCCGCACCTACCATAGCTCACAAAAGCCGCGTCTCGAAACAATGATATAGGAAGAGAGAAACACCAGATTGTGTTCAATATAGGAATTCCGATTTTGGTCTTGTTTCTGGCAGGAACGGTGATTGCACAAGAAAAGGGGTTCTACCTACTCCCGAGGGTCGTGGGTATTAAACTATGTAGGGTTGTGGTGGAGGCGGAAGTAGTTGCCGTTCCACAACACAACAGCCCAGGGCCGCTTCGGCGCACCCTGGGCTTGTTGCGTGGAAAGCAAATGGTCATCAACAAGGATAAAAATACGTACTGGGTTCGCATTTTGAATTAACCGCGAAATTTCCATTTTTTAGTGCCCTTGTTATTAAATCCTTCTTAAATGGCATATGTAGCGTAGGTACTTTATGCATAGAGTCTCGAAGAATCGGTAACTTCTCCCATAGATCAATAATCTTTTGTCTAATGCGTTTCTTTTCACATAAGATAATATCAGATTTTTCCGTATAGTCAGGGTAAACAATTATAATGGGCAGTCCCATTACATTGATACCATAGTCTATTTCTTCACGCAATGCGGTTGAATTTTTAGTGGTCGAACTTAGAAAAAGGACTATGTTTTTGGAATTACTGATTCGCTCGTGTATCCTCGGTTTAAGAGTCTTTTCCCAATCACTGTCGTCCCTGACATTATAGTTTTTGTCGTGTGAGTCGATAAATGGAAATGATGAATCGCGGCCCTTCCAAGCTCTCAATAAACCGTAAAAACAAATATCTCTGGCGGTGTATGGACCAAGGTTACTCCGATACGGTTCAGCAACATAAAAAGCCGTGTAATTCCCATTTCGATATGCCATTATAACCACCTTTCTTTAATGAGGTTGAGATCTATTTCAGCCTTATGTATTGGATTTATTACAAGTATTATTTCATCAGTCACTTGTTTTTCTTTAGTAGCTTCTAAAAGTGAAGTTCGAGTAATATGTATTAAATCTTGATATGGTAACCCAACTCCAGACAAACCTGAACCAATAAGTGGAACTTTAACACAAGCTCCTTCAGAATAATTACGCACTGCTTCCCAAAGCCTTTGTAGACAGGTTATAAGTTCCTCAAGAGTCGCCGATGCCTTTAGTGTTGTTGTATCCGTGCGAGAAAGTGCAACTAACAAATAGCGAATGCCATTAATATCCATTTTCACTACAGTTCCAATTGGATATCGTCGTCTTCTACCACCAGTTCTTTTAATAAAAGGTGGGGACAAGTCTTTTAATGACTCATCCACCAATCCATTAAATCTTACAGAATCACCATTTAAAATCTGTAAAATGAACTTACCGTGTAGACTATTTTCAGATACATAACCACCACCAATCTCACTATCAAAAAACTCATTAACAGGAATCACAATTAGTCCATCGCCTTCAAAGATATCGCCAAATTTGATTTTAAGTTTTGAAATAGTTGAAGGCAAAGAAATATTAATCTGAGAATAAGGTGTAGATTCCCATAAGACATAAATAATAGACAATATAACAACGGCAAAGAACCAACAAGGATCATTAAAGTCATAGTGTGGAAAATAGTAATCACCAATCCTTATAAGTAGATAAAGAACTCCAAGAGCTTTAAAACCATCTCCTGAAATTTTTTTTATTTTTTCCATAACTTAGTTGTCTAATCTATCTTTAAAGTATTAGAATAATTAAAATCAATATTCTATTTTTCAGGAGCCAGGGATTATGACCGAGCGTGAGCGAGCAATCAAGTCAATAGTAGATAATGTGCAAAGAACCCTCACAATACCGCCAATGGGCAAGTACAATTTTTGTTGAACCCTCAACCATCGCCTAAGGCGACGAAATGAGCTGCATGCCTGGGCTTGCTCATTTGTCGTGATTTCCGCCAGAAATTGACCCGTATGGGTCAGGGGTACGCCGATAGATTAGTAATGTCGACTCAGTCGGCTTGACCCAAGCAATGCCGGTTCGGTGGTCCCGACTGCTTGAACACCTTCGCGAGAGTCTTGGTAGTGTCCAGTTCGCTCGTACGGGCTCCATAACTCCCGTCCAGACTCGGCTCTACCTGCCAATAATGAGTAAGACAAGCTCCCGTCACAGTGAAATATCGTCAGATGTTTTGGACGAAGATTTCGGAGTCATTCAACGCACTTCCCGTCCGGCTTGTTCACCTTGTTCCACGTGTCGATAAACTGATCCGTCAGATCGCGCACGGAAGACATAATGCGGCGGCGGCTCGTCCCGTGGATGCCCGACGTCTCGCTCCGGACGGCATGGACTGTGCCGTGTATTGTTGGCAAGCGGCTGAAATACAAGGAGTTCCCGACATGATTGGTATAAGAGACAAGAAAGGGCTAGTACAAAATCTAGTTCTGCTTTTCGTTGTGTCTGTCGTGTCAGTCGATACGAAAGAGACACAGAATCGTTCGCACATAGTATTGGATACCGTGCCAGAAACGAGGGTCGTATCAGATCGGCAAGGGACTCGTCGGGAGCTACTTGCACCCAAGGACAAAGAGAAGAACCGGGTTACGATTATCAGGGACGGGCTCGCTTTTCATTGGACAAGTCGGGAAAACCGAAAAGTCGAGTCCCCGATCCAGGATGGTTTTGACGGTGCGATACAGGGGACTGTCGAAAGCCAATGCGCGGGCGCAAGCGGCTTCCAGGCGGGCGGGTCCATAGCGTTTTTCCATCCCGATGACCCCTTGTGCCGCGCGTAGCTTGTCGAGGACCCTGTCTGCAAAGAGGCACTCGATGAGCTCCCGGCAGGCCGGC
>JAGWBX010000068.1 GCA_021295655.1 Candidatus Latescibacterota bacterium
CGATTGAGGGCTTGATGTCACACGTTGGACAAACGCGGCGGAGATGGTCCCGCCGCGCCTCCCAGACCTCTATTGCCGGCACGAAGATCGAATCGGCCCTACCCACTCTTCCGCGGCGCTGCCTGCCCCTTCGGTCCAGCGCCCTGTTCAGTTTTCCCGGCGGCACCGGACACAGCGCGGATCTGAATGCCAGACCCCTGACCCGGCGTACGTTGCCGTCGGCAGGCACGACGCGATAGGTATTCCCAAACGGGTCGATGCAGCCGCAGGGCACCGATAGCTCCGCCACATGGTATGCGGTAGTGGCGTTGTGGTCGACACCGATCAGTACGATGTGCCCGTTTCCATGCACGAGTTGGCCGATCGGGCTGTCCGGCGTCCAGAGTCCCTTTTTGCCGTGGTCCCTGCAAAAAGCTTCCGCCCGCGGTCCCACGGCTGCCACGGCGTGCGTGGGATGGTCGCTTCTGACCGCGTCCGGGCGCCGCCAGAACGCATCCGGGATCGCGCCGTTGGTCGTGGGCGTCGTCATTGGATTGTAAACCTGTGCGGAACGGTGATTAAACGACGGCATCATCAGCGTGCCGCGCTTTCCGATCACCGCCAGCAGCGCCTCAATCACGGCATCCGCGCCGCCCACCACGTGTCCGATCGACGACAGGGAACTATGCACCATGACGTCCATGCCCCGGACGAGGCCCAGCGCGCCGAGGTCCTTCACAAGGCCCTCGCGCGTCACCCGTTGCGATGCCTCGACAAGCTCTACATATCCCAGTTCAGCGTGGGCTTCGAAGTATTCGATTGTGCGCTCCGTCTTGACCGCGTTCCCGGTCTCGCACGCTACGGCCTGCGAAATCTCGTGGAGCGTCCGGTTGCCGTCCGCCCAGAACAGCGCCCAGGGCGAGAGCCCTGTCCCGCTGATCCGCCTGGCGATCTCCGGCGGCGTATTCTCACCGATGGGGGACAGCACACGGGTGCGCCTCGGTATCCGGTCCCCGCCTTCAACGCGTTTGCGGCGCGTTCTTCTCCTGCCCATTGACACGGTCCGGGCGGTTTCCCGCACCTCCCGCTCGTGGCAGGCGAACCGCGCCAGGACGTCCGACCGTTTCCCGCCCCACATCCAGCGTTCAAGTTGCTCCAGGATGACCCTGTGCTGCTCGCATTCGTATTCGACCTGGTCAACCGTCGGGCTTCCCGTTCTCAAACGCCCGACCGTACGTGCGGTTTCCCCGGCGGCAACGTGGACAATCTCCTCGGTACCCGCGTCCGCCAGCCAGTAGAGATAACCCGCCATGGCCGTCGCGCATGCGGCCAGCCCCCTTGTACTCAACAGACCCGGCGTGTCTGCGGACGAATGGTAGGCGTCGAATCCCCGCCCGGGCTTGTGGTGATGGGTGGTGAGCCAGGGACACGGAAACCCATACCTCGGATCGCCGATCAGCGTATCCGAAGTGGGTTGAAACGGCTCCATAGACAGGCGGTAACCGGGATTTTGCAGGCGGAGCGTTTCGGACAGAATCGTCTCGCCCAACCGGTCCACGAAACCGGCCGACATCGGAATCGTGGCATGCCATTCAATCCGGCCGCCGCAAACAGACGGTTTGCTTCCCACCGAATCGATCACGACCCCCGCGAGAGGGGTCTGCAGACGCTGCGTGTCCTCCAGGTACTTGAAAAACCCGTGACACTCGTAGGCACACATCAGGCGGATCGTGCGCCGGGGCCGTTCCAGCTTGCCGGCTGCGATCAGCGCCTCGAGCACGCGTGCGATCTCCAGGCACAACGCCACGCCGGAAGCGTTGTCGATCGCACCCGGCTCCGCGCTGTGCGCAAGTGCCCATACTTCATCCTGAGGGTCCGCCGCTCCCGTTACAACCCCGCTCACCTGATCGTGAGTACCGGCAAAATGCCGAATATCCACGTCTGTCCGTACCGTCAGTGAGCCGTGCCTGCAAAGCAGCCGGCGAAGCCGTTTGCCCTGGTTTTCCGACAGCACCAGGCCCACCATCTGCACAGCCGCGTCCTGGATCGGCACGCCGCCCCACCCGAATTTCGTCCAGGCGGTCGCGTTGGGCAGATTCGGTACCGGATGATCCGTAACCACTGCCGCCGCGCCGGCTTCCGCGAAAGACCGCAACATTCCGCGCGGGTCCATTCGCGTGAGCACCACCTTTCCGCCCAGCCCGCCCCGGGGGACTCGACTCAGGGCCTCCTTTGAATCCACGACAACCAGTTCGTTTTCCATCCCTCCCGGCGGCGTGGCGTCGCTCCACTGAATCACGTGCCAGGGATTCTCTTTGTAATCCAGTATACGCTTCTTTACCGGACGAATCACATCCATCGTCGCCGAGCGCACGTCCGCGGCTTTATGGATGATCCATCGCCCCGATCCGATGGACCCGCCCGTGCGCATGGTATGCACCTGGGCCGTCGCGCCTGATTCCTCGAATCGGTTCACCAGATATCGGGTGGTTTCTCTGAACCGGTCGAACGAATTCCATCGGTCCGTTGCCACTACGGCGCGCACATCCTCCAGAACCCGTTTGCCGTCCGTTCCCGCGTGCAGCAGCGGCAACACCGTTTTACAGAAATTGACGACCGAATCCGGCCGATCAGACATATGGAATCTCCATCGTTTTATTTATGCCACGGCGCCCGATTCCGATACCGCCACGCCAAGTTCTTCGGCCACGGAACGGATTTCCGACCACGTCGCCTCCTCCAGGGACACGCCCTCCAACTCCCGCCTCTTTCGGGTCTCGGTCTCAATCTCACCCGGTACGTAGATCCGTTCCACGCCCGGCATCTTCGGCGACGTTTTCACCCAGTCGATCAGTTTCCGCACTTCCGACGTGAAGTCGTCCACGTTGGCGAAACTCTCGATCTTGATCGCAAGAGCCAGATATCCGCTCCCTCCCCGCGTGGGTGCTTCCGTGCTGCACCCGGCCCAGGAAAGACCGCCCGCGATGGCGTCGATCATCATCGCCAGGCCGTATCCCTTGTGGCCGGCAGCACCGCCAAGAGGCAGCATTGCCGCGTTTCCGGCATAGAATTCCTCGGGGTCGGTCACAGCATTTCCGTCCCGGTCCACCATCCAGCCCTCGGGCAATGCCTGTTTCCGCACACGGCACATGTCGACCTTGCCGCCGGCCGCGACGCTGGTCGTAATATCGAGCGTCATCGGAAGCCCGTCGCCCGTGGGGACGCCGATTGCAATCGGGTTGGGAGGCAGCCGCCTGCCCGTACCGCCGAACGGCGCCGCAAAACGCCCGCCTCCGTTCAGCATTAATATGCCGATACAGTCCCGCTTTGCAGCGATCGAGGGGAAATCGCCCAGCCGGCCGATATGGCCTGAACGATGGACAGCCACCGCCCCGATTGTGTGCTCGAGGGCCCGGTCGACCGCCATACGCATCGCAAGACTCGCCACGACGATGCCAATCCCGCCCCCCGCGTCTATCGTCATTGAAACAGGCGTCTCCCGGACGACCTTGTGGCCTCCGGCAGGCTTGATCGTACCCTCCCTGACGCCGCGGGCATAGCCGGGCATGCGCATGATCCCGTGGGAATCGTGTCCCACCAGGTTCGCATCCACAAGATGGTCCGTTACGATCCGCGCCTGATCCTCCGGCAGTCCCGCGGCCTTGAATATCGCGTATCCGCACTGTCTGAGAGTGAGATGTGAAATGATCGGCATCGACGTACCCCGAATCGTGTTGTCTGCGTCCGTTTAGTTGATATATCGCTCGCGCAGGAACCGTGCGATCTCGCGAACGGTTGCCTCCGTGCCTTGAATCGCGTCGTGGACCCGATAATGCCACGGCTCGGGCCCAAGCGCCTCCCGCCAGTGCCGGATCGCGGCGATGTTCGCCTCACCGGCGGCCTCGAGCGACTCGAGCGCCGATTTAAGCTCCGTCTGAACGTCGGGGTCGGCAAGGTCGCACGTCGCCACCGTTTCCGCAACGTGATAAATGCGCCGTGCAAGGTCCACGTAGGTCATGACGACGCGAGTCTCATTGACGCATTCGGGGCTCTCGATTCCGGAAGCGATCTGAATTGCCTGGCGGCACGCGTCGATCTTTTCCTCGAAGGAGGCTTCATTATCGTAATACCTGAACATGCCCTCGCCAAGATACGGACGCTGTTTCCGCCGAATCATCTCAACTGCCTTCCCCCACGAATAACAGACCGGAAAATCGGAATCGTAGACATCGAATGCAACCGGCCCCGTCAGTTCCGACCAGTCCGCGAACGCCTCGACGTCGGCGTACCCTTTCCTCGTAGCCCACGCGATGGCGAACTCCCGCTCGCTGCGTCCGTTCAGGTTCCAGGAATACTCCGACAGGGCCGCGACGTTGTATCCGCACGTCTCCCTGCCCCTGGTCGCCCACGCCATCATTCCGAAGGCTCCACTGTATTGCCGTCGAATCAGATGGCCCACATAGTCCCGGATCCGGTGAGGTGAGGACTGCGGCACCTTGAATTCGGGGGTTTCCACCCGCCCGTTTGCGTTGATCGGCACGTCGTAGCTCGCGATCCATCGACCCTGCGAAGCGTGGTAGTCCAGAAGGGGATTGGCCGTCAGGTCTCTGGGCAGGTGCAGTACGCGTTCCATTTCGGTAGCGCACGCGCGCCCGACTTTCACCTCGGGAGGCAACTCCGCCAGGACCCGGTAATCCCGTTCCGACGTCGTCGTGGACAGAAAAATACGAAGGTCGAAGTCGGGAAACCGCGGGCGAATCCGCATCCAGGCGGTCACAAACGCCCGGGCTTCGAGCACAAACTGCCCGACGGCCGTGCAGTCGTCACACTCGCACTGGGCGGGTCGCTCGGTCAGCCAGCAGCCCACCTCGGATGCGCCCTGGGAGGCGATATCCGCCATCCACGCTTCCAGAATATCCACCAGCAGGGGATTTGACGCGCACGGCGCCCGATGCTGATTGCCTTCCTTGTGGGCGAAATACCGCCCGGCCAGCGCACCGTCACCCTTTCCGGCGAGTTCGGGATAGGCGCGGTACAGGCCATAATCATGGAGAAAATTCAGGTGGGTGATGAGCGGCACATAGTTGAATCCGAGCAGACGCGCCTTTTCCAGGAGCGCACGATCGATCCGGGCGCGGCCGGGTTTCCCCCGCACCACCGGCGACAGTTCCGTGGAGTTCATCTTGCCGTAGTTCAACTTCATCGATGCCATCCATGGGATCCATTCTTCCGGGGAGGGGAAGTTCCACATGCCCCGTTCGTCCAGATCCGGCCAATCGGTCACGGAGACAAGCGGAATTCGGATGCTGCCGGGTGACAAACCCGGTTCAAGGAGCTGCCGAAGGGTCCGGGCCGCATACGTGATCCCGCGTCCGGACAGCGCGGCCAGCACCAGGCGCCGCCGTTCCGGACGGATGGTATATGCCTGTTCGCAATTCGGCAATCTTCTCAGCCTGTCGGCATCCGGGCCGCGATCCACCAGCCCGATTGCGATATCAAAATCACCGGCGGCGGGTATGTCGCTTGCCCAGGCGGAACAAAGCGCTTCCAGCATCGCTGCCGCATTTTTCTCGGCCGGTTCCGCTCCCGGTCTCACCGCTACCGAAACCGCCTCGGGGCGGCATTCAACCTCCCCCTCGAACGTGATTTCATGCGGAAGCGGCAGCAGATGACGTATCAATCGCTCGAAACGACCTTCCATCACTCATCCACCCTTCGGAATGCGTCTCAACGTCGGCGACACTGCATATTGCGGAGACCCGTACCGCCCGTATGAGTCATATGCCAACCTCCTGCCGACCTCATCGGCCGGGCCGCCGCCATCGGAACGCCTCCTGCCTGACTTTGAACGTTGGGGTTGTGCCTTCTTTCTGCTTCAAACCGAAGCTGATAAACGCCGTCTATGATTGCACGGGGGTACGGGAAAGTCAAGCCATAACGGCAGACCGTATCGACGGATTTCCGCGACAATTTCAGGAAAACTGTTGACAGAAATCGAGCCGATGGTTAATATGGTCTCATCGATAAACCTGCCCCGAAAGGAAGCGCGACGCTGGGCGAACACGCAAAGAGAATCCGGATCAGAAGAGTGGACCCGTCGCTCCCTCTGCCGCGCCATCAGACACCGGGCTCGGTCGGGTTCGATCTGCTGTGCAGGAAGGACGTCGTCGTCCCACCGGGCGAAATCCGTCTTGTCCCGGCCAATCTCATCGTTGCCGTTCCTCCGGGATACATGCTCCTGCTTGCCGCCCGAAGCAGCCTGCCGCACAAAAAGGGCCTCACGGTACCGAACGGCGTAGGTATTGTCGATCAGGACTACCGCGGACCCAATGATGAGATTCACATCCAGGTTTACAACTTTACTGACGGTCCGGTGAACGTCCGGCGCCGTGAACGGCTCGCGCAGGGGATATTCGTCCGCATCGTCCAGGCGGACTGGGATGAAACCGAACACCTCGGCGCACCCGACCGGGGCGGGTTCGGAAGCACCGGACAGGAGTGAAAAGCATCGGCCACGGCGATTAATCCCAATTGAAAAAAACAACTCAGTGACACGATGAGAACCCCTGAAACGGGGCGCAGCGGTCGTCAAAAAGGACGTTTTTTCAGTTCACGTACAGTGACCTGGTGTATCCTGGTAATCAGCCGTCAAATTGCCTTTATCCACTTGCATAGATGTGGTTTTACTTCCCCGAAGAATTCCGAATCAAGGATAAGTTTCCAGCGAATTTTAACAGAACTTCTCACCAACCATGGCACGCAAATTCGACATACCTGAATTCTACAAGAGTCCCGTTATTTCGCGCGTGAAGGCATACAGGCAGATGCAGGACATGCGCAAACGGGATCTTTCGCCCTCGGTGCTCGATTTCGGCCCGGTCCGGTTTCTGCTGGCCCGTCATTTCGGGTTCTGTTTCGGGGTGGAAAATGCCATCGAAATCGCATACCGGACGCGTGAGGAACACCCGGCCCGGCGCATCTATTTCCTGAACGAAATGATCCACAACCCCAATGTCAACAACGACCTGAAGGACAGGGGCGTGGAGTTTATATTCGACCCGTACGGAATGCAGCTCATCCCGTGGAATTACCTCGCACCGGAAGATATCGTCGTGGTTCCCGCGTTCGGTACCACGGTTGAAATCCAGGAAGCCCTTGCGTCTCGCGGCATTGATGCCTACACCTACAACACAACCTGCCCCTTTGTGGAACGTGTCTGGAACCGAAGCGCCAAACTGGGTGAGTCGGGATTCACCGTGGTCGTACACGGCAACGATACCCACCAGGAGACACGCGCCACTTTCTCTCATAGCGTACGAAACGCGCCTACTGTCGTCGTGCTGGACATGGAAGAGGCGCACTTACTTGCAGACGTCATCAGGGGCAAGGCGGAACGCCGGATCTTTTACGAACGCTTTGCCCACAAGTGCTCGGAAGGCTTCGACCCGGACCGACACCTCCATCGCATCGGAATCGTCAATCAGACGACCATGCTGGCTACCGAAACGCGGCACATCGCAAAGGTCCTTCGGGACGCACTGGCGGACCGTTACGGTGAGGAAAACATCCGGAAACACTACGCCGACACCTCGGATACGCTGTGCTACGCAACCAATGAAAACCAGAACGCGACGTATGTCCTCATCGAGCAGGATGCGGACCTGGCGCTCGTCGTGGGTGGGTACAACTCGTCCAACACGTCTCACATTGTCGAACTCTGTCTCGAGCAGATGCCCACCTATTTCATCAAGGGCGCGGATGAAATCCGTTCGGAATCCCTCATCCGCCACTTCAGCCTGGAAACAAAAAAAGCCGCCCTTACGACGGACTGGCTGCCGGACAAACGTCCCCTGATCGTGGCGCTGACGTCCGGCGCTTCCTGCCCCGACGCCATAGTAGATGCCGTATTGCTGCGCGTGCTTTCCTTTTTCGAACCCACCCGATCCCTGGACGACGTCCTCGCCTGCTACGCCTGAGCGGCCGGACCTGGCATCCAGACACGGGGCCTCGGAAGCCGGCTTCTCCGCCGGCACAGACACAGACCTGCCGGGGGCACGCCACTGCCACCGGATGGGCGGCGCCCAACCTCAACTCCGCCAGTCAGATGGACGTCAGCGGCCCAAGCGCCACCAACGCCGGGTCGCGATCGAGAGGGTAACGCTCCAGGTATTCGGCGACTCGTTCCGGAGTCACGGCGTCGATCTCGGCCAACTCCTCTTCCAGCGTTTTCAACGGCGTATCCGTACTCAGGCTTCCCACGATCTGTGAGAAGCGCCGTAGCCCGTGTTCGCCGCCGACCACGAGCGCTGTCGCCTGTCTGGTCCTGGACCTTGCGAGGGCTTCTTCGTCCACGCCCCCCTTCAGACCGTCGATTTCTCTCCGGACAATCTCCAGCACCTGCGGAACGTTTTGCGGATCGACGGAGACATACACGTAGAACAGACCGGTATCGCTGAAACCGTAGAAATCGGCCGAAGCCTCGTCAGCCAGCCCCGTCTGGACTACCGACCAGAACAGCCGGCTGTTGCTGGCGGCGCCAAGGTAGTGGGCGAGCAGGTCCGCGGTCGTCGCCCAGTCATCCGAGTCGCATGGCGCGGGAAACGCCATGGCGATATGCTCGCGGACCACGTTCGGGCGCTCCAGCACGCGTGTGGCCGGGTGGAACGCAGGCTTCACCTGCTGTCGAATCGCCTTTCGCGGTTCCCATCCGCCGCAATGCGTTTCAGCCGCGCGAATCATTGAGTCCCGATCGAATCTGCCGGTGATGACGAGCGTCATATTGTCCGGTGCATATCGCTTATTGAAATAATCCGCCATCTGCTCCCGGGAGACGGATCCGATCGTGTCTTCGGTTCCCAGTACGCTCTGGCCGAGCGGATGCCCCGCGAATGCCTCCTGAATCAGTTCGTCGATAATCAGCGCATCCGGCCGGTCACGATACATCGCGATCTCTTCCAGGATGACCTTCTTCTCCATATCGAACTGGTCTTGCGGAAGCGTGGACCGCATCATGTCCGCAAGAATCTCGGCTGAACTTCCCGCCCGTTCGCTCTGCACCCAGTGAAAATAAGCCGTGCCCTCCCACCACGTATACGCGTTCCACATCGCGCCGAGGTCGTCCACGTCGAGACTCAGTTGGCGCCAGTCACGGTTGGCCGTGCCCTTGAAACACATATGCTCGAGGAAGTGTGACACGCCGGCAAGTTCCGCCGGCTCGTCGCGTGAGCCGGTGTGCACATAGAATCCGAGCGCCGCGGAGTTGATCCTGGGAATCGACTCGAAAACCAGTTGAAGCCCATTGTCCAGCGTATGCGTGGAAAACGGTGACTGCATGCGAATCTCCTGTGAAACTGCTCCAGCGCCGTTATGCTTCCAGAGGCCTGGGTCCCAGGGTCACGATCGTCGACGGGGACGGCGGAAAAGCTTCAAGGCTGGCTGGTATCAGGTCCAATGTCACGCCGTCTATCCCGGCCGCAAGCTGCTGTATGGAACGCGGACGCCCATCGATGAACAGTCCGTCCATCATACTGCCCACCCGACCCTCCGGCAAATCACCGGTTGTGAACAACTGTCCCTTCAGGACGGTCTTTGCCCTGTCGAGTTCCGCCTGCGTCACATCCTCCGCGACTCGCCCCACCTCCCGCCGGCACACGGAAAGGGTTTCGTCGGCACGGTCAGCCGTGGTACCGGCATACAGCGCAATCAGACCGCCGCCCCTGCGGGCCCGATAGGAGGCTGAGACGCTGTACGCCAGCCCCCGCTTCTCCCTGACCTCGGTGAACAGCCTGCTGGACCCGCTTCCGGATAGTACCGCAACCGCGAGTTGGGTCGGGTAATAGAGCGCGTGTCCCCGTGGTGCGGCGCTGAAGAGCAGACAAATATGTGCCTGTTCGGACTGTTTGGTATGATGTACCGTCCGGTCCGCCACGGAAATCGGCAGTGGATCCCGGGGCGGCGGTCCGGACCTCTCCCAGCTGCCGAACGCCTCGTCCACCGCACGGAACATTGTTTCCGTCCCAAGGCCGCCGGCCATTGAGATCAGAAGACGCTGCGGGCTGCAGAACCGCCGCCAGAACTCGCGAACGTCGGCCGGTCCGATCGCTGCAATCGTCTGGTCCTCTCCCAGCGGATTGCGCCCCATCGGATCCCCCAACCCGGCCTGATAGGTCATATAGAGAACCTGGTGGGTCGGATTGTCTTCGAGACGCTTGAGTTCTTCCAGCGCAAGTGTTTTCGCCACGGCAACATGCTGGTCGGGAAAGGATGCGCCGCGAAACACCTCGGCGTAGAGTCGCAAGCCCTTCGGAAAATGCCTGGGCAGGATCTGGGTCTGGAACTCCGTGAACTCGACGGCCGTTGCTGAGCCGCGTCGTGCGCCCAGGGAATCGAATGCGTCGTAAATCGAGCGCGCGTCGCGATTCGGCGTTCCCTTGAGAAGCGTCTCTTCCGCAACACAGGCCAACCCGAGGCGATCGGCAGGATCGTCCCGCGCCCCGAAGCCGAACCGGAACGCAACCACAACGGATTGGGCGCCGGGCATGGACTCGGCGACGACTTCAATCCCGTTCTTCAATGTGTGTCGCTGCGGTTCAAGGGAATGCATAATCACCCTTCCATGGAAAATGCGGATTGAAGAGCCCGTTCCCACGTGACGGAACGCCGAAAAACGGACCACGGAATATAGGATACGAACGGTGTAAACCAAAGCAAAACATGGCGTCTGATTGCATATTTCCCGCTTTCCGGGGTTCCACGTCACCCGAGGCCTGCCCTCGTGAAACCGCAGATTCCATCTTTCCACTTGACACAGGCCACCCCTTTGTCTAATTTGTTTCGTTCAGAAAGGCAAGGGTAGAGGCGCAGGTTTTCAAGAGTACCCGGTGGACGCGAGGCGTTATCTACACATCGGCGAAAGGGAAAGCCTGCCGAAGTCCTGAATCTGCTCCGCCGCGGATAGGGGCTGGTCCACCCGGATAAGATCCGCTGGACTGTCACGGAACATTCCGTGGAGTGCTCTCTTGCGCCATCCATGCTGGAACTTGCACGGCCGGCCTTGCCTCCATCCCCATTCGGGAACCGGCTGTTTTTTTTGCTAAATCCCGACGGGCAATCCGGTTCACACTTTCTCAAACCGGAGGTGAACCCATGTTATTCAGCGGATGTTACACGGCCCTCATCACACCCCTGGATCCTGCCCGAGCCGTGGATGAACCCGGACTGGAAAAACTCGTCCAATTCCAGGTTTCACAGGGAGTAAGCGGTGTTCTCGCAGTTGGCACCACGGGCGAGAGTCCAACCCTCAACAGCGGAGAACACAACAGCGTCACGGAACGGGTCTGCACGCTGGCCCGGGGGGAATGCCGGGCTATCGCCGGCACGGGCGGTAATTCCACCGAGGAGACCCTGCGCGCAACCGAACACGCCGCACACGCCGGTGCGGATACGGCCCTTCTGGTAGATCCATATTACAACGGCCCCAGTTCGCTTGAAATCCGCCGGGAATACGTCGCGCCCGTCGCCGAAGCCTTTCCGCAAATCCAGATGGTTTCCTATGTCATTCCCGGCCGCTCGGGAACGAAACTGCTCCCGGAAGACCTGGCCATCCTGCACCGCGATTACGGAAACGTCAACACCGTCAAGGAAGCCACGGGCGATCTGGAAAATATGGCAAGGACGCGTGAAGTCTGCGGGGACGATTTTTACATACTCTCCGGAGACGACGACGTCACGTACGCCATGATGACCGACGCCCGCATTGGCGCAGCCGGCGTTATTTCCGTCATGTCCAACGTGGTTCCGGGTCCCATACAGCGATTCACGCAAGCGATTCTCAACGGCGATATGCCTGAAGCAGATCGTCTGGCGGATGCGCTCGAACCTCTTTTCGGCATGGTCACGGTCCTGTCGGACGAAGAAACGCCCTATGGGACCACACAGGTCAAGGCCCGTAACCCCCTGCCCATAAAGACATTGATGAATATACTGGGCATGCCTGCCGGCCCATGCCGGCGACCGCTGGGTCGAATGAACCGGGGCGGTTTGAAACAGGTGCTTGAAATCGCGCAAACGGTACAGCGCAATAACCCGGAATTGTTCGCGCCCATCGAACAATTCTTTAACGTGGACATCTCAAGTCGAATCGCGGACGCCTCCGTTATCGAAGATCTGGCGTACGTGGATTAATCCCGGAAGGAGTCGAATGAGAAACACAAGAACCACAAACCGCAAACTACTGGACTGGGTCAACGAAGCGGCGAAACTATGCCAACCTGAAGACGTCTACTGGTGCAACGGTTCAAGCGACGAGTACGACCGGCTTGCCGACCTGCTGTGCCGTGCCGGGACCTTTACCCGCCTGAATCCGGACCTTCGCCCCAACAGCTTTCTCGCCCGCTCGGACGCGGGCGACGTCGCTCGCGTGGAAGACCGCACGTACATCTGTACATCTGACGAAGAGGACGTGGGCCCCACCAACAACTGGTGCGAGCCGGTCGAGATGAAGGGTGTTCTGAAGGGTCTGTTCTCCGGTTCCATGCGCGGGCGGACAATGTACGTCATCCCGTTTTCCATGGGCCCCGTCGGTTCGCCGACGTCCAGGATCGGCGTGGAGATTTCGGACTCGCCATATGTCGTGTGCAGCATGCACATCATGACCCGAACGGGCGACGCCGTGCTGGACGCCCTGGGAGACGGTGACTTCCTGCCGTGCCTGCATTCGGTGGGCGCACCGCTCGAGCCGGGACAGAAAGACGTCTCGTGGCCCTGCGACGCGGAACAGAAATACATCGTACACTTTCCCGACGAGCCCTCCATCTGGTCCTACGGGTCGGGCTACGGCGGCAATGCGCTGCTCGGCAAGAAGTGTTTCGCCCTTCGCATCGCGTCGACAATGGCGCGGGACGAAGGATGGATGGCCGAGCATATGCTCATCCTGGGTCTCACGTCGCCCGGTAACAGGAAACATTACATCGGCGCCGCTTTTCCTTCCGCGTGCGGAAAAACGAACCTGGCCATGCTGCAGCCAACGGTTCCGGGCTGGCAGGCTCATTGCGTTGGCGACGACATCGCATGGATGCGCCAGGGTCCGGACGGCACGCTCCGGGCCATCAACCCCGAATCCGGATTCTTCGGCGTGGCGCCGGGCACCAGTCTGAAATCCAACGGCCACGCCATGGCGGCCCTCGAAAAAAACAGCCTCTTCACCAACACGGCGCTCACCCGGGAAGGCGACGTCTGGTGGGAAGAAATGACGGACGACCCGCCGGCCCGGGCGGAAGACTGGCTCGGGCGCACCTGGACGCCCGAGTCGGATGGCAACGCGTCCAATCCGAACGCCAGGTACACCGCCCCCGCCGCCCAGTGCCCCGTCATCGATCCGGAATGGGAAAATCCGGACGGGGTGCCCATGTCCGCGTTCATATTCGGCGGACGACGCTCAACCGTCGTTCCTCTTGTGTTCGAAGCGTTGAACTGGCGGCATGGTGTCTTCCTGGGCTCCATCATGGCGTCCGAAACCACGGCCGCCGCCGCCGGGGCCGTGGGCAAGCTGCGAAGAGATCCCTTTGCGATGCTTCCCTTCTGCGGCTATAATATGGGCGACTATTTCAGGCACTGGTTCTCAATGGGCGTCAAACTCGGCGACAGGGCGCCAAGAATCTTCTATGTGAACTGGTTTCGCAAAGACCCGGAGGGGAACTGGCTCTGGCCCGGATTCGGCGAGAACAGCCGCGTACTCAAGTGGATTTGCGAGCGGATCGACGGCGACGCCGACGCGATTGAAACCCCGATCGGCTATGTGCCCACCCCCGATGCCCTCGATCTGAACGGCCTGGACATACCGGAAGCCGACGTTGAAACGCTGCTTTCCGTGGACCCGGACGCCTGGCGCGCCGAACTGCCCGATATCCGCGAGGAAGTCGGCTACCCGGGGAACTGCTGACCGAACTCAACGCCCTCGAGGAACGGCTGAGCGCATAGAGCACCGCAGGACGCCTGTCCACGGTGTCCAAAAGCCCGGTGAATCGATTGCGTCTCTCCCAACCAGGCAATTCCGGCGGAGAATTCATATGACAAACCTGGTTATCTGCGGCATCGCGGGCCGCATGTGCGGCCGCATCGCCCACCTGGCTATGGAATCTGGTGAACTGAGCATTGCCGGCGGCGTGGAAGCGCCCGGCAACCCGGCCATCGGGAGAGATATCGGCGAGATCCTGGGTACGGAGCACATGGGCCGTCCCGTTGCCGACAACCTGGAATCCGTCATCGAGACCGCGGACGTGGTCGTCGCCTTCACAGCGCCCCCGGACGGGACGCTGGACGCCGCACGTATCGCCGGGAAAGCGGGCAGGCCGATGGTCGTGGGCACCACGGGCATGTCGGCACGGCAACTTGACGAATTCGAAACGGCGCTTAAGGGCGTCGCCTGCGTCTTTGCCCCCAGCTTCAGCATTGGCGTGACCGTACTGACCAGGCTGGTCGAAGACGCCGCACGCATGATGGGCAGCGGGTACGACGTGGAAATTGTCGAGGCCCACCACCACTTCAAGACCGACGCGCCAAGCGGCACCGCCCTCGCGCTTGCGAATGCCGCGGCAACGGGTCTGGGCCGAAACCTTGACGACGTGGCCCTCTACGGCCGCCACGGGGAGGTGGGCGCGCGCACCGGGGATGAAATCGGTATCCACGCAATTCGCGCCGGAGACCTGGCCGGGGAGCATACGGTGATCTTTGGCGGCACCGGTGAAGTCTTCCAGCTGGCGCACCGTGCCCAGAGCCGGGATTCTTACGCCGTGGGGGTAATTCAGGCGATCCGCTATGTTGTGAACTCGCCCGCGGGAATGTTTACCATGAAAGACGTGCTGGGCATCGAATGAATCCTGTCCGGCGGAATGCGAAACACAGGTCGCCGGCGCCTCAGCCGGCGGGCGGTGTGCAGCAGCGTTTCAAGTCCGGTACGATGTGAAGGGAGGCCCCAGAATGGCAATCGACATCTCCGCTGTCGTGGAAGCGATCGGAAACGGACAAACGCTCGCTGCAGCGGACCAGGTTCTCATCGACCCGCAGCCCGGCGCCCTGGCCGGCCGCGTGGAAGAACTCCTTTCGGCTGTACAGAACGCGGATTGCCCGGCCGCGGAGGTGTGCCGGACGCTGATCCGGCTCGGTATGAACTTCGTCGGTCGAGACGCGGAAATCGTGGGTTATGGCGCAAACGAATCCGACCCTGCGCTCGATCAGGTACTGACGGTCATCGACGATCTCGAAGGGGCCGTCATGGCGGACGTGGTGGCTGAATTCCTGGCCGATATGAAGTCTGTCAATCTGAGCGACAGTCTCCCGGGCCTGTTGGCCGAACGCATCGAGGCGGACCTGAATAATGCAAGCCCCGGCCGTTCGTTTCTGACGCTGCTCAGACGTCAGATGCGCGGCGGCGTCTACTGGAGGATGGTCGGCGAAGACTACTGCAAATTCGGCAACGACTTTGCGCGCGGCCTCGAATACCTGCGGCACTATGGATTCTGCCAGGTATCAACCAACCCCGTACTGGCGGCCAAGGCCTTCGACGAAGACGGTTCACTTGCCGAACAACTCAAATGCGAAATCGAAACACACGACGAATGGAAGCGAGACCCGGAGGGGAACGCGGATGACATCGCCATGGCCGCCACCCTGATCGCCCTCTGGCCCAACCTGTCCATCTTCCGGCCGCTCGCGGTGCACACGGACCTCAAGGACTACATGGTCAGCTTCCAGTTGAATCCCAACATCGCCGACCGGGCGGATGAGAGTATTGAAGATGCGCGAAATGCATACCGGCTGGCCGCCGACTTCCTCGAGGGATACGACCGCCTCCTGGGCCTGGGAGACCGCTCCGGCCGGGTCAATCCGAACATCGTCTTCAAGGTCGCCGCCAGCCACGAGGCCGCGCGCAAGATCACCACAACGCTCAACAGCAATGCAATCGGCTCCAATAACACCGTGGTCTATACCGTTGCCCAGGAAGTCCAGCTGATACTGGACGCGTTCGAGGGCAAGGCCCGCGCCGCGAGGGCGGGCGAACAGGTCGTGCGCACTTACGAAACCAACATGGGCGGACGGTTCGTGAGTCACCTCCGGGAAGTCGAAGCCGAGAAGATCTTTCTCGCCGCCGCGGCAAGGGCCGGTGACGGCAGGGCGAGCGAACTCCTTGGCGCCCTGGCCGCCGACCTGGGCGCGGAAGATTCGGCCGACGGATCTCTGGCCGACAGGGCCCGGGCAGTCTGCGCGTACGCGCATCTCAAGTCCCTGGACCACCCGATCGTCCTGGAGGCCGCCGAAGCCGCGGGCCAGTCCGTTGACGCCATCCTGCTCCTGGAAGAAGACCTGAAAAAAGCAGGCACGCTGGTGGCCCGCCGCGTCTACCGGGTCTTCTTCAGCCCCGAAAACCGGCCGAAATGGGTCGCCCATCTTCGAAAGACGTACGGCGTTTCGGACGATCAGGCGCGGTGGATCGTGGATTCCATGGACGTGCTGCCGGCCTCCAAGCGCATTCCCGAAGACTCCTTCCACACGCTGGGCGCGCCCAACATGTGCAACACCGAGTTTCCGAACCACGCGAGAGCCGTTCAGATGGCTTCCGAAGCCGAGGGGTTCAACCTCGAAGCCTTCAGGGACGCGGTACTGGACACCTACGAACCCGGCGTGGACCAGCGCCTGCGCGAACTTCCGGACTTCTGTCGCGGGTACGACCTGACGCCCTCCCTCAAAGAATTCCTGGAGAACGTGGTGGGCATCGACGTCGCCGGCTGGCAGACCCTGGGCCTGGAACCCCGCGACTGGCCGGATTTCGGCTCCGTGCAGAAAACAAGCGACGAGTTCCGCGCCGCCTACGACACCTTCGCCGCCAGGTGCGTGGCCATCGCCAAAGAGGTCGCGGGTTAGCATCCCCGCGAATCGGGAACAGGAAGCGCGCTCCCCGGTCGCCTGCATCGGCGATCGGATCCGGCGCCGGGAAACCGTGTCAATTCGCCCGGGAGCGGACGGCGTGTATGACGTCTCACGCTTAGCAGTCCGTTGAAAAAGTCCATCAGGGCTGCTAAAGGAAAACGGGGCAGGCGCGAAGCCTGTCCCTTCATCATTTCCGCGGTCCTGTTCGGGCACAAGGCACAGGCCCCGTAGCGCGAACGCGACGCACGCAATCACGGATGTACTTTGGCGATCAGGCCCAACGCCTTTTCGATATTCTTCTCAGTCACTTTCTTCATGAACACATCGTCATTGCCAGATCAGAACGAATGGATCCGTGAACTCGACCGGACCGTCGATGCATTTCAGGACCGCATGGTGCGGACCCGGCGGCATCTCCATGCGCATCCCGAGGTAAGCGGCGAGGAAACGGAGACCACCCGGTACCTGGAAGAACTGTTGGCGTCGAACGGCTTCAGTGTCCGCACCGGGGCCGCCGGCCGGGGGGTTATCGCCGAATCCGCCGGAAGCGGTTCCGGGCCCAGAATCGCCATAAGGGCCGACCTCGACGCGCTGCCCATCCAGGACGCCAAATCCGTAGCCTACCGCAGCAGCGTGCGCGGGGTGATGCACGCCTGCGGCCACGATGCCCATGCGGCGGCCGTGCTCGGGGCCGCCCTGGGGCTGGCCGCCGCCGGAAAATCCGGAATACTGCCCTGGCCCGTTGCCTGGCGGGCTGTTTTTCAGCCCGCGGAAGAGACCAACCAAGGCGCGCTGGAGATGATCGAGGCAGGCGTGCTTGAAGGCGTGGACGCAATGCTGGCGCTGCATGTGGATCCCTCCAGGCCGGCCGGAACCATCGGGCATCGATCGGGCGTCCTTACGGCGCATTGCGACGAGGTCCACGTCCTCATCCGGGGCAGCGGCGGGCACGCGGCCAGGCCGTACGAGTCCCGGGATCCCATTGCCGCGGCGGCCCAGTTGATCAACGCTTTTTACGTGGCGGTGCCGAGGTCGCTCGATCCCCGGCACACCGTGGTCCTGACGTTCGGCTCGATAACCGCGGGAAAACGGTATAATGCGATTCCCGATCGTGCGGTGCTGAAGGGCACCGTACGCAGCCTCGACGGAGATGCGCGCCTCCGGGCCATGGAACGCGTGCGGGAGGTCGCGGAGGGCGTCGCCCGGGCTTCCCGGACGGAAATCGAAATGACGTTCAAATCGGGCCCTCCCTCGGTCCTTAACGATCCGGATCTTACCGATCTGATCCGGCAGTGCGCGGTCGATCTGCTCGGGTCCGAACGGGTCCAGCACATCGAAGAGCCGAGCATGGGGGGCGATGATTTCGCCCATTATCTAAACCGCGTTCCCGGCAGTCTGTTTCGCCTGGGATGCTCACCTCCCGGGGCGACGGCAACGGGCCTGCATACGCCCGATTTCGACGTCGACGAACGTGCGCTGGGCATCGGCGCGAAGATTCTGGCTCGCGCGGTCGTACGCTGGTCGGAACCGAAAGCACGTGGAAGAGAGGCCAATCAATGAGCCGGATGGTGTTCAGTCCCAGCCGGGAACCCACGGTGGGCGTGGAAATCGAACTGGCACTGGTGGACAGCCGGACGATGGCGCTGTGCAGCGCCAGCCAGAGGCTTCTGGACCGCGTGCCGCCGCAGCTGGAAGGAACGATCAAGCCGGAACTGATGCAGTGTTACGTGGAAATCAATTCAGATATCTGCATGACGCTTTCGGAAGTCGAGGCCGACCTCCGGATGAAGCTGTGTGCGCTGGAGGCCATCGCCGATCGGGAGGGCGTGCGGCTCTACTGGTCGGCAACCCATCCGTTTTCAACATGGCAGGACCAGGAAATCACACCAAACGAACGCTACTCGGGCCTGGTCGACCTGCTTCAGGACACGGCTCGTCAACTGGTCACGTTCGGTCTGCACGTACACGTGGGCGTGGACAGCGGCGACAAGGCGGTGATGATCTGCGAGTTTATATTGCGCTACATGCCGCTCCTGCTGGCGTTGAGCTGCAACAGCCCGTTCTGGGAAGGCCGCGACACGGGCGTCTGCTCGTGGCGGTCCAAGATCATGGACGGCCTGCCCACCGCCGGTCTGCCCCCGCTGATGCGAAACTGGAGCGAATACGTCTGGCTGGTGAATCACCTTGTGGAAACGGGCTACATCGAGACAATAAGGGAAATCTGGTGGGACGTTCGCCCCCACAACAGATTCGGTACGGTCGAGATCCGCATCTGCGATATTCCCGGCAACTTTCACGACACACTCGGCCTCGTCGCGCTGATGCAGTCCCTCGTCAAATACCTCTCCGACCACATCGACCAGGGTATCTACCAGCACGACTGCCACCCCATGCTCATTCGCCAGAACAAGTGGCGCGCGGCCCGATACGGACTCGACGCCGAGTTGGTCGACGCCGACACCTATCAGTTACAACCGGCGCGAAAACTTGTCAGGCGCCTTGTCGATTACCTTAAGCCGACGGCCACGGAACTGGACTGCATAACCTACCTGGAACGGACTCTGGACCTGGCGTCCAGGCCGACCTGGGCGCAGCGGCAGGTGGATATCCTGAAGAAAACGGGCGATGCCCGCTCTGTCGTACGGGAGTTGACCGACGCCTCCCGCCTCACGTCCCCAGCCTGACGCAAACACCCGATCGCTTTCATAACAAGAGGCGCATACCATTCGGCATGCGCCTTTCTCGAATGCGGCCCGTTTCTATATTATCCCGCCGCGAGGGCCTGCTTGTAGGCCTCCAGCCTTGCCTTGACCTCCGGATCCGTCTGTGCGACGATCTGCGCGGCCAGCACGGCGGCGTTTCGCGCGTTGTCGATCCCCACGCAGCCCACGGGGACACCGGGCGGCATCTGCACGATCGCGTATAGCGAATCGATGCCGTTCAGCGCGCCGGAGGCAATCGGCACGCCGATAACCGGCAACGTGGTGTGCGCCGCCATCACCCCCGGAAGCGCCGCCGCCAGCCCCGCCCCCGCGATAATCACTTTCAGTCCGCGCGCCTCGGCGGTGCGCCCGTACTCGCCCGTCCGATCGGGATTCCGATGCGCGGACGATACGGTCATCTCGTATGCAATCCCCAGTTCTTCCAGAACCGGGACTGCTTTCTGCATGATCGGTTCATCTGACTTGCTGCCCATAATTATGCCAACCACGATCCTCTTCCTCCTTTGGTATGATTGAACGACTCGCCACAGCGTAAACGGCAAAATCACCTTAACGGAATCGCCTCAGATCCCCAAACGCTCCAGCGCGCGGTGTCCGATGTCTCTCCGGAAATACGCGTTTTCGAATTGAATCTTCCCGATCGCCTCGTAAGCCCGATTAACGGAAGCCCGTATGGTGTCACCGATGGCCGTTACCCCAAGGACCCGTCCGCCGTCCGAAACCGTCGTTCCTCCCCGCGTCGCCGTACCCGCATGAAGCACCAGCACGTCGCCAATAGCTTCCGCTTCATCCAGCCCCGAAATCGCGGCGCCCGTTTCGTACGCCCCCGGATACCCGCCTGAGGCCAATACCACGCAGGTCGCGGCCCGGTCGTCCAGTTCGATTTTCAGGTCTTTCAGGGTGCCTTCGGACACGGCCTCCATGATGTCTACAAGATCGGTCTTCAGCTGCGGCAGCAGTCGCCCAGACGGCAGTTGAATTCGATGACCCGGGGCCCGCTTTCGGTTATGATCAAGCCGCCGTACAGAATCCCCTTGTAGGGCCGCCCTTCAGCGGCGAGCGCCTTCACCGTGGGCAGCATCACGCGTTCCAGAATGGCCTTCTGCATCTGCGGCGTCACCACGGGTGCCGGTGCGTAGGCGCCCATGCCGCCGGTATTGGGGCCGGTATCGCCCTCGCCGATGGTTTTATGGTCCTGTGACGGGACAATGCACACCACGTGTTCCCCATCGGTAAACCCCGTAATCGACGCTTCCTCACCCTCCAGATACTCCATCAACACCAGCTTCTCTCCAGCGGCCCCGAACTCCCGGTCCACGAGCACCCGGTCCACGGCCCGCAGCGCTTCATCCATCGTATGGCACACCAGCGCACCCTTGCCGGCAGCCAGCCCGGCGGCCTTCAACACCACCGGCGCTCCCCAGTCCCGCACGAACCCACGCGCGTCGCCCGGGTCCGTAAACGTCCGATAAAGGCCCGTGGGAATACCATATTTGTGCATGATGCGGAGCGCGAAATCCTTATCGGCCTCAATCCGGGCCGCTTTCTGCGAGGGTCCGAACACACGAAGGCCCACAGCCTCGAACCGGTCCGCAAGCCCGTTTGCAAGCGGGTCCTCGGGCCCGACCACCGTTAGATCGATGCGTTCACGCTGTGCGAAATCCACCAGGCCGTCGAGATCGTCCACGCCAATATCCACGCACGTGGCATGCCTGGCCATTCCCGGGTTTCCCGGAGCGGCAAAGATGCGGCTCACTCTCGGACTCCGGGAGATCTTCCACGCAAACGCGTGCTCGCGGCCTCCCTTTCCCACGATCAATACTCTCATCTGTACGGAACTCCCGAATTGACGTCTTGCGGCATGTACCTACAAGAGCTCGTCGTCGGAACCGTGTGCGATCACCGTGCCCAGGTCCTCGCCCTCCAGAATCCGCCGCATGGTCCCCCGTTTGTCAAAATCGAAGACATGGATGGGAAGCCGGTTGTCCCGGGCGAGAATGACCGCGGACTGGTCCAGCGCGCCCAGGTTTTCCCGCACGACGGTGTCGTAGCCGACGCTGCGATACAATCGCGCATCGGAACTCCTGTTCGGGTCGTCGGTATAGACGCCGGCGGTTTTGTGTTTCGCGAAAAGAATGGCATCGGCCCGGATTTCAAGGGCCCGCTGGACGCCGGGATAGTCCGTTGTGACGTAGGGGTTGCCGATGCCGCCGGCGAAGATAACGACATAACCCTTCTCGATATGATGGATGGCGCGCAGCCGGATGAAGGGTTCGGCGACCGCGTTGATGGGAATCGCCGTCATCACCCGTACTTCGGCGTCGCTCCGGGCGGTCAACACGCCGCGTAACATCAGGCTGTTGACGATGGTTCCGAGCATTCCGATGTTGTGGGCTTCGGACTCTTCGATACCCCACTGTGCCCCAAGCATCCCTCTGAAGATGTTTCCGCCGCCGATAACGACACCCACGCCGACGCCCAGCCTGTGGACGGCCAGGATTTCATCCGCAATGTACTCCAGCGCAACCGGGTCGAAACCGAATTCCCGGTCACCCGCGACCGCCGCACCGCTCAACTTAAGCACAATTCTCCTGTATCTCATTATCCTGGTATACTCCGGCGTGCAAGATGGGAAGAAGAATAAGGGGCGAAAACCGGGGGAGGAAGTGTCTCGGAAACGCGGGCTGACGGGGATATCGGGAGCATGGGACCCGAAACGCTGCGGGAAGCCACCGCCCTGCAAGCCGTACCTGTAAAATACAGACGCGCGGCGCATTGTGTCAACGAAATTCAGTCCCTCCCGGAATGCACCGGCCGATACGCAGGCATCGCGTACGCCACGCCGTGTCGCCCGGCCGGTTTTCCCCTGGCGTGATGGACGAAACCACAGGGTTCACGCTGTCTTCATCAGGCCAATCCGCGAGGCGGGCAGTTGCGTTTTCACTTTCCTGATTCACACGCTTGCGTTAACTTGACTCGCCATTCAACGCGGATAGGCGGGGACTGCCTGATGTTCCCCGTTTTCCCGGTATATATTTACAAATCGTTATTATGTATCGCTTTATTGAGCGATTCCAGACAATCGATCCGTCCAGGTCCTATGGCGGACACATCCCTCGATGGAGGTGACATGCCCCCCCGAAAGGTTCTCGTCACCGGCGTCTACGGTCTGATTCCCGGCGCCATTTACGAGCATCTGGCCCAGTCGCCCGACGTTTACGATACCTACGCACTCGCACGCAGGCGCTATCCTTCGGACCGGGCGCCCGACGGGCGCGTGCTCAATATCCCGGACGACAAATTCCACCTTGCGGATCTGGCTGACTTGCAAGCCATGCAGAACGCCGTTGACGGTATGGACACCGTGGTCCAGATGGCCGCGGACCCGCGGCCGGAAGCCGGCTGGGACAACATACTGAACAGCAACGTGATCGGCGCCTATAACGTCTTCGAAGCCTGCCGTCTCGCGGGCGTCAGGCGGATCATCTACGCCAGTTCCATCATGACCAACTGGGGCTATCAGTCCGAGGAACCTTACAAGGCCATCAAGGAGTGCCGGTTTGACGACGTTCCCGATCCCATACCCATCGTCACGCACAGACACCCAACCTGGCCCACGGAACCTTATTCGGCCAGCAAGGTCTGGGGTGAGTCCCTGTGCCGATTCTACTCGGACGCACACGGGCTCTCGTGCATCTCTTTGCGGATCGGGGCGGTAAACGCCGAAGATCGCCCGGCCAGCCCGGAACTCTCCGCGGTCTGGTGCAGCCAGCGCGACGTCGTGAAGATCACCGAAGACTGTATCAATGCATCTGACGATCTTCGTTTCGATATCTTTTACAGCATCTCCAACAACAAGTATTGCTGGGTGGACATGGACCACGCCAGGGAGGTCCTCGGTTTTCTTCCCCGGGACCGCGCGGAAGACTACATTTCATAATCGCACCGATGGCATTTTCGCTATTCCGCCGACACACGACAAATGACCCACGAGTCGCTTGCGTTCACCGGTCAATCCGGTACCTGCCTGAAAACGTAAAACCGCGCGCAAGTTGCGGAAAACTCAAGGAATTCTCCAATGTCCACGCTGCGTCTGGCCGTTGCCGGTGTCGGCGTCGAGGCCGGTTCCCGCGCCAGAGGCTACCTCGCCACGATCAAAAAGCTTGCGCATCTGTACGACCTCTGCGCCATCTGCGACGCCGGCGAAGAGGCCCTGCACGCGGCGGGCGAGTTGTTCGACGTTCCGCCGCGCTATACGTGTATCGAGTCACTGCTTACGGAACAGAAGCCGGACGTGTTCTTTGTCCTGCTCCCCACCGACGGACAGACGGTTGCCGCGCTTGCGGGCATTGAACACGGTTGTCACATCATTAGCGAAATCCCCTACGCGCTCACCCTAGACATGGGTGATGCAATCGCCCGTGCGGCCGGCGAGAAGGGTCTGAAGTGGGAAGTCGCGGAAAACGTCTGGCTCTGGCCAAACGAGCAACTCAAACAGAAAATCGCGCGTGCCGGTGTCCTGGGCAGGCTCACCCACGCGCGTCTCCGGTATCCGGCGGGCAGTTACCACGGGCTGAACGCCGTCCGCACGATTCTGGACGCCAGGCCCCGGCGCGCGATGGGCTACGCGCAGGCCGTCGAGGTTCCCCCTTACAGGAACTACGGCGGGGGAGCCGAATCAACCCGCTGGTGGGAAAGCGGTGTGATTGAATTCGAGAACGACGTGGCGTGCATCTACGAAATGCCCACCACCCCCGGTGCGGCATCCGGCATGAATTGGGACATCGAAGGCGTCAACGGTTACCTGTCCGGCGGAGAACTTGTCCTCTACAGTTCCGGAGGGCACAACACCCACCCCATCCGCGAAATTCACGAGGAAGTCGATACAGGTGGACACGGACCCGCCGATCGCCTGGGAAAACCCCTACAGGCAATACAGGATTTCCAGCCAGGACGACGTGGCCAAAGCCGCCATTCTGGAAAGCCTTCACACGGCCGTCACGCGCAATACCAGCCCGCGATACGGCGCCGAGGGCGGACGCCTGGACTATGAAACGTGGGTGGCGCTGCGCGAGAGCGCCGAAACCGGAGGCGGTTCGGTTAACCTCCCGCTGAACGCATCCACGGGCCTGGAAGAACGCATCCGGGCCGAATTCAATCGATACTACGGCGGCGACCCCGTGGCTGACGCCAATGCACTGCTCAACGCGTCCTTCGGCCGCCTCAGCGCCATGTGGACCGTTGCGGGATGGCTGTAAACCGTGGAAGGACGGCCGAGGAACGAGGGAGACGTATTGCCCACCGTACTCCTCTCGCGTCTGCCCATCCTGAACCGATTACCTCAAATCGAAAAAAGAAAACCGCAAAATTGGCCACAAAAAGCACATAAGGCACAGAAGGTATGGGTGCAAAGAGGTGGCGGATATTCCATTGAACGTCCTCGAAACATGACGCATCAAGGTTAATCCATGGACAGATCGGGCACGCTGGCTTTCGTCACCGGGGCCGCCAGCGGCATCGGCAAAGCCATCGCAACGAGGTTTTCCGCCGAGGGGCATCGGGTCCTCGCCCTGGACCGATCCGAGCGCGCGCTGAAGCAACTGGCCGGATGTGTTCCCAACACCGTCCCGTGCGTCTTCGACCTGAACGACCTCGAGGCCATCCCGGACCTGGTGGCGAGGCTGGTCGACGAGAACGGCAACATCGACGTGCTCGTCAACAATGCCGGCGCCTGGTGTTACGAACCCCTGGTCGACGTCGCCCTGGACCGATGGGAGGAAATTTACCGGATCAATACCACGGCCCCATTCGTCCTTATACGTGAGGTCGCGCCCGGGATGATCGAACGCGGCGACGGCGTTATCGTCAACATCGCCTCCCGAAACGCCATGGTGTCCAGTAAGGGCTCCGCCGCCTACGACTCATCCAAAGCGGCGCTTGTGGCCCTTACCCGAACCGCCGCGGGAGAATTCGCGCCGCACAACGTGCGCGTGAACGCCATCTGCCCGGGTGTCATCAACACGCCTGCGAACGACGACCTGCTGGACGACAGGGAAGCCCTGGACAACTACCTCAAGCTGATACCGCAGGGCCGCTACGGTGAACCCGGGGAAATCGCGGGCATTGTTCACTTTCTCACCACCTCCGATGCCCGGTTCATCACCGGACAGACCCTCGTTGCGGACGGCGGACAGATGGCCTTTTCGGACTGGAAGAAACTCTTTGACAGGGACTGAGACGATCACCCGGACGGCAACTGCGGACAAAACGGAGACGGGACGCCTTTCGGCGCGGGGAGAGGACTGATATGAGCCACGGGCAATTCACAGGGAAGGTCGCAATTGTTACAGGCGCCAGCAGCGGAATTGGCAGGGTCGTCGCACTCGCCCTTGCATGCGAAGGCGCGTCTGTCGTGGCCACCTACAACAGCAACAGGGCCGGCGCGGACGCGCTACTGGTAGAGGCCGCTTCGTTGGAGGGCCGCGTCGATACCCTGCGGACGGACGTCTGCAGCGCGACGGACGTCCGGCGAATGGTGGACCATACCCTGGAAATCTTCGGCGGCCGGCTGGACGTGCTTATCAACAACGCCGGGCAATGGATGGACAAGGCGCGCATAGCGGAGTGCCCGGAGGAACTCTGGGACCACATGATCAACGTCAATCTGAAAAGTGTGTTCCTTTGCTGCCGCGCCGCCATTCCCGCGATGCAGAAGAACCGTTCCGGCGCCATCGTCAATATCTCCTCCGTCGCTGGCCATACGGGCGGAGGGGGAGGCACGCTTCCGTACGGCACGGCAAAGGGCGGGGTCAACACCTTCACACGGGGACTCGCTAAGGAGCTTGCGCCTGATGGCATCCGGGTGAATGCCCTTGCGCCGGGCGTGATCGACACGCCGATGCAGCACCGGCATTCCACACCGGAGCAGCTTGCATCCTTCGGAAAAGCCACACCGCTGAAGCGGGTCGGACGAGCCGAGGAAATGGTCGGCGCCGTGATGCTCCTCGCCTCCGACCACGGCAGCTTCATTACTGGCGAAATCATCGACGCCAACGGAGGGATTTACATACGTTGAGCGGGGAGTTGTTCGACGACGGGCCGCGAGCACAGGTGTTGGCGTCTTATTGCCCGTTCGACGCGAACTCCGTTCCTGATGCGACGCAGGCAGAGGAGAAACCACCCAACCACACCGGAGAGTTCAATGAGAAAGGGATGTGTATTCGTTATATCGCTGCTTCTTTTCGCCTGCGAGGCGGAAAAGAAGGAACTGGCAACGGAAAACGAGAGAACCAGCTACAGCCTGGGATTCACTATTGGCGAGGAAGTGGGGAAAGGCCTGGATAAAATGCAGATCGCCCTGGACGCGGATGCATACGGAAAGGGCGTCAGGGAAGCGGCGGCGGGCGGCGGAACCGTCTACACACGCGAGGAAATCGAGCAGACCCTGCTGGCCTTTCGCCAGGAGAAAGACGTGCCGGACAGGCAGAAACTCAACTATTCTCTTGGTTACGCCGTTGGCAGGGACATCGTAAACGGCCTGCGCCAGAATTCCGGAATTGAAGTTGATCCCGATGCGTTCTCGCTCGGTGTAAAGGACCGCGTTACAAAGACCGGCGGGCGCATGAACGAAGAGGAGATCAAGGCGTCCATAGCGGCACTGAAGCAAAAGATGATTGACCGCCGGCAGGAACAGATGAAAGAGCGAGGCGCGAGGCCCAACATTGGAGAAATGGCAATGAAGAACAAAGCGGAGGGAAGGCGGTTTCTGGCGGAAAACAGGACAATGGAAGGCGTTGTGGAACTGTCCAGCGGCCTTCAGTACAAGATAACCCGCGAGGGTTCCGGAAAATCACCCTCCGCCACAGACAAAGTGACCGTGCACTACCGCGGCACCCTCCTTGACGGCAACGAATTCGACAGTTCCATCAAGCGCGGACAACCGGCCACGTTTCCCCTCAACCGCGTCATCAGGGGGTGGACCGAGGGCTTGCAGTTGATGAAGGAGGGGGCGAAACACGTACTCTACATTCCTTCCGACCTCGCCTACGGCGACCGTGGAAATCCGAGCATCCCGCCCGGAGCAACGCTCATCTTCGAGGTTGAGTTACTGAAGGTCAACTAACCTCAACCAGAAAGAGACAACCGCTAAATTGGCCACAAAAAGCACAAAAGGCACAGAAGGGAACGGTGCGCAGGGGCGTGTGTCGTAACGCCGTGATCCAGCAGTTATTTCGTTGTTTCCCGGCGATAACGCCCTGTAACGGGATTGCTGTTTCTGTGCCTTTTGTGGCCATTTGCCTTAATACGAAAAACACAGCAAGGCGACACCACATTCAATAAATCTGTTGTGTAAGATCGTGTTTTCTGTTACATTGTTTGCTTCGATTTCTGCCCTGATCTGAAATGTCCGTTCCCGCATGCGGGAGTGCGAAGGAGGTCCGTGTTGCCCACGCTTAAATCTTCCCACAAGAGGCTCCGGCAGAACCGAAGAGCCCGGCTGCGCAACAGAAGCGCACGTTCCGAACTGAGAACCGTCCTTAAGAAAGCGTCGAATACGAGCGACAAAGGAGAATTGGAAACATTGATGCCACAGGCCGTATCGGTCATAGACAAGAGTGTAAGAAAAGGCGTTCTGCATCGAAACACCGCTGCCCGTTACAAATCGGACCTCGCCAGGCGGGCAAATTCCCTGTAGACGCAACCCTGAAAGAAAAACGCGCCCGATGTCCGTTGAGACATCGGGCGCGTTTTTGTTTTTCGGGTCCGTTCACGCAAAGAGATATGCGTCCATATAGCGTTCGCCCGTATCCGGAAGGATCACGACCACGCGTTCAGGCGGCGACATCGCCGCGGCGATCGCAGTGGCCGCGTGGGCTGCCGCCCCGGAGGAAATGCCGGCCAGGATGCCCTCGTCCCTCGCCAGCCTGCGTGACATCCTGCGGGCCTGTGTATTGGTAACCGCAACGACGCGGTCCAGAATATCCACGTTGAGTACCTCGGGGATCATGCCGGCGCCCAGCCCGTCGATCTCCGTGGGTCCGGGTTGCCTGCCCGACAGCACCGCGGAATCCTCGGGTTCAACCCCGATAATGCAGGTCTCCGGATACTCCGCTTTCAAGACCTCTCCCACGCCCGTGACCGTCCCTCCCGTCCCCACGCCCGCGACGAACACGTCGGGCGCGCCTTCCATCTGCCTGAGGATCTCGCGCGCGGTCGTCCGGCGGTGGATGTCCGGATTGGCCGGGTTTTCGAACTGCTGCGGCAGATAACACTCCGAACCGTCCTCGATCAGTTCCAACGCCTTCTGTATCGTGCCCTGCATTCCGTCGTAGGCCGATGTCAACACGACCTCGGCGCCCAGCGCCCTGAGCAGCTTCTGGCGCTCGTCGCTGACGCCTTCCGGCATGGTAATCGTCAGCCGGTACCCCTTCACGGCGGCCACCATCGCCAGGCCGATGCCCGTATTCCCGCTTGTGGGCTCTATAATCCTCATTCCGGGCTTCAAATCGCCCCGCGCCTCCGCCGCCTCTATCATGGCCAGCGCCGTCCGGTCCTTCACGCTTCCCGCAGGGTTGAACGCCTCCAGTTTCGCCCAGACGACGGCGCCCCCCGGATCGGCCACCCGGTTCAGCCGGACCATCGGCGTCGCGCCGATGAGCTCCAGAATGTTGTCGCCTTTTCTGAGGGCGTCCATGCAGTCAGCCGCGGGTTTGGGTTGGATTGGCTGTGTATCTATATGCGAAAGACGATACGCCCGCTCTGGGTTCGATATTTCGCGCAGAGGTCTCCAATCGTGACCGAGGCCAGGACTTCCTCCACCGCTTCCTCCAATCGTTCATAGACTTCCCGCAATGTGTCCCTGGCCGCGTACTCGCTATCCGGCGCATCTCCGGTAAGTTGAATCGGACCCTCCAGAACCTCCAGCACGGCGCCCACCGTAATATCCTCGGGCCGCCGGATGAGTTCGTGGCCGCCCCTGGGGCCTCTGACGCTCCTGACCAGACCGGCATTGCGCAGCAGATTCAGCAACTGTGCAAGATAGGACTCCGGTATATCCTGCCGGGAGGCGATATCCGCGCTTTGCACAACCCCCTCGCCATAATGCAGCGCCAGATCCAATACGGCCCGCAATCCGTAATTGCCTTTCGAGGAGATTTGCACAGGCGGCCTCCGAACAGCCAGGCGGTGAATTGCGGCCTAATCTCGCCCTCCGGCGATGGCCGGAACAATGGTTACGCTGTCGCCTTCTCTGAGCGGTGTTTCCGTTCGATCCAGAAAACGAAAGTCCTCGTCATTTACGTAGACGTTTACGAATCGGCGCAATCCACCGGTGCCGGCGTCGACCAGATTCTCCTTGATACCCGGATGTTTCGCTTCCAGATCGTCGAGCAATTCGCCCAGGGTTGCCCCGCTTGCTTCAACGTCCGCGCGGTCGCCCGTAAATTTTCGCAACGGCGTTGGAATCCGTACGGTCAAGCCCATTGTATGAACCTCCTGATTATGGTTGCATTGAATTACCGCATGTGACGTTCGAATGCGTCGATTCAGCCACGTATCCAACCGCATGGAGGTCCAACGCACCATTGTTGTCCGTCAAAGCGATACGGCCCCTATTGAGTCGACGGATCGTAACCCTCCAGCGCCGCTTCCGCAAATGTTCTCGTCCGCTCGTCCCACGCGAATCCGGCCGCGCCGCGCACATCGCCTTCTACCACGGAGACCACGAGGTAAACCACGTTAGGAAAGGCCGGCTGGTCCATAAACATGGCGGCCTGGCGATCTTCCTCGGAAAAGTACGCGCCGCAGTCGATGTGCGAATGATAAAACGCCACCACGCGTCCGCCCTCTTTTTCCGTTGCAGAAAAGATCCGGTGGACCTCCAGATCGTCCATCCGGTACGCGTTTTTCGAAGTGCGCGGGTGCTCCTCCGGATTTCGGGCATGCAGCCGGTCCTGTATATTTTCGCACGGATGTACACGAAGGGCGCCGTCGGACGCTTCCGCCACGATCCCGCAGCATTCGGCCGGATAATCCCTTCGCGCGTGTTCGTGTATCTTCTTCCAGACCGCCCGATCCAAATTCACCCTCCTCTAGTGTCCCGTCCCAAAAATACCTCACCATTCAACCGCCTGTCTGCGTGCGTGAGATAGCACGCACAGGCAGGCCGATTCATCCCTTCTCACTGCGTTGCCATCGCTCGCCGACCTTGCCCAGGTCGGTGGCGCTTTGCGAGCCGGTCGACTCGGCGGCCGAATTCAGGCAACTTATTTCCGGGACAGAACACTGCCCGGCTCATCCAGTCGCCACAGCGGCGTGCTCATGTATTTTTCGCCGCTGTCCGGGAAGAGGGTAACCACAACCCCTTCGCGCGCCTTCCCGGCAACGCGCAACGCACCTGCAAAGGCCGCGCCGCACGACTGCCCCGCGGGAACCCCGAGTTCGCGTGTCAGCCGCCTTGCGGCCGCATAGGCGTCTTCGGTTTCCACTCGGATCTTCTCGTCCCAGACCGAAGGGTCGTAGATGCCCGGCACAATGGACACGTCCATATTCTTCAGTCCTTCGATGCCGTGAAATTCGGGCGGTTCCACGGCAATGATCTGAATATCGGGGTTGTATTCCTTCAACCGCCGTCCGGTACCGATCAACGTGCCGCTGGTGCCGAGGGTCGCCACGAAATGGGTCACGCGCCCACGCGTCTGTTCCCAGATTTCCGGCGCGGTCTGCAGATAGTGCGCCCTGGGATTCGAAGGATTGTTGTACTGGTCCGGCTTGTAATACCGCTCCGGATTGGCCGCGAGAATTTCCCTGCACTTCAGAATGGCGCCGTCTGAGCCCTCCAGCGGATCGCTCAGAACAAGGCTGGCGCCATAGGCCTGAATCACGTGCCGCCGTTCCACGCTTACGCTGCCCGGCATCACCAGTTCCACGTGGTACCCCAGCGCCGCGCCGATCATTGCGTAGGCGATTCCCGTATTGCCGGACGTGGAATCGATAATTACCCTGTCTGGCGTCAATTCCCCGGATGCAATGGCATCCCGGATCATCTGCAACGCCGGCCGGTCCTTTACCGATCCGCCCGGGTTGAACATCTCCATTTTGGCGTAGATCTCAACGCCGTCCAGGTGGTCTGCAAACTTCCGGATGCACAACAGCGGCGTCTTGCCGATGGCATCCACAACCGTCGGCTGAATTCCGGTTTCGACGTCCGTGCTCGGAACCTGATGTCCCACAGGCTACCTCTTCCGGATCGTGCGGGGAGCGCGAACAACACTCCAATCACGTACAAAAATGGCCCCGTGTTGCCCGGGACCAAGCAGCAGGAAACAATATATGTTGACGACCGGCTTTGTCAAGCGCAAACGGCGGAAGCAGCTCTCAGCCGTCAGTTTACAGCTGTCAGCTGAAACCTGTTTACGTTATAAAGGCCGTGACGTCTATCGGCGACGTCCGCGCCGGCAAGCGGGAAACCACAAGGGTTGCCCCTACAGAAACAGGTGGTGCGAAGGGGCCTGCGGCTTTGCGGGATTTGCTACAGCCCACAAACTGCCAGTTTGTGGCGTGACCGGGCTATGTAGGTCGGCGGTATCAATTCCACTATCCGTTAACTGACGGGATTGGCGATTTGTACAGCCAACCCCGGTGCCCGTTTCTATACAACACACCGTCCGTACAATAGATATCGGCGGAAGCCGATAGCGCTTCCGCCGATACAGATTCGGTCTGATTCGGGACTACTGCCATTCCGGCCCCGATTATCCCGCCGCCAATTGGCCTTCCGCCTCGGGTATTTCGACCTCCATCAGCGGAACGTGCATGCCGCATTCCGATTTGCACGTGCCGGCCCATCGGCCGGCGCGTTCGTCCGCGCCCGGTGCCGCCGGCTGCGTGCAGGGCCGGCAGCCGATGCTGGAATAACCCTGGTCCATGAGCGAATTGTACGGCAGATCATTTTCAATGATGTAATCCCACACCTGCTTCCGCGTCCATGCGGCAAGCGGATTGATCTTGGTGACGTCCCGACCGCCGCTGGTTTGGTAACCTTCCACGACACGTACTCCGGCCCTCGTTCCTGACTGATCTCTCCTGAGGCCGGCAATCCATCCGTTCAGACTTGCCAATTTCCGCTGCAGCGGTTCCACCTTGCGCATCGCGCAGCAGCGATCCGGGTCCCTGTTGTACAGATCCGGGCCGCACACGCTGTCCTGCTCGGGCACGCTCAAGCGGGGGCGCAAGGACTCGATCTGAATGTTGTAACGCGCCTCGATACGCTTTTTCAGCGCCAGTGTTTCGGAGAAGAGGTACCCCGTGTCGATTGTAAATACAGGAAGTTGCGGGACTACCCTCTGCGCCATATCCACGAGAACCACGCCGCTGGGGCCGAATGCCGTGCTCATTGCCAACGCCGGGCCCAGGTCCCGCCAGGCCCACGCCAGGATTTCATCGGGCGGCGCGCCTTCCAGTTTATCTGCAAGTCGGCCGAACGTTCTACGATCCGTTTCCATACACAACCTCTATCAGGTTCAATATATAATATTGTCGATCAACTAACTCAAGAATAATGAATTCGGGCGGCCGTGTCAAGTCATTTCCGGATAATTCCGGCGTTTCCGAGAGCCGGCTTGCGCTTACGGAGCACACGGGACACGCACGGTCTCATCCTGAAATCGCCTTGACTTTTGGAACGTGATGTGATAACTTACTGGACTAAATATCGCTGGCGTTTCGCAGCATCTCGGAATCGCCCGGTGCAAGAAACGAAAAAGCCCGATCGGATGCGATTCGGGCCGTTTTATAATGCAAGTACTTTATTTTCAGAAAGTTAAATGAGCCCGGAAGGATTTGAACCTTCGACCAACGGCTTAAAAGGCCGCTGCTCTACCCCTGAGCTACGGGCCCATTCCATTCCCGGATCACGCCTTCGGAACCAGTACGCGATCGGGCAAAGTGATGAATATAGACAAGCCATTCTCCCCTGTCAAGAAAAAGGGTTTCCGTAATGATGCGCAGGCGACGCAAGCACCGTGTGTTGAAGTGGATGTTGTGGATCGGGGGTGTGCTGGCGGCTGTAATTCTTACTCTGTCGCTGATTGAAATAGACGACGTTGTCATGGCCCAGGGCATTGTGGAGCCCGGGACCAAGATTTATATCGATTCGCCGCTCAAGCGGGTCATCGAAGCCATCCATTGCGAGGCCGGACAGCGTGTAATGGCCGGACAGCCGGTGGTTCAGCTCTACAACGGCGACCTTGTTTCCGCCGTCGAATCGGCCGGTAAGGAGGTCCAGCGAAGCGAAGCCAATCTGGAACACGCCCGGGCGAATCTTGCGCTATTGAAGGAAAAACCCACGGCCGAAGCGTTGAAAATTGCAGAATCCAGGGTTGAACAGGCGCAGATTGCGCTGAAGGCCCGCAAGCACGAACTGCAACGCGCCGAAACCCTGTACTTTGGTGAACGGCTGTGGAGCCTCGAAGAACTGGAACGCGCGAAAACCAACCTTCAGCTCGCGGAATCCAATCTGAAAGTTGCAACCGAAGTCCTTAACCTTACCCGACGGGGCGCATCGCCTTCTGAACTCCGGCAGGCAATTGCCGAGGTCCGCCAGGCCAGCGCAGCGCTCGCGAAAGCCCGAAGCAGCCTCGAGGGTACCCGTGAAAGCCTTGAACTGACAATCATGAGGGCGCCCGTTAACGGTGTTGTGGCCAGGCGGGACCTGCATCCCGGCATGCTGGCCGAACAGGGGCAGATCGTACTCATCATCGCCGGTGAGGGCGGGGACGATTCTATCGACGCGTGGGTTCCTGAAACCAATGCCTGGAAGATCCGCCTGGGGCACCCCGTCGAAATCCTCAGCAATCTCTTCAACGACCGAGAAGAATTCGTCGGCGCCGGCGAAATCTCCAGGTTCTACGGATACGCCGTACACGCTGGTGGCGTCCGCACCTTCGAGTTGGAAATTCGTATTCTGGAAACCCCGTTGCCACTCAAATACGGCTCCACGGCGGACCTGCGGATCATTGTGGGCAGGCGAAGCATCCTCAAGACCCTGCTGAATATCGAAGATCGCGACGTGGTGCGGGCCAGTCGGGCTGCGCATCGTGATCCACGCGGGCAAGGCGAAACACAAACTTTCCCGACCGGCCGGACCGCACCCGATTCAGTGATCACGACGTCGTCCGGGAACACCGTGTCGGCTGATTCAGGCCGGGAAACGGCAGCAGAACGAAGTCCGTGACAATCAACGCGAGGAAGATCATGTCGAAGCAGCTTTCGAAAACTGAGAGATACGTCTATTTCTTCGGTGCTGGCAAGGCCGACGGCGACGGCGAACAGCGCAATCTGCTGGGCGGGAAGGGTGCGAATCTGGCTGAAATGTCCCGTATCGGCATTCCGGTACCGGCAGGGTTCACCATTACGACGGACGTTTGCACCTACTACTACGGCCACGAAAAAAACCACCCCGCCGGGCTGGACGGCCAGGTGGTTTCGAATCTGAGAAAAGTTGAGAAAGCCATGGGCGGGCGATTCGGCGACGCCCGAAATCCGCTTCTCCTCTCGGTCCGGTCCGGCGCGCGGGTCTCCATGCCGGGAATGATGGAGACCGTGCTCAACCTGGGCCTGAACGACGAGATTGCCGAGGGGCTGATTGAGAAATCCGGGAATGAACGCTTCGTCTGGGACGTGTACCGCCGCTTCATTCAGACCTACGGCGACGTTGTGATGGGTGTGCAGCCGAAGGAGCGGGAACACGATCCCTTCGAAGCCGCGATCGACAGCATAAAGGCCAGGCGAGGCATCTCGCTGGATACCGATCTTACATCGAATGACCTCCGGGACCTCGTGGCCATGTTCAAGGATATCGTCAGAAGTCGCGCTGGCCGGTCTTTTCCCGAAAGCCCGATGGAACAGTTGTGGGGAAGCGTGAACGCCGTATTCGACTCATGGAACGGCCATCGGGCCATCGTCTATCGGAACATCAACGATATTCCGCATAACTGGGGAACCGCGGTCAACGTCCAATCCATGGTATACGGAAACATGGGTGACGATTCCGCCACGGGTGTTGCGTTCACCCGCGACCCCTCCACGGGCGTGAGGAAGTTCTACGGCGAGTACCTCATCAACGCCCAGGGCGAGGACGTTGTGGCGGGAGTCCGTACTCCCGAACCCGTGGCGAAAATGAGGCGGCAACTGCCCGGCGCATACGCGACCCTTGAGCAGATCTACAAGAAGCTGGAACAGCATTATCGGGAAATGCAGGATATCGAGTTTACCGTTCAGGAGGGTGAACTCTGGATGTTGCAGACCCGGACCGGCAAGCGCACCGCCGCGTCCGCGCTTAAAATAGCCGTAGATATGGTGAAAGAGGGGCTAATCACCCGGGAAGAAGCAGTCGCCCGCATCGACCCCGCCCAACTCGACCATCTCCTGCACCCGACCTTCGACCCCGGCGCACCCCGCGAGGTCATTGCGACCGGGCTTCCCGCCTCGCCTGGCGCGGCGTCAGGGAGAGCGGTCTTCACGGCCGACGATGCCGAAACAATGGCCGAAGACGGCGAAGCGGTCATCCTCGTCCGCCTTGAGACTTCACCCGAAGACATCGGCGGGATGAACGCCGCCAGGGGCATCCTGACGGCCCGCGGGGGACAGACCAGCCACGCCGCCGTGGTGGCTCGCGGGATGGGCAAATGTTGCGTGGCCGGCTGCGGCGCAATTTCGATCGACTACAATAGCGACCTGTTCAAGGTCAACGGCACAACTGTCAATGCGGGCGACTGGATCTCGTTGGACGGCGCAACGGGCGAGGTGATGCTCGGTCGCGTTCCCACGCGGAATCCGAAGCTGTCCCGCAATTTCGCGACCGTCATGAAATGGGCGGACGAGATGCGGAAGCTCAATGTTCGCACCAATGCCGATACACCGCACGATACGGAAATATCCAGGAAATTCGGCGCCGAAGGCATCGGCCTTTGCCGCACCGAGCACATGTTCTTTGAAGGGGACCGTATCCTGGCCGTTCGGGAGATGATCCTTGCCGCCGACGAATCGGGAAGAAGAGAAGCCCTGGAGAAGCTCCTGCCGATTCAACGCGAAGATTTCGAAGGCATTTTCAAAGCCATGAAAGGGTTCCCGGTTACCATCCGTCTGCTGGATCCGCCTCTGCACGAGTTCCTGCCCCACGAGCAAGAACAGCAGCGGGAAATGGCGCGGCAGATGGGGGTCCCTCTCGGAACGATCCGCAAGAAAGTGCACAGCCTGCATGAGTTCAACCCCATGCTGGGGCATCGGGGCTGCCGCCTGGGTGTTACCTACCCTGAAATATACGAGATGCAGGCGCGCGCCATTTTTGAAGCGGCCGTCAACGTGCGCAGGCGCCGGATAAAGGTTATTCCCGAGATCATGATTCCCCTGGTGGGGACCGTTAAGGAGTTCACCGAACTCAGGAAGATCGTCGACCGTATCGCTGACGAGGTGATGGGAGGGGGCAGAATCAAAGTCGAGTATCTCGTCGGCACCATGATCGAGGTTCCCCGCGCGGCGCTGGTGGCGGGCGCCATTGCGGAATCCGCCGATTTCTTCAGCTTCGGCACCAACGACCTCACGCAGATGGCCTTCGGTTATTCGCGCGACGACGCCGGCAAATTTCTTCCTGCTTACATCGAACAGGGCATCCTCGAACAGGACCCCTTCCTGAGTCTGGACCAGGAAGGCGTTGGGCAACTGGTGACTATCGGAACGAATCACGGGCGTTCGGCGCGCAAATCGCTGAAGGTAGGCATCTGCGGCGAGCACGGCGGCGACCCTGAATCCGTGAAGTTCTGCCACCGGGTTGGCCTCGACTACGTCTCCTGCTCGCCTTACCGGGTGCCCATCGCCCGCCTCGCCGCCGCCCAGGCCGCCATCGAATAGCCGAATCCGTCAAACCGGGCGCGCAGCCACGCCACCTTCTCTATACGCCCCCACGGAACTCCGTATGAACGCGGACTTCCGTCTACGGTTCTTCGGTATTCCGGATCCGGTGTCCGCCATCGTCCTGTTTCAATCATCCGGAAAGCGCGCTTCCGAAAGCGTTTCCCCGGATCCGGCCGCCATTGTTCCCCCATCACGGCGCTTGATTTTCATTTATTGAAAGCCTATATTCCGACGGGATTTTCAGGTGGGCGTGGCGCCGCTCAGGGTTTTCCACTTATGCCAAGAATCATTGCCATTGCCAACCAGAAGGGCGGCGTTGGAAAGACCACCACAGCGGTCAACCTTTCCGCCTGTCTGGCCGCCGCGGAAAAGAAAACCCTTCTCGTGGACCTCGACCCGCAGTCGAACGCCACCAGCAGTTTCGGCGTATCCGTGACTGGAGAGGAACCCTGCATCTACGAGGTGCTCGTTCAGGAGTACCAGCTTTCCGACGTCACCCGGAAAACCGAGATTCCGTACCTGAACGTGGCCCCATCGCATGAGCGCCTCACCGGGGCGGAAGTCGAGATGGTAAACCTTGGCGCCCGGGAACACCGGCTCAGGGTTGCGCTGGAGAAAGCCGGCGAAAGCTACGAGTTCCTGCTGATCGATTGCCCGCCGTCCCTGGGGCTGCTCACCCTCAATGCGCTCACTGCCGCCGGCTCAGTCCTCATTCCAATTCAGTGCGAGTATTACGCCCTGGAGGGCGTGGGTAAGCTGTTGAACACGCTGCGGCTCGTCCAGCGCCATCTGAATCCCCCGCTTAGAATCGAAGGCGTACTGCTCACCATGTTCGATACCCGGCTCAATCTCTCCAGGCAGGTCGCGGATGAAGCCCGTCACCACTTCGGAGACCGTGTTTACAACACCATCATCGGTCGAAACGTCAAGCTCGGCGAAGCGCCAAGTTTTGGCAAGCCCATCATCCTGTACGACATTATGTCGCAGGGAGCCCGGAACTATATGAGCCTGGCCGGGGAGGTAATCAACCATGGCCAGGCGTAAAGCCCTCGGCAGGGGCCTCGGCGCCCTGATCCCCGGCGCCGACGAATCAACACTGGAAGAGACCGCGGGTTCAACGGCAACCGACGACAGCCA
>JAGWBX010000069.1:0-6275 GCA_021295655.1 Candidatus Latescibacterota bacterium
CCTCCACACGGCTTCGGCATCCCCGCCGGCCACCACCCCGCCGTCGGCCAGGGCGAGAACCGTTCGTATACGGCCCCGCAGACGATGGGCCCATTGCGGGTCGCCGGTCCGGTCGAACGCCGTGACGCCGCCGTCATCGTCGCCCGCGAAGCAGCCCCCCTCCCACGCATCGACCGACGCAATCGTGCCGCCGCATGCGCCGCTCCACACCGGCTTCGCCTCGCCCCGTGCGATTACAAACGGCCCCGGGTCTGATGCTTCGGCCACGCTGCCGGCCGTTGGAAGTACGGCTGCATCGCCATCCAATGTCACTTCCTCGCTATCCGCAGCGAATGAGATCGCCACCTCCCTGCCTTGCCCCTTGATGCGATAGCCCGACCGTTCCGGTTCCAGCGCATACGACCGGGCCCGGTCCAGACCGTCACTCCAGAAAAGAGTCGCATACCTCACCCCCTCGCCCGGCTGAAGGACCTTCAATGAGCGCTGGATCCATCGCATTCCACCCTTTTCCAGAGCCGAAGTCACCCGCGTCAGGTCCTGCGACGCGCTGCCCGCATGTTGCATGTTGAGTTGAGCATTCCCCTGAACCGAGCGCAGAACGCCATCCGCCAACGTCACCTCCCCAAGCACGTGCCAGCGACCCTCAACCAGGAACTCTCCTGCCGCCTGGGACCAAACCTCGTCCACCACAAGGAACCATCCCGCCTTGCCGTGTACGATATGCCGGTACCAGTCGCCCTGATCGGGATATCGCATCGAAGTGCCCGCCACTGAAAGCGCCTCGCCCTCCTTCACGTATCGTAACGCGGCGTATCGCGACTCACGGCCCGGACCTGCTCCGTCCACCGCGATGTTCACGCCATTGTGATCCCGCACGGACGCCGGTCCAACGCGCCCCGCGAACCAGTTTCGTCCCCGTCCTGTATATCGCACAATGCAATTGCCGTCCTGATACGAATGGGACCCGCCTGAAATGCCATCCAGGAGCAGATAGTCGTCGTCGTCCGTCCAGCCCGAACGGAAAAAGACCTTATCGAACGCCTGCTCGAACGGCACGTCTCGCTGGTACACGCCCTCCGGCGAAAAACCGCTAAAACCCTCCAGCGAATCGTAAAACAGCCGCGAAAGCGGCGCCACACCCACCCGTCCCAGCCTTTCCGGCGCCGACGCCCGACGCCCCGTCACCCATGTCCGCAGCGGCTCTTCCCGGCCCCTTATAGCTTGTGCCGCCAGGACGTCTTCGTCCGATACGCCGCACAGATGCAGGTATTCGTCGTTCTCCGTCGCTGATGCGGCCATCAGAAAGTACTGCTGCGGTCCTCCTTCCAGGTTGCTGTGCGCGATCAGCGCCCGATCCACGCCCTCCAGGAACGGCATGCTCGATAGATATTCCGACCTGCCCGACGCGAGCGCATAATCGGCCGTATTGAATAGCGAAGCGGTCCACTGGTGGCCCCACGAGTCACATACCGGTTTGTTGGACGTCATCTGCGGCGCGAAGAACACTTCCGCCAGCTTCATCCACGCCCTACCCTCGGCCATCCCATGCACCTGGTGGAAATAACGTCCCCCATAAAAGAGATCCAGCGCCGACCGGGTCTGGTGGTTCTGCCGGACTCTGTCGACGCCAACGTGGCTCAGAAATCCAGTGTTCCCCGCCCCCTCCCCGGATCGGTATAGCTCCAGAAAGACGTCCAGAGTCTCTCCTCGCCGGGTAGTGGGGATGGACGGGTGGTTTTCCAGGATCGTGAACGGCAACAGCATCGACCTCAGGAATCCGTGGATTTGCGGCGGGTCCGGCAGATGGCGCTCAAACCACCGCGTGCGCCCAAAATGGCAGACCTGCCGGCAGAACATTTCCATCAACGCTTCCTGTCCGGTCCGAACCGCCAGCATCCCTATGTCAGCAATCGCGTGCATATAGTCCCAGTCGCCCGCCCCGCCGGTATGCTCCCGCTCCAGGTCCGCGTCGCCGGCCTCCAGCCGCTCCCGCGCCGGCCCTAGATACAGATCCGACCACCTCCCCGGCTGCACACGGTACTGGAACGGAAGCGCGGTACCCGCCTCGACGATCGCATTGCAGAGGGCATCCGCCGCTTCGGTAACGTCCTCCGCGCTACTCACGCCCACAACGATCGCGTGCCCAACGCCCTCGAGGGAGTGCGGCGCGGTGCGGATCGCCCACCCGCCGGGACCCGGCCAGACCCGGTCCGTCAGATCGTATGCCCGGAAATACAGCGCCTTCAGGAACGCGCTGTCCATCATGTTCCCCAGCGCGATCACGTGGCGGCCGCCCGCGTCGAGCCGCGCGTCCGGGAGAATCTCCACAACGTCCGATAGTACGTCTTTCAGTGCGGATTGAAGACGTTTCGCCGCGGCCTGATACAGCCCGCCATCCGGCGCAGATATACAGACACCCGTTGCGGAACGTCATATCGCAATCCTTTCTGCGTGCATTTCAATTTAAACACAAAGCGGAAGCTTACATCGATGAATTGGATGCACGGGACAAGAATCCGGAGTCCGATAGAATGCTCTCTATCCTGCGTTCGACCGGATTTCGCGAACATCCCCGCTGCGCCTACCGGTAAAATTCGAGCGTCCCATCCTTTCGGCCCACCAGCAAACCCCGGCCCGGCCAACTGGAGACACAATGCGCCGCCGTGGCATCCGAACTGCCGGCGTGGATGGTCTCGACCTCGCCCGACCGATCAAGACGCACGACTGTCCCGTTGCGAAGGGCCGCCAGGCATCCTCCATCTCCAGCAGGCGCCAGGCCGGACACGGGCTCGACGAGAAGCCGGCGCCACAGCCGGTTGCCTCCGGCGTCGAAGCACTGCACGAAACCGTTGGACGCTCCGGCATACAGGCGACCATCAAAGAACGTCCGCGTCCCAGATCACCTCGCCGTCCCGCCGGTAGACGATCAACTGCCGGTGATTCGTATCCACCCCGCTGATCACTTCGTCCCGGCCGTCCCCGTCCACGTCTGCTATACGCAGGCAGCGCGACCAGGAGGGAATTGACCAGCTGACGATGTCCGGCCTTTGAAGGGGCCGCCCCAGCGTCCCGTCATTCGCGAAGACCAGGGTGTGCGCGTGAATGGCAGGATCCGCCAGTCCGGCAAGCGTCTGCCGCTCCGGCCCGTCCGTCAACCGCGCGGTATCCAGACACACCGGCGGACCCCACTGACAGGGAGAACGCCACAATTGATTGCCCTCGCCATCGAACGCATACACGTGACGGTCCGCGCACCCCACCAGAATCTCCTCCCGTCCATCTCCGTCGATATCGCCCACCGCAAGGCTCAATACCACACAGTTCTTCCTGGACCAGCTGTCCCAATTCATGGGCTGCCATGACAGGACCAGAGGGTCTCTCCCGATGCATCCAGCCGGTATACGGTTTCCCCGTCGCCCCCCACGACAGCGCCGCCGTCGTCCAGGGCCGCAACGGCGCAGACGCCACCGTCGATCGCTCGTGTCCACAGCTGGTCGCCATCGGAATTGAACGCGGTCACGCCGACGCCGTCGCCCGCGAAGCCCCAATCATTCCCGATATCCAGCGCCGTCACGGCATCCGCACATCGTGTACGCCATACGGGCTCGTCCAGGCCGCCGGTCATTCCAAATGGCGCGGAATCGGACGCATCTACGTTTCGACCGGCCGTGGGCAACGTCGCGCCGGACGCCGTAACGGCCGGGCTCTCTGCCTCCTTTTCCAGGACGATCGTAACGGTATCGCCGCCAACCTCGATCCGAAAGCTGTTTTCCTCCTCGACCAGACTCAAGTCCCTGACATCCGGGGCTGGATCGGTCCAGAAAAGCGTCGCCATGCGAGTCCCCTTTCCCGGCTGGAGCGCCGTAAGGGACCGCTGGACCCATCGCGAGTGTTCTTCCGCGCACCAATAGTCCGAGGCCACCAGTTCCTGCCAACCGCTGCCAGCGTGTCGCATGCTCAATTGCGCATCGCCCTGAACCGATCGCAACAGGCCATCTGTCAGCGTCGTGTCGCCCAGAAGGTGCCACCGGCACTCCACCAGAAAGTCGCCCGCCACCACAGGCCAGACCTCGTCGATCACCAGAAACCACCCGTCGCGGCTGTACACGATGTGCCGGTACCAATCGCCCTGCTCCGGATAGGTCATCGACGTGCCGGCCACGGCAAGGTTCTCGCCTTCCTGCAGATACCGCAGGGCCGCGTACCTGGACTCGCACCCCGGCCCGGCGCCGTCTACCGAAACGCTCACGCCCGTGTAGTCCCGAACGGTCGCCGGCTGGTGGCCCCCGGCAAACCTGAACCAGGATACGCCGCGACTGGTGTACCGCACGATGCAGTTCCCGTCCTGATAAGAATGCGAGCCTCCCGATATACCGTCCAGCAGCAGGTAATCGTCCTGGTCCGTCCACCCGGAGCGGAAGTACACCTTGTCGAACGTATGTTCGTATGGCAGATTCCTCAGATATATGCCGTTTGTCGGTGCAAACGTCGTGTATTCTTCGATCGAATCGTAGAACAACCGGGAAAGAGGCGCTACGCCGACCCGGCCCAGCCGTTCGGGCGATGCCGCAGGCCTTCCCGTCACCCAGCTCCGCAGAGGATCTTCGGCACCTCGAATGGTACGTTCCGCCACCGCGCCTTCGTCGATGGATTCACAAAGCTGCAGGTATTCGTCGTTACCCGTTACCGCCGCGGCCATCCGGCAGTACTGTTCCGGGCCGCGTTCCAGGTTGCTGTGTGCGAGAAGCGCCCGGTCCACGCCCTCCAGGTAGGGGCGGCTTGCGAAGTAGTCCGTCTTCCCCGCGGCCAACGCATAGTCCGCCGTGTTGAACAGCGAAGCCCCCCACTGATGTCCCCAGGAGTCGCACACCGGCTTGTTCGAAGCCATCTGCGGTGCAAAGAAGACCTCGGCCAGCTTCATCCACGCCAGGCCCTCCGCAAGTCCGTGTACCTGGTGGAAATAGCGGCCTCCGTAAAACATATCGAGCGCGGAACGCGTCTGGTGATTCTGGCGTACCCGGTCCACGCCCACGCAGCTCAGAAGGCCTGTATTGCCGGCCCCTTCAGCCGACCTGAAGAGTCCCAGCAGCGCTTCCAACGTCTGCTCCCGGAGTGAGGCGGGAAGCGCGGGGTGGTTTTCCAGAATCGTGAACGGCAGCAGAAGCACCCGGATGAAGCCATGGATCAACGTGGGGTCCTCCAGCGTTCGCTCGAACCAGCGCGTGCGCGCGAAGTGGCAGATCTGCCGGCAGAACGTGGACATCAACGCTTCGTTTCCCGTCTGCACCGCCAGCATCCCCATATCGGCCACAACCATCATATAGGTCCAGTCGCCGGATCCCCCGCCGATGGATTCCTGCTCGAGGTCCCGATCGCTTTTGGCCAGCAACTCCTCGGCAGGCTTCACATACAGATCGGACCATCTGCCCGGATGAACCTGGTATTGGAACGGCAGAACCGGACCATGCTCCGCGATGGCGCCGGCGAGCGCTCCGGCCGCATCGGCGACGTCCTCCGCGCTGCTCACGCCGGCCACCAAAACCCGCCCCACGTCGCCCAACGTGTGAGGCACGGTGCGAACCACCCATCCGCCGGGACCCGGCCACACCCGGTCGGTCAGGTCGTACGCCCGGAAGTAGAGCGTTCGCAGGAACGCGCTATCCATCATATTGCCCAACGCAATCACGTGCCTGCCGCCGGCATCAAGTTCTCCGTCCGGAAGCACTTCCACCGTCGCCTTTAGTGTGTCCTCCAGGACCGCCCTCAGACCGCCGGCCGCATCCTGATAGGAATCCCCCGCCGGCGCCGAGATGCAAATCCCTTGCCCCAGATCCGTCTCCTGAATCGCTGGTGAGAATGCCATCGTATAACCCTCCTCGCGACTCGAAATCCCTCTCGATCGCAACAAACAGACGCCCGGAACCGCGCGCGCCGGACGTCAAAAAAAACTCACATCGGCCGCTCTGCACGGACCGCTGACCGAACTGCGGGCATTCAACCCGCGCCGGTTAACCTGTCATTCACATCTGATGGCTTCCACCGTGCTGCGTCCAGAATCGACCAAAGGTGAATCACCCACCCCATCAGGAAAACCCACAGTAATGCCGCCAGGCAAAACTGGATGAGGGCCATCAGAAATCGTCCCTGAAGCAACTGACCCAAACCGGGTACAAATAAGCTACACAAAGCTGCAAGGACGTTTCCGGCCGAACCTTGCCCTGGCATCGATTTTCCTCCTTTTTGCAAGCCTCGCGCTACACATCGAGGGCAGAATG
>JAGWBX010000069.1:6356-29811 GCA_021295655.1 Candidatus Latescibacterota bacterium
GGCGTAGAGGTTTCCCACTTCGGGGATCGCCGCGCCCCGGCACAGGATGGAAGGATGGGCCTGCCGCGTCACTCGCGTACTGGTGGGTATGTAGCGAAGGGTGAGCCCCACCCGCCACTGGTCCGACGTATTGCTGTTGGAGCCATGGATGATATTCGGGTGGTGGATGGAAATATCTCCTGCATTGAGTACCACGTCCACGGCATCCGCCTCGTCAATCTGATCGGGGCGCATTCCGACGCCGAGAACGTACTTGTCGGGATCCAGTTCCACCATCTCCGAGGCCTTCAACAACTGCCGGGTGTGCGACCCCGGCACGACGCGCATGCAACCGTTCTCCACGGTGGAGTCGTTGCCTGCGACCCACAGCGTCGTGACCTCCATCGGCTCCAGTGGCCAGTAGGATCCGTCCTGGTGCCACCGCACGGCCTGCCCGGTCTCGGGCTTCTTGGCGATATAATGCGCGCCGAACATGGCCACGTTTGGGCCGATGAACTCTGCCGCGAGGTCGACAAGCCGGTCGTCGCAAACCAGGCGGTGCATGAACGGATCGTTCACCAGCAGGTTGTGGTGCAATCGCTCGGGGCGCGTGTCCGGATGCTTTTTGACCAGCCATTGCACGTGCTCAACCGTTTCGGCCGCCAGACCCGCGTCGATGGCCCCGCGCGCAATACAGAATCCCTTCTCATCGTATTCCTGCTGCAATTTCGAATTCATTCATACGCTCCTGTGATCACGCATTTCTCCCCACACCTGTCCAAGAACGGGTTTGATTAACTACCAAAGTCGCGAAAGTACGCGAAATATATGGCTGGTAAAATCGTCCACTAACGCGAACCGATGGCATGGGCACGCACGCAGATCGGTCTATCCATGTTTCCCTGCTCACAGCTGTCCAAAATCGGTTTCCGTACTGGACAGCAGTGGTTTCTCCCGAAATCGTGACGCGAGGATGCTTCCAAACCGCTTTTGGTGACATTTGCACCACACGTCAACTCATTCCGCAGGTTTGCTTCACAACGCCGGGACCCTCCTCAGGTCTGGCAGGTATACAACGTCTTTGCCACGAGTGTCCGGCTGTGCATACAAACTGAAAACATGCGGGACCGACCTGCTACCTCTTGCCCTGATCCAACCATGATTAAATTCCCTTATGATGTCAATCGGTATCCTGACACATCCCCGTGATCCCGGCCGGTCCGCGGATCTCGTCGCACCACTGCCTTACCCTGTTCCAGGCAAAAACGAATTCTTCTACGACGTCGCAGAACTTTTCAGCCGATTTCGTCGTCTCACAAACAGAGGCCTGCAGTAATTCCCAATTTTCGTACCGGAGGATGGATGACGGACGCCGAGTTGATCAGGCGTTTTCGCAACGGAGAGTCGCATGCCCTTAATGGCTTGGTTGGGCGCTGGCAACCCAGGCTATACAACTTCATTCTGCGCCAGGTTGGAGACCGTGAGGAAGCGCACGACCTGTGCCAGAAGGTGTTGATCAAGGCCCACCGAAATCTCCGTCGGCTGAGGGATCCCGGAAAATTCTCCACCTGGATCTATCAGATCGCAGTCAATACATGCCGGGACGAATTGAGGCGGCGACGGCGTCATCCCACGATCTCGCACGGCGCCGATTCGCGGCAGGACGACAGCGTGAAGATTCCGGCGCGAACAGATTCCGCGATCCACGAGTGCGAACTACGGGATCTGCTCAACCGGGCGTTGCAATGCATTCCGCAGGAACAACGGACTATTGTCGTGATGAAGGAATACGAGCATCTGAAATTCACTGAAATCGCCGCCATCCTGAAGCTGCCGGTCAACACGGTAAAATCCCGGCTTTATTACGGCCTGAAAAACGTCAGAAAGCAATTGGATCAATGGAACATCACCTCGGAGACGATCGACTATGAAATGTGATCTGCGCAGAGAGGAACTCATCGGCTATCTATACGACGAAATCGATGCCGAGAAGAAGGCAGGAATTGAATCCCACATCGGGACCTGTCCTTCGTGTACGCAAGTGCTGGAGGATTTGGGGCGGACGAGGAACATGATGCGTGCCTGGTCGGACGAAGACCCGCCTGCGAGCCTGGTCTTCGTGCCGGAACGACTCCCCTGGTGGAGAGGCATCATACCCGACTGGCTGTCCACGGGCAATCGGCGATGGCTGGCGCCGGGGCTGTCATTGACGCTGGCCGGAGTCGTCCTGATTCTGACCGCGTTCAACTTCGAGGCGCGGTACGACGGGCAGGGGGGTGTTTTCGTAAAGCTTCGGCTCCCCATGGGAGCGGAGTCAGAACGGACTGAAGCGGAGCGTGAAGCCCCGGTCACACGGGCAGAGTTGATCCAGGTTCAACAGCAATCACTGGCTATGATCCAGGAACTGATCGAAGAGGGACACCAGCAGCAACGCCTGGAACTCGGTCTTATCCTGGACCAGTTCGCCGGGGATCTGGAATCCCAGCGCCGGCGGGACCTGCTGCTGGTAGGCCGGGGCCTGCAGGAAATCGAGGGATCGACGGAGAGCCGCTTTATGCAGACCGAAGACCTTTTACGGCACCTGTTGGCGGTGACGTACGCGCAGGCGAGTCCGTAAACACGTTCCACCACTGAACGACATACAGAGGGAGTATGAATTATGAAATTCCATCAGGTTTTCGCTATTGTAACGGCCTTCTGCCCCAGCGCAGCCGATATCGACCGGGAGCGCATGCAGCAGGACCTGGACATCATGGAAGGCATCTTGCAAAGCCTCCACGCTCAGACCACGTCCAACCTGGCCACTATCCACCGGGAACCACAGGTACGGGGCCTGTACTTCGAAAACTACGGAGTGATATTTCATATTGAAGAAAAACGCTCGTCAGGAATGGTCGTAGATGTCGACGTGAGAAGATTACGTGAAAAGCCCGCAGGCGTAACCGTAGAGCTTGAAAAGGAAGGTTTCCTGAAGGAAGTGTCGGAGCAGCGAAAGAAAAAGCGCGTTGGCGTCCAGGAACGGCTGGTGGAGTTCCTGGGAACGTACGCGGATGGGATCCGCCAGTTAAAGGACGAAGACCGAATCACGATCCTGGTCCATCAACAACCTCGTTCCCGCGCGCTGATAACGGTCCCAGACAAACGACTCCAGGCCGAGTTGTCGAAACAGGTCTACTCAGAGGTGACGGCAAAAAAAAGTGACATCGTGGCATACCGCCGCGAGCGCATCGCCGAGGCGGAATTTCGGAAGCGGATCGTCTCTCGTGAGCACAAGCCGGATGCTTCCACGATGAAAAAGATCGGTGTCATGGCCACCATCCTGGACAAGGCGCTGAAGCAGCCCGAACATCTAGTCTCGAATTACAACAAGACCCTGGGCATATACCAGAAAGGTTTAGGGGCGCTCTTCTTTGTGAACGTGAGGAGCGGGCACCGTTCAGCCTATAAATTGAAATTAAGGACGTCTCCCAAGACAACACCCTTACGCATTCGAGCGGGCAAAGCAGTCACAGGAGAAAGTCTATACGAGGAACAGTTCAAGGAAGAGTTGGTTGAGGTCGTGGGAGACTACGGTTATACCCTGCGCACCCTCAAGCCTGAGGAATACATCGTGGTGGAGGTGCGCTTTCCGCGGGGAGCGGGGAGGAGATCGTCCGGAGCGCGAGGGCTTATCCTGCAGGTCAAGAAGAAGGATGTGGATGCGTACAGTCGAGGGAACCTCGACCTGGCGGCGTTTCGACAGAAAGTGGATATCCAGGGATATTAGCGCCATCTGGAAATGTTACGACTGGCACGAAAGATGCTCCTGAGTGCGCCTCGCGGATTCCTTCCGGATGGTACACCTTGGCGGACGTACCAAGGTGGGCTTTCCACTATGGGTCGGTCGCCCCCGATTTGGACCAATCGTCACCCAATACTCAAAAGGAGCACTAAAGAAATCCCGCAATCGCCCCTGGGTCATTTCCTGATCTTGGCGGACTTAAATAACCTTGATAGAAACTCCGAAAAAGGGCTTAATTGGAACTAAACTTGGGAAACCATTGTCTACCTGTTGAACAGAACAGCAATCTTGAATGCGCTCAAATCAGTCGCACTTTTAACTGAGTCGCCCAGTGATTCTTGTAACACTTACCGCCACAGGAAAACAGGTTCTTCGGCTTGAGAACATCCTTCGTGGTGTCACCCCACGTCAGTCGTTGGACGACTGGTTCAGCGCGGCACACAAGGTGCAGTACGATTACTTCAACAGGATTTTCAGAGAGGGGATTCTTGAACAATGGGCCTAGACAAAGTCCAAGACCCCTACGTAGTTGATTCGCCATCAGCGTTTAGCCATCACAAGGAGGCGGTGTTTAATACACCGGAGGCGACTCCTGTTTCTAATTTCGCCGAGGAAGTCCGCACTCCCGAGATGCTGGATATTTCCTTTTTCGACGCCGTAAATTACCATAGTCACGGCCGGTCAGACGACTGGAAAGTAACCGGTCTTCAGAATTTCGCCTGTCTGGTTTCCAACAGAATCAGCTATCTCGGGGGGTTGCGGAATCTCGAACGAGATTGGGTTTCCGGAGGCGCCGTCAAGCCGTCATCCTCGGCGATTGTCCTTTCCCAGGAATTGCTTCTCTACATCGAAAAGAAGGTGCTTAACGAAGAATTCAAACTCATTCCGAGGATAGTCATGGGCCCGACCCCAAGCGGAGGAGTAATCGTTGAACTTCATGTGCATGATGATAATGCAATCAACGTGACTATAATGAACGATGATTGTGTAGATCTGGAGGTACTAAACGGCGGCTGTAATTACGAACTCAATTTACAGGGGAACGAATTGAACGGCTCGGTTCCCTCTCAATATGCCTCCATGTCCCGGTAGTGCAATTCCAGACTGCGAAGTGTTATACAGGTGGTGCCGCAGCGATGCCTTTCCAAAAGACCAGGCGGAGATAGCGGGATCGTTGTTTGGTGATATCGAGTTGCCCTGTGATTGGGCGAGATTCCGTCCAGATCCTTCAACGTCTTTCTACGTGGAGGAAGGAAGGGCACGAGTTATTGCAATCACGGTCTGTGACGAGACCAAGAATCCTCGCAATCCCAAGAGAGTCGGCGAAATAGTCTCGGCCTGGAAGCAGCGAGTCATATACGATCCGATTGTGGAACCTGTTCACGGCCCAAACGATGCCCACTCCCTGATAAAGGGACGCAAGAAAATGGCAGTCCGCAACGCTATCGTCGCGAATTCCAGATGGTGGGATATTGAGTAGGTGGCTTTGGTCTTTTAGTCCTCCAAGAGCCCTTGGAATGAATACGGCCCAGGACACACCCCGGGCTATTGTGTTGTGGAAAATAGAACCACCGGTCGTGGATCTCCAATTGTGGAGAGAGGCTGGTGGTTTTTTGATTTGATATCATCAAAGAGATTCTATTTCCAGGGATTCCTATCCAACCCGCTGCATCCCGCCCTTCTTTCATGTTTTCAGCCCTGCGCACGTCAGAGGCCGGGCATGAAATCAGGAGGAGCATGGAACACGGGCGCGCCGGGGATGGCTTCGGGCCGAATCGTGTATTCCCCGCCGGGAACCACAAAGAAGGCGGTGTTCCGGTTGGCGTCGACACGGCAATTGAACCGAACCTTCCCGTCCCGGTTGCGGATACTCCATGCGCCCGGCGCCAGGCCGGCCAGCAGCAGCTGGCAGCTTTCGTCGGCCTTAACGTCCACACGTAACGTCTGCTCGAGCAGTTTGCCGGTCCGGCTCAAGACCACCACCCGGTCGGCCAGCGTGACAACAAAGGCCACCGGGAGTGGCGCCTGCTCGTCGGACATCGACATCACGGTCAAAAACACATCGTTGGCCTGCTCGCTGGCAGGCGAGAACATGACGCGATGGCCGTTCGCTTCCGGGCGGTCCGGTTTCGGCGGCGTGAAGAACTGTCCGAACACGCTGTATGCGTCCTTGCCGCTCAGGACCTGCAGGTCCCGTTCGCCCGCCTTCGGCCTTAGCATCCGGAGAACGACCTTGCCTGTGGCGTCAGCGTCGCTGTTTCTCAGGATCACGCCGTCGTCCGTGGTCACGGGCGGGTTGAGGGTGTTTACCTGCCAGTATTTCCTGAATTCCGGTCTGGCAGTTGTCATGTTGTCCAGAACGATCAGCACAGCGGGCGTCTGCCCGTTATCCAGGTTCAGGAAGCAGAAGGTCCGGACGTAGTCCACGATCTTCTCGCTGTAAGCCGACGTCAGGTCCACCGAGAAGTAGCTGTAGAATGGCCGCTGCGGAGACGGGCCGAAATCGGCCGACAGGATGTCTCCGTTGGCGAATGTCGGATCCGTACGGGCCTGTTCCGGTGTGGTCGGGCAGGATTGAATGAACCGGGCGCCTCCGTCGTTGACAGTATTCCGAATGAACTGCTCTTCAGGATCCACCGCCAGCATCATGCTGTGCGAGATCGAACGCTTGCAGAAGTTGAAATCGTAGGGTGTCCCATAGAAATGGTACTGACCCAGGTCCGCCGCCTGCAACCCCCGGTAGTAGATCTGGAAACTTCCCGCGTCAGCGTGCTGGTGGTTGCCGAAGTGATATCCCCCACCCTTCATTTCCACAACCACGTCTGACACGCCCGGGCCCATGTTCCAGCCGGTCCGGGCAACCATCGAACCGATGACCGGGCCGAAATCCAGGGTGCGCGGCAGTGAATCGAAACCCGTCGCCGCCTTGAGGTCCGGGTCGTTCAGCAGCAGCACCAGGATCGGTTCGGAAGGCAGTCCGCCTTGCCGCTCGAAGTCGCGCTTGAGGACCGGATCGTTGCTGTACGCGTAACTGAGCAATGCGGTGGCTCCGAGGCTTGCGGGCCTGCCGTCGGAAAATCCGTCGCCGTCCCTCAGGGTCTCTTCGTTCGGCAGGCGCATGTAGAGCCAAAACTTGCAGACCTCCGCGATGTTGTCGTCGAACACCCGCTGGCCGGTCATACGGTAAAAGAGCCAGGCGGCGTGCATATCCCAGGCGAAGCGGTACGGGCCGTAACTGACGCCCTGATTGTGTCGCGGGGACTGGTATTCGAACCGGCGCATCGGGACAAGCTCTTCCAACATGCGGTAGGCGCAATATCGATACGGTACCGGATCCTCGTCGTAGATGGCGATGGCCATGCAGAGCAGATCCCGGTTGACCTGCGCCTCGTTGCCGTGACCGTTGACGATCATCTGCTTGAACGGCGGCCAGCCGATTTCCATGTCGTCGGCCAAACGCATGAGATCACCACGGATGCTGTTCCGGTCGTCGCGGGACATCAATTCATAGCACCAGTCGTAAACCATTGCAGCCGAGTAGATCGCCCGGCCGATTTCCCGCGTGATGTCGAGCAGGTTTCCGAATTCCACCGCGGCGAGATAGTCGCGGACCAGCGCCACCGCTTCCCGGCCGCGCGTCTTATCGCCATTCATCAGGTAAACGAAGGCCCTGGCGACGGCCGCTTTCTCGAGTTCCGCGTTGTAGCCGACTTCCGTACCCGCTTCAGCTGCGAAAGCGAAAGGTTCGGCCGCGGTTTCCCTGACCCGGGCCCAAAGCGGTGCGTTTTCACCTCTGGTCAGGTTTGCCCGGACCATCGGCAGCGACTCCTCATTCACCCAGATTCGCGGCCGGGACGCCGGCGGAACGACTGTCGGCCGGTAGGTTGTGGCGGCCTCCGGGACTTCCGGCGCCGTGTACGGGCTGACTTCCACGTGATCGAGGCGCACGCCCTCGGGGAGCCAGATCCGGATCTCCTGCTCCCGTCCGTCGAGGTTGAACTTTCCAGTCGTCTGCGTACAGCTCTCCGGTCGGCTCCACGGCACAAACACCACGCGTCGGGTGGGACGGCCGTCGCCCACGGCGATTGTCATGAACAGCGAATCATACTTGCTCCCGGCCTTGCGCATCGCTTCGCTGCCGCCGGCGTCCGTGGCCGCGTGCGTGCGAATCACGTACCGCCCGGCCTTGGAGGCACGCACCCAGAATACAAGATCCGGTTTAGCGTTGGGCGACCCCACGTTGGCGGCCACGCCAGCCTTGAGCGAAACGCCTTTCTCACTGGCGAATGAACTCTGCACGACGACCTCCGCACGCCGCGGGTCGATTCGGGCGGCCTCCGCCTGCATGACCACCGATCCGGTAATGGCGAAAATACCGGACGACGTGGGAGCACTGGAATCTTCTCCGGTTTTCATGACGTGGGTCTCCTCCGCGTATGTTGAGGCGCCAATGAAGAACGTTGCGACGAACAGACGGTGCAACGCTTGCAACAGTCGATGGTTTTCCTTACACACCTTCTTAAGTGGCTGTCGAATTTGTAGGGGCGACCGGCCGGTCGCCCTTACAAAAACAAGGCATTCTCGAATTGATATCGCCACGCCGTATCGCAGACCAGGTTTAGCTGACAGCTGACAGCTGATAGCTCTGTTCGACGGGCCGCGGGGAGAGGTCTGCGCCGTCATTGGAATTGTAGTGGCAACCCTTGTGGTTACCCGCCTTTCCTCCGTCCGCCACACCCGCGGGCGGTTCGCGAACCGCCCCTACAACAATACCGGACATCCGTGAATTGATATCTCAATGCCATGTCGTTGTCCCGTGGACCGGTGTTACCTTCTCCCGTCTTCCGTCTCACATCTCACCGATCTTAGCTGATCGCTGCTTCTTTTGTTTCCCATCAACCTGACGGTGCATTGTACAGACCCAGGCTGTGCAGCCAATCGAGGCAAAGCTGAGGCCAGCTGGAAGGCAGCTTGCCGTCGCGGCGCACGCCGAAATCGTGTTCGCCGGAAGCGTAGACATGCAATTCCGCCGGAACCCCTGCACGGTGCAACCCAAGATACGCGATCACGCTATGCGCGACGTCGGACTCGCTGTCATCGCTGGCGTGGGTTAGAAAAACCGGAGGCGTATCGGCCGGGATGTGGATCCCGTCCGCAACTCTATCGCAGTCCCTATCCTTCAGGTACCCCGAATAACACAGCACGGCGAAGTCCGGCCGGCAACTCGCGGCGTCGATTGCGTCAATTTGCCCGTAGTTTCGTTCCTGGAAACCGGTGGCCGTTGCCAGCGCGAGATGACCCCCCGCTGAGAAACCGACAATGCCGATGCGATCGGGATCGATATCCCATTCGCTCGCATAGGAGCGCACCATGCTGACCGCGCGCTGGGCATCCGACAGAGGACCTGGCGGAGGAACCCCTGTTGCATCGCCGGGACGGCGGGGGACTCTGTATTTCAGAATAAGAGCGGCGATGCCCCGGGAATTCAGCCAGTCCGCAATCTCCTCACCTTCAAGTTCCCAAAATAGGTCCCAGTACCCGCCTCCCGGACAGATGATCGTGGCAGCGCCGGTGTTCTTTTCCGCCGGCGGAAGGTGAACCGTCAGGGAGGGTCGTGTGACATTGGTGATCAGCAGCGTGTTTCCAACAAACCTGGAGTCGTGTATTCGGCTTTTCTCCTGACCGGCTATACCGACGTCTCCGGGAACCTCGTCCGGCCACAATTCCATCACGGTCACACTGATTCTCCTGTACTGATCTCCGCCAGCGCGACGGTCCTCTGTTCCCTCGCTGAGACGGAAATGGCTTCGGCGATTTCGACGTCAAGTAACGCGTCTTCCGGAGGATTACGCGCTTCGCGGCGGTTCTCTATGGCGTCGAGAAAAGCGTGTGCCTGCCGGACAGTGGAAGACGGCTCGTTTTCGAATTCCCGAGCCCTTGAGCGGCCCTCTCGAAAAACGGTAATGGAATCCTTGCCTGGCGGGCTGTCCGCATTGGGCATGATCGCGCCCTCGGCACAGACAAAACGCGGTTGCGGGTCGGGCATTCCCTCAGGGCCGATATAGCTGGCAGTGGCCGAAGCGAAAGCACCGTTTTCGAATCCGATCAGGGCCCCGCAAGTTTCTTCCGTTACGTGACCGGGCGCCGTATTCCGCTTCCGGTTGGCCAATGCGGAAACGGTGGTCGGCCTGCCCAGAATCCAGCGAACCGCATTCAGATAGCAGTAGCTCATGTTCGTAGTACCAGGCGTCGGGGTCCGCGTTCCACAGGGCCATGGTGACCGCCATCACCGGCGGCCCCAGTTCTCCGCCCGTCACAAGTCGCCGGATTTCCTCCCAGGCCGGGTCGTAGCGGCGCTGAAACCCCGCCTCCACGATCCGCCCCGACCGGTCCGCCTCCTCCACAATCCTGCGTCCATTTTCCCGGGACGACGCGAGGCAGCCGCCGATGAGGAGGTCGAAGCCCGCATCCAGCGCCCACATGGTCGCCTCGTCCTGAACCCGATGCGGTACCTCGATCAGGACGGCATCCGGACGGGTTTGGACCAGCTTCCTGAAATCGTCTCCAAAAACCCCGCACCCCAATTCCCTCGCGCAGCGTTCGGCCGTCTCTGTGCGACGGGCGGCGACGCCGCAGATCTCCGCCCGCCCGGTATCCAGAAACGCCCTGCCCCGAACCCGGGCCATGTTACCCGCTCCCACAATCGCGATTCGTACTTTCGACATGGCGCAATCCCTCATCGGTTTTCGCCTCTACATCGAATAAGCGTCCAATCCTTCCGGTCACGCAACCCTGGCTTACCGAACTTGGAACCGATTCTTCACCCCGGAGGCGACTTCGGGACTGGTTCGTCCACATTATCTACCGGAAAGGGCAGCCTGTTAGAGGTCGTACATGAACGAGATGGAGGCCGAATAGTACACGATGCCACTGAGCACCAGGTCGAAGGTCGCGGGCGTCGTCCCGTCCGCGAGTACCGACGCGTGACTTCGCACCAGGTCCCACTTACCCCTTTTTCGGACATCCCGGTAACGCGCATAACGACCCCTAAGCGCAATGCTGAATCGATCGTCCGCCTCGAACGCCACCCCTCCAATCAGATTCGATCCATATGTCGATTCGGCCAAAGGGAGCGACACGGTATCGACCGTGCCCGCCGCCCGCGCCTGCCATGCAGGGATAACCGTGCCCGCGCGAGGATCGACGCCGCCTGCGGGCGCGAATCCGTCACTGAGGGTTCGTCGGACCCGCAAACCGTCAAAGACGAGAATCACATTGGACACGCCACCTCCAACACCGAGGAAAGGCGTAAAGCGCGAGGAATTGTTGTAGTCGAGATGTACGTTCAGGAACAGGTCCGTGACGCTGAACCCCGAAATTCTGGCTCGAGGTTGTTCGACCGCGCTCCACTCGTGCACCTTCTCCGGCGCCTGTCGCCACGCGTCCAACAACGGCGCCGAGGTTGCGCCCAGCGCCGTGTTGTTCAGTTCGGCTTCCAGTCTGACCCATCCACGGGTGTATCCAAGCGCGAGCGAGGTTGCGCTGGTCATGGTTTCCGCGCCCCGATCAAACGCGACTGTCGCGAATACGCCGGACGCAGATTCAGAGCATGCCGGATCGCGCGGGATCATGGCGGGATCCGGATACAACAGCCGGTCACAACGCGTCGGCTGATCGACGCCCTCGATGCTCCCCCGAACGGTCAGCGCGTCCGAATCCCCGAAGTCGCCCCGCAGATAGAACCCGTCCTGCCCCTGGGCGCTCGCCGCCGGGTGGGCGACAAACCAACTCAACGCGGCGAGGACGACTGCCGTCGCGAGGCGAACGCCGGTGGCGACCCGGCAGGACCATCGATTCGCAATCAGTGTTTTCGACATGATGCTGCCTTTCGAGTTTTCGATTGACATCCGCACGCCGGAGACGTACGCTTTGAAAAGCCCTCCCACCTTCCAACTGAAATGGCAAGGCTATGGCAAGGGTTGTCTTCAGATCGATTCTTCTCGGTCTCGCTGCGGTCCTGGCGCTGGGCGTTCCATTTAATCTTGGGGACGCCGGGGACGTAGACGGCGAAACCCGTTCGCAGGGCTACATTGGCGCGCAGGCCTGCGCGGAATGTCACCGGGACCGGTTCGAGGCCTTCCGCCGCACGGCCCACCATCTCACCTCCCGTTTTCCCGATCCCGAATCGATTCCGGGCAGTTTCTCTCCCGATCACGCCGTCGTCCGTACCCGGAATCCCAATCTCCGCTTCGAAATCACCGATGAAGAAGACGGATTCTATCAGACGGCCATTATCGGAAAGGGAGATGGCAGCTACCGCCGGACCGAGCGCATCGACATCGTCACCGGTTCGGGAAAAATCGGCCAGACCTACCTCTTCTGGCAGGGCGACCGCCTCTTTCAGTTGCCCATCTCATACTTCACACAGCAACAGCGGTGGATCAACAGCCCGGGCTATCCGGACGGAGAGGTGAACTTCACACGCGGCGTGGTCCCCCGATGCCTCGAATGCCACGCGACATATTTCGAGACGGATTCCTATGCCAGTAACGCGTACGAAAAGGAACACTTCGTCCTGGGCGTCTCGTGCGAACGCTGCCACGGCCCGGGGGCGGAACACGCGGCCTATCAACGCGCCCATCCCGATGTAGAAGATGTGCCGCACATTCTGCACCCCGGACGGCTCGATCCGCCGCGGTTGATCGACCTCTGCGCGCAATGCCATTCCGGCGTCGGCGCGCCGAGCCAGCGGCCTTTTTCCTTCCGGCCCGGGGAGTCCCTGAGTGATTATCTCGAACTGGACGCTCACGAAGAACTGAACAGGATCGGGGTCCATAGTACGAACCAGCTGCCGCGGCTGACCAAATCGAAGTGTTTCCAGCAGAGTTCAGCGATGACCTGCATCACCTGCCACAACCCGCACGCCCTCGAGCGTGGAAACCTCGCCCTGTTCTCCCGGCGCTGCGCTACGTGTCACGAGACCCACGCATGCGGCATGGCCGCCGAACTCGGTGAAACGATGCAGTCCAACTGCATCGACTGCCACATGCCCCGCAAAAAGGACCTGGAAACCGGGTTCGAAACCGCCGAGAATTTCCAGTTTCCAACCATGCGGGACCACTTCATCGCCATCTATCCTGAAATCAGCCGGCGCCTGGCGCCACGGTTTCCGCACTCGGAGAAGACTACGCCACCTCAAGAGGGGGATTACTGATATGCGTCAATACAGAACGCTCACCATGGCGGACAGCGGTCAGCCCCGAGCCGCCATCATTGTGCCCGATGGCGCGGGAAATACGATTCGCGAAGCCGCCTCGGACCTGCAATCCGTCATGGAGAAAATCATCGGGATGGCGCCCCCGATGGGCGCCGACGACGGAAAGCCCGCGCCACGCGGAAGAACGGCCATCCACGTCGGCGCCACCGCGTACGCCCGGTCGCTGAACCTGGATGCCGAGGGCGCGGGCGTGGAGGGCTATCGCATCCACACCGCCGGCAGGGACGTTTTCATCCTCGGCGGAAGCGACAGCGGCACGGCCTACGGTGTCTACGGCCTGCTGGAAGACCACCTCGGCGTGCGCTGGTTCATGCCCGGGGAACTCTTTGAAGATATCCCAATTCAAACCACCCTTAAAATCGCGCCGGTAAACGAAACGAAAACCCCCGACTTCCTCTTCCGCGTCTTCAGCGGCATCGCGGGGCTGGAGGGACATCGCTGGGAGCGCCGCAACCGCGTCTCCAGCCGCCGGCACGAACTGCCCTATGCCGGCTTCCACCACGCCCTGTACAAGATCTTCCCCGTCGCTCAATACGGAAAGGCCCACCCCGAGTTCTACGCGCTCATCGACGGAGAACGGCTCGTTCCGGAGAGCGACGCTGTCAGCAACGGCCTTTTCGGACAGCCCTGCACCAGCAACCCCGAGGTCGTGGATATCACGATCAGCGCCACGCGCGCCTACTTCGACGAACACCCCGAAGCGCACTGTTTCTCGCTGGGAATGAATGACAACGGGAATTTCTGCCTGTGCGACAACTGCCGCGCCCTGGACATCCCGGATCTTACATTCCGAGGCCGTCCGATCTACTCCGACCGGTGGTTCACCTACTTCAATGCCGTGGCTCGCGCGCTGCAGGAGTCCCATCCCGGAAAATTCGTGGGTTGTCTGGCCTACCATAACGTGGAGGAGCCGCCCAGGCGCATCGAACGCCTCGAGCCCAACGCCGCCATCTACCTGACACAGGACACCGCCCAGCACCTGGACCCCGAATACCGGGACAAGGACCGTGAATTCATCCTCTCCTGGCTCAAGCAGTGCGACCACGTCTGCAAGTACGACTATTACGGCCTGGGTTGGGTTCTGCCGCGCTACTTTCCGGGCCTGATGGCCGACGACATCAAATTCCAGCACAGTGCGGGCGTCAAGGGCTTCTATGCCGAAGCCTATCCCCACTGGCCGGGAGCCGGGCCGCAGATCTGGCTGGCATCCAGGCTCTGGTGGGACGCCGGCCAGGACCCGGAAAAGCTCCTCGATGAATTCTTTGCGCGACTGTTCGGCGGCGCGGCAGGCGAGATGCGCGCGTTCTACGACCTTCTCGAAGCCATCTGGCGCCGACCGCGGCCGGGCCGGTGGTTCCAGGGCCTGCGAGGGTTGCGCGACCAGGTACCCTGTTACACGTCCGACGACGCGGACGCCCTCGAAGCCACGCTCGCCCGTGCCTACATCGCCACGCGCGACCCGCTTGTCCGCCTCAGGATCGACTACATCCGCCGCTGGTTTAGCTTTCCTGCAACCCTCATCCGCGGCTGGCACGGAGCCGATGAACTCCTGGCTCTTCCCCGCGGACCGGAAGCCGGGCGGAAGGCAGCGGACCTGCGCAAACTGCGGCCCCGCCTCAAGAAAGCCCACCGCCAGGCGGTGCTGGAGGACCGCAACATGCCCAAGTCCGCCTACTTCAACGACGGAAGATACGAGGCGCGGGTTGTGGACCCGTGGACGGAAAAGGTCGACAGCGCCCTGGCACACGCGGGAGGCTGACAATCTCACCACTGCCTATGCAGAAAACCCAGGAGTAGCCCAAAAAGCAGGAGAATCCCATGATCGTGAAATCCGTTTATATGATGACCGATTTGGAAGGCGTGGCCGGCGTCGATGATTGGGATCCGAGACACCGGGACGACGCGACAACGGCGAAAGGCGTGTACGACCGCGCCGAGATGCAGCGCCTGTTGACGGGCGAGGTCAACGCCGCGGCCGAAGGCTTGTTTGCAGCAGGTGTTGAAGAAGTGATCATCAATGACGCGCATGGGGCGGGGCGTACGATCCTGTCAGAAGAGCTGGTCTCACGCGTGAAACTGGTTCAGGGTGTCAAACGCCCGTGCTGGCTGCCGGGCTTATCGCCCAGGTTTGACGCGTTGATCCAGGTGGGCATGCATGCGATGACCGGCACCCCCAACGGATGCCTCGCACACTCGATGAGCCGCGATATGGTCTATCGCGTGAATGGCGCCGAAGTCGGTGAGATGGAAATGGCGGCGTATCTGTGCGGTCATGTGGGCATTCCCTGGGTCTTTACATCGGGCGATCTGCACGCATGCGCCGAATCCGAGCGCTGGGTCAGCGGCATTGTCACGGCGCCTGTCAAGGAAGGCCTGGGAGAATTATGCGCCCTTCATAGGGCGCCGGCAGATGCCCGCGCCCTGATCAAGGCGCGCGTGCAGGAAGCCATGGCGGTCGCGGAAAACATCGAACCGCTCATTGCCGGGAGTCCTGTGGTTGTGGAGGTGACGCATCCCGAGCCCAATCGAATATCCGCGCCGGAAGGTGTTGAGCGCGTGGACGAATTTACGATCAGGTGCAGAGGCGAATCCTTCTGGCAGCTGTTTCACAACCTGTTTTATGGCAAGCCCGATTTTCCGGTTCCCGCGTAACGGACCGGGTGGCGTTTCCGGCGTCGACCGACGCGACGCATCGTCCATCGCGGCGCAAAGACACGCCAATCGCCGGTCAAAGGGCGCATCTTCGAACGGATCGGACAGCTTTCCACCCGAGCGGGCTTCCCTCGCCTTTTGATCAATACCCTCGTTGATGTCGTCGATCAACGGCTGCAGGTCCGCGGGCGCCAGCACGTCCTCCAGCAACAGGTAGCCGTCGTTCAGATAGGTGGATAGCTGTCTCGGATCCAGTCCTGCCATCGTGTTCTCATCAGGTATCGGCTGGTGACCGGTCAGACCGGACGGAACGCCGCCACGGTACCCGCGGATGTCCCGCACACCACCGTGTCGCCGGCGGCACGAAGATACGTGATTTCTCCACCCACGCGATCCACGGCGGCAAGTTCCCCTTCCATATTGAACGACCGGATTTCCCCCGTATCGAAACCCACCAGTATCTTCACCTCTGTGCCGCCGCCGACGGTCGTCAGCCACGTGATCTTATCCACCAGGTCGCGCCGCCAGACGACGTTTCCATCGCCCGCGATGCAGACCAGTTGCCCCACGTCGCTACCCGCGATCACTTCCGGTCTCCCGTCTCCGTTCACGTCCGCCAGGGCGATATCCTCCACCTCACCGCCCATATTCACGCGCCAGGTGAGGGCGCCCATCCTGCCGGGACGGCTGCTGTAGGTCCCCGGCCCCGTGAACTTGCCGCTGCCGCCCAACCCGGTCTGGCCGAACAGCTCTCCGCTCGACGCCGCGTTTACGGCCCGCCAGTCTCCGTAGACCACCTCTATTGACCCGTCGCCATCCAGGTCGGCCGCAAGAATCGTGGGCGAGACGCAGCCGGTGCTGCGCCGCCACCGCGCCGTCCCGTCCGGGTTCAGGCAGTTGATCGTGTAGTACTCCGTGCCAACCAGCATCTCGTCTTTTCCGTCACCGTCCAGGTCCACGGCCAGGCATCCGGTAATACAGTGGTAGTGGGTTTCGGTCTGCCACCTCAGCGCGCCATCCGCCTCGAATGCATGGAAAAGCCACCCCTCCGCGCCGGCCAGTATCTGCCTTCTGCCATCCCCGTCCAGGTCGGCAGTGGACAGGGTCGTCAACCGTTGCGGGCGCATACCGCTTCCCGGTGGAAACTCGTGCTCCCAGCGTACACCGCCTTCGCCATTCAGGACGTGCAGCCAGCAGTCCCGCGTACCGACGATCGCCTCAGACTCGCCGTCTCCATCGATATCCTCCAGATGCACGGCGCGCACCCCGCCCTTCGATCGGAACGACCATTCCTCGGCGCCGTCCGCGCCAAGCAGGCGAACGTCTCCGGCGTCCGTCCCGACCAGCGTTCCGCCCGATGCATCCGAGGCCGCCGCCGACACAGCCGCGCCGGCCTGTACGGACCACAGCGGCGCCAGCCCGGTGCCGGAACCGGGCGTTGCAACCTTGCGCACCGCCCGCGCATGGTAAGGAGCCGCATCTCGCAACACCTGGTCGAAAACCGCCTCCCCGGACGGAGAGACCTTCAGGCGGTGGCGGCCGGCCGAAAGCGTGAACCAGAGCAGCGTTCCCTCACCTCCGCCGGACATCCGTTCGCCGCCCACGTCGACAGCCTCCGCGCGAATGCCCACCCTGGTCTCCGTACGGGATTCAATAATCCCCTCTCCCCGTGTGAGATCCATCTCAACCGACACCGGCGCCCAACTTCTGAACAGCGGGCCTTCCCACACGAGCGAGGTCCCCTCCACCAGCGCGAACCCGCTGCCGTCGATCCTGAACAGTTCCGCATCCACGAGCAATTCCCCGGATGCGCAGGCCCCGACTCCGGCCATATACGCCTCGCCGGAACGCCTGTCCCGGACCAGTGCGACGGACGGGCCCACACGCTCCAGGTCGAATGCCTGGTCCATCTCCGCATTGGACGGATACAACAGGTTGACGAAGGCGGCCTGCTCACCGGCTTCCAGTGTGAGCCGTTGCTTCTGGTGCCACATCCGAACCGTTCCGTCGGCGTGTTCGTAATTCTCCCAGTTGTTCTCCCAGTCGGGCGCAAAATCGGCCTCCCGGTCCGTCAGCGTCTTCCCGGAATCGTCCGCGTTCACAACGTGGAAACGCTCCCCGTCCTGTTCCAGGTCCAACCCGTTTTCGACCATGTCCACGTTACCGAGCACCCGCCAGATGGCGTCCAGGAGAAAGTCCCCCTTCTCGAGCGCGTTTACCGTATCGATCACCAGGAAATGCGACCCCTTCCGCCAGAAGATATTGCGCGCCCAGTCCGTGCCGTTGTCTCCCGGCGAAACCGTCCGGCTGTATCCCCAGTCTTCAAAATCCCCGATCGCCCTGAGCGCCACCTGTCCCGGCTTCGAAAAGCATGTTCCGTCCTTGACGATTACCACGGTATTGTGGTATCTCGCAAGGCGTCGGATGTAGTCCAGGTCCGCCAGCCAGATCCGGTCGTTCCAGCAGAGTCGGATGATCGAGTTGCCGTCCTCCTGAGAATGGGAAAACCCCGTCGGGCCATCGATCAGCAGGTATTCGCTACGCCTGTCGAAGGTTCGCCGAAACGCGAGCTTGTCGAATGCCTCGGCAAGGGGCACGTCCGACTCCAGCAGGGGATCGCCGTGGTACTGATCCGTGTTTCTGGCGCGTTCCTTTGCAAACTCGTGCGCGGCCGCATCGAGCATGGACGCTCGTACCCCGAGCAATTCCACCGGCGCCACGGGCGGCACGTCTTTGAAGAAGAATCCGTCGTACACCTCCCATCCCCCGATCCCCCAGTTCCGGTCCCGCTGGAAGGAATCCTTCCACTGCTGGCCTTGTTCCATCCAGTCGTATAGCCACCGGTAGCGCCCGTCATCATAGAACCACGTGCCGATGGCCGCGGTCTGCAATCCGCTCGGGCGGCTGGCGCGGGATGCCCGGTAAGCGCCCACGTCGCCGTACGAGCAGTCGTCGCCCCGGCTGTCGATGGTCAGCACGGCGCTGTCCAGCAGGCGGGCGAGATGGCCGTCTTCCAGGTACGAGAGATCGTCCGTCATCAACCCGTACTTGATCAGATGCCCGGGCGTGATCCACACGTATCCGGTTCCCGCGTTGTCGTTCGGCTTGTACGACCTGGCATGCAGTTCCAGCGTCCGATGCGCCAGCGGCAGCTTGTCGTCGAAATCCGTCAAGCCGTAGTACTTCTTGAAATACCTCGCGCCGGTAAACAGACTCAACGCGGCGAAGCTCTGATGGTTCTGGTTCTGGACCACGTCGTCCACGGAATTGAACCGGAAGTGCGTCAGTTCGGCCGTCCACCGGATGATATTGTAGATCGCGTTCGTCATCTTAAGCCGGTCCGCGTCACTCAACACGTCCCCCTCCTCCATCACGTCCCAGGCCGTCAGCATGCGGTAGATCCAGAAGTAGAGATGCGTCCCCTGCGAGAGGCACCAGTCTCCGGCTTCGTGGGCCAGATCGATGAAATGCAGGAATTCCTCTCTGAAGATCCGGCCCCAGGCGTCGTCGCCGGACAGATAGTACAGCATCGCGTGGTCCACCATGCGGCGAAGCGGACCCTGGCTGCCGGAAAGCGCTACCTGTTCGTTCACCGTATCGATGATCTTCCTGGCCTCCACCTCCGTCGGCGCCGACTCCGGGTTTTGCCGCGACACCGACCGGTTGATCCGTCCGATGCGCGATCCGTCTCTCTCCACGATTCCGAGGAACGCGCTCACCGCCCGCCTGACACCTTCGAGCGTGCTTCCACCAAGCAGGACCACGTTCCGGCCCGTCCCGAAGGGATTATGGACCGTTCTTACCTCGTACCCGTCCCCGCCGGGATAATACTCGTCCGTCCAGGCGTAGAAGTTCATCCCCAGACGCCGGATCGCCCGGTTGGTGAATACGTTTCCCGCCGTGACAATGTTCGCGTTTTCCCAGTCGCTATCGCCGACCTCCGAGGCGGGTTTTACTTCGGCAGCGCTTCCCAGAGCCTGTGCGATTCTACGGCCGATTTCGACTCCGGACTCGCCGTCGGGCGGCACAACCAGTACATCTCCGGACAGGTCCGTCTCGAAATGGAGATCCTTCAGCGCCGGGATCTCCTTGTTTACGATTTCGATATCGTACGACTCCTGCCGGCGCCTTTGCGCGCTGCGACCTGTTGTTTCGGCCATTTCTGTCACCTCATGTCAAAACATACCGCGAACCGACATCGTTCGAACGGCTTACCGAGATTCAATTAGCGTGCCAGCCGCCACGAACGTCTCCTTCACCTCGCCCGCTGCGTCGAAGGTTGCGGCGCCGACCTCGCCGTCGGTCCGGATGCCCGCGCCGGTCAGGACGGGTCCCGACGACGACTGCAGGAGCACCGCAGCGCGACCCTCGGCCAGCGGAACGCTGACCGCGTACCCGCCGTCGATCTCCACCAGCTCCGCCTCGCCCTCCAACGTCTCGCCGGACCGATGCGGCCTGAGAAGCGTCACGAATGTACGTTCACGGACGGGCGCGGAAGGCGTTGCCGTCAGATGATATTCCACCAGTTTGATACGGGCCCGTGGCGGCGGCTCGAACCGGTCGGTCTGATTGAGCGCCAGATTGTCTGGCCAAAGGAAAGATACCCGACAGGCCGCTGCTTCGTTGACCACCCGCACGTCCCGCTGGTTGTGGACCGCCATCTCCACGGGCGCGTGCAGCCGCCACTCGAAGCTCGCGGGCTCTGGCGCGCGCACCGTATCGAAGATGAGGATCGCTTCCGGTTTCACGAACAGGATGCGGCGGGTGAATCGTTCCAGTTTGCCCGCGTACGCGCGGGACGCCTCTCCGGAAACGTAGTCCAGATGCCTGGAAGTGTGGAATTCCAGGATCTCGCCCAGGGCCTCGCTTGAGTTCGGCAACTGCCCTTCGCCGTTGACGGTAATGCAGTTCACCGACTTCGTATGGTGCATCCAGCGCCTGTGATGCTCGCTGCCGTGGATGTCCCGTCTCCCCGTTCGAATCAGCAGCCGTTCTCCGAAAGCGTAGAGGAGGAAGGCATTCTGGGCTTCGTACCCGTGGCTGTGGGACCCGAGCGGACTGCTCTTGAAGATCACCTCCACGTTGTTCCGGGCGTCCTCCAGATTGGTATTGAGCGCGGCCTGCCCCGTGCCCCTGAAACAGCGGGACGTGGGCAGGTCGGCCGGCCGCTTCGCTTCCACCGGGGGCAGGGCGCCCCTGACGAAGCCGATGTAACCGGGCTCGGAAGGCAGTTCGCCGTGTGCCTCCACGTACCACTGCCAGTACGGATTTCGCGCCTGGGCTGCAAAAAGCGCCATCACGCCGCGGTTCTGCGCGGATACGAGATGCGCGGTCAGGTCCCCGAAGCCGCCGCCGCGGGTACCCGGCGGCTGGAGGTACATCGGATAGTAGCCAACTTTGGAGAAGTAGGGCTTATCGAAAGCGTCGACACCCATCGCCTCGCGCATAATGTCCGCCCACCAGGTAAACCGCTGGATGTAACTCCGCCAGTAGCCCATGCCCTGGTGCCAGCCCCCGTCGTCATCGCTCCAGACCGGGTACGTGTTGGCGAACACGTTTGCAGCGAACCACACCCAGTCCGCGGCCTCGGGGATCTCGTTCAGAAACGCGATGCCCACCTCGCCCAGAAAATGCCAGGACCGGGTATCGTGGCTTCCGTACGGACGCCAGAGGAAACGCGGATTCAGATGCGCGTCCATTTCCCTGCCCCGGATCGTCATCACCTGCCGGCACTTTTCCCGCTCGGCTTCCGTCAGCAGATCGTTGAGGTAGCTGTAGGTGCGGGAGAAATAGTACGCGTAGGGCATCCCGGCCTCGTCATTGTATTTGAATCCGGTCGCGCCCACCGGGTCCCATTCGGCGCAGGCCATCAGGATCTCCCGGGCGAGTTGCCCGTACTCCTCGCGCCCGCCCAGCAGCCGGGTAAAGGCGAGTGTCGCCGCGCCGTTCAGAGCAGCGATCGTGTATTCCCGGTTCGGCCACCAGATGGCCCGCCACTCCTCGCTCAACCGTACCGTTCCCTCTGGGTAGAGCGGGGGCTCTTCGGTGGGCGGCGGATTCTCGAGCAGCTTCTCCGAGGCGGCCACGAGTTCCTCGTATTTGTGGGCAAGGTCCGTTTTCGCTCTCTCGCGAAGTCCCGTTATCTGTTCCGGCCGTACGAACAGCCTGGGATGGCGCTGTGGAATTCGCGCCAGGAGGTCGTCGCGCGAGGGAAGCGAAAGGGCGTTTGCATCTGTTGCAATTGTAAACATCCGCACGATGCTCCACTCGGACGTCGCTCCGGCCCGATTGGTAAATCGGAATCGCCAGTACCAGCGGCCCTCCGGCAGAGTACGGGGCGGACAGTGGACGTTGAACGTCACGCCGCTCGCCTCGTACTTCACGTCCTCGAAGTCGCTATCTGCCGCGCACTGAAGGTCGTAGCTCGCGGCGTTCTTCTGCGGCCGCCACGAGAACCCCGGTGGGGTCACCTGTGAAACGCTCCCTTCCGCGGGTCGAAAGCCCCATTCGCCGGGCCGCGCCGGCGTCTCATCGAGTTCGAGCTGCCGGGCCGAGGCTCTCCCGGTTGCCGCCAACAGCAGTGAAACCGCCGCAACAAAGACCAGAATCCCAATCATCCTGTAACTCCTTTCGAGCCGCTTTGCAGATGCGCTCGTGGCAGGCATTTCGTCTTCGGCCGACCTCTGGACTAATATCTCTCCCTACCCCCAAACTTCCCTATTCCCTTGCCCTTTTTCCTGGTTTTCTCCCCCTCTCTCCCTGGGAGAGAGGTTGGAGGGTGAGGGTCTCCGCACATCGCCGAGTTGCTGTTTTTTTCACATTGAGGCTAATGGCTGACCGCTGATTCCTGAGTCGCCCACTTCATTTGCAGTTTTCGTTTATGGACCGCGCAATCGCGAAGGTAGAGATTGATCAGGGTCTGGTACGGTATCCCTGCTTCCGCCGCCATAGCCTTGAACCAGGAGACCGTGTCCCGATCCAGCCGCATGGTGACTGGCTGCTTCAGGTACTTGATGTAGGGATTCTTGCGTCCCTTCATCTCTGAGAAATCATAATGGTCTCTCATCAGCGTCTCCTCCAGTAGTCAAGTTCTTCGGTCTTGTTGGCCTTTCGAGCGGAGATGATGCGCACGACGGATTCACTCTCTCGAAAGCAATTGCAGACAACCAGCACGCGCAGTTTGAAGCTCATTCCCAGAAGCAGGAACGTAGGGGCGACTCTTGTGGTCGCCCGCCTTTGCCGTTGTTTCCGGACTTTCTCTGTGTCTTCGTGTCTCCGTGTGACGCCGGTTTTCCAGGTTTTCTACCCCTCTCCCCTTGGGTGAGGGGGCTGGGGGATGAGGGTCTCCGGATATCGCAGATTGACCTCGGCAGGCCGTATCGCTGACCTGGTTTGGCTGAATACTGATCGCTGACAGCTGCTCTTCCTCAACTATGATATTTCGGGTTCGTCACCGAGAGAGAGGTGTCTTCCAGCGGCAGTTCGACTCTTGCGCCACCCTCGCGGTGGGAAACATGGAAAGCCAGTGCGATCTCCAGCGCCTTGCGTCCGTCCTCGCCCGTGCAAGAAGGCGCCTTTCCCTCTTCGATGCACGTTACCAGTTCCTCGATCGCCTTTACAACGCCGCTCCTGGCTTCGATATTCTGGGGGATCTTCCTGCCGATCAGGGCGCGTCCCTCGTAAAGGCCTTCCTCCACGGTCCAGAGCTCGTCCACGTGGTATCCGATGCGGATCCTCCCTCCGGTTCCCACCAGATCGAACTCGAA
>JAGWBX010000070.1 GCA_021295655.1 Candidatus Latescibacterota bacterium
CCTCACAGTGCAGGAAATCTCTACCCTCTCCCGTCTTGCGTCTTCCCGGTTTTAAGGAACACGCCGTAGGCAGGGAATCCGGGGAAAAGGGGATTTTGAATTTGGGTTTTCGCCTTTTGCTTTTCGTTTTTAGCTGACCGCTGACGGCTGATCGCCGATAGCTTCGTTCGAGGGGGCCTGGTAGATAGATCCTCCTCTCGCGAACCGCGTCCCCGCCTTGCGTGCGTTCAAGTTGTTTTGTCTGCACAGTTTGTTGATATTGCAGAAAGCGATGCGCCGGCAGACGCACTGAGCGTGCCTTTCATCCTTTTCATCCTGTATGTCCATATTGCAGGATTCATTGCCGCGAAAGCGCCCGAAAACGGAGACAAGATATGACCGACATCACCTTCGACGGTCTGCTGGAAATCCGACGAGGCGGAGACGGCCTCACGATGGGCGGCGGGGCGTCGCATATCGCAACAATCGAGACGGTGGAAGAATGGGAGGCAAAGGCGGAGGCGCTGCGGTCGATATTCCGCCAGACCCTGGGTCGAGGCCCCTCGGAGGCCTGTCCGCTCGACGCTGAGGTTGTCTCGGAAACGAGTCAGGGAGACCACGTCAAGCGAAGCATCGCCTACAGCGTCGGGCCGGATGAACGCATTGTCGCGGACGTGCTCATCCCCGAAAGACTGAACGGCAGGGCCCCTGCCGTGCTGTGCATCCACCCCACCACACCCTTCGGGCGAGAGCAGGTCATCGGGAACGACCCCTCGGAAAAAGGCAAGGATCGCGCGTACGCGCTTCATCTGGCCCGGCGCGGCTTCGTTGCGCTGGCGTACGACCTGTTGAGCGCCAACGAACGGAAGTACGAGGGGCTGCGCGACTTCGACACCGCGCCCTTCTACAAAAAAAATCCCGAATGGTCCGTCCGCGGAAAAGACCTGTGGGACCTGAGCCGGGCCGTCGACCTGCTCGAAACCATTCCGGAGGCGGACGCCGGACGCATCGGATCCATCGGCCATTCGCAGGGGGGCGGCATCACGATCCACGCGATGGCGCTCGAACCGCGCATCTCGGCCGGTGTGTCAAGCTGCGGCGACTGGCCCGTGCGGTTCTCCAAAAACCCCTTCAATCATGCGCGTACGGGCTGGTGGGTGGGGCGCCCCTTTCTGAGGCCGTACTGTCAGGCCGCTAAACCTTTCCCGATCGAACTCCACGAAACCCTCGCCCTGGCCGCGCCTCGCGCCATCATGCACATCACGGCGCTCAATGACTTTCAGTACAGCAGTGAGGAAACCCATCTCACGCGCCCGGTGCTGGCGAGCATGGGCGAATCGGTCTCCCGCGTCTTCTCGCTATATGGCGTCAAGGACAACTTCCGCCAGGTCCTGCACGAAGAAGGCCATGGCTTCGCCGACGCGCACCGCGAAATGGCGTACGCGTTCCTGGAAAAACGGTTAGACGTGAGACGGTAGACGGGAGATGATGACACTTCGCACATCGGATAACGATACGGGCCGGCGATATCTGTTGGAGATACCGAAGGGACCTCTCCACCCTGCACCTCCCCTCCGGGGGAGACGTTAGAGGGGAGAGATCGCCTGCCCTGTGCGGTTTCATTTTGTGCCGGAGGCATCAAGGAAGAACCAATCGGGCAAGGACGTCATCTACCGTCTCCCGCTTTCGGGTCTTCCCTCTACCGTCTCACCTCTACCCACGGACGCACAACGGGCTCCGGTTTTTCCGGAGCCCGTTGTTTGTACGGATCTGCAGGCGCGCCGCTTCAGTCCTGCAGCTTGAAGTGTATGGGAACCACGAGCCAGACCTTTACCGGCCGGTCGTTCTGGCGGGCGGGGTCGCGCCCGTTACACAATCTCAGTAGGGGCCATAGATTGGCTTACTTGAAGACTTCAAAGGCACCGTTCCGCACCTTCAGCACAATCGGATTGTAAACCGCGTCGCCATCGGCATTGAACGAGAAACGCCCCAGAATCGTATCGACCTCCCGCGTATTGATCATCGCGCGTTTGATCGCACTCGCGTCCATCGATCCAGTTTCTGCTATTGCTTTGGCGAGGACAAGCAGCGAGACGTAAGAAACCGCACCCCATGGATGCGGTTCATAGCCGTACCTGGCGATGTAATTTTCAACGAAGGCCTGGTTCCCAGGTGTGGAAGCGTTGCTTGCCCAACTCAATACGGAAATCGCGCCTTCGGCGGCGTCGCCCGCTTTCTTAACTTCGGCCAGGGACAGTTCGGGTATGATCATAGGAATCATTGAAGTGATGCCAACCTCACGGGCGTTGACCAGAACTTGAATCATCTCCGCCGCCAGACACGAGACAAACACGGCATGTGGCTTCAAAGCCATTATTCTGCTCAGCTGGTCGGCAAACGAGGTGTCGCCCGTTGCAAATGTCTCCCTTGTCAGAATCTGGACCTCGTTCTCGGCCAGGGCGTTGCGCAATTCCTCGTCCAGGCTGCGGGAATACACGTCGTTCGAATCGACCATAATCGCCACGCTTCGATACCTCAGTTTCTCCTTCGTACCCTTGACGGCGCCTGGCGCGAGCGTGCCAACGTTGAGGCCTGTGCGGAAGACATAGTCGCCGATCGCGCTCAGGCCGACGGCGGTCGACGTCGAACTTAATGCCAGAACCTCGCTCTGTTGAGCGATCGGAAATACCTCCTTCGCCACAGTGGAAATACCGGGACCCAGGATGACGGACACACCGTCCTCTTTGATAAGTTTATTGAACGCTTTCGTGGCGGCATCAACCGTGCCTCGGGAGTCCTCCCTGATGAACTCGATGTTTGAGCCTCCGAGTATCGATGAACCGTTAATTTCTTCAAGTGCGAACTGGAAGCCTTCCCACGCCGGCGCGCCGTATAAAATCTGCGGGCCGGTCAGCGGGAGTGCGACGCCGATCTCGATCTTTTCGGGCAGACCATCTGCAACGCAGCCCCAGTTCACGGCAGCGACGAGCGAGAAAACGAACAGACTGCGAATCCTGGTAAACAAGGCTGACCCCATGGATTACGTTTGCAATTGTGAGCTTGAGGAATCTCTGATTAAGCTGTCGGTTGTCTCTGCTGGAAAGAAGAGTTATATATAGAGAGGGATGGCAAAGTGACGTCATTCTCGTGACGCCACACTCAATCACCGAATGTAACGGATTTTCCGCCATATTGCAATGACAAAAAAACAGCAACTCGGCAACGCGACGAAAACCCCTGAAACGGGGCGTAACGGTCGTCAAAAAGGACGTTTTTTCAGTCCACGTCCCGTGACCTGGTGTATTCTGGTAAATCAGAAGTTAAATCGCCTTTATCTACTTGCATATATGCGGTTTTACTTCCCCGAAGACTTGCGAATCAAAGTTAGAATAATCCCTCCGAGGATGCGATCATGGAAGTAGAAGAGCCAACAAGAATCCCTGAACCGCATCCTGGAGAATTGGTGTATGGTACGCACAGGCAGTCTGTTCAGTCAACTGTTGGATTCATTCCCTGACAACCCGCTTCAGCGTTCGGTGAAAGCGCATCGGGCAGAGCGATACAGGAAAGGGTTCACGTGCTGGGAACAGTTTGTGGCAATGTTGTTCTGCCAGTTGGCGCAAGCGCATTCGCTAGGTGAGATCTGAGACGGACTTTCGTGTTGCCTGGGCAAACTGATCCATGTGGGGGTTCGGGAGGCGCCGAAGCGGTCTCCCGCGTCTTTTCGCTCTATGGCGTCGAAGGCAACTTCCGCCAGGTCCTGCACGAAGTAAGGTCATGGCTACGACGACGCGCACCGAGAAATCGCGTACGCGTTCCTGGAGAAGCGGTTAGACGTGAGACGCAAGACGTGAGAGATCCCCTGCCGCGTCCGGTTTCATTTTGTGCCGGAGGCATATAGGGAAAAACCAATCGGGCAAGGACGTCGTCCACCGTCTAACGTCTTACCTCTACCCTCGAACCCACAATGGGCTCCGGTTCTGCCGGAGCCCATTGTGATCGAGAAGCCGATGACGCGCCGCTTCAGTCCTGCAGCTTGAAGTGTATGGGAATCACGAGCCAGACCTTTACCGGCCGGTCGCTCTGGCGGGCGGGCTCGAACAGGAACTTGCTCACCGCGTCTTCGGCGGATTTCCGGAAGATCTGCTCGCCTTTCAAGACCTGGATCGACTCCGCCCTGCCGTCCTTGCCCAGAAGCACTTTCAACATGACCGATCCTTGCAGGCCGGCACGCAGCGCGAAATCTGGATAGACCGGAATCGCCCGTCTGATCAGCCTCGGCTTCTGCTCCACCTTCCACACGTCCAGGATTTCCTCTTCTTCGATGAGAACGGCTTCGCTTTCTGCAGTCGGGGGCGGCGGCAGATCCACCGGCACGTCTTCCAGTTCGAGATCGGTCGTCTCGATCGTCACGTCATCCGGTACGTCTTCGCTTTCGGTCTCGATCGGCAGGGCCGGACGGGGCGGCGGTGGCGGACGCGAGAGCTGCTTTGTCTCGGGAAGGTCCTCTACGTGAATCACGATTTGTTCAGGTTTGGAAGTTGTGGCCTGAATGTCCAGGGTTGGAAACAGAACGGCAATTCCGGCATGTAACGCGACGGAAAGCGCGAAGGAAAGGCCGAGGACCTGGCCATATCGCCGCTTCAGGTCCGCCTCCGGGTTCTTGTCCCGTTTTTCCACCTGGACGCCGGTCTTCTGATCCGCAAGAAGCAGCTGAAAACGCTTGCGCTTTTCCCGCTGGGCGGCCAGAGTAGACAGGATGGATCCTTCAAACCGATGCAGCACGAGCTTCATCTTATCCCCCCTCGTTGTATCTACGGCGAACCGCGACAAAGACCATCAACAACGCAGTATATACAACCCATGTTTCGGACCGGTGACGTGAAAGTTGTGAATCTATTACCTGTGGAGACGAACCGACGTCGAGGCGTGGTTCCTTCATGCGCTTTCGACTTCCCAGTTCGCTCGTTCGTTCCAAAATTTCAGCTTCGCGTCTCACGTTTCCATGGTAAAGCGTATCGGATCGCAGCCGACGCAATGCAGATCCGCAGACCCTGCCCACGGCTTATTTTCATTTCAATACTTGGTACCAATACAATGCATCGACGACCATCCGGAGGCGAGGACCATGGACTCGAAGATTCAATGGGGTACCGGCGGCGCCGGAGGCGCGTATTTTCTCACTGAGCCCGGTGAGCTCGTCATTGACCTGCAGAAACGTGACCGGAACGTACATGACCGCCGCACGGACCTGCGCGCGCTTCTGATAGCGCCAGACCGAAAGGTCATTCAGGAAGTGACGCTCCCCGATACCGGTCCGGGCGATGGCGACGGCCCTCTTCAACATACACGGTTGTCAACGTACGTCAACCGCAAAGGTATCTACAAACTCAACATCACTATTTCTAATGACAGGTACGGCGAGGAGATTGTCTGGGCGTTTCGGACCAACTGCAGGCTCTACCTCATCGAGACTTCCCGCGGGCACAGGGACGCCAGGCATCAGGAACCCATCGTGCTGCTCGCGCCGGAGCATCCCGGCGACGTCTGCTTTCTTCCTCCCGAGGGCGCGTTCGCCGTAGAAATCGAAGACCTGCCCGATTCTGTGAAAGCGCTGACCGTGTTCGATGCTTCCGGTAGCCTCGTGGACACCCTTGCGGTTCGGGGCGGGCGCGTCACCCATACATTTCCGGCAGACGTTCACCGTTCCACGCCCTGGCGCCTCCACCTTCCCGCCCAGCAGGCCGTTATCCACGTCGACGGCGTCACGCGCTGGTCCGACGACGACCCGCACGTGAACATGTCATACTGGACCCCTCAACTGGATTCCTTCTTCCCGCTCCACGCCTGCCGCTGGCTTCTCACACCCTACAACCGAAACGTGTACGTTCGCCGGGGAGCGTCCGGCGCGATCGACCTCCAGGTCAGAAACAGCTCCAACAGCCCGCAGACCGTGCGGCTGACGCCCGAAATTGAAGGAGCAGCCACCGTCCCCGTCCGGCTCTCAGCGGACACCGTCCATCTCGGCGCAATGGAGAGAGCGCGCGTCTCCGCCCGTTACAGCATGCCGGATTCGGCAGGGAAAGACGACGTCCTCACGTGCCGGGTGACGGCAACATCCGAAACATACCCCGGGATATCCACCTATTCGACGCTGACGCTCAGGACCGGAACTTCACCCGTTAGCCGTCCCATCCGTCTGCCACTGGTACTAAAGCCCTACGAACATGAAAACGCGCAGTTCGGTTTTGTTCCCGACTGTCCCGTGGAGAGCCAGATCTATTTCGATCTCGACAACCGGCCGTTCGTAAGGACCGAAAAAGGGATCGGCGCCTTGCGCAACGGACGCTGGACCGAATCCGACTTCAGAAGTTCCGTTGACGGTTTTGACAACGCCACTTTTGAATCCGCGTCCACCAAGATTGCCTTCGACGCGCGAAATCTACTATATATTGTAGAAAATGTCAACGATCAACCCAACCTGCTGTATTCCAGGGATCAGGGCCACACGTTTTTCGCGTGCGCAATTCCCGGAAGAGATGATTGTCCGCGTACATTCGATATCGAATGGTTCACAGGCCACAATTCCTGCGACGGACCGCCCCCCGTCCTCCGCTACGCCCGCACCGCGGAAGATGCCCGCCTGTTCTGGCGAAAAGTCAACGACCTGGAGCTTTTCCTGCCGGAAATGACGTCCCGCGGGCTGTCGTTGGGGGAACCGATACTCGTCTCCGATCAGTGTATCGGTCTCTCCCAGCACTCCGGAATCCCGGCTTCGGTTGTCTCCAGGGAAGGCAAAGTGCACGTTATCTGGGCAGAAGCGACCGACCCGGACGAAGACGTCCCAGGCGTGCCGACGTACGTGGCCACCATCGACAGGGAAACGCGGACGATGGGCGCACCCGCGCTGGTCGGCTACGGTCCGCCCGCAAACGACATTCACAATTCACCCAGCATCACCATGGACAGCCAGGGTTATCTGCACGCACTGTCGGGTACCCACGGATGCCCCTTCCCGTATGCCCGATCGCTGGGTTCGAACACGGCTGACGCCGGCTGGACGGAGCCCCGGGAGGCCTGGCCCGACGCTCGGCAGACCTACATCGGCTTCGTGTGTGACCCGGAAGACACGCTGCATTCGGCATTCAGGCTCTGGTGGAACGGAACCAGCCACTTCCCGGCGGGCAACTACGCGACGCTCGCGCATCAGCAGTGCCCCACGGGCGGGGCCTGGCATGAACCCCGCGTCCTTGTCGTGCCTCCGTTCTCGGAATACAGCGTGTTCTACCACCGGCTGACCATAGACCGTAAAGGACGACTCTTCCTGTCGTACGACTACTTCTCCACCTACTGGTTCTACCGGAACGATCACCCCCAAAGCCGCCGCTCGCTGATGATGTCACCGGACCGCGGAAACACGTGGAAACTCCTGGAGACCGCAGATCTGGTCGGATCATGAATAGCGGATGGTGAACCGCACATGCGGGAAGCATCATTCCATAGTCGGCGCGGAACAAGCCATAGAGGACCTTGTTAACCATGGCAAAAAGAACACTTCGGAGAAATGGACCGGCCCGGGATAACGAATCCGCCGGCGTCGCCGAAATCTGTAAGGCAGCGCGCGAGGGCGACGCGGACCAGGTGCGTTCCATCCTGAAGCAGAAACCCGAACTCGCGCGGCGAGACGGCGTGCAGGGCTATCAGGCCATTCACTACGCGGCGCGCGAGGGACACCTGGAGGTGGTCGAGCTGCTTCTGGCTGCCGGCGCCGGCCCGACCCGGATAACCTACCGGGAGCGCGTGTCCGCGATCGATATGGCCCGGCACCACGGGCATGCCGCGGTGGCCGACGCGATGGAAGCGTGGCGGTTGCGTCAGTCCGGAGAGTCAGAGGCTGGCGTCGAACTGTGCCAGGCCGCGGGCAGGGGTGATTGCGATCGCGCAACGGAACTGCTCGACTCGGACCCATCCTGTGTACACGCGGTGAACCGCAGCGGCGATACTGCGCTTCACGTCGCGGTGGAAAATCACCATATCGACGTGACTCAGGCACTTCTGGACCGCGGCGCCGATCCGAATCGCACGAACGCTCGCGGAAAGAAGCCCGTCCACCTTGCCCTGGGTCCCCGGCCCAAACGCGGATGGGACCCGCCGCCAAGCCCGCTGTGGCCGGTTATAGGCGGCATTCTGCTGGGAAGGGGTGCGGAATACGATCTGTGGGTGGCCTGCGCCATCGGCGACGTCGACGGCGCGCGTCGTATCCTCGATGCCGATCCTGAAGCCGTGAATGACCGGGCTCGCAACTATCCGGGCATGGACGCCTATCCGATTTCGATCGCCGCCGACAAGGGACACATCGAGGTCGTGCGGCTCCTGCTGGAACGGGGCGCGGATCCGAACACGCCTTATGACAAGCACGAAGGATACCCCGTGGCCGAGCGAGGCGCCCCATTACACGCGGCGGCGCTCAATGACGATCTGGAGATGGCATCGCTGCTCCTGGCAAAAGGGGCTTCGGCGCATACCGTGATGGACGCATCCGGCAACGCGTTGAACTGGGCGATCGCGAACGGGAACGACGCGATGGAGAAACTGCTATTGAGGCACGGCGCATATCCCGGGTTCGACGACGGCGTCGCGCCTGGATTCTACGCCTCGAACAGCGACAACGTCTCCGTCGATGCAGCGCTCGTCAACTCCGATCCGTCGTGTGCAATAGACGTTCTGAAGGGCGCCGTCCACGGCGGGCATCCGGATCTCGCGGCCCTCTGTCTTTCACAGAATCCGGGCTTTTCCGAGAGCGAAATGCACGACGTGTTATGCCTGGCCATGCGGATGTGGCGGTTACGCTGTCCTCGCAATCCGGGAAAGGCCCGCGCCGAACACTTCTACTCCTGCTTCGAACGCCTTCTGGATCACGGATTCGATGCGAACGCACGCGAGAAAAAAGGCGGCCTCACCCCCCTTCACTGGACCGCGGAAATCACCTGGCACGTCAGTGAGCAGGACCGAATCGTGTTCGCGGAAAAGCTGATTGACCATGGTGCGGAGTTGAACGTGCTGGGCGGAGAGCGGCAATCCACGCCGCTCGCAATGGCGGTACGCTTCGAGTGGCCCGAACTCGTCAGGTTCATGCTGGAAGCGGGGGCCGATCCCAATCTGGCGGGTGCGCCCTGGGCGACGCCGCTGGCCTGGAGCGAGAATCCGCAGGGCTACAAGGAATATGATCGACTCGAAACGAAGATAACAGACGTGAACGCTTTGCTCAGGCGATACGGCGCGGAGGGGTAAACCGATACGACATTCCGACAGGAACCGTCTCCGTCTCGAACAGTATGGAGATACGTCCAACCTCAATGCGAGGTATGAACTCCACTCACGATTCAGCACAAACAGGCGCGGCTGGCACCCGTGGGTCTTCGATCAACTTACGGCGCCTTCCTTCGGGAGGATCCTGGAGGTCGGCTGTGGGCCGGGTTACCTCTGGACCCACAACCCCGAAAGGATTTCCGAGCACTGGCAGGTGACGCTGTCCGACTTCTCTCCAGGCATGGTCAGAGCCGCAAGAGAAAGTCTGTCCAATGTCGAGGCGACGTTCAATTTCGTCGTGTGCGACGTCCAGGCGATCCCTTTCGGCGACCGAAAATTTGACGCCGTTATCGCGAATCACATGCTCTATCACGTACCGGACCGCCGGACAGCATTCTCCGAGATCCGGCGGGTGCTGAAACCCGGTGGATTCCTGTACGCGGCTGCAAATGGAAGGGGAGACAAGAGTAACATCTCGGAACTTGGGCGCAGGGTGAATCTGGATTTATTTCCGGACAAAGTGACAGACTCCAACTGGTTCAGCCTCGAAAGCGGCCGCAGGGAGCTTGAAGAATGGTTCTCCGACGTGCGATTACATAAGTACGAAGACACTCTCCGAATTACGGAGTCCGGACCGTTGGTCGCGTACTTCAAGTCATTCAACCGGCTCAGCGCCAGTGAATTGCGGGAATTGGAAAAAATCGCGGACCGGGAGATTGCCCTCAAAGGCGCGATACATATCAGGAAACAACCGGGGTTGCTGTCGGCCGGAAAGCATGCCTTAACAGCCCGCTGAAAAAGCCCATCCGGGCTACGGCAGAGCCATCAGCGCGACTTTATCAACGGACTGTTAACAGACGTGCGGTGAGGCCGTATTCCTTTTTTAGTCAACAAGGATCGGGCGCATTCAGGGGTTCCCAAAGGAGGGGTGTAAGGACATGATATACCAACTCAAGATTACCTTGCTCGATATCGAGCCGCCGATATGGAGACGCATCGTCGTTGACGGGCAGAGTTCGCTGGGCGACCTTCACCTGATCATTCAGATCGCGATGGGGTGGACCAACTCTCATCTCCACGAGTTTCGCATAGGCGACTCCCGCTACGGTATGTGCGACCCGGAATTCGACGATCTGGGTGAAGGCGCGCAGGATGAAGAAATGTTCACGCTGGAGCAGGTGGCGCCCTTCGTTGGCGTCGAGTTTCTCTATCTGTACGATTTTGGAGACAATTGGGAACATCTGGTGAGAGTCGAAGCAATCGAAGAACCCGAAAAGAAGGAGTTCAGGCCCGTGTGTCTCGCGGGTGAGCGATCGTGTCCGCCGGAAGACGTGGGCGGAATCCCGGGATATGCAGAATTCCTCAAGATCATTGCGGACAGCAATCATCCGGAACATTCCTCGATGGTCGACTGGATTGGCGGCGAATTCGATCCCGGGTACTTCGCCATCGATTCTGTCAATGAGTACCTGGCCCATTTCGATGTGGACGAATTCTATGATTCCCTGTTCGATGTCTCCTATACCTATCGACAGGGACAATACCTGGCCTTCATTCACTACTACACCAAGGTGAACGGCATTCCACCCGCCCAGGCCGATATCCAGCGCTACTTCGACGTTACGGCGCCGTCCGTAAACAGCATGCTCAAGAGATTGGAAGCGCAGGGCTTCATCTCACGGGTTGCGCGTCGTCCTCGCTCGATCAGGGTCCTCATAGACCAGGCGGACCTGCCGGAGCTGGAATAGACCTTGATTCGTTATTTTTCCGGGACGCAAAATCGAATATGTGCAAGTGGATAAAGGCGAATTGAAGGCTGATTACCAGGATACACCAGGTCACTGGACGTAAACTGAAAAATGTCCTTTTTGACGACCGTTACGCCCCGTTTCTTGGGTTTTCGTCGCGTCGCCGAATTGCTGTTTTTTTCGGATTGGGGTAGAACGCCGGTGATCGAGACGGGAAGGGCCTGTTTCCCGGTATGAAATCGCCCGGCTAAGCTACGCCATTGCATAGCGTGCCCGGAATCGCGGCAACTGGCTTCCCCACGACGACGGCAGGGTTGGGAAGATTATCGATGACAACTTTGAGCAAGAACGAAGTCGAGGCCTTCCGGGAGCGTGGATTCCACGTGGCTCGCGGCGTATTCGGACAGGATGAGATCGCGCGACTGCGCGAAGGTTACGACTATATCGTGGAGTTGGCTTCGAGGACGGATCTGCCGAATGAAATTCTCAATGGCAGGCGGAACGACGTACACATTCACCTGCAGACACCGGGGCCGATGGTTGGGCCCGACGCCGTTCGATATCTTCGAAAGGTCCAGTGGCCGTCCCTCATTCATCCCGCGTTCGAAGAAATCCGCAACAGTCCAAGATTCCCCGCGCTTCTGGCGCCGCTGATCGGAACGACGTTGAAGCAGTATATCAATCAGATCAATTTCAAGATGCCCGGCGGGAAGATCCAGTTTCCCTGGCACCAGGACGTCCGACCCACGCCCGCGTTTCGGGATCAGGTGAACAATTACGTGCAAACCATTGTCGTGGTGGACGAGGCGACCGTCGCGAATGGCTGCCTGCACGTGATTCCAGGGAGCCACAAGATGGGCGACCTGAGAGCGAAACGGTACGCGAAAGGCGGCGTCGAAGCGCAGGTGGACGTCTCCTCGGCCGTGACATGCGAGGCCATGCCCGGAGACGTGCTGATGTTCACGTCGTACACGGTTCACGGCTCCTCGCCGAATACGACAAACCGGCCCCGGCGATCCTACATCAACGGATTCGTCCGCGCATCCGCGTGCGACGTGGGGAGATGGGCGTTTCTGGACGGAAAACCGGTGCCCGTCACGAGCGATTACGACCATCACGAGATACGGTACGCGCCGAATACGTCATCACCGAAGAATGAAAAAACGCTAAGATGAACGGACACGACTTCAACCGATTGTCCCGGCGGCTGGAGGTCCTCGATCTTGAAGAAATGGAGATGGAGACGGCCGGATTCGTGGACGACTATCCCATCTATTGTATCCGTTTGGGCGGGCGCCCGCGCGGCAGGAAACGCGTGCTTCTCTCAGGCGGCGTCCATGGAGACGAACCGGCGGGGCCGGAAGCGGTCCTCGCCTTTCTTGAGCGGAAACCGGCCGAATTGCTCCGGGCCTTTACGTTTCTGGTTCTGCCCTGCGTCAATCCGTGGGGATACGTCCACAACAGGAGGGAGAACCGCCTCGGTCAGGATATCAACCGGTCGTTCTCGGAGTCCGGTGTTACCGAGGGCGAGATTGCCAGGGGGATATTGAGCGGAAAGCGGTTCGACCTGTACGTGGACTTCCACGAGGACTGGGAGGCTGCGGGTTTCTACATGTACGAGGGCCGGCACGATGAACAGTGGGCCGGACCGTCAGTCATCCGGGCAGTTGAAAACGTGGGCATAATCGACCCGGACGGGGAGGACGACGAGAACGACGTCCCCATATCTCGGGGCGTCTACCAGGTCGCACCGTCGTGGGGCACCGGCGGTGTCGTCCCATACGTATATCACCACCACGCCGACCACGTGCTCATCTTCGAGACGCCAACGGCCTGGCCGATGACTCAGAGAATTGCCGCGCATCTGGCCGGACTCGATACCGTTCTGGAATGGACGCTGGAGAATCCCGGCCGTGACGTCTGAAACCCTGCGAAACCCTTCGTGGACCCCATGCCCGAACACATACCCGGTTGGATCTTCTTCGATTGTTTCAATACGCTCCTGGACGATTTTGACGAAACCGGAGACGAATCCGGATTGAGCTCGATTCTGGATTTGCCGGTCCGGGAGGGATTCTTCGCCACGACACGGGACTTCGTGAATGCTTATTCGCGCTGGCGGAAAACGCGGTTGACCGGAAACAACTCCAGGGAGGTGTTGCTCCCGGACCGCCTGACGAATGTTCTGGCAGCTTCGGGAATGGCCGGTCGAAAGCCAATCCATCGGCTTGTGCGAGAAATGGTCGAAGCATTCGTGAAGTCCTATCCGAAACAGGTCCGGCCAACGCCCGGGGTCAAGGCAATGCTGGCGTCGTGGCGCGGCAAAGTTCGAATGGGAGTCGTCTCGAATTTCTACCTGCCCGGATGGCCGCGACTCCTGCTGGCGGACCACGGGCTGTTGTGCAATTTCGAGTTCGTCGTGGACAGCGCCGAAATCGGATACAGGAAACCCGGCGCCGAGATCTATCACGAGGCGCTCCGCCGGGCCGGTCTCACCCACGACCGTGCAGGCAACGTCCTGTTCATCGGAGACAATCTTCGCAACGACGTCCTGGGGCCGGGATCGCTGGGGATGAACGCGTTCTATTTCGACCGTTCACACGACCGGCCGATGGCGGACGCGGAGGAATGGGCTGATTCGATTGCCCATTGGGATGCGTTTAGGCCGTGACGATTCCGTTTGACGGCCCTTCGACAGGCTCAGGGAGCGACTCAGGGCAGGGCTTCGTGGTCACAGGTTCCTGGCGCCGGTTCGGGGATGCATTGGAAATCACATTCCGATGTCTTGCGCATGGAGTGGCTGATCGTTATATTAGTGAACGGATGTTCCCCCTTCGGCCACGGCCAAAACGTCTGACCCCGGCGCCTACAGACACCGGATGAGGAAACCTTATGCCCCTGGAAGACTTCCATCCCGTTGTCCGGCAATGGTTTAATCAGAATTTCAACGGCCCGTCCGAGATTCAGTCGCTGGCCTGGCCTGAAATCGCGAACAGGCGAAACGTGCTCCTGTCCGCGCCCACCGGATCCGGTAAGACGCTCGCGGCATTTCTGGCGGTCCTGAACAACCTGTTCGAACGGCGTCTCAACGGTACCCTGGAGGACCGGACACAGGTCGTCTACGTATCGCCGCTTAAGGCGCTGAGCAACGATATCCATCGCAATCTACAGCTTCCCCTCAAGGGCATCAAGGCGCTCCTGAAACAGAACGGTTGCCCGGATGCCGGCGTGCGCGCAATGGTCCGTACGGGCGACACGCCGGCCACCGAGCGGGCAAAGATGGTCAGGACGCCTCCCCACATCCTGGTGACCACGCCCGAATCCCTCTACCTTCTCCTTACGAGCAACGGCGGCCGGGAGATGCTTGGCAACGCCGGCACCCTCATTGTGGATGAAATCCACGCGGTTGCCGGAAACAAACGCGGCGCGCACCTGTCGATCTCCATGGAACGGCTGGCGCGCCTCACCCGGAACCCGCTCCACCGGATCGGCATCTCCGCCACCCAGAAGCCCATCGATCGGATGGCGCACTTTCTCACCGGAGGCGGGGAATCCTGCGAAGTCCTGAATATCGGGCATCGGCGCGAACTGGAACTCCGGATCGAACTGCCAGAGTCTCCGCTCACGGCGGTCATGGCCAATGAGGTCTGGGAAGAGATCCATCAGTCCCTGGAACAGGCCGTCAGCGAACATCAGACCACCCTGATCTTCGTACACACACGCGCGATGACCGAACGCCTGTCGCATCATCTGTCCGAGCGCCTGGGCCCCGAAGTCGTCTCGGCCCACCACGGGAGCATGTCGCGCGAGAAACGCCAGGACGCGGAAACGAGGCTGAAAGCGGGCGCGCTCAGGGCGCTGGTGGCAACGGGATCTCTGGAACTGGGCATCGACGTGGGCGCCATCGATCTGGTCATTCAGATCGGATCTCCCAAGTCCATTGCCACGCTGCTTCAGCGGGTCGGCAGGTCCGGCCACACACTCGAAGGAACGCCCAGAGGGAAGTTATTTCCGCTCACCAAAGACGAACTGGTGGAAGCGGTGGCCCTGCTGGACAGCGTCCGACGAGGCGAATTGGACGCCCTTCCCATTCCCGATAAACCGCTGGACGTGCTTGCGCAGCAGATCGTGGCCGAAGTTTCCTGCGAGGAAGATACGGCGGACGCGCTCTACGACATTGTAAGCAAGTCGTTTATCTATAGAGACTTGAGCAGAGAAGAGTTCAACGGCGTTGTCCAGATGCTGGTCGAAGGGTTTACGTTCAGGCGCGGCACACGGCGGTCCTACCTGCACTTCAACCCGGTCACGCGCTCGCTGAAAGCCAGGAAAGGCGCGCGTCTCAACGCGACTGTCTCCGGAGGAACCATCCCCGACCAGTTCGACTACGACGTTCGCCTCGAGCCATCCGGCGTCCAGATCGGCTCCGTCCACGAGGATTTCGCCATCGAGAGCCTGCCGGGAGACATCTTCCAGCTGGGTACAACCTCGTGGCGGATCCTCAAAGTGGAAACCGGAAAGGTGCGCGTTGAAGACGCCGACGGGCTGCCGCCCACGATGCCGTTCTGGATCGGCGAAGCCCCGGGCAGGTCCGCGGAACTCTCAACAGCCGTCTCCCGCGTTCGCGAGGAAGTGTCCGGACGGCTGAATCTGGACGAACCGGATGCCAGCGGGTCTGAAGAATGGAAGCGGGACGCCGTCGCCTGGCTGACGGAAGACGTCGGCGCCAGCGCCGTAGCAGCAGACCAGGTGGTCACGTACCTGGCTGCCACGAAGGCATCTCTGGACCTGGTCCCTTCCCAGGGTCACGTTGTCCTCGAACGGTTTTTCGACGAGGTTGGAGACCAGCACCTTGTCATTCATTCGGTCTTCGGCAACCGGTTGAACCGCGCGTGGGGGCTCGCACTGCGGAAGCGATTCTGCCGCAAGTTCAACTTCGAACTCCAGGCGGCTGCCAACGAAGAGAGCCTTGTGCTGTCCCTGGGTCCCACACACAGCTTTCCACTCAAGGAAGTGGTCGACTATCTGAACGACCGGACGGTTCGCGACGTTCTCGTACAAGCCCTGCTGGATGCGCCGATGTTTCAGGCGCGATGGCGATGGAACGCCTCCACCGCCCTGGCCGTGCTCAGGCGAAGGGGCGGGGAACGGGTCCCGCCTCAGATTCAGCGTTCCGATGCAGAAGACCTGCTCGCCCTGGTATTTCCCGATCAGCTGGCCTGCCTGGAAAACATCCCGGGCGACCGCGAGGTGCCCGACCATCCCCTCGTATACCAGACCATTCACGACTGCCTCCACGAAGCGATGGACGTTGAGGCCCTCGAACGTCTTCTCCAGCGGATACACTCCGGTGAAATTAACGTGTCAGCCCGGGACCTGCGCGAACCCTCCCCCATGTCCGAAGGCATCCTCAACGCACGCCCGTATGCGTTCCTGGATGACGCGCCCCTGGAGGAACGGCGGGTTCAGGCCGTCAGAACACGCAGTTGGCTGGACCCTGAAGACGCCAGAAAGCTGGGCAAGCTCGAGAAGGGCGCTATTGATGCGGTGCGGGCGGAAGCCTGGCCCGCAATTGCTGACGCGGACGAGTTGTACGACGTACTGGTGATGCATGGTTTCCTGACCAACGCGGAAGTGACCGAAAGCGGAGAAGGGACGTGGGTCCCGATTTTGGCGTCGCTGGTCGAATCGGGCCAGACGGCGCCGGTCGAGCCGGAGAACGGTCCGAAACTCTGGATTGCCGTCGAACGGATCCCCCAGTTCCAGGTCCTTTACGAGGATACCGTCGGGAGCATTGAAGCGGCGGTTTCGGACTCCTTCCGCGAATTCCCGTCGGAGGATCCGGAACAGGCACTCACGGACGTGATTAGAGGCAGAATCGAACTGCTGGGGCCTGCGACCGCGTCCGGAATCGCAGCGGATATGGGCATTTCCAGGAATAGAATCGACCAGGCGCTCTGCGCGTTGGAAGCCGAAGGCTTCGTAATCAGAGGTCACTTCTCCCCGGACCTTCCCTCCGATGCGGAAACCGAATGGTGCGAGCGGCGCCTGCTCGCGCGCATCCACAGATACACGCTTGAAAAGCTGCGGCGGGGGATCAAGCCCATTTCCTCGTCGGATTACGTGCGGTTTCTGCTCCGTTGGCACAGCCTGACGGAGAACACGCGGAAGGAAGGCCCCGAAGCGATCAACGAAGTTCTGGATCAGCTGGACGGATTCTCGTGTCCCGCCATTGCGTGGGAGAGCGACGTCCTGCCTTCGCGGATCAAGGACTACGACCATATCTGGCTGGATACCTGTTGCCTGTCCGGGAAGACCATGTGGGGCCGCTATCTCAGAACACAGAGCGTCCGGGCGGGAAACACGCCGATCCGCACAACGCCGATTACCCTGGTCAACCGGACCACTTTCTCGGCCTGGCCGTTCCGCCCTTCGGACGCCTGCGCGCCGGTCCTGACCCCGTCCGCGCAAAGGGTACTCGAATGTCTCGAAGCGGGCGGCGCGCTGTTTTACCACGACATCCTTTCACGTTCCAAAATGCTCAGGAGCGAGATCGAGAGCGCCATCGCCGAACTGGTGGCGGCGGGAATGCTGACGTGCGACAGCTTCGCGGGCTTACGGGCCCTTCTGGTTCCGGAAAAATTCAAGGTCCGGTCCCGGCGGAATCGAGGGCCGGTCTTCGGCATGGAGCAGGCGGGCCGGTGGTCGCTGATCGAACCCGAATTCGACGATCAGGCCGATATCGAACAATGCGCCAGGATACTGTTGAAACGGTACGGGGTTGTGTTCAGACGGGTACTTGCCCGGGAGAACGGCATCCCGCCGTGGCGCGACCTGGTAAGGGTATTGAGGCGGATGGAGGACCGCGGCGAGGTGCGGGGCGGCCGATTCGTGCAGAGATGGGGCGAGCAGTACGCGCTCCCGGAGGCGGTTACCGTCATCCGGTCGTTAAAGCGGGAGAAGAAAAAGGGCGAACTCGTATCGGTCAGCGCCTGCGATCCGCTAAACCTCGTGGGGATCGTCCCCCCAGGCAAACGTATACCCGCGACGCCAGGAAACCGGATCCTCTATCGCGACGGCGAACCCGTTGCCCGTTACGAAGGAAAAACCGTTCATTTCGAAAAGAAACTCGACGCGGAAACGGCCTGGACACTGGAGAAGCGCCTGATTCGAAAGCCCGTTCCGCCCAAGCTCAGGGAATACCTTGGAAGAATCGCAGTACCATAACAGTCCGTTGACAAAGTCGCTCCGCAGGCGAGGCATGGTGTCCCGTCCCGGAGATAGATTGCCATTGTGGCCGAAGACAAGGCGCGCGACCGAGTCGAATCGCCCGATTCGGCGAGGGAGCGCAACGCAGTATTTCGACGCACCGCACAGGCAGGCAGCCCGGATGGACTCTTTCAACGGGCTGTTAAGGACGGCATCGTCCATATTTTCAATCTTCCGTACCACGGCCTCGAGCGAATCGTTATCTCAAACGTCATCCCGAAGGCGAATTGCAAGAAAGCTGATTTCTACGGGCGGAAAAAAATAAATCCCGTATATTAAGAAAAATACATGCAGCAATCTGCGATAGATTGAATATAAATGCGAGACCTTAAACCGGCGGCGGCAAATCTCTTTCGCCTGAAAGACTGTATACGGCCGGCCACGGAGCAGGAAGTGCGCCAGCGCGCCAGGCGCGGTCGCGAATGGAACCGCCTGATCGAGCAGGGGGTTTGCCATACCTGTCAGCGGATCGCCGGGGGAGAAGCAACGTCGAACCCGGACGGCGCACTGTTGTTCGATAACGAGCGGTGTTTCGCGGTCCTGGAGCAATACCCGCGCGGCCTTGGGCACACAATCCTGATTGCAAAACCACACGTTCCGGACATTGCCGGGCTTTCGGACGAGTTCGGATCGGAGTTGATGGCGGTGATGCTTAAACTGACCCGTGCGCTGAAAACGGTTACCGCCTGCGACAAAGTCTACCAGGTCACCATGTGTTCCGGGCCGCTCTCCCATCTACACTTTCAGTTGATACCGAGGCTCCCCGGCGATCGGATCGGCGGCGGCGTTTTTTCGAGTACGCGCAAATATCTCGCTTCAGCTGAACCACTGGCGGGCGCGATCAGGGCGGAACTCGTCCGCGCACTGGGTACGGACGACGGCGTGGCGCCAGCATAACCCGTCGTAGTGACGGCAGGATCATTCAAGTAAACGACGTGCGGGGGTCTCCCAATGTACGGAGGAGCCCCGATTCCCAGGTGAATCCACATTTACCCCAACCAGTGACCTGGTGTATCCTGGTAATCAGAAGTCAGTTCGCCTTTATCAAATTGTATATATGCGGCTTTACTTCCCCGAAGAAGTACGATTCAAGGTTAACTCTCGTCCTGAATACACAAGCCGCAAATCGGAAAGTCAAACGTAAGGAGCAAGTTTATGTCATCCGCAAGAACGGTACTGGGCCTGCTTCTGTGCTTCGTCACCTCCGCCTTCGCCCAGGGCACGGGTTCCGTAAAGGGACACATCGCCGGCGCAGAGGGCGACCCTCTGTTCGGAGCCAACGTCATTGTCCAGGGGTCCACACTGTCCGCTCCAATGAACGTAACTTCCGATGAGAACGGCAGGTACGTAGCCGCGAATCTTCCGGACGGCGTCTATCAGGTCTCCGCCTCATTCGTCGGATACGAGACTGAAACCCGGAGCAATGTCAGGATATCCGGCGGCGGCGAGATCAATCTCGACTTCATCCTGGCGGTGGAGGTTCTCTACGGCGACCAGATCATCGTCTCCGCGTCACGACGGCAGGAGAAAGTCCTGGATGCCCCTGCTTCGGTCGCGGTTGTCGGGACCGATGAAATTCAGACCCAACGTGGATTGAGCGCCGCGGACTACATCGTGGGGCTTGCGGGGGTGGACAACGCCCAGACCGGCCTCTTCCAGGCCAACACCGTGACGCGCGGCTTCAACAACGTCTTCTCCGGAACGCTGCTTACCCTGGTGGACAACCGGATCTCACGCGTGCCTTCTCTGCGATTCAATGCACACCACTTCATTCCGGTTACGAATCACGACGTTGACCGCGTCGAGGTCGTCCTTGGGCCCGGGTCTGCGCTTTATGGTCCGAACAGCGCGAACGGCGTGATGCACATCATCACCCGATCGCCCTTCGGCTCCGAAGGCACGTCCGTGAACGTTATGGGCGGCGAACGAGACCTGCGCAAGATCTCCTTCCGCCACGCCGCCACAAAGGACAAAGTAGGCGTCAAACTCTCCGGACAGTACTTCTCCGGCACGGACTGGGAACACGAAGACCCGGAGGAAGTGCGGCTGCGCGGCCGGAATCCCAGGGACTACGACGTGAGCCGATTCAGCGGGGAATTGCGCCTCGACTTCCGCCCGACGGAGGACTTCACGGGCATTTTTTCAACCGGCTTCGCCCGGATCAACAGCATTGAAATGACGGGTATCGGCGCGGGACAGGCCGACGGGTGGGCGAATTACTTCGTGCAGGGCCGCGTGCTCTTCAAAGACATTTTCGTTCAGGCCTTTCACAATGCCAGCGACGCCGGGGATACCAAACTCCTCCGGTCGAATGACCCCATCGTGGACACGTCAACCTTTACGGTCCTGCAGGCCCAGCACAGCCTGAGCGTGGCGGACCGCGGCCGGATTACCTACGGAGTGGACGGCCTGTTCACGCGCCCGAATACCGGAGGTACCATCACGGGTTCCAATGAGACCCGCGACGACATCGACGAATTCGGGGCCTACGTACAGGGCGAGATCCGCCTCAACGAGCAAGTTACCCTCCTGGCGGCCGCGCGGCTGGACGACCATAACCACGTCGACGAGCGCACTTTCTCTCCCCGCGGCGCCATCGTTGTCAAACCCGACCCTCTGCAGACCTTCCGGCTTACGTACAACCGGGCGTTCAGCACGCCGTCCACAAGCAACCTCTTTCTGGACGTTGCCCAGGCCAGAGACGCCTTCGGCACCGGTCGCGGTTTCCAGCCGGTTCTGGGATTCAGCCCCAGTTTCGACGTCCGCGCGCAGGGCACCGAGGATGGATTTACATGGAGCCGCGACGCCGGCGGCGTACCCACTTTCCGTTCGCCGTTCGCCCAGGTGATCGGGCTTTCGCCTTCCCACCAGATCGGCATGAACGACGCGAGGTTCAGCAATGTCATGTGGGGAATCGGTCGAAGCGCCGTCATGGCCGCAGCCCTTCCATCCCTGAAGCAACTGGCAACCGGTTTGATTACCGGGCAGCTCACGGCCGCCGGGGTCCCGCCGGAACAGATTCCAGCCATCGCGGCCGCGCAGGTGGAGGCGTTGGCGGCAGGTTTCCAGAGTATCATACCCCAGACCCTTCCCGGCCTCCGGAACACACTCAGGGTTCTGAATCCATCAACGGCGGCCTTCGACCCGGTTCCTGATCTGGGCGCCTCTACCATACGGGCCATCGACAAAATCAGGCCGACGATCACCGAAACCTATGAACTGGGTTACAAGGGTATCTTCGGGAATCGATTCGCCCTGGCGGCCGACGTGTATCGCACCCGCACCCACGACTTCGTGGCGCCGCTGCGCGTGGAAACGCCTAACGTCTTCCTGGATCCCGACGCGCTCTCGGCCTCGCTTTCCGCCGCTGTCGCACAGGCCCTCCAAGACCCCTCCGCGGCGCTTCTGGCCGTAGCGCTCGGCGTTCTCGATGCGCCGGAACAGGGCGGCAACGGAAACAACACGCCTATTGACGAAATCACACGTCTCTTCGTGGCCGGTACAAATGACAACGGCGCCGCGTTTATCCCCTTCGGCACCGTCTCACCCCTTCAGGCTTCCGATCCCCACGCGGTCATGTTGACCTATCGTAACTTCGGCGACGTGGAATTCTACGGCTTTGACGTCAGCTTTGCCTACTACGCCGACGAAACGTGGACCTTCTCGGGCAGTTACTCGCACGTCAACAAGGACCTTTTCAAAAACCTGGGCGGCATTGCGGATATCGCGCTCAACGCACCTCGAAACAAATTCACGCTGGGCGCAACGGCCAATATCCAGGATCCCGGGGTCCGGGTCGGGTTCCGCCTCCGCGGACGCAGCGGATTTCCCATGAACTCCGGTGTGTACATTGGCGACGTCAAGTCCGCCCTCGTCTTCGACACAAACGTCAGGTACGAATTGCCGTCCCTCATCACGGACGGAACGGTCGCGCTCGTCGTTAACGCTTCCAACATGTTCAACCAGAAACACCGCGAATTTGTGGGCGCCCCGGAGATCGGCCGCCTCCTTTCCGTGGGACTGACGGCGGAGTTTTAGCAATCAGGCAAAGACAGCTATCAGCCATAAGCAGTCAGCTTGAATCAAAGACCAGATCCGTTGACATCAGCGCCGTGAATAGCAAGCCCGGAATATGCACGGCGAGGGCAAGATGCCATCGCTCCCGGGACCTCTCCCCCCGGCCTGCCTGCAGCGCAGGGCGCTGCGGGGGTCGTGTGGTTCCGGCGGATTATCAGGACTACGCTTGTCTCCCCCTATCGTTCAGGAGAGGGGGCCTGCCTGCGCAGTGCCCTGCGCTGCTGGCAGGCCGGGGGGAGAGGTCCCGGGTTCCTTCGCCTTTGAACCGGATCGATAAAAAAACCGTCGCGTCGTGGGCAATGTACGACTTTGCCAACTCCGCCTTCACCACCCTCGTTGTCACCTTCATCTATTCCACGTACTTCGTCAAATCCCTCGCACCGGACGAAATCGTCGGCACCACGCTCTGGTCCAGAGGCGTCACCTTTTCGGCCATCGCGGTTGCGCTCGTCTCGCCGCTGGCGGGCGCCGTGGCGGACAGGGGCGGTTTCCGTAAGGGCTTTCTCCTCCTCTCCACGATTGTCGCGGTCGTTGCCACCACCGGCCTTTACACGGCATTACCCGGCCAGGTTCTGAAGGCGCTGCTCTGGTTCGCGGTGGCGAATTTTGCCTTTGAAATGGGCAACGTCTTTTACAATGCCTTTCTTCCGGACATCGCGCCCGGGAAATACATCGGCCGCATTTCCGGGTACGGCTGGGGGTTGGGTTATATCGGCGGCCTGCTGGCAATGGGTATCGCCATGGTCGGCTTTGTCAGTCCTGAAACGCCCTGGTTCGGTATTTCCAAAGAAGCGGGCGCCCATATCCGCGCAACCAATCTTCTGGTGGCCGCGTGGTTTGCGGTTTTCAGCGTCCCGATCTTCCTCTGGGTTAAAGAAAAAAGACCCCGTGCATCACGTGTACGCGGGGTCCTGTCGTCATCCTATCGCCAACTCGTCCGGACGTTCCGGGAGGCCAGACAATATCGCGAAATCCTCAAACTGCTTGTCGCCCGCCTCGTATACAACGACGGGCTTATCACCATCTTTGCGTTCGGCGGCATTTACGCGGCGGGCACCTTCGGATTCACATTTAACGAAATCATGATCTTCGGAATTGTCCTGAACGTTGCCGCTGGAATCGGCGCCTTCGCGATGGGTTTCCTGGACGATGTATTGGGCGGCAAACGCACCATTCAGGTGAGCCTCGTGTTTCTCATCCTGGCAACGCTGATGGCGGTTTTCACCCAGAGCAAGACCGTATTCTGGATTTCCGGCATCATGGCAGGTTTTTTTGCGGGTCCCAACCAATCGGCCAGCCGTTCGCTGCTGGGCCGATTCGTACCCCCGGAAAAGGAGAACGAGTTTTTCGGGCTGTTCGCGTTCTCGGGAAAAGCCACGGCCTTTCTCGGACCTCTCGCCCTTGGCGAACTCACGCGTGTCTTCCAGTCCCAGCGCGCGGGTGTATCGATCGTCGCGGTCTTATTCGTGGCAGGAAGTGTGCTACTGAAGTGGGTTGACGAAAAGGAAGGCGTCCGTGCGGCGGGGAGGTCGGCATAAAAAGGACGTCCGTCAATCGCAAGAATGCAGGGGCAACACACGCGTTGCCCCTGCGAGAACATAGCACCAGGTCTTGCCTGAACCCCATCGCCAGCCACGGCATTCCCCATTGCAATCACACATCCTCAGGGTAGCGCTCAACCCGGCAGCACCGCCCATGCGGTCACATGGGGCGGGAGCATGAACGCGCGTTTGGTCGACACCACCTCGTTTCGGAGCCTGTCTGCCAGCGTATCCACGTCCACCGCCTCGGCGGTTGCGATTCCGAACTCTTCGATCAGCGGAACAAGGCTGCGAAATGCTTCCACGACGAACTGGTACCCCGGCCAGTTCGCCGGTCCACCCACCGGGGCCGCGAAATTCATTGCCGGCTCTGGAAGTCCCGCGTCTCCAAACGCGCCGTACAGGTTGAAGCCCATCTCGGTGTGGGCGCCGGATCGTTCGAAAACCGAGATGGCCCATTCAATCAGATCGTTCGCCACGGGGGTATCGGCTTGCTTGCGATAGTAACTGAAATCGGCTTCCTGGAACGCCACGATTCCGCCCGGCCGCACCAGTGTCGCAAGCTGTGTCAGAGCCTCCGCGGGGTCGCCCATATACATCAGCACAAGCCTGCCGACAAGCGCGTCGAAGTCTCTTCCCACGTCCAGCGTTCGGGCGTCTCCCGTCCTGAATTCGACGTTGGTGAAACCCGCGCTGCACGCCCGTTCCCGCGCGGTTTCGATAATGGCCGGATTGACGTCCACGCCCAACACGCTTCCGGCGGTCCCCACCAGTTCGGCCGCCGTCAGGGAGACGTCGCCGGGACCGCAGCCGATATCCAGGACTTTCATCCCGTTTCCTACGCCCGCTTCACTCAAGAAACGCCGGGTGACGGCGTCGTACAACTGAGACTGATGAATCAACCGCTCTTCTTCGCCCTTGCTGCGTCCCATCGTGTATCTCGCGTCGCTTGTCCGTTGGCTCATAAGGCTCCTCCCGGGTCGTGCCCTTCGGTTTCTCCACGGGGACTTCGGGTTTCTCCAGGTTGCCCCCGGGAAGTTCCACGTAGTCGACTTTCAGCGTCTGCTTGATGCGTTTCTTCAGTTGCAGCAGGTCGGACCGGCCATCGGGCAGACCCTTGATCATCTCACCATCGTGATAAATCGTTGCGGTGGTCGTCATTTTCATGAACCCCTTCTTCGAAGTTCCACGAATAATCTGAAGGCCGTCGTTTGAAATTGCCATGCGAGAGTGTATAAGGTGCCCGTCGCCGATAATTCGAAAGATAAATCCCAACAGGCCCGACGTCGGACGCCCTGTTATACCCGTTATCCTGTCGCAGATAAACCAACCCCCAAGATCGAGCAGCCGATAGGTTATCATCTGCCGATTGGTAACCCTGAGATGTGGAGTTGAAAGCGTATCCAGGTAGGTATACCGATCGGGCTTTCCCGGCCGATCCTCCCACCAGATACGGACGTTCAACGCAAAATGAGGCGCCGGCCCCTCGATCACCTTCCGGACAACCCGATCCATGCGATATTCCACGTCCATGTGCTGTTTGTGCTCATGTGTCAGGCGTGCATAGAGGGGCATTTCACTTTCCGTGAGTCCAGCCACCTCCATGAACGCCAGAAACCAGTCTCCGGAGTCGATAAACAGGGGCGCTCCCCGTGGATCCCGCTCCCACGCCTGGCGTGCGAGATGGAAAACCACTTCCCACTGGAACCGGGCGCCGTTCGTCGTCGCGGTCGGGTCGTAATCGCCAATCTGACGCATCGCCTCCAGCATCTCCTGCCGGCTGACAACCTGGTACATCGGACGGGAGGCGCCTGCCTCCCCGCACCTGGTCGGATCGGGCGAGAACAAACAGACGAGGACCGTTGCCAGATTCAATCCCCGTATATAACGGCGTCGTGTCATATGGATAATCGTAACAGCCCGTTGAAAAAATCCATCCAGGCTGCGTCCGGCCATCGAGGCAGGTCTTCCGCGGGCTTGCGGACAACACGTTACGAGTTGACCGATCATCGCGTTAACCGGCGCCTTCTCCGCCCCTGATTTTCAATATAAAGGGCGTCTGAAAAGTTGTCAAGGTGTGGCGGCCTGAACGACCTCCGGTCCGACCGGCGATGACCTTCAGGTTCCGTCTTCCCGTAAAAACGTTGACAAGACTGCTGCCAGGGTGCAATTTGCGCTGGTAGATTTCCGGGGGACAACGCGAAAATGACAACCGCGCGCTGTAAGTCTGTTCGCAGATAGTCCGTCGCCCAACCAACCGTTAAACCGGATGCCATTGGAATACTGCGATCAGTCGTCAGATATCCGACATAGTCGGATCACTTGAAGGGACGGGAATGGAATTATGGACATTGTGAGATATCCGGACCAGCGCATCGAAGTTCTGGACGACCGCTTTGCGAAATACAAACTGGCGAATGCCGCCATCGAAATGCTCTGGACGGGCGGGCGCTGGCTTGAAGGCCCGGTGTGGTTTGGAGACGGCCGCTATCTGCTGTTCAGCGATATACCCAATAACCGCATCCTCAAGTGGGAAGAAGAAACCGGGGAGGTCTCGATCTTTCGCAAGCCATCGAACAACACCAACGGGAATACGCGCGATCGCGAGGGCCGTCTGGTGTCGTGCGAACACGACGCACGGCGCGTCACCCGCACCGAATACGACGGCTCGATCACGGTGCTGATGGACAGTTTCGAGGGAAAGCCGCTGAATGCGCCGAACGACGCCGTGGTCAGATCGGACGGGTCGATCTGGTTTACGGACCCGGGTTACGGCATTCTGATGAACTATGAAGGACACCGGGCCGAATTCGAGAACAACACCAACGTGTACCGTCTCGATCCGGACACCGGGGAAGCGACAGTTGTCGTGGGAGACTTCCAGCGGCCGAACGGCCTCTGCTTCAACCCCGACGAGTCGCTGCTCTATATCGTCGATACCGGGCGGTCGGACGGCCCCCAATACCCCACCCACATCCGCGTTTTCGACGTGGATGGCGACAGCCTCTCGAATGGACGCGTCTTCGTGGACCTGGAGCCCGCCTCCGCGGACGGGATCCGCACCGACGTGGACGGCAACCTGTGGGCGGGGGCATGCTGGGCTGGAGACGGCTACGACGGCGTGCACTGCTTCGCGCCGGACGGTACCCTCATCGGTAAAATCCACCTCCCCGCCCCCTGCGCGAACCTCTGCTTCGGCGGCGCCAAAAAGAACAGACTGTTCATGACCTGCTCACAGTCACTGTTCTCGGTCTACGTGGAGACGGTGGGTGCGCAGGTGCCGTGATCGCGGACAACCGGTCGAAAAAGGAAGGGAAATCAGCGAGGATTTCGAGACGAGAAAGACCCATAATCGTACACTACGTCAGAAAGAAGGCCGTCCACGGATATGATGGGCGGCATTCTTTGCGTTGACAAGTACAGAGTTTTTCTTAAATCTATATAATCTTATTACTTACCGACCCTGAAAGCGTCTGCGATTCTACACGAATTCTGTCCACGGTCTGACGATATTCCGGGCCGGGAGGTAGAAATCCCGCCAGTTGCAGCGGCAGATCTACAGGTGCCACACATAGCTCGCTGAGATCCTGGTAGTGCTGATATTGGCTATTGAATTCCTCCAGGCTATTCAGTTAGCCGTCGGTAGCGACACTTTGCTCAATTCGTTTACTCAACACGTTTTCGTGTTTCTCCGCAAGTATATCTCATCGACTCCGGTCAAGATACTTCCACTCTCCTGGCACTCTTTGCCGAGCGTTCAACGGCGCGCGCTTCACGTTTTCCGGTATTTCGTCGACTGCTTGCGGCGACGGTTGGGGAACCGGGCGTCCTGTCTTGCGCTTCGATTTATTTCTCTTTGTCGTCATGGCGTTTCCTCGCTAAGGCTGATGCTTGTTCCCCTACAATCTGATGCCCGGCCTGTGCGGGCAGGATGCCCGCGCTCCCAGGACGAAAATCAATGGCGCCGCGGCGCTAATTATGCGGAGGCCGGGCGCCCACAAGGGACGCCCCTACGAACCCGTTTTTGGATAGGAATGGGTAAGTGTTATCGCGGAAAAAGGACGAATATCCTGTGTTTATCACATCCACATAAATATACGCCTGTTTTTGCGGAAAAACGACCGGCAAATTTGCCTGCGATTGGCATAATTCGAAAAGAAAAAGGTCCCGGAGATAACATCTACATTCTCCAGGACCGAAAAACGCCGATTGAATGAGAGTGGTATAGCGAGAGTTCGAATCCCCATGGGGCGAATAATTAACGTTGGAGACGTGGTATGAAGATTTCTTCACCCCGAATACGAGCTTGATCCCACGCGGTGCTACATTTTAGATTGGAATCACAAGGAATCGCCGCGCAAAGATATTCTAAATACAACTGGATCGTACCAGAAGCAACCTACACAGGTACCTCGATACTGACTATTGCCTTTTACGTGCGGAACAGGATAGCCCAGTGCTGTCGCGTCAAAGCGAATATTGGTTTCTGCACACCTCTTGCAGTGCTGCCTTTTTGCGTAATTCGCCGCCTTGGATAGCGGTTGAAAATCCTTCGGGTCTTGCGATTGAATATAGCCAACCGTAGGGTCGTCGTACCGTCCATCCTTGTGATCAATTTCCACGTCCTTGGATGTACCGAGGACAACACATTTCTGCCCTCGATAGAAATTCCTTACAGATGCAGCTATAGGTCGCTGTTTGGGATTCTTGTTGAATCCCTGAAGTTGAATATGTGTAATCCTATTGCCTTTGCCTTCCTTGAACCGTGCGATATTATGTCGTTTACCAAGAGAACCGTCAGACCTCGCCCAGTCTGCTCCGTTCCCGAAGACGAGCGATGCATACTTACCGGAAAACTCACTTACGGAAACTTTCCTGGTGAACCCATCGTCATCGATTCCACCAGCCAGCTCAACAAACAAATCTGCTTTGGTGAACCTCATGGACTCTTTCTTTCGCGATTTCGACATAGTTTTCGTCGATATCACATCCACTAAAACATCTTGAAAGACTCAATGCAGCAATCGCCGTGGTCCCTGATCCAAGAAATGGATCAACTACCATATCTCCGTGATTACTGTGTTTCTCGATTAGTTCCTCAAACAACGACATCGGTTTTTGAGTTGGGTGGTGCCTTTTACCATTGTTCGGAATGGGATAGGAGTAAATCCCATTATCATATTCGCTATGAAAGGTAGGTTTGCCTAACTTCACACCAGAAACGGCAATCTCTCTGCTATTGGTCAAATAGTTACGTTTGCTATTGAGTGGAACGGGATTCTTCTTGACCCATTCAATGAATCTCAATTGCTTGAATCCTGCATTGCTCATGCTGTCGGCGAGATAGCTCATCTTCCATAGATCGTAAAAAATGATTGCTGTCCCACTGCGACGGAGTACACGTAATGCTTGTTCAGCCAAGATGTCCAAATCAATTGCGGCGTGGTCCCATGTACCAAAATCCATGTCGACGGCGAATCGCTCGACACTCTTAGGCCCAACGTGTTTAAATCCAGTTTTTCGGCTAATAGTATATGGAGGGTCGGTCAAGATCAGATCGACACTCTGATCCTCTAGGTTCGACAGGAATCGGACATAGTCCGAAGTCTCTATTTTACACCTTCCATTTTGCATAGCGAACGCCGGCAAGGTGAATGTAGGAAGTTCGGCCGAAATGTGGGAGGCTGCAAGTAAAGCGGGTAATGGCCTGACCCGGGGGAAGGGCGAGACGGGTTTGGGGAGACATTAGCAGGCCGCAAAACTAAAGGACTATATGTTAACAGAATATAATCTAATATTTCACCTTTTGCAACGATTTTTGGTTTTCTTCAAGAATCCTTCAATCAGTTGCATTTCTCTTCATTTTCAATAAATCTCCCGTCACCAATTCGTTGCAATGGTCTGTCCGTTATATCGCAAAACATGAAGGGCATTCAATAATGTTATAGTATCTCTAAATCATCCTGTCGACTGCTTACATTTGTCCTCGAATGGCACCTTATGTCCCCCAAGACGAGAGCAGATTGGAGACGTAGGACATCTGTAGGGGATGGTACAGGCGATGCGATCCGATGAGAGGGCACGAGAACCGCCCAATGCAGAATCTCTTCCCGTAAATTCGGGTGAGCGGTCGTTTTATTTGTGTCTGCTATTCGTGTGGATTTCCGCGTGCAATGACAA
>JAGWBX010000071.1 GCA_021295655.1 Candidatus Latescibacterota bacterium
TCTTAAAGTCCAGATGAAACATGTATGGCGACGGATTCACGGTGCGCAGCGCGCGGTAAACGTCCAGAGACCCCACGGTAATCTCCGTCTCGAAGCGCTGCGAGAGAACAACCTGGAAAATATCGCCCGCTACGATATATTCCTTGCAGCGACGCACCCTGTCCAGAAAGACAGACCGCTCCGTGTTCGACCGGATTCGGCTTGCCCGGTTGCGGGGCATTCCCGCCGGGACGCCGTTGGCGGGAATCGGCCCGCGCAATGCCATTTCCATCGCATCGATACGCGCTTCCGCCTCCTGGTAGTTCCGCTCAACGTCTCCCGAGGTATGTACGTTGGATATCAGATGGATCTTCTGCCGTACGTTGTCGAAGCCGAGAAGCGTATCGTAGAAGAGCAGTTCGACGTCCGGCAGACCGTGGTCGTCGTGCGTTCGGTCCGGGATGTTCTCGACCAGCCGGATTGCATCGTAGGCCACGTAACCCACGGCTCCGCCGGTAAACCGGGGCAGCCCCTCCAACTGCGCTGAGCGGTATTCTCCCAGAAGACGCCTGAGTTCGGCGATGGGCGATCCCTCATAGGACCTCACGTCGCCCTGCTTCAGATCCTCAATCTCTATCCTGGATTTCCACGACCGAAACGCAAGAAACGGCTCCACGCCCAGGAAGGAGTAACGGCCGATCTTCTCGCCCCCTTCCACGCTCTCGAATAGAAAGCTGTAGGGACTCCCGGGCCGAAGTTTCAAATAGGCGGATACCGGGGTTTCCGTATCCCCGAGGATTTCCCGGGAGATTGGAACGATTCCCCTGCCCCTTGCCAGCGTCTTCAGCGTCTCCAAATCGGGTGTGTTCACGAGTTTCACCAGGCGGTTGGCCGGTCTGCCGCTCCTTCGCGGCACGGGCGTCCTGTATCGGCCGGATCAAAAAAAAAACCGTGAGCAGATGCCCACGGCCCGGTTTACGACTTTTCCAGCAGTTTACTCGCGTGGGCAAACACAACATTCCAAGGCCTCCCGGTAATACCACCGGTAGGAGCGGTAAAAAAACCCACGCCAGGAATACCCGTTTCGACCACGATCCGTCACGTTCGATGCTCCTCGATCCAGGGTCCTGCCGGTTACGTACCGGATGACGGCAACCAACCGCTCCGACAGGATCGGCTTAACATTAAACAATCCCATCCGGAGTGTCAAGGAAATTCCATATCCGGATTTATTCGTACAACATGGATGAACAGGATAAGAACCGGAAAGACGAAAAAAACGCCTTTAGCAGTCCGGATGGGCTTTTTCAACGGGCTGTTAGCCCGAAAACCGGTCGCTGATCCTCGTCGACCCCGAAACACGTCCGCAGCCATTCACCCTCTTCCAACGTACAGCTGCCCTACCGGTAACACGATTGCCTCCAGCATGTTCACGTGGAGCGGCAGCGTGGCCATGGTTGCCGCGGCCTGAGCCAATTCATCCACAGTCATCATCGGCTCATCGTCCGTGGGCGCGTCGGATTCATCCCGGCGTTCCACCAGCGTGTTGCCGGGATGCAGGCAGGAACAGACGATCCCGTAGTCCCGGCCGTCCAGCGCGGTGGCATGCGTCAATCCGGTTATGCCGAATTTGCTGGTGCTGTAGGGAGCGGAATTCGGGCGGACGCGCTGTGCGGAAATGCTGCCGATATTGATGATACGGCCTCCGCCCTGTGCCTTCATGATACGGAACGCCGCCCGCGTGCAGAGAAAGGGTCCGCGCAGGTTGACTGCCATGGCCCAGTCCCAGGCTGACGCGGAGAGTTCGTCGATTCGTCCCCCGTCGAAAGCCGCCGCGTTATTTACCAGCACGTCCACCCTCCCGAATCGCTCCATCGTTTTCGCGAACACCGCTTCCACCTGCGATTCGTCGGAAACATCCGCGGGAGCGACCAACGCCTCCACGCCCTCCGTCCTCATTTCTTCGGCCGCGGACTCAAGCTTCTCGACCGTTCTGGCCGTCAACACCAGATGCGCGCCCTCTTTGGCCAGTGCGCGCGCAATTCCCTTACCGATGCCCTGGCTCCCACCGGTTACCACCGCGACTTTACCTTCGAGCTTCGACATGTTTTGTGTCTCCCGGCAACCCTTCCCGGAAAATGGAAGGGAGAATGGTCTCCTGTTCCGGAAATGAGTACCTATGTTACATCGGCGCGGTACAAACTGTCAAGTTGCGTTTACGCGGGGTTGATTCAACCGGGGCATTGGGTATATTCAGTGTGTTCCGCAATTCATGCACTGACGCGGTGAGAAGGCGCCGGATAACCCATGGCGGCTCCGGGCGGGAAGCGTGGGCGTCGACACACTGCCGCCGATTTCGGTTTCATTCGTGTCCTGAGCGGGAGAAAAGGGATGGATACCCCGACGCACGGCCTGGTTGGCCGTCTGGTTGCACGGTCCGTCTGGCCGCGGAACAGGGGGTTTGCGAATCTGGTAACCGTGACCAGTGTATTGCCGGATCTGGACGTGTTCCTGTCCAGTGACGCGCTCGACGGCCTGCAGACGCACCGTGGGGTGACCCATTCGTTTCTGGGCGCCGCAATCGGCGCGTTCGCCGTGGCGTGGGTCGTGCGGCGTTTCATACTCAAGGACGTCCCGTTCACAAAGCTGTATGCAGTCGCGCTTACCGGTCTGTTGCTGCATATACTGTTCGACCTGGTAACCTCATTCGGGACCATGGTCCTTATGCCGTTTTCCAGGCACCGCGCGTTGTTCGACGTGCTGTTTGTTATCGACCCGTACCTGGATCTGATTCTCATCGGCGGACTGGTTCTCGGGTGGAAGGTATGGCGGCCGGATGGGTACCGCCTTGGCGTGGCGGCGCTTGCGGCCTATATGACCTTCAATGTCGCCGTGTCAGGCATAACCTACCTGTATCTGGACACCTGGGCGTCGGAACGGGGATTGACGCCCGCAGCGGCGGTTCCCGTTCCTTTTTCACCCTTGCATCGGCGTGGAATCGTGTCCGGGGATGACGAATGGTACGAGGTGCCGGTGTCGTTGTTTTCGGGGGTTGCAAACTCGCCGAACGTCTACCGCTCGGCGCTTGCCGAGCCCCGTCTTGAGCGGCTGTGGGAACGGCGGGACGGGCGGATCTATCGCTGGTTCGCGCGTTTTCCCGCAGTGGAGAAGTCCGGGGAAAGCGGACGTGTGTTCGTGATTCACGATCTGCGGTTTGGGATTCGGGCCGACGCGCTGGGCTGGCTGGGTTCGCTGGCCCTGCAAACGGCGCTCGATCATAATCCGCAGTTTCTGAACAGGCGCTCATTTACCCTTCGGGTTCGGCTGGACGAACAGGATGGGCTGAAGGAAGTGATCTATTCAGGCGGGGCGGTTAATCGCGATCGTACGAATTAACCTGGCGCGAAACAGGCGCCGGCACCTTTCGGACCGGTTGAACGGGCCGCGCCTCGAGCAGATTGTCCACAATTCGAAAACGGATGGGACGGGTCATCCAGACCGCAACGGGCTTGTCGTTCTGGAGTGCCGGCCTGAAAGCAAAACGGTAGACGGCTTCCAGGGCGGACGCGTGAAAGATCCCGGGGCCCTTCTGAATGGACGCCTCTTTGACCCGTCCGTCCGTACCGACCGCGAATTTGACGAACACAACCCCTTCCAGGCCCAATTCGTGGGCGTCCCTGGGATAGACGGGCAGGACCTCGCGCACCAGTACGGGTTCTTTCGAGACGGCCCAGAACTCCACGGCTTCCTCGTCAAGCGACCGGTCCATACCGCCAAGCGTATCGTCGATTTGCAGATTGGCGAGAAAGTCGATACCCGACGCCTCGTCTTCCACGGTGTCAACGACGGCTACACCGTCCGGCTCGCCTGCGCCCAGGATCATATCTTCGGATTCAGGCATCGGCGCCTGATAGGTTTCGGGAATGTCTTCGAGTGAAATAATCACCGGCGTGGCGTAGGATGGATAGCTGCGAAACTCGAACGCTGGAAAGAGAATGCAAATAAGGGCCAGGAGTATTGAGGAGAGGACAACGGAAACGCCGAAAATCTTCGGATAATGGCGCTTCAGGTCTGCGTCAGGGTATTTGAAACGGACCACGGTGGGCACGATCCATGGCGGCGCCGAAGGGACCGGGTAACGGATGTGCTCCCGGAGATGACCGGGTCTCGATCGGTGCGCGGATATTGAAAAAGCGGACGCCATACCAATTTCTCAAGAGAATGCATTCCGGCATATTCGTGTACGGAACACGGCCGGGCTTTTCCTGTCTCCCCGTTGTTGGCCGTGCTTCCGCGGCCCGTCCCGAACGGGATCTGTTGCAACGTTCACTCCGATAAAATAACGCGGATTTCCAGAGTGGCGTCAAGGCTTCTCCGGGTAACGACGCACCGTGTCCGGAGGGCGCCGGACGGGCTCCTCGCCGGTGAACGGTTGCACAAGATAGGCGTCAGCTTCTTCGTGGACGCCCCATACGTTTTCATATTTTCGCACCCGGCGGTAATGGCGGACTGCATGATCCCGGTTGTTGCGCAGGTCGGCCAGTTTGCCGAGAATGAGATGCGCAGGGCCGAGGAGCCAGCTCTTTTTTGTCGCTTCCGCGGTGTAGATTTCCAGACGGTCGATTGCCGCGTCCGGATTGCCGGTGAGATAGTGCCCAAAACCTTCAATAAAGTCCAGCTTGGTACGCGACCAGCGGTTCAGGTTCCAGTTTCGTTCTTCAGCCAGGCGCCGGATCGATCGCGCGGAGTCGATCAGGGCCTGGCGGTGACCCTGCCTGCCCTGGATAGTGAGCCCGAAGAGCGCGTCCAGGTAACGGATGCGGTAGTCCAGGCTGTGGGGGTAGCGCAGGTGCAGGTCTGCAAAACGACGCCGGGCGTCTTCATAGTCCTTCTCGTAGTAAAGGGCGATGTAGGCACGGCTGGAGACGGCATGCCGCTGGGTGTAGATGCCCTCACGGGCAACCCGTTCAAGGCGTTCGAGACCGCGTTTCCGGTCGCCGTCGGGAAGCGAAAGGAGCCGGCTTACCATCCTGAGGAAACGGGGCTGGCGGGCGGCTACGTACTCTGCCAGCCCCAGTCCGAAATAGGCGTCGGCGAGGTTTGGATTCAAACGGATGGTTTCCTCGAGGAAGTCCCGGCACTTCAGGCCGTAGAGTACGCCGTCTATGGGACTGCCGTGGATAAGCGCCAGGCCAGCGCGCAGGCCATAGGCTTTTCCGAGAAGGAAGACCATCTCCGCGTTGTTGTTGTCGGCCTTGAGAGCACGTTCGGAGAGTTTGATGGCGCGTCCGGTCAGGTGGTCGACGGAGTCGACGAACCGTTCGCCGTTTGCCAGAAGCATGCTTTCGTTCCAGTACGAAAGGGCCTTGCCCAGATAACCCTCGGGGCGTTCAGGCTCAACGGAGATGAGTGAATCGAATACGGCGTGTGAGAGGGCATAGCGTTCGTCGAGCATATAGTCGATACCCTGGCGGACGGCATGCTGCCTGGGGGAATGCGTGCGGGAAGCGTTGACGATGCTGCAAAGATCGAGTAAAAGCATCGTCCATATCAGATTGATAAGGAGGGGACGCAAAGACATTGCGCTAATCGCCGGAGAGAATCGACGGGGTGCGGTTCCACTCGAGACGGGTTTCGCACCAGGCAGAGACAGTGAGCAGGCGGATTTCCGCGAAGGGGCGGGCGACGAGTTGGATGCCGATGGGGAGTCCATCGGACGAACAGGCGGCCGGCAGGACGATCGTGGGAAGGCCGGCGTAGCTCCAGGGGCTGTTGAAGGCAGGGTTGCCGGTGGATGTCAGGCCCGAAGGCGCCGGCGTTGGCGTTGCGGGGGTGAGGAGCAGGTCCACGCCCTCGAATGCGGCGAGGACCTCCGACTTGAACGAAATCTGATGGCGTCGCGCCCTGGCGTAGTCGACTGCGCCGGCGCTGCGTCCTCTTTCCATGATTTCGCACAGGCCGGGCGGGAAGGCGTCCCGGTGAACGACATATCGTTCCTCGAGTACGTTTGCCGCGCCGACGGCCAGCAGCAGCGCGTGATTCTCATGCAATTCCGCAAAGGATCCCGGCATATGCACATCCGTGAATTCAGCGCCCTCGGAGGCGAGACGTTCGATGGCGTCGTCGGTTGCCGCGCGCATGGTTTCGTCGGCGTTATCAGGGTAGTACGTGCGAACAATGCCGACGCGGGGGGGACGTGACAGCGGTTCGATTCGATACGTATCAACGGGAACGTCGGCGCTCAGCGGGTCCAGCGGGTCTTTACCGGCCAGGCATTGGAGAATGACGGCTGCATCCGCGACTGAACGGGTAAAGGGTCCCGGATGATCCAGTTCGTAGCTGACGGGAAGGATCCCGCGCAGGCTGATCCGGCCGAAGGTGGGCTTGAGACCCACGAGGCCGCAATACGCCGCGGGTCTGCTGATGGAACCGCCGGTCTGGGAACCCAGGGCGGCGGGACACATCCGCGCCGCGACGGCGGCGGCGGAACCGCTGCTGGAGCCGCCGGGCGTACGTTCGGGGTTCCAGGGATTCCTGGTTTCCGCCGGGTCGAAACACGCGAATGGCGTGGTAACCGTTTTGCCGGGGATGACCGCGCCGGATCTGCGCAAGCGGGCGACCACCGCGGCGTCTTCATCCGGTACCAGGTTGTAAAGATGTCTCGCACCGGCGGCGGTGGGGAGGCCCCTAACGTCTATGATGTCTTTAATTCCCACCGGGATGCCATGCAGGGGGCCGCGGTACCGCCCACGGGCGAGTTCCTCCTGAAGACCCCGTGCGCAGCGCCCGGCGCCGGCCCTGTCGAGGCTGACCCAGGCACGCAGGCGGCTGTCGAGCGCGTCGATCTGCGAAAAACAGGCGCGCAGAAGTTCCACGGGGGAGAGACGGCCCGACCGGATTTCTTCCGCCGCCTGTGTTATGGTAAGCGTATGCGGCATGGGTCGAATACGTTGAAAGTGATCAATTCAGTACCCGCGATCGCGGCGAGTCGCCCGGTTCCAGGCAACCTGTTTCCGGGACAGAACACGAACGGCGTTTTGAAGATAGCGCCGGTCGGGGATCCTGTCCACAGGTATCTGCCGACGCATGAGTTCGGGAGGCCCGTCTTCCCCGGGTCATCGGGTCGGGATGTTTTCTTCCCTCTTCGTGAGAGAACAAGGAATGGCGGGCAAGGGCGACGTCGCCCCAGCGAACGCGGGAAATCCCGCACGGCGAATGGCGGGAGATGCTGTCTCCTACTGGATCGCCACAGGAGAATCTATATAAGGTATCCACCGATTGATGGACCACAAGATAATGTAAAACAGTATATTAGGACAAACTTCCTCTTGACTAAAAAAAAACATTGGCTTATCTTTCAATTGCTCTCAACAGGCCAATCGATTGAGACAATCCTTCTTCCGGCGCCTCCCGGGCCGATACCCCTCCGGCCGTTCTCCGTGGTTGCCGGATCCGGAATTCCTCCGTTCCCCGAAACTGTATATCCTGGCATTTGGGTCCTCATTTAAAAAGCCCGGAAACAGGAGACGTACTCGGCAGCCGGATTCCAGTGGCGGAATCATCTCTCCACGGCTGTCGCGTGAACCTGTTTTCCGGGCTTTTTGCTTCCGCAGGCCGCCGAAAAAGCGCGCCTTTGGATCTTGCCAGGGTGTTGCGGGTCCGAATGCGTTGGGACTACCTGTGATACGGTTCGCCGCGTATGATGGTAAACGCCCTGTAGATCTGTTCCAGGAGAACCAGACGGGCGATCTCGTGCGGAAAGGTGAAGGAAGAAAGCGATAGACGCCAGTCGGCGCACCGGATTACCCGGGAGGAAAGGCCGGATGGACCGCCAACGACAAACGCGATCCGGCCGATCCCTTCCAGGCCGGTTCTTTGGATGCGGCGGGCGAGGCCGTCGGAACTGCAGGACGCTCCGGCCGGATCCAGGGCGACTATAAAAGCATTCTTTGGAAGGCGCCGGAGGATATCTCTGCAAAGGGCATTCCCGGCGGCGCCTTTACCTGGTGTCGGTTCCTCTCTGACTTCGATATGCTCCAGGCTGGCGTATCTCCGGATGCGATCGACGTAATCCGACACGCCTTCCTTAAGATACGGTTTTCGGCATTTGCCAACCGCCAGCAGCGTGATTTGCATTGGGTTATGATAACGACAAGATCGGATTTGCACAAGGGGCTTGTTCCATACCTGGAAAACGGGTATAATATCCGGGTAAATCAAACACGGCTCCGATATTGTTTTGCAAGCACTTATAACGTTGCTGCGCTTGACTTTTCCTGGGGCGCACCGTAGATTTCGTGGCTCCCGTACCGATTGACGAGAAAGGGTCTGCTTCGTGATTCGCCTGCTGAAAACAGCACTACCCGCTCTGTTGTGGTGTACTGTTGCCGGCAATGCCCGGGCGACCGTGGAGACAATGCCCGTGGAAGAACTCCGGAGAGGGATGCGGGGCATTGGACGGACGGTCTTCCAGGGAACGCGAATCGACACGTTTCAGGTTGAAATACTGGGTGTACTGCACAACGCGATCGGTCCACGGAGCGATCTGATTCTGGCCAGGCTGTCCGGAGGTCCCCTGTCCAATACAGGGGTGATCCTGGGGATGAGCGGCAGCCCGGTTTACGTCGATGGTAAGCTGATCGGCGCGGTATCGTATCGCGTTGGCGCTTTCGCCAAGGAACCCATCGCCGGGATTACGCCCATTGCGGCAATGGTTGATCTGTTCAACCGGCCGTCGGCACCGGAAGGCGTCAGTTCGGCGGTACGTCTGACGAAATCCGGCGCGCACCGTCTGATCGATCTCACGGGGATGGATGCGGCTGAGTTGACGCCGATCAGCCTGCCGATCGTGATCTCCGGTTTTGCGCCGGAGTCGGTCGCTGATTTCCGACAGGCGTTTTCGAATACAGGATGGACGCCGGTCCAGGGCGGTGGTGTGGACTCCGGCCCGCCTGCCGGCGCGTTCGAACCTGGCGCCGCCCTTGGCGTGCAGCTGGTACGTGGCGACCTCAGCGTTACGGGAATCGGAACGCTGACCCATCGAGATGGGGATCGGGTGGTCGGATTCGGGCATTCCATGATTTCTGGCGGTGCTACGGCGCTGCCGATGACTGCAGGCTATATTCACGACGTGTTGCCAAGTCAATTCGCGTCGTTCAAGCTGGGTGTGGCCGGGCGGACCATGGGCGCCATCGTTCAGGACAGGGCCCCCGGCATCGCCGGCACCATCGGTCTCGAAGTTGACATGATGCCGGTGCAGATCAACCTGCGTTCTCCGGGCAAGGAGGCGCAGTTCCGGATGGAGGTCCTGCGAGACCGAGACCTCGGCCCGACGCTCTTGCGGATGGCGGTCTTCAGCGCAATGGTCTCTTCCGAGAAGCTGACGGGCGAGGCAACGGTGAAGTCCCGTGTGAGAATCGACCTGAACGGACGCCCATCGGTGGAAGCTGAAAACGTCTATGCCGGCGCGCTGGGGCTGGGTAGTGCGGTACTGGGGGTCACCACGCCGATTGCGAACCTGATCCGGAATCCGTTCCAGCCGATCAGGATCGAGAGGGTCACCTTCGACCTGCACGTGGAAGCCGAACGGGCGCACACCGCGCACATCAAGTCTATCGGTTTACAGAAGACGTCGTTCCAGCCGGGCGATACGGTGCGGGTCACGGTTTCACTAAGGCCCTACTGGGGGGGACTGCGGCGGGTGGAGGAAGCCATGGTCATTCCAAATCATACCCCGGGCGGTAGGCTCATTCTCATGGTTTCCAGCGCATCCGCCCACGTGAAACAGGAGGCCAAACGGGCGCCGGGTGAATACAAAGCCAGAGACCTGGATCATCTCATCCGCCTGTTGGGGCGCGCCGGCAGGAACAACGAAATGGTTGTCGAACTGCTTTCCGGGGCCCCGGGCGTGACGATTGAGGGACGTGAAGTGTCGAGGCTGCCGTCGTCGGTGTTATCGGCGCTTCAGTATTCCCGTTCGTCGGATGCGGTAAAACAGGTTCGGCAGACAGTCGTGCAGAGGGCCCGGATTCCCACGGACTATGTGCTGTCGGGAAGTCAGATCGCCGTACTGAATGTAAACAGGAAACGAAACGGCGTCATTTTTGCCGAGGGTGGAAGCGCCGGCGGCAATGGGAAATAAGCCATCCCGGGAACGCCGTCTCCGATCTCTCGGGCATCACGAATCCTTCGCGGACACGGCGGGCGCTCCCGAAGCGAATGGACTGCCGGGAGTGCGGCGAGTTCAACCCGCGACGGACCCTGCATAGAGGATAGGAGATCAGGCTGTTGGATCGAGAAAAGGGACATGTGATCTATCGTATGTTGCTGATGAGCCTGTGCTTTGTACTTAACTGCCTTCCGATTCCATCGGACGGCGTTGAGCCTGTCGTGTGGCGCGACCACTCGCAGAAAGCCTTCTCCAGGGGCGAGGCCGACGGCGTCTCCATAACCCGGGAGGGCGCGGTGTTGCTGGCGCCCGAGTTGCAGACTGCGGCGAATACGGGAGAAGAATTCGTCTGGGCGCTCGCGGAGGGGCGAGGCGGTCGTTTGTATATTGCAACGGGCAATGGCGGAAAGATCTTTGCCTATGATGGCTCGGGGGAGCCAATGCTCCTCTTCGACTCTCCCGAGGTGGCCATTTTCAGTCTCGCAGTTGGAACGGACGGGACACTCTATGCCGGCTCATCTCCGGACGGGATTGTATACCGGATTGTTCAGGGCAAAGAACCCAAGACGTTCTGTCGAACCGGAGACGAACACGTCTGGGCGCTGGTTGAGGATGGAAAGGGAGGCCTTTACGCGGCCACCGGCGGCAGACATGGGCGCATCCTGCGTGTCTCGGCGGCGGGAAAGGTCGACGAGGTCTATCAGAGCGAAGACCACAATGTGGTGTCGCTGATTCGGGACGCCGACGGCCGGGTGTATGCCGGCACGGACCAGAGCGGTCTGGTCTACCGTGTCAACGCAGAGGGAGGCGTGGAAGTACTGTACGACGCGGCGGAGGATGAAATCCACGCCCTGGCGGTGGGACCGGACGGGATCCTGTTCGCGGGCGCAATGTCCAAACGTTCCAAGGGGGGTGGAAAGGGCGGATCCCAACAATCCGCCAAGGGCCAGGGCTCCTCGTCCTCACAACAGGCTTCCGTGCTGTATGCCATACGCCCGTCGGGTGCGACAGTTCGTCTCTGGGCGGTGGACGAGGCGATGCTTCTGGCACTACATGCAGGCGATCGGGAGATTACGGTGCTCACTGGAGACAGGGGGAGCATTTATCGCGTGGACCTGTCCGGCCGGGCCACGCTGCTGACCCGTCTGAAAGACGTACAGCCCTGGGCGTTCTGCAGGTCAGCGTCCGGAGACTTCTGGCTGGGAACCGCGGGAGCCGGAAAAGTGTATCGGTTGGGCAAGGCGTACGCGCGCGAAGGCAGACTGGAATCCAGGGTGAGAGATTTCCACCTCGTATCCCGATGGGGTAAGATCCGGTGGAATGCCCAACCCGCCCGGGATGCGTCTGTCCAGTTCCATACCCGTTCGGGAAACAGCGAGAAACCGGACAATACCTGGAGTGAATGGTCTTCGGTCTCCCAGGGAGGACAGATATCCAGCCCGCCCGCCAGATTCCTGCAGTATCGGGCCGAGTTGAGATCCGTGGCGGGCGCGACCACACCGACGATTCGCGATGTGAGTCTGGTTGGACTCCAGGAAAACATGGGCCCGCGGATCCTCGCACTCGTCGTTTCGCCCATCGAGGCCCAGGGTAACGGCACAGCGCAGAAAGAAGGCGGAAAGGGCCGCAATGCGCCGGGTAACTCGAGAGGCGTCTGGCGTATCTCGTGGAAGGCGGAAGACGCGAATAACGACGGGCTGGTGTATGCGTTGTACTATCGGGGTCTGCCCGAGAAAAGATGGAAACTCCTGAAAGAAGACCTGCGTTCGAATTCATACGAGTGGCATACCGAGTCCGCGCCCGAAGGTACGATGCTGGTCCGGGTGGTCGCGTCGGACAGGTTGACCAATCCGGAGGAAACCGCTCTGGTTGGCGAGATGGTCAGCCAGCCGTTCGATCTTGACCACACACCACCCTCCGTCGTCCTGCAGATACGGCCGGCCGCGGGCGGGTCCGTACATGTTGAGGGATCGCTGAACGACGCTGCGAGTCCACTCTGGAAAGCGGCCTACGCGGTGAATTCAGGAGAATGGAAGGTGGTGTTTCCCGTTGATCGTATTTTCGATTCCAGGACGGAATCCTTGCGTTTCGAAATTCAGGATCTGCCGGCGGGAGAATATACGGTTGTCGTCCGTGCGACCGATGCGCTGGGAAACGTGGGGGTAGGCACAGCGACGGTCGAATTAGAATAGCGCCCGACCACGCTTTGCAATTCACCTTTCCGGCAACACAGGGTGGTATATGACGGACGTGGATTATATGCGGCTGGCGTTGTCGCTGGCCGAAAAAGGGCGCGGTCGGGTACGGGACGGTGCGCTGGTGGGTGCCGTTGCGGTTCGGGACGGTCGAGTTGTCGGAAAGGGATATTACGCTGAATCCGGAAAACCACACGCGGAGGTTTACGCGCTTGAAGGCATAGCCGACGGAACGCCCGACGTAACGCTTTACGTGACCCTTGAACCTTGCGCCCATACCGGCCGTACGCCGCCGTGTGTCGATTTATTGATAAAAAAAGGGATTGCGCGGGTTGTATGCGGCATGGTGGATCCGGACAGGCGGGTTTCCGGCAAAGGCATCGACCGGTTGCGGGAGGCAGGTGTACGGGTGGAAGTTGGCGTACTTCAGGAAGAGGCACGTCGACTGAACGAGGCTTTCGTAAAGCACCGCACAACGGGCTTTCCATTTGTCACCCTGAAGCTGGCGCAGACACTCGACGGCCGGATCGCGACGGCTTCGGGCGAGTCGAAGTGGATTTCGTCTGACGCGTCGAGGGTCAAGGCACACGGACTGCGTGCTGAAGCCTCCGCGGTTATGGTGGGGCGGGGGACTGTCGACGCGGACGATCCGGCGTTGACGGTTCGGCATCTGGAAGGTCCCGATCCGGTAAAAATCGTGCTGGACAGTCGCCTTGAGATTTCAGGGGACGCAAGGGTATTCGACGGGACGGCGTTGATTCTTGCCGCCGCGCAGGGCGTTTCAAAAAAAAAAATCGAAGCGATGGAGGCGCGCGGCGCGCGCGTATGGGTCTGTCTGCCGAAGGATGGAAGGCCCATGCTGCGGGACGTACTTTCCCGGGCGGGCGATGAAGGC
>JAGWBX010000012.1:0-411 GCA_021295655.1 Candidatus Latescibacterota bacterium
GCATTCGGTTCCAGAATCGCCAGAGATAGTGGTGGTCCATCTCGATGTCGTTGGGCGCCGAAATGGGAATGACTTCATACCCTCTGGGGTCCATATTCTGCACAAGGCGTTTGATATTGCCGCCCTTGCCTGCTGCATCCCAACCTTCGTACACGAGTACAACCGGGATGCGACGGCGGTAGACCTCGTGTTCAAGGTTCTTGATGCGGTCCTGGTACTTTTTCAGGGTTTTGCGGTAGTCGGACTTCTTCATGGATTTCGAAAGATCGACCCTCCTGAGCAGGCCGGACGGGGTCTTTCCGAGCTTTGGCGGAGATGGATTGGCGGCAGGGTCGGCATCTTCGAATTGACGCACCCGGGCCTCAAGGGCTTCAATTACGGTCTGGAAGAGCCTGATATTGGCAGCTCTGC
>JAGWBX010000012.1:655-68764 GCA_021295655.1 Candidatus Latescibacterota bacterium
AGTGATCGTCTCGTCCATTCGTTCCACGAGAAAGCGTCCGTACCAGGATCGATTGAAAATCGCGATTCTCCCGCCCTCGGGTATTTTCGTCCAGAAACGCCACAGGAATGGTTTTCTGCGCTCTTCCTCGTTGGCCGGATGCGTTGGGTAAACGGTGAAGCCGCGGGGGTCCAGCGCCAGGAGAAGCTTGTTGGTTTGGGTTCCCTTGCCGGAAGCCTCCAGACCCTCGAAAACGACGACGATCGGGATCTTCCACTTTCTGGCTCTTCGCTGAAGATCTCCCAGTTTCAGTTCAAGACCCGGAATGAGTTCCTTGTATCTGGATTTTGCCAGTTTTCCTGAAAGATCAACAGTAGTGAGCATTCGGTTTCAGTCCTCCGTCTGAGATCTGAACGTGAGACCAACCTCCCGATAGGGGACATGATTAGTGCATTCAGACGCTGATGTCAAACGGATAAAACAGGTTGATGTCACTGTGACGGCGGGGCGAATGAAAATTGTGCGGCATCCGGGCGAGTTCCGTATATTGTGCGAAACCCGGATGTTCATTCGAAAGAGCCCGCGGAGTGAGATTTCGAGGAGAGGGCATGCCAATTCGTCTAATTCACCTTGGCGTAGGGGGCAGGGGGAGATGGCCGGTTCGCCGCGTTCTGGAGCGGACCGACTTTGAGAGCGTGGCACTCGTGGACGTTAACGAAGACAATCTGAGGTCGGCGCGGGAGGAATCGGGATTGCCTGAAGGCGCATGCTACCGGTCTTTGTGCAAGGCGATCGAAAGCGTGGAGGCAGACGCCGTCGTTGTCATCACGCCCCCGCAACTGCACGCCGATCAGTGTTTGCAGGCGGTTCGGGCGGGTAAACACGTTCTGGTGGAAAAGCCGTTCACCAAGAATCTGGCGGAAGCATGCCGGGTCGTGCGTGAAGCCGACGCTATGGGCGTCAGGGTAGCCGTATGCCAGAACGCAAGGTACGCGGGTTCGCACGTCACGATCAACCGTCTCGTTAGAGAGGGTGTCTATGGTCGGCCTGTGTTCGGACTGATGACCAAGTACGGCTGGCGACCCCGTGTTCACCATTCGGGTGAAGACGAACACGCCTATCTCTGGGAACGGGGTATCCATGACCTGGACACGCTGCGGTTTCTGTTCAATGCCGATCCCGTGCGGATCTGGGGGCACAGCTTCAATCCGCCCTGGAGCCCGTATAAGGGCGGCGCCGGTGTCCACGCGTGGATTGAATTTGAGGGTGGGGCGACCTGCGGATACCTCTGCACCTTCGCTGCGCATAAGGGCGGATCGACCCTGCGGCTGGAACTGGAGGGCGGCGCCCTGGAAATGACCGACTCCGGATTGGTCCTTCACGCCAGGGGAAAGGACGAAGACGAAGTCATCGTTCCTGATCAGACCCCGCCGCCGGAAGACGTCCTGCTGGACGGGTTTCAGCGGTACGTGACGGAAGGCATCGAACCGGATTTCGGCGGACACCGCAATCTGCCAACCGTGGGAATGGTGGAGGGAATCGGGGCGGCGTCTGATGAAGCGCGCGTTATTGATTTTCACGCCTATATGGCAAAAGCGGGCGGGTAGAATGGAGGAAGATCACGTGGCTGAGTTAACGTATCCCGACCTGGATACATATCGGCGGGAAGTATTCGCCCGGGAAGACGAACTGCTGAAGCGCGTAATGCCCGGCGCGGCCGCTCAAGGGCTTCCGCCGATTTCCATCAGTCCGGAATCGGGCAAGACGCTCTATCTGCTGGCGAAATCGATCGGAGCGAAGAAAATTCTGGAATTCGGTTCTCTCGCCGGCTACTCCGGGATTTGGCTGGCGCGGGCATTGCCGGATGACGGACGTTTTGTTTCTCTCGAGGTAGATCCGAAACACGCCGAAGTATCGCGCAAGAACCTTGCTGCGGCAGGCCTGGCGGACCGGACTGACGTGCGGGTAGGAGAAGGCGCCGTGTTAATGCGGGACCTGGTGGACGAAGGACCGTTCGACCTTGTCTTTATCGATGCCGACAAGGAAAACTACCCGGTGTATCTGGATTTCGCCCTCGAGAATACGAGGGTCGGCGGACTGATCGTGGCCGATAACGCGAATGGTCACGGTCATGTGCACGAAGCTCTGGAAACGGGAGACGGCCGGCGGGGGATCCAGGAATACAACAGACGCGTTGCAACGCACCCGCGGCTGGTTTCGAATATCATTCCGGTTGGAGGCTGGCTGGCGGTCTCCCTGGTACTTGGGACGGATTGAACCGCCCAACGGCAATGCCGGCAATCGCATTACCGGATCCGTGAACGGGTTTCGCGGCCGCAGTACCCCGGAACGAATACGCACACGGCGCTATTTCGCGTGAGTCCCGGTGAACGTCTTCAGAATCCGGCAGGCGCCGGACGGGGAAGGTACATGAAGGCGAAGAGAAATCTCCTCGTGATTCTATGCGATCAACTCCAGCGACAGACGTTGGGTGCTTACGGAGGGCGAATTCCAACGCCCCGCCTCGACGGGTTGGCCGAACGAAGCGCGGTATTCCAGGAGTTTTACTGCGCATCCCCGCTGTGCGTGCCCACACGTCCTTCCATGATGACCGGACGCTGGCCGCACGCCCACGGCGCGACGTCATTCGGCCCCGGGTACGAAACGCTGAACGCCGGAGAGCAATTGCTGATCGACGTACTTCTGGATGGCGGTTATCACGTCGGATACGAGGGTATCTGGCATGTCAACCGGCATCCAGGGGAAGACAGGTCCGGAGAATACGCACACTTTGTGCCGTGTGGGTTCCCGTACAGGGACCACCTCAGAATGATGGTTGCACAAGGCGGTAAAGACGGAGATCAGAGGGCGCCCGTCGTCACGCCCACCGACGACGGGACATCGCACGAATGGGGTATGAGCATTCCGGTTCCGGCGCGCTGGCTGGATCCGGCTGATGCACATCCCGATATGAAGATTGCGAGAAACGTGAGCGCGTTTATCCGCTCGGCGCCGAGCGATCGCCCGTTTGCGGCGTGGTGTTCGCTGGGCGGTCCCCATCCCCCGATTCTGGTTCCCGAACCGCATTACAGTATGTTCTCGCCCGGCGAGATGGCGCCTCCGCCAAGTTTCGGCGAGAACATGGATGGTCTGCCGGGGCCCGTTCGAGACGCAGCCGGAGCGCAGTGCGTGCGCGGCTGGTCCTGGGAGCGCTGGGCATTGGCGACGGCAACCTACTGGGGATTTGTCGCGTTTCTGGACGTCTGTGTGGGCACGGTCCTGGACGCGCTGGAGGCTTCCGGCCGGGCGGAAGATACGGTTGTGGTCTTTACATGCGATCACGGCGAGATGCTCGGCGCCCACAACCTCTATCAGAAGGGCGTGCTATACGCGGAATCCATTCAATTGGCGGCCATGATTGCCTCGCCGGGCATCGAACCCGGCTCCCGAGGAGGTTTCGGCTCTCACGTCGATTTGCCGCCGACCATTCTGGATTTACTGGATCTGCCGCCGATGGACGGGGTACAGGGCAAGAGCCTGATGCCGGACCTGACCGGCGGCCGGACAGGCGGCGGCGCGGCGTTTGTCGAGTTTAACGGGTATAACCGGGGCGGGATCCGAACCAGGGGGGTCGTGACCGACGCTTACAAATACATCTATCACCATCGCGATGCCGATCAACTCTTCGATCGCAAGGCGGATCCGGATGAACTGCGAAACCTCGCGCAGGATCCGGGTTTTCGCGGGGCAAGAGACGAACTGAGAACGCAACTCGCCGGCTGGATGCGGGAAACCGGCGATTTTCTGCGTCCTGCCTGGCCGGCATGACGCTAGGGAGAAATCGGGATGGCGAAGAATCGGACATTGCCTTCGGACAGTCCGGTGCGAAATCTGCACGCGGGGGCTTCCGTACTGGACGATCAGGAGGTGCAGGAGGTATTGGCCGTCATAAAGAGTCGATCGCTTTCGAGGGACTACGGTCCCGACTGCCTGGACATGGTGGCGCGTTTTGAGCAGGGCTTTGCCCGGAAGATGGATTCCGCATATGCGCTGGCAGTCACTTCCGGAACGGCTGCAATCAAAGTCGCACTCGTTGCCGCGGGGGTCGGCCCGGGCGACGAGGTGATTATGCCCCCGGTCACGTTTGTGGCCACGCCGGGGGCCGTCGTCCTGCTCGGAGGCGTGCCCGTCTTTTCCGAAGTCGACAGTTCAATGACGCTGGACCCGGATGACATCGAAGCCAGAATTACGCCGCGGACAAAGGCCATTCTGCCGGTGCATCTGTGGGGGACGCCCTGCAGGATGGATGGCATCATGGAAATCGCTGCGAGGCATGGATTGAAGGTGATCGAAGATTGCTCCCAGAGCGCCGGCGCTTCGTACAACGGCAAAGCCATCGGGACGTGGGGCGACCTGGGCGCGTTCAGCCTGCAGTTCGGAAAGATTATCACGTCCGGAGAGGGCGGCGTGGTGTTGTCCGACAACGCGGAACTCTACGAACGCGCCGTGCGTTACCACGACCAGGGGTTGTTTCGGGAAAAGACCCGATTTCCGGGTTTCGAGCCGACCCTGGAACCCTTTGTGGGCGAAAACTACCGCATGCCTGAGATGTCCGGGGCGGTTGCGCTCGCGCAGCTTCAGAAGATGGATGACGTTGTCGATGCCCTGCGTGACAAATTCCGTCGATTCCAGGAAGGCGTCGCCGGCGCGCCCGGCGTGAAGATCAGACCCGCAAACGACGAAAATGGCCACCTGGGCGTGCACTGGGACCTGATCTTCGAGGATCGACACACCTGCTCACCGTTTGCGAAGGCCATGCGTGCTCGAGGTTATTCAGCCGGTCTGGGATACAACGGGAAGCCGGTCTATATGGGGCCGCCCATCCAGAACCAGGCAACGGCTTCACCCCACTCGAATCCCTGGAATTCACCAGTGTACGAGGGCAATGTCTCTTACGGTCCGGGACTCTGCCCCCGCACCGAAGACCTGCTGCAGCGGGTACTCCTTCTGACCACCGTCAATCCTTGGTTTCCAGACGAAAACATCGACGCGCTTGCCGCGGCAGTTCGCGCCTCCGCCGCGGAGGTACTCTGAATGGACCGGCGACCGATTTCACGGTGCGGGCCCGGGGTAACGTCATGAAAATCCTGCTGCGCGTGGCGTTGACGGATCGCCACAGGGACGAGATCGCGTCTGCGGTTGAGGGCGCGCAACTGGTTATGCCGGAATCCGAAGCTGAATTGCTGGAGGTCATGCCGCAGGTGGAGGTGGTTTTTGGCAGTTTGAGCCCGGAGATGTTCCGGCGGGGAGAACGGCTGCGGTGGGTACAGACCTGGGGCGCCGGCGTTGACGGGCAGTTATTCAAGGCGTTTGTCCACAGCAACGTTGTATTGACAAGCGGTCGCGGAACCGTCGGCGTGCATCTGGCCGAGCACGCCATGGCCTTGTTGCTGGGGCTCACCCGGGGTATCGCATGGGCTGTACGGAAGCCCGGGTGGGACCAGCGTATGCCGATCCGGAACGCGAGTTGGGAGCTGGTGGGCCTGACGATGGGTATTGTGGGACTGGGAGGGACCGGCCGGGAACTTGCCGGAAGAGCCGCTGCGTTCGGCATGCGGGTGGTGGCGGTGGATCCGGAAGACGTGGACGTGCCCGGCTGCGTGGCGTCCTGCTGGAAGATGGACCGGTTTCACGACCTCCTGGCGTTGTCCGACGTGGTGGCCGTTTGCGCGCCTCTGACGCCCGAAACCCGGGGTATGTTCGACGAACGCGCTTTTCGTTGCATGAGATCCGGCGCGCTGCTGATCAATGTAACGCGAGGAGGAATCATGGACGAAGACGCGCTGGTCGACGCACTGGCTTGTGGAAGGATCGCCGGTGCGGGACTGGACGTCGTACCCGTTGAGCCGCTCCCGCAGGACCATCCATTGTGGAAGATGGAAAACGTCCTTATCACCCCTCACACCGCGGGCGGATCCCCCAATCGGCAGGACCGCATCGTGAACCTGTTCTGTGAAAACCTGAGGCGGCTGCACGCCGGACAGCCGCTATTGAGCGTGATCGACAAGAAAAAGGGATATTGAACGGTGCGGGTGTTTTTTTTCTGGGAAGCCGCAGCCGGCGGCCTGGCGCTTCAAGACAGGTGCAATCCCTATGGGCCCCTGCTTGCTCGCGATCTGGCAAGGCTCGGCATCCACCTCGAGCTTGGCGATTACGGGTTTCGGCGGGACTGGTTGGAAGACGCGCGAAGCGACTATTCGGTATTGCACCTCAATTGGCTTCACTGGTTCTACCGGGATGACACCCTTGAGAAATCGGTTTCCCGGTTAAACCGTTTTGCAGACAACCTGCACTATGCCAGGGAACTGGGGTACCGGGTCGTCTGGACATTGCACAATCGGTACCCGCATGAACGTCCGTTCCCGGACCTGGATCATATGGCGCGGTTAATCGTAGGGCGGCTGGCCGATCGCATGATTGCGCACTGCAACTACGGCGCCGGGCTTGCACGCAGGCTTTTCTATCGTACCGATCATCTGTACGTCATTCCGCACGGCCACTACATCGACGTCTTCCCCAACGAGATTTCCAAAGACGCGGCCCGGCGGCAGTTACGGCTGCCTGCGGACGCGTTTGTGTATCTGTTTTTCGGAAATGCCAGAGTATATAAGGGGATTGAAGCGCTGATCCGTTCCTATCGCGAATGTGCGGCCGCCGACACGCGGTTGGCCATTATGACCCGAAAGGCATTCGACGGAAGTCACGCCGATCGGGTCATTGCCCTGGCGGAAGCGGACGAAAGGATTCACGTCTACACCCATACGTTTTTCCCGAATGATGACTTCCAGATCTATCTGAATGCCGCGGATGTGGTCGTACTGCCGTTTTCACAGGTTCTGACATCCGGATCTGCAATCGCCGCCCTTTCGTTCGGGAAACCGGTAATCCTGCCTGCGCTGGGGTGCCTGCCGGAACTGGTCGATGACTCGATGGGCATATTGTACGACCCGAAGGACAGCGGAGCTTTGTCGAACGCGCTGATCGATATCAGACGGCGCGACCTCGATAAGGCCGGCCGCGCGGCGTTTGAACGCGCCAGGGCACTCGACTGGCGCAAGATCGCGTCGCGCGTCGCCGAAGTCTATCGGGCATAGGACGACGGAATGATCATTACCGGTGTCGATCTGGCCGCCGTCAGGGTGAATCACCTGGGCGACTGGGTGTTTGTCTACGTCAATACTGACGAAGGTCTGCGCGGCCTCGGGGAATTGCGCGCGGGCAGGAACTACGCTGGTCGTATCCGGGCCACGAAGGCGCTGGCCGAATGGCTGCAGGGCCGGGACCCCCGCCGGATTCGGGACTTTTTAAACCGGTTTATACGAAACGGCTGCGACAGAAATACCTTCGCCGCGGTCAGCGCACTGGAGCAGGCGCTTTGGGACCTTCTGGGAAAGTCTCTGGACGTTCCGGTCTACACACTTCTTGGAGGGCCCGTCCGCGAACACGTCCGCGTGTATGCCAATATCAACAGGGCATCGCTGGATCGCAGCCCGGAGACCTTCGCCGCCCTGGCCGCCCGGGCGGTCGCAGAGGGTTTCGACGCCGTCAAGCTGGCGCCTTTTGACGAGATGCATCGCAATATAGACTCGGCGGCGGAAGCCTTGCCCGGCATCGCCCGGGTACAGGCTGTCCGTCGGGCGGTCGGATCGGATGTGGATTTACTGGTCGACTGCCACAGCCACTTTACCGTCAGGGGCGCGCTGGAAACTGCTGCTGCGCTGCATGATCTGGACGTCTATTGGTTCGAGCAACCTGTTCCTGAAGACCAGCTGGATGGCGTCGTTGAGGTGAACCGGGGTTGCGGGCTGCAAACGGCCGGCGGAGAAGGGCGAATGGCGGGAAGTGAATTCCGGGAGGTGCTGGAAAACGCCGCGATGGACGTGGTCATGCCGGACGTGACGGTTGTGGGTGGTATCGCGAAACTGAAAGCGATCGCTGAGATGGCGGAGACGTACGGCGTACCCACGGCGCCGCACGGTCCGTTCGGACCGGTTGCCGTAAGCGCCGGGATGCACGTCATGGTCACCCGGCCCGGCTTTCTCATTCTGGAATATGGATGGGGCGAGATTGCGTGGCGAAAGGAGTTGACCCTCCCGTCGGAAGAAATCGTCAACGGCCGAATCCACCCCGGCCGACGGCCCGGTCTCGGGGTGGAACTGAACCCGGACATGCTGAAATCGCACATGGCGGCATTGGATTAATCAATGGAGGATCGCATGTTCAAGTCTCTGTCGCCGGGCGCCATCGGTGTCAAAGCGACGCTTTCGGAAGGACTCACGCTGGCAGGAGCCGCGGGATTTCAGGGTTTGGACGTCAACATTCGCGAGGTGGCGCGTTGTGTGCGCGAGAAAGGCGCGGATCACGTCACGGGGCTGTTTTGCGATGCAGGACTGAAGATCGGCGCCTGGGGATTGCCGGTTTCCTGGAACGGTCCCCTCGAGGACTATGAGCGGGATTTGCGCGCATTGCCCGGCATGGCCGCCGCCGCCGCGTCCGTGGGCGCTTTCAGGGTCTCGCAGTGGATTGCGCCGGCTTCCGATGAGCGGCCCTTCCGCGAGCAGTTCCGGTGGTGCCTGGGGCGCCTGCGGCCGATTTGTAACGTGTTGAAGGACCACGGATGCAGCCTCGGGCTGGAGTTCATCGGACCGAGAACGCTGCGTCTCGACAGGAGGTACGGTTTTATATATTCTATTGCAGGGATGCTTGGATTCTGCGAGGCACTGGGCACCGGCAACACGGGCCTGTTGCTGGACTGCTGGCACTGGTATACCTCGCTGGGAACGCTCGCGGATATCCGGGGACTCGCGCCGCACGACGTCATTCACGTCCACGTGAACGACGCACCGGCAGGAGTGGACGTGGAGGAACAGATCGATCACGTTCGCGCACTCCCCTCGGAGACCGGCGTGATCGACCTGGCGGGTTTCCTGAGCGCGTTGAACGAGATCGGTTACGCCGGGCCCGTAACCCCGGAGCCCTTCAGCGGGACGGTCAGGGAGCTTCCAGCTGGCGAAGCCGTACGTGTGACCCACCGGGGACTGGACGAAGCGTGGCGCACGGCGGGATTGAATTCACGCGACTGACCGGAAGGCGTTGTAACACCGTCCGAACTGAGCAGAACGTGGGATCGCGTCAAGATATCGGAGAACGTCATGGAATCCATCGAAACCTTCGCCGCGAGATACATCCGTGAAAACGGAAAACTCCTGGCGTCGTTGAATCCCGCGGACATCGCGTCTGTCATAACGCTCATGCGGAGTGCCAGGGACTCCGGAAAGCGGATTTTCGCCATAGGAAACGGAGGTAGCGCAAGTACGGCCTCCCACTTCGTGAACGATCTGGGTAAGGGAGCGTCGGTCGGCCGGGAGACCCGTTTCAAGGTGATTCCGCTGACCGACAACGTGGAGTGGATGACGGCATTGAGCAATGATCTGAGTTACGAAGACGTGTTTGTCGAGCAATTGAAAAACTTCGCGGAACCCGGGGACGTATTGCTCGCCATCAGCGGGAGCGGGAATTCGGAAAACGTCCTCCGGGCCGTGCGTTTTGCAAACGGTAGGGGTTGTCATACGGTCGGTTTTGCCGGATTCGGTGGCGGAAAGCTGAAGGATCTGGTGCGTCACTGTATCGTGGTGGAATCGGACCACATGGGCAGGGTTGAGGACATCCACGTGGTTCTGCAGCACATCGTCTGTTACTATTTCATGGATGCGGAACCGTCGAGATGAGCCGGACCCGCTCGGCCGTATTCGCTGTCCTGCCCCTGATGTGCGGATTGAATCTGGAACTCGGATACTATTGGCACCTGGTTTTCGGCCAGGCGAAATTGCTTTGGAACCGGCAGCCGATCTCGAACCTGCTCGCGAGCCGGCACCTGGACCGGGAGGTCCGGGAGCGGCTCGAATTCATCCAGGAGGTGCGACGGTTCGCCGAAAAACAGATCGGGCTTGCCAGGTCCCGTAATTACGGCACATACATCGATATCGGCGAAGGACCGGTTTCGTGGCAGCTGACTGCGTCGCCAAAAGACCGGATCGAGCCCGTTCAATGGACGTACCCGGTAGTGGGACGGTTTCCCTACCGGGGTTATTTTGATCTGGACCGGGCGAAGCGGGAACGGAATCGACTGGAGGCCCGGGATTTCGATACGCTGTTGCGGCCCGTTGGCGCGTACAGTACGCTGGGCTGGTTTGAGGATCCGATCCTGAGCACGATGCTGCGCTATGGCGACGGCGATCTGGCCGAACTCATCATCCACGAACTGGCGCACGCGACGGTGTGGATTCCGGGTGAGGTCTCCTTCAATGAGAGTCTGGCGACCTTTGTGGGAGAGGCCGGCGCGCTGCAGTTCATGCGACAGCGTCACGGACAGGAGTCAGCGGTCGTGAGAGGCATGTTGGACAGGCGGTACGACGAACGGACGTTCAGTCGATTCATGAACGACGTCGCGAATGAACTCCAGGCGCTCTATGGATCGGAACGAACCTATGGAGAGAAGCTGAAGAAGCGAGAAGTCATCTTCGAGAGCGCAAAGCGCCACTTTTACCGGCTGGATTTGAAGACCGGCGCGTATTCCCGCTTTCCACGGCGGCGATTGAATAACGCCGTGATGATGGCCTATCGAACCTACCACGAAAAAGTAGACGTCTTCGATCGCGTGTACCTGACGCTGGATGGGGATCTAAAGGCAGCCGTCCGGATCTTCAAGGAATGTGAGTCGCAGACGGACCCCTCCCGATACCTGGAAGATTGGCTGCAGAAAAACAGGGGTCGGCATCGGTAGTCCCCCTCTCTCGGGATCCATCATTTTCGCACGGATCGAACACGAGATGCCGGAATTTGAGCGCACGTTTCGAAGGATCTATCGGGCGGTGGCCAGAATTCCCGAAGGGACCGTAGCCACCTACGGCCAGATTGCCGAAATGGTGGGAGTGGGTCCCAGGCAGGTGGGGCGGGCGCTCAAGGCATTGCCGGCAGGCACCGTGTGTCCGTGGCACCGTGTGATTAACGCACGGGGGACCGTGTCCATTCGCACGGCCGCCGGAAAGGCGCATCTGGTCCAGGAACGGCTCCTCGAGGCCGAGGGCGTGATCTTCGTGAACGGGAAAGTCGACCTGGACGTGTTCCGGTGGCACGCGGATCTGTAGACGGTTGGACGGATTGCCGTATCAATCATCGGAGTCCACTATGACGCTCAATCCCTTCAGACCCTTCTGGACGCATCTGAGACCCTACAGGAATCGTATTCTCACGGGTCTGTTGCTGCTGTCGGTCGGGCAGTTGGCGTCAAGCGCGATCCCGCTTGCTTTAAGAGAGGCGGTCGATCTGGTAAAGGAAAGCCTGGACGGCGCTCCTGGCGGCGTCGATCCTTCCGGGGGGAGTGTCGGCGAGCAGGTTGTTTTCTGGGTATTGATGATCGTTGGTCTTGCACTCGTGCAGATGGGGTTGGAAATGGGCATGCGCTGGTGCCTGAACAGCGTGTCGAGACTCGTCGAGTATGATATTCGACGGGATTATTTCAAGGCGTTGTTGAGGCTGTCTCTGAGCTACTTTCATCGGACGCCGACGGGAGATCTGATTTCCCGGGCGACCAACGACATGAACGCCGTCAGGATGTTTCTTGGATTCGGCGTACGCATGTTGTTTGGCGCGGTTCTGGGTCTTGCCCTGAGCATGCTGGTGATGTGCTGGATCGACTGGAAACTGGCGATTCTTGCGGTGGTGCCGATGCCCGTGATGGCTCTGGTCATGAACCGTCTGGCCGGCAGGGTCCATCACGGATTTCGATCCGTGCAGGAACAGTTTTCGCGCATCAGCGCCCGCGTCCAGGAGAACCTGTCCGGCATCCGGGTGGTCAAGGCGTTTGCTCAGGGCAGGGCGGAGATGGACGCATTCGACGAACTGAGCCGGGACTACATGATAAAGAACCGCAGCCTGATACGTATTCAGAGTCTTCTCTTTCCGCTGACCTTCCTGATCAGCGGCGCGTCGCTGGCGGTCATTCTCTGGATCGGGGGCGCACAAGTGATCGCGGGGCGGCTGACCCTGGGGGATTTCGTGGCATTCAACGCCTACCTGACCAAGCTGATCTTTCCAATGATTACCCTGGGTTGGATGATCGACCGGTATCAACGAGGACTGGCGTCAATGAAGCGAATTGAGGAAGTCCTTGCGACGACGCCCGAAATTCAGGATTCGGCGCATGCAAGGGCGATCGGGACGCTCAACGGTAAAATCGAGTTCCGGAATCTGACCTTTTCGTACAACGACGTCCCGGTGTTGAAAAACGTTAACCTGCATATCCCGAGGGGCAGCACACTGGCGCTGGTTGGACGCGTGGGATCCGGGAAGACCACGCTGGCTCGTCTGATTCCACGGTTGATCCAGGCGCCGAGGGGCGCCGTGCTGATCGACGGCATTCCGGTGGAAGAGATTCCGCTGGCCACACTCCGCGCCCGCATCGGTTTTGTTCCGCAGGATACGTTCCTGTTCTCGGACTCGCTTCGGGAGAATATCTGCCTGGGGAGCGATGAAGCACCCGAGTCCGACGTTCTGTGGGCGAGCGAGGTTGCCGGTCTTTCGAGCGATCTTGCGAGTTTTCCGGATGGGATCGAAACGGTCGTTGGAGAACGCGGCGTCACCCTGTCGGGTGGCCAGAAGCAGCGTACGGCTCTGGCCCGGGCGGTGATCCGTCGACCGGAAATTCTCATCCTGGACGATGCGCTCGCCAGCGTCGATACCCACACTGAAGAGAGGATTTTGAATCGCCTGCGCGGCACCATGCAGTTCAGAACCACGATACTGATTGCGCACCGCATTTCAACCGTGCAGAATGCGGATCAGATCGCAGTACTGGAAGAAGGGGTGATTGCCGAGCGCGGTACCCACAACGACCTGATCAGCCGCGGCGGAATCTATGCCGCCATGCACCGCAGACAGCAGTTGACCCGCGAGCTGGAAGAGATCTGATCACCCGGTATCCTCGCCTGCACGAACGCCGAGCCCTGAATGCCTGACTCAAACCGCGATATACACGAAGAAGAAATAAGCCGGAAGCCGTTCGACGCACGGCTGATGTGGCGCCTTCTGGGTTATCTCAAGCCGTACACGATCTGGGTAATTGTCGCATTCCTGCTGATTCTGCTGACGTCGGCAGCCAGGCAGGCCGGTCCCTATCTGAGCAAGATTGCCGTGGACGACCACATCCTGCCGGGAGACCTGGCGGGTTTGAACCGGATCGTCCTCGTGTTTGTTGGGCTGCTTGTGTTTCAGTTCCTGGCCGACGTCGCCCAAAGGATGGTTACACAGATGGTTGGCCAGTGGGTGATGTACGATATCCGAAAGGCGATATTCGGGCACCTTCAACGGTTGCCCATTCGATTCTTCGATCGCACGCCGATCGGACGCCTGATGACCCGAAATACAAACGACGTGGACGCGCTCAACGAGTTGTTTACGGACGGGGTCGTCGCCGTGTTCAGCGATATCTTTACGTTGATCGCGATTATGGCGTATATGTTCTACATGGACGCGTCGCTGGCGTTGCTGGTCTGCGCGACGGTGCCCGTCATGTTCGGGGTGACGTTCTGGTTTCAGGGCCGCATGCTGCGGGCGTTTCGCCTCGCCCGCAGCCGGTTGGCGCGACTTAACGCCTATTTGCAGGAAAACATCACGGGTATGTCGGTGGTGCAGCTTTTCGGCCGGGAAGGCCGCCATGCGGATCGATTTGACGGTATCAACGGCCGGTATCTGAATGCAAATCTGGAGTCTACGCTTTATTATTCGCTCTATTTTCCGATCATGCAGTTGCTGGGTTCCATTGCCATGGCGTTGGTTATCTGGCAGGGCAGCAGCGACGTCGTCAGGTCGCAGATCGAGTGGGGCGCTCTGATCGCCATGCTGCAGTACATTCCGCGGTTCTTCTGGCCCATTCTGGACGTTGCTGAGCGGTACGCGATTCTCCAGGCGGCAATGGCGTCGTCGGAGCGGATATTTGAACTCCTGGATACCCGGCCGGAGCCCGGTCTCGACAAGGCGGGGCCGAAGAAGATTCGGGGCGAGATCGAGTTTTCAGACGTCTGGTTTGCGTATAACGACGATGACTGGGTACTGAAAGACGTTTCGTTCGTGGTGAAACCGGGGGAACGTCTGGCTATTGTCGGCGCGACGGGCTCCGGAAAGACGACCGTTATCAACCTTCTGTGCAGGTTTTATGACATTCAACGAGGGCGCATTCGAATTGACGGGGTCGACATCAGGGAGTGGGACGTGGAGGCATTGAGGCGGCGTGTTGGCGTTGTTCAGCAGGACGTCTTCCTCTTTTCGGGGGACGTCGGGGCGAATATCCGCTTGAGAAACAGCGAGATCTCGGAACAGAAGGTCGAACAGGCCGCAAGGGACGTCAACGCGGACCGGTTTATCAGTCGTCTGCCCGGGGGATACGGGCATGCCGTCACCGAGATGGGCGGCACCCTTTCCGGCGGGCAGCGGCAGTTGCTGGCTTTTGCCCGGGCTATCGCGTTTGATCCGGATATTCTCGTCCTGGACGAAGCCACGTCAAGCATTGACACGGAAACAGAGGCCTGGATTCAGGATGCCGTGGAAAGACTCATGCGGTCGAGGACTTCAATCGTGATCGCGCATCGCATTTCAACGGTTCGGCACGCGAACCGGATTCTGGTCTTTCACAAGGGTGAAATAAGGGAAACGGGTACCCACGAAGCCCTACTGGCTACAAGGGGCATCTATCACCGGCTCCACAGACTCCAGTACATCGGCAGCACCCGGCAGTAAACTGTTTTTTGTTGACAAAGCGATTCCATTTGTATATCCTTTCCGCTTGTCCAAACCAAGACGACGGGTGTGTTTTTCGTTGAGTCAAAAGCCAGTCTCGAAAGGGGTTTCGGTGACCAAAGCCGATATCGTCAATCAGATTGCAGAGGCCACGGGGTTGCCGAAATCGGATACGGCGGCTGTGGTGGAGGGTTTCCTCGACTCGGTTGTGGCGGCGTTAAAACATGGCGAGCACATCGAGATTCGAGGGTTCGGGACATTCAAGGTCGTGACCAGAGCGCCCCGGATAGGGCGCAATCCCAAAACCGGCGACGTCGTAAAGATCCCCGAACGCCCCGCACCGGTTTTCAAGCCATCCAGAGAATTGCGGGCAGGCCTTACGGATGAACAGACAGTCTGAACCCGCGTCGTATCAATGTCAGTCCTAGAAGAAGGAGCATTAATTGCCCTGCGGAAGAAAACGGAAGCGCCACAAAATCGCGACACACAAGCGCAAGAAACGGCGCAGAAGAGATCGCCACAAAAAGGCCTGACCACTTTCAAGGGCCAAGCGGGGCATTAGCTCAGTCTGGATAGAGCGCTGGTCTCCGGAACCAGAGGTCACAGGTTCGAATCCTGTATGTCCCCCCATGCCATTCAAGGCGCGCCGTCGATCATTCGACGGCTCGCCTCTTTATTTGCAATCCGCTTACGGATAATCGGGGATATCGAACCCGGAATGCGATCCCGGTGTCCGGGCGGGAGTCATGCCGCGACTCGCGTCGGGGATCCGAAGAAAGTGGAACTTTCACGCTTCCAGGTCGTTCCAATCGTACGTCGATCCATATCCGTTCCGGAATCGCCGGCGGGATTGGACGGCGGCTTCACTGTCGCAGGGGAGTGCACTCAGCTTTGGACTTCCAGGAACCGACAAAGAAGCGTCTGCCTCACGACGCCTCCGTACAGCGATACCTGAAGGAACTGCGCCGCTATCCCCCGATGACGCGCAAAGAGGAGACGGCAACGCTCGCTCGTGCCCGTAAGGGCGATCACAAGGCGATCGAACGGCTCGTTACTTCCAATTTGCGTTTTGTTGTGAGCGTTGCCCTCGAATATCAGGGCCGCGGCGTGCCGCTTTCGGACCTGATCGCCGAAGGCAACATGGGGTTGATGGAAGCCCTGAACCGGTTTGACGAAACCCGGGGATACAAGTTCATCAGCTATGCCGTCTGGTGGATTCGCCAGGCGATACTGAATGCGCTGAAACGAACGTCGGCGGTGTCCATGCCTGCCAACCGGCAGGAGGACATGGATCGCATGGCCCGGCGGTGGGGCCAGATGACTCAGGAGCTGGGTCGAGTGCCTACGGTCGAAGAGGTGGCGAGTGATATGAAGATCAGTCGAAAGCGCGCTGAACGCGCGCTTCGATGCGCCCGGTCGGATCTCTCTCTGGAATCTCCGATCGACGCCGAAGGAGAAAAGACATTGTTGCAGGTGCTTGACTGCGACGAAGCCCACCCTGATCTGGAGGTCCTGGAAAGAGACCGCACCGAACTGATTAACGCATCCCTCGCGGGCAGTCTCGATACGAGGGAGGCAAACGTCATCCGCTCCTATTTCGGGCTGGAAGGCGGCGATCGAAGGACGCTCGGAGAAATCGGCATGGAACTGGGTGTAACGCGTGAACGCGTTCGGCAGATCCGAAATCGCGCTTTGGGCAAACTGCGACGATATTTCAAGCAACGGGTACGAACCGAGGAGTCCTGGCAGGACCAGGTCTGATTCCGGATCGGCGGCGGATCTTGCGGGCAGGGGTTCTCCTTGACCCGCATTTTTATTGTTTTTGCCTGAGCCCCTGCATCGCGTCATTTCAGCCACGTACCGGGTGATGCAGCAAGGGTATAAAGTCATTGATCCAACGGCATTTAATGGTTAACTTGAGCGTGCAATTCGCACCTCGCGGCGCCCCTGATACGACCGTGCAATCCCATTGCGTCGCCCAATCCGCAGGACCCCGGTCACGGTTACGAAAGGTGGCCGATACATTTCAGGAACTGACCCGTGAGACGTCTGTTGGAATTCCTGGGCATGAAGACGGCCCGGTTTCTTTTGCTTACCTATTCGATGTACGGGTATTTCCGGCGTTTTCTTGGCGAACTGCCCAACGTCTATTTCTACAGGCACCAGATCATCGAACAATGTTACTCGGTTGGCGTGAATTCGCTGTCTCTTGTTATCCTTGTTTCAGCTTTCAGCGGAATGGCGGTATCCACAATGATGGCCTACCAGATGGAGGACTACGTACCGGACTACATGGTCGGCAGTATCGTTGTCCGCTCGGTGCTGCTTGAACTGGCGCCAATTCTCATGGGGCTTGTACTGGCGGGCCAGGTGGGTGCGGGCATCGCGTCCGAAGTGGGCACAATGAAGGTTTCCGAGCAAGTGGACGCGCTCGTTTCACTGGCTGTGGACCCGGTGGGCTACCTTCTCATGCCGCGGGTTCTCGCGGGCATCGTGATGATTCCCGTGCTGGTCGTATTCTCCGCCTTCACGTCGATCTATGCGGGTTACGTGATGTCCATCCTGCTGATGGATATCACGGTTGCTGATTTCGTGAAGGGCATGAAGCTGGACTGGAGTTCGTACGATCTCGTCGTATGCGTCATCAAGTCCATTGTTTACGGGGGCATGATCACCTTCTACGGTTCTTACGCCGGACTGTCGGCAACCGGCGGGGCGCAGGGCGTGGGCCGCGCGGCTACGTCGGCAGTGGTCATTTCGGCAGCTTCAATTCTGATTCTCGACTATTTCCTGACCAAGACGTTGCTGTATTGAAGCCGGTTGTCTTCTTCAGTTTGGATGTGTGGCCTCCCGTGGTGCGGTTTCGATGAATGGGACGAGAAATGGCGGATAACGGCGTTGCCATCCGTTTCGAAGCGGTGCACAAGCAATTCGAAAACCTGGAAGTCCTGAAAGGGATGGATCTGGAAGTCCGGTGGGGTGAAGTCACCACCATTCTGGGGCCCAGCGGATGCGGTAAGAGCGTGACGCTGAAACATATCATCGGGATCGAACAGGCCGACCACGGGCGGGTGACGGTGGTCGGTCACGATATGAATTCCATCCGGCAGAAGGATCTGAAGGAGCTGCGGAAGCGAATCGGGGTTCTGTTTCAGTCCGCGGCACTGTTCGATTCGATGAACGTAAAGGAGAATGTGGCATTCGGTCTGCGGATGCATACCCGGATGACAGAACGAGAGATCGATGAGCGGGTCGGCGTATGCCTCGACGCGGTTCGGCTTTCCGGGGCGGAGATGACGATGCCCGTCGAACTCTCTGGAGGGATGCGAAAGCGCGCCGCACTGGCAAGGGCAATTGCAATGTCTCCGGATTTCATCCTCTATGACGAGCCGACTACGGGCCTGGATCCCGGTACAGCCGCAGTGGTTGGCGATTACATATTGAAGCTTCAGAAAGAGCTGGACGTAACCTCGGTTGTGGTTACGCACGATCTGCCGCTTGCCCGCAGGATTTCAGACAGGCTTGCCCTGCTATACAACGGAAAAACCGCCATCCAGGGGACACCGGAGGAGATCGAGAGGAGCGGAAACGACGTCTATGACCTGTTCGTTCAGGGTAAAATCTAAAGCAGGTGTCGCATGATAAGCCGGGAAAAACAGTTATTCCTGGGCGCCGTCATTTTCCTGGCGATTGCGATAGCCGTTCTGGGTGCGGCGTGGTTGTCGGAGAATTACGCCGGCGCGGCTGGTGGTTATCAGCTGCATGTCTTTTTCGACAGCGTACCGGGGTTGCAGCCTGGCGATCCGGTATTCATCCGGGGGGTCTGGGCCGGAAAGGTCCTCGATATCAGACTTACCCACGGTTTGCCACTCGTAAGTATCGGCTTTGCCGAATTCCGAAACCTGCCCCGAGACTCGAAAGTTCTGTTGCAGGCGGAGGGATTGCTGGGTGGCAAGATGATCGACGTGCAGGTGGGAACGGAATCCGGCAGGGTGTATGCCGACCACGACACGCTTCGCGGGTTGTCGGAAGGTGGCATCGAAGCAATGACGGAACATGCCGGCGTGCTGGCGCAGCGTCTTGAGACGGTTCTTGCCGACAGGAATCTGGTCCACGTCGAAGCCCTGCTCGCGAATACGGACAGCGCGGCCGCACTCTTGAAGCAGGCTGTCGCAGAGAACCGCGAGACCCTTAAGGTTTTGCTGGATGCCGCGGCCCTGGCCGCCGGCGACGCTCGGGAAATTCTGGGCGAGAATCGGCCCGAGGTGCGTCGGGTCGTCGGGAACATGCGGCGTACGTCCGAAAGGTTGGATGGCATGGCGCGGAAATTCGAGACGGCGCTGGAAACACTTGAGAAGTCACTGTCAGATCTGAGTGAGGCCAGCGGGAAACTGCGGCGCGGCGAAGGTACACTGGGCCGTCTCGTCCACGACGAAACGCTGTATCTGGATCTGCAGCGTACGCTTGCCTCGGTTGACAGCCTTATAATTGACATCAGAGAGGACCCAAAACGGTATCTCAACGTTGACGTCAGCCTGTTCTGATCGGAGGTAAGGGGTGCGGGAGGTGTTCGCCCGAAACGTATTCTGGATGCTGGCATGCCTGTGTGCGGGTCTGACCCTGGCGCACGCAGGCGACCTGGAATGGTTCCGATGGACCACGGGTAAAGAGGTGTCCTTCGGCGGCGCCCTCGGCGAAATGCGCACCATCAGGACGATACCCGCTGGAGCCGACTCGGTAAAGCGTCTGGTCTACGGAGACCGGCAGGGCCTTTTGCACGTGCTCGAGTTCAACGAGGGGCGTTCACGAGAGGTGTGGATCAGCCAGTCCCTGAAATCGTCTGTGGCTCAGGTTTTCGTGGCGGATGTCAATGCGGACGGTACCCTGGAGATCGTTGCATATTCGCATTGGGGCGACATCGTGATCTACAATGCGGATACGTACGAGTTGATCTCGCGCAGCAAAGATGACGAGTATGCGACCATCTCGACGATGGCGATCGAAAATCTGGATGGCGACCCGCAACTGGAGTTGATCTTCCTTGGTGAAGCGGAGGATGCGTCGGGTGAACGGGACTCCCGGTTGTTCATCTACGACGGCAGGCATCTCGCGGAGGAGAGGCGGGGAGAACAGACCCTTATCGGGGAAAGCATCGTCGTCGCGAACCTGGACGAAGACGCCGAGCTTGAAATCGCCATCAATACCGGTGTGGTCATCGATGCAGGGTCCCTCGAATTCGAATGGCACTTCGGCGGATGCGACCGTATAGGGTACATGGACGTGAATTATGACGGCACGCCGGACCTGATAGGAGAATACGGGAGTTTGCGGCCCGAGCGACACATCAAGGTGATTGCAATCACCTCGGATTTTCGTGGAAACCACGGTACGGAGGTATCCGGAAGGATCGCGGACTGTGCCTCCTGCCACAAACTCAGGGCGTTCTGCCAGGACTGCCACGAGAGAGAGGGCGTAACCAGCACCGTCGGACATCAAAACCCGGGTGGACGCATCGACGAAGAGGCCTATCATTTGAGGGAGGCGCCTTACTTTGCGCCGTACGGTAATGTGAACGAGTGCACGAGTTGTCACAAGCTCGAACTCCGGGAAGTGTGCCTGGCGTGTCACCAGCGTACCGTTCCCGACGGTGAGGAAGCAATTCGGGCGAACACCGAGATATATTCGATTCTGACCGAGCTCAAGGGCCGATAGTCATGAAATGCAACGTCTGGATGGCTGTGCTGTTCTGGATTGCGGCGCAGATGCCGGTCCAGGCCGGAAACCCGGACTGGTATCTTCTTCGCAACAACCGGCACATCCGCTGGGGTGGGAGTATCGATGAAATGCCTCAGATTCGTATCCTCCCGTCGGGTGACGTGGATAACCCGCGTGTTGTCTACGGAGACGCGCAGGGAAGTCTGCACGTTGTAAGATACGTCGACGGACGAGGATACGAGGAGTGGAAGAGTGAGCCATTGGGGTCCGCCGTCCTGGGTGTCTTCGTGGAAGACGTCGATGCGGACGGGGAATTCGAGATTATCGCCTACACCTTTACGCGTATTGTGCTATACAGTGCGGAAGACTACAGTTTCATCTGGCAGATCCGTGAGGATATCACCCACATGGCAATCGCAAACGTGGACGATGATCCTCAATTGGAACTCGTCTATCTGGTCAAGAGTCTGGGCCATAGCGAAATGCACATCCATGTGTACGACTGTCTGGAGTCGTTCGAACAGGGTATCAGCGACGTGATACCGAAAGAATCGATTCACGCCCAGAGCATGGTAATCGCGGATTTCGACGACGACTACGGCCTTGAGGCCGTGTTGAATACGGGTGTTGTCGTCGACATGGAAACATTGATCGTGGAGTGGTACTTTGCCGACGGATTCGGAGACCGTCTGGGATTTCTGGATATTGACGGAGACGGTGTCCTTGAGTTAATTGGGGAGGTGGGCGGGCTTCGCCACAGCCGCTACCTTCGCATATTCAATGTAGACATTCAGTCAGAGACGTTTCTGGTCCTGCGGGACGATGGGGAGGACGCTGAAGCGGAGGAGTGACCGCTAGCGGTTATCGTCATGGATACGGAATCACAGACAAGACAGGGGCAAGCCGAGGATATTCCGGACAGGACCGGGGAGCGCCGACCGTCCGTGCCGGAAGACGGCACGTCCGGCGACAGACCGTTTTTTCGCATGGCGATTCTGCTGTTTCTGGTGGGCTTCCTCTACGTGCTTCATCAGGATCTCTCCCCGTTCCTGATCGGCCTGACGCTGCTGGCCATCATTGTCATGGTCCGCAAAGGGATAAGGTTTGAAGCTTGTGTGGCGGTCGTGGTGGTTCTGCTGTTCGGCGCCTGGCTGATGGGAGATATGGCCGGGTTGTTCTGGCCGTTCGTGACCTCGTTCGTCCTGGCATATCTTCTGGCGCCGCTTGTGGGTCTGATGGAACGCTGGATGTCGCGCACGATTGCCATCGCCCTGATCGTGGTCGTCATACTCGGGGCACTGTCAGGCATCGGCATCGTGGTCATTCCTCTGGTGACGCAGGAAATCCTCGATTTCGGCCGGCGAGTTCCCGTTTATGCCGCGATGCTCAAGCAGTTCTACGACCAGATATTCAACTGGTTACAGTCGATCGGCGTGAACCTGCCGAAGGGTCAGATACAACAGGTACTTCTCGAGCGATTGCCGAAGCTGGGCGAACTCTTCGCCGAACAGACAACCGCGGCCCTCAAGGGGTTGAGTACCGGGTTGGCAACGCTCCTGAATTTCCTGATGATCCCTTTCGTGACCTTTTATGTGATCAAGGATTACGACCGCATTGTCAAAACCGTCGCACGGGGCCTTCCGCGGCGTCATGCAGCGTCCATCGGGGAATTCCTGGAGCGGGTGGACGAGATTCTGGGGCAGTACCTTCGCGGCCAGATGCTGGTCTGCAGCTTCATTGCAGTGCTCACCGCCACCGGCCTTATGCTGTTCGGGATCCGGTATGCGGTTCTGCTGGGACTAATGGCCGGGCTCTTCAACCTGATTCCATACCTAGGAATGGCGGTCGCATTCAGCGTGGCGTGCCTGGTCGCGCTCTTGGACGCGGATCCGGCCGGCAATTTGTTTAAAGTGATTGGCGTATTCGTCGTTGTACAAAGTATCGAGGGAAATTTTCTGTCTCCCCGGGTCGTGGGACAGCGCGTCGGTCTGCACCCGGTCTGGGTCATGTTTGCACTGGTCGTGGGCGCCCATTTCTGGGGATTCATCGGATTGCTCATCGCGATCCCGGGTGCCGCCGTCCTCAATATCCTGTGTAAGATCATTGCCGAACGGTACTACAATTCACTTTACTACAAGACCGAATAGGCCGTTCTCGAGCGGTCGTGCGGATCGGGTCCGACGCGTCCCCATGCGGTGGCGATTCGGACCAGGAGGTTTTTCACGAAATACATTAGCACTTGACGGCGACGGCAAGACCCTTTAGATTCTCGCTGAACGACATGAGATCGGAGCGTGGCGCAGCCCGGTAGCGCACTATCTTGGGGTGATAGGGGTCGCTGGTTCAAATCCAGTCGCTCCGACCATATAGACAGGGACTTGCGATGTGGATCGTGAGTCCCTGTTTTTCAGGTCGTCCTGGCTGTAAGCACACAACCGGTTCCCGCGTCCACCGGCCGCACTGGTTTAGAATCTGCAGCATGTCCGGGAATTGAAACGCTGGTTCCAGGGAGGCGAGGAAAACGTGGGAGAGATGCCAACAGAGTCTCCGTATCGAAGCTGGCGAAACTATGTGACTCTCGGCCTGCGAGGGATCTGTATGGGTGCGGCGGACGTGGTTCCGGGTGTATCAGGCGGTACCATCGCGTTCGTAACGGGAATCTACGAGGAGTTGATCAATTCCATCCGCTCCGTGGATCGCCGCTTTGCCGCAATGCTGCTCGGGTTCAGATTCAGGGAGGCGCTGAACAGGGTTCAGTGGCGTTTTCTGAGCACGGTACTCGCTGGCATTCTGCTGGCTGTCGTGTCCCTGGCGTCGGGCATTCAGTGGATGCTCCAGCACAAGCCGGACTTGATCTGGGCGTTTTTCTTCGGACTGGTTGCGGCGTCCGTCCTGGTTGTGCGAAAACGGGTAGTTGCCTGGCGCGGACCCACCTGTATCGCTGCGGCCGTTTCCGGATTGCTGTTCTACGTTATCGTCGGCCTCGTACCGGTGAAGACGCCGGACTCGCCCTGGTTCCTTTTCATCTGCGGCGTTGTTGCCATATCGGCGATGATTCTGCCGGGCATCTCCGGTTCGTTCATTCTGGTTCTGCTCGGCAAGTACGAGTATCTCCTGGCGGCATTGAACGACCGGGATCTTGTCCCCATTCTGCTGTTCTCGGCCGGCGCCGCCGCCGGGATTCTCAGTTTTGCAAGGGTTCTGGCATTTGTTTTCAAACGGTACCATGACGTTACCGTTGCAACGTTGACAGGTCTCATGGCCGGTTCCTTGCGGAAGATCTGGCCCTGGAAGGCGGACGTACCGCCAACAGGCGGCGTTGAAGCGCCGTTGGCGCAGATTAACGTGCTACCCGGGACGGTTGACGGCGGACTTGCAGCGGCTATCGGAATGGCCGTTACGGGTTTCGCGTTGGTAGTCGTACTGGACTGGATGTCGGAATACCGCCGATGAATTACAGAACACTGGTCATTACTTCAACGGCGAGGCGGTCGGGGAATATTCCACGTCCAGGCGTCGGTTGGCCAGATCCGAGATTTCCCTTGCCACCCGTCCGGTTTCTTGTATTTTTAAGTTCGATTTCGGGGCGTGGCTCAGTCCGGTAGAGCGCCTGCTTCGGGAGCAGGAGGCCCCCGGTTCGAATCCGGGCGCCCCGACCAACATGAAACGAGGGTTTGTGTCGACCAGACATAAACCCTTGTTGCGTGAAAGCCACACTGTGTAATACCTGACCTCTGTGGCGTCGTGACCGATACACGTACTTTTCGACAGCCTCAACGACCGCGATATTCAGGGAATCGCGCGCTGCCGTGCAGCGGCCGAACCGGCGTCAAATCACTTGAGAACGGGGGCTATGTCAAAGGACATAGCCCCCGTTACCTTCGGAGCCCGTTCTCCGCCATGTAGCGTGGCCGCGTCCACCCTGGATCTGCATCCCCTCGTGAAATCTCCAGGGACCAACGCGGGTCCCCGTACCCGGCGGGGACCACGGCGGGCTAAGGTGAATATCTCGCATTTGTGGTGTAATCGATCGGATAAAGTTTATAATAACGTAAGATTTATGACGCGATGTTTAAGGGAAGCAAATTTTCCCAGTTGCGTTCAGTCCTGGTCTGCTTTAACGTACTCTTTAGCAAATAGTGGATGCGGAACAATGCGAAAAAATGGACTGGCGGTTCCCGGAGCTGCGAATGTCGCAGACATACGGTCATAAGCCGCCCTGTCATTCTGAGTGCAGCGAAGAATCTCCCGGGTTCGCGCGGCGTACCACCCCCGGGAATGAGGGGCCCTTGCCCACGTAGCGCCGCCGTTGAAGTTGCAGCGGCAACCCATGTGGTTGCCCGCACAATGGCGTTGACGTCTTCGAACGCGTATGTCGGGTCTGTTTTTCCTGTTGCCTGACGCACGCAGGTGTCTGCCCTCGATCGGATCATTCTACAGCATCTCCCTCCGTCAGGAACACAACTTGAACGAAGCACAACATCCCTTGAACGCGCTGCCCCGGGGGTACCGGCTCCAGGAGTACGAATTGACTGAGGTGCTGGGTACTGGTGGATTCGGCATAACGTACCTGGGCTTTGACCACAATCTGGACTAGAATGTGGCCATCAAGGAATTCCTGCCGGACGACATCGCCGCCCGAATGCGCGCCAGGCGATCGGTGCGAAGAGCCGTTCGGTGACATCAATCATCACGCCGGGCTATGCGCCGATCGAGCAGTATTCGAAGCGAGGTAATCAGGGTGCGTGGACGGACATCTATGCGCTTGGTGCGGTGTGTTACCACGCGTTGACGGGCCAGTTGCCGTACGATGCGACGGATCGGGTGCGGGTAGATCCTTTGGAACCGGCGGTTGAACGATGCCGGAATCAGGCAGCCGATGGATTCCTGTCGGCGATCGACTGGGCGTTGCGGGTGGACGAACAGGAACGCCCGCAAAGCGTGGTTGCGTGGCGCGCCGCGCTGGCGGGTGATCAGCCGGAATCGCCACCGGACCTGCCGCAGGGTCCGGTCGGGGGACCGGGGGTCGAAAAACCGCTGCGTCGCCTGAAGCGGATCGGCGGCTGGACCGCCGGGGCGGCGGCAATACTGGCTCTCCTGATAGCCGGCGTGTATTTAATCCATGAATACGTACACCCGTCCGAGCAGCAGCCCGTGACACATGAAGTGGAGAGCGAGACCGAGACTGAGAGCGAGGCCGAGATCGCACGACAGGAGGAAGAAGCACGTCAACGCGAAGATAGGATATCGGTCCTGTTGTCCGGCGCAAGGGAGGACCTGTCGCCGGCCCAGGAAAGTAACCGCCGTTCACTGAACAGGACACGTAACGGATGTTTAACAGTCCGTTGAAAGAGTCGCTCCCGGGTCTTTGTGGTCGAAGACAAGGCGCGCGACCGCGTCGAATCCGGGATTCGGGGAGGGAGCGCAACGCAGGTGTTCGGCAACAAGGGCCGGACGCCTGTCTGCGTGCACCGCACAGGCAGGCAGCCCGGATGGACTGTTTCTGCGGGCTGTAAGGCCGAGGTTTCGTTCGCGAGCCCCAGGCAGATCGCGGCAGGCGCTCGCAGTCTCGGAGGATCTTCATGAACCGACTGGAAGGACGATTCGCCGCGGGGCAGATTGCCGGCGATCGAGATTACCAGCAGGACGATTACGGACTGATCGAAGGCGGCGATACCGATGCCGACGGAGGCGCAGTGTTGCTGCTTTCTGACGGAATGGGCGGTCACGTCAGCGGCGAGACGGCCAGCCGAATGATCGTCAAAACGTTCGTTGAGACCTATAACCGCACGGAAGGCCCGGTTGTGGATCGACTGCGCACATGTCTGGACGCGGCGAACGATGCCCTCGCGGATGCAACGAGCAAAAATCCCGAGTTGAATGGTATGGGGGCAACCGTGGCTGCAGCAGTGGTGTCTCAACGCGGACTCGAGTGGATCAGTGTGGGGGATTCTCCCCTGTGGTTGTTACGCGACGGCCGCTTGCGCCGTCTTAATGCGGATCATTCGATGGCGCCCGTGCTGGCGAACCTGGTGAAGTTGGGTCGCATGACCGCGAATCAGGCGGCAACGGACTCCAATCGGCACGCCCTCCGTTCCGCGGTGACGGGCGATGCAATCCACATGATCGATGTCTCGTCCGAGCCCGTTGCGTTGCGCAAGAGCGACCGTGTATTGTTGGCCAGCGACGGGCTGATGACCCTGAAGGAGGAGGAGATCGCGCGCATACTGCGGGCAATGAAGGATATGCCCCCGGATGACGCGGTCGGTTCGCTCCTGGACGCCGTTGAAGCGGCCTATGACCCGTATCAGGACAACACAACCGTGTTGCTGTACGTGCCGGAAGCCGACGGCGGGGAGGAGACGACACCCGAAGATGCCTCCGTGGCGGAAGACGACCTCAACGAGCCGAACCGGGGGGCACGGCGCGGAAGCGGCCTGTCGGGGCTCTGGTCTGCGCTCACGGGAAAACTCACTGATTCTCCACGGCAATAAGATCATGTTGACCCTTTTCCCCACGTCCAATCGCGACGAATTCGCTTGACAAGACAGATATTTGTCTGTTTTTTTATTCGGAGACCGATCTTAACGGGGCACATCGTCGTGGTACGAATCCAGGATTGAAATATGGCCTACACGCAGCCCGGACAGACCCGTGAAAAAATCTATCAGTTTGTCAGGGAGCGGATTCTCAACGGCACGCCGCCCAGCACACGCGAAGTACAGAAGGCGTTCGGATTCCGAGCGGTACAGTCGGCCCGACAGCATCTGGAGGCGCTTGTCCTGGAGGGCAGGCTGGTCAAGGAATCCGGAAAGGCGAGGTCTCACCGCCTGCCGAAGTTGGGCAGCGCGCGTTCCTCTCATCTGATACCCGTGTTGGGCCGCGTCCAGGCCGGGGGCCTGACCGCGGCCATTCAGAATCCGGAAGACTATCTGCCGATTCAGCAGACCCGATACGACAAAGCCGAACTCTTCGCCCTCACGGTACAGGGGGACAGTATGCTCAGGGCGGGCATCCTGCACGGCGATACTGTGATTGTTCGACGACAGCACGCTGCCAGAACCGGAGATATCGTCGTTGCCATGGTCGGCGAAGAGGCGACAGTAAAGAGATACCGGGAGAATGGCGGCCGCATCGAACTGCATCCGGAAAACGAGGCCTTCGAATCCATCATTCCTCGCGAAGACGGCGATCCGTTTTCGATTCTGGGAAAGGTGATCGAGGTTAGGAGGTATATCGAGTAGAACATGATTAATCTGTTGTAGAAAATTGCGCCAGAGTAAACTATCTCAAGAAGATCAGTTTCAATGGGACGTCGTTGGGACTCTGTTGAGGAATTCTCCAATGCAACCTGAAGAACGGGAGTGGTGATGGCATCCATCAGACGTTACGACATACCGCATAGCAGGCTGCCCTTCATCAATGCCGAGGTGGAGCAGGTTGTTTTCGAGGGTGCGGACCATCTGGTCAGCAGTGTCTGGGGCGGGAGTACGGGGGGCAGGATCTACTTCTGGAATCCTGACACAGGATCAAGAGGTATGCGGAAACTTCCGGAAGGAATACCGGGCGCCTATATGTTGAGGGCTGCCGCCGACGGTTGCCTCTATCTTGGCTGCGGAAACGGAGATCTGATCCGGTACGACCCTGTTGCCGATCGTTTCGAAGTCCTGGTAACGGGCGAATTGAAGTCCATCACGTGGGGCGGCTGTGTGACGGACCGGTATGCGATCTGGGAGGCATCCCCGGGCGACGTGGGGGTGTACGACTGGCTGGAGTCCAGGCTGGTGAAGGTTTTTCGGCCCATCGACACGGAATACCCGACCGCGCTCTATAGCCACAACGTCGTGGAGGCGCCGGACGGCCGGGTCCTTCTCGCCATCGACGTGCCGCAGGCACGGTTTGTATTGCTGAACCTTGAAACGATGACTGCGGAATCCCACACTCCAGATAACATCCGGGGCGCAGGTTCCACGTCAGATGCCCTTTTTTGGGACAACGGGACCCTTGCGGCGTTTGTTCGTGGCGAACTCCATTTCATGACGTATCCCGGCTTTGAATTAATGCAGCGGATCGCGTGGACCGGGCAAGGGAGTCTCGGCGGAAAGGCCTGTGTTGTGGACGGCCGACTCTATGCGTACGGCGCTGCTGACGACGCGCTATATGTACTGGACCGAGAGGCTGAAGAGTGGGAGGTTGCCGCGCCCGGGTGGTCGGACGGAGGTCCGGCAACCCTGCATCCGTGGGGCGACGCCAACGTGTGCGGCGTGACGCTGTCCGGTTTGGCGCTCCGTTACGATACAAGGACGGGCCGAACGGACCGCATCGACCTGGAATCCACCGGTCCCATGGCCGCGCATGCCTTGTGCCCGGTCCCGGACAGAAAGATAATCGTTGGCGCGCCGTTCATCAACCAGCGGTTCTGGGTTGTCGACATGGAAACGGGAGACGGGGAGGACTGCGGCAGGGCCGCGCCTGGCGGCGGGCAGATCAACCAGATCATCTGGGAGCCGCTCACCCGGCGGGTGCTCCAGAGCAGCTATACCACGTCCAGCGTCACGTCGTTTGACCCGGAAGCCTTGGCGGACTGGCCGAACAATCCGCGGGTGCTTGCCAGCGCACAGCAGGAAGGGCAGATGAGACCCACGGGCCTGGTCCACGACGGCCGATACGTCTGGATGGCCACCAGCCCTGAATACGGGCACCTGGGCGGCGCGCTCAGCCGCATCGATCCCCTAACCTGCGAAATCCGTATCTGGCGGCATCTTGTGCAGGACCAGAAGGTCAATTCCGTGCAGATCGATTCGAACCGGCGCAGGGTCTTCTGCGGGACCGAAATCTACGCCGATGCAAATTCCGCACCGCCAACTCAGACCACCGGCCGCCTGCTGTCATTCGATATGGACAGTCTGACGATCGACCGGACGCAGGCCATTCACGACGGTGAGGGCGCCGCCAGGGTGCTCGTCGTCATCGCGTCGGGGGAGGTGCTTGCGTCACAGCGGGGTCGATTCTACATCTGGAATGCGCGGGAAGGCGATCTGCGCGATCTTGGCCCGGCGCCGCCGGGATGTCGTGAGGTGATTCGTGACGAGGCGGACGACCGGTTGTGGACGTCTGCCCGGGATAGGGTCGGCCAATTGCAAGTCCACGATGAGCACGTCGAATTCGTACCCCTTCTCGACGGGAAGGGAGAGCATCTCCGGATCGTGGACCGCACGCTCTATTTTGCCGATGGATTCGAGATTTGCCAGGTGGACCTGCGTGACTTTGAGAGTTCGCGGTAGAAGACTTGCGAAGCAGGGTGTGAGCACGTATATTTAATGATCGGGACGTGCCGTGTCATTTGAATCCGGGTCTCCGGTAAAAGGTCCCACCGAAAGACGTTTCCGGGTTGATGTGAAGCAGGACACGAGAAGGGTTTTCGTTTATGGCAATTGAGCAGACTTTGCCGTCCGACGCTAAGGCCGGGCTCGACGCCGATCCAGACGCGGTATACCTGGACGTGCGTACCGAAATTGAATTCGCCGCGGGCCACCCTGAGGGCGCTGTCAATATTCCGGTCGCCTTTCAGAGTCCGGCCGGCGGAATGATGCCCAACCCGGATTTTCAGTCCGTGGTGGCGCGTGTGCTGCACCGCGAGACGAAGGTCTACTGCGGCTGCCAGTCGGGTGTGCGTTCACAGTACGCGGCGGAGATGCTGGAAAAAGCCGGGTATTCGAACGTTGCAAATGTCGTCGGGGGCTTCGGCGGCAAGGTCAATCCGGGAACCGGAGCGGTGGAAGTCGCCGGATGGCGGGATTCGGGATTGCCGGTATCAACGCAGGTTACGGAACAGAATTCCTACGATGGACAGAAGGGACGCTGAGCGCACGTATGCGTTTCCGGGCGCCAGTCCGAACGGTAACATGACCTGGTTTTCGGGGTGTCCGGGGTGCGTCGCCGACGGTGCGCAGCCGGTGTTTACCATGGGAATGGGCGGTGTCGCTGCAATGGAGTGGCTTCGCAGGTCGTACGCGGAGCGGTTCGGATGTATCGAACGACGATACGTGGTTCCATATCAGGATGCGCGATTGCGCATCCCTTTTTGTTTCCAGACTTCATCAACCGCAGCCGCTGTGGTTGCCGGTTCCCGACGTCTGCGGGTCCGGTTCGCATACCGGCGGGTTACCCGGGTGGGTACTCATGCATCGTGGCGGGGGCGGCGGCAGTTGCTGCCTGAAAGGGGCAATCTGAGTTGGACATCGACTATGACGCGCCAGCGATTCGGGCGACGGATCTGACCAAGGTCTTCCGGGTGCCCGATAACGAGACCGACAGGGCGAACGGATTTCTCCGCCGATTCAGACGGCGCCGCAAAGAAATTATGGCCGTGGACCGGGTGGGGTTCGAAGTGAAACGAGGTGAGATCTTCGGGATTCTGGGTCCAAATGGCTCAGGCAAGTCGACCCTGATTCGCATTCTCTCCACCCTCGTCTTTCCGGACAGTGGCGAGGCGCATGTATTCGGGCTTCACGTTGAAAGGGATGCGATGCGTGTGAAACGTTGCATCAATCGGGTGTCCGTCGACGCGGCCTTTTTCAAAAAGCTCTCGGCATGGGAAAACCTGAGTTACGCTGCCAGGCTGTACGGAGTTCCGGTACGTGAAGGCCGTCGTCGAGCCGAGGCGATACTGGCGGAAATGGGCTTCGGCGAAGACCGGATAGACCAGCCTGTGGAGGACCTGTCACGCGGCATGCAGCAGAAAGTTGCCGTTGCCCGCGCACTTTTTACGTCACCGGTTCTGCTGCTGATGGACGAGCCGACCACGGGATTGGACCCGGTGTCAAAACGGCAGGTGCAGGATTACGTGATGGGAATTCGGGAGCGCCATGAAGCGACGGTTCTCTTGACAACCCACGACATGGACGAGGCGGAACGTGTGTGCAACCGCGTATCCATTATTCACCACGGGAAATTCATCGCCATGGGCACGGTCGACGAGCTGAAGGTACGCGCCGGCTGCGTGGGGGGTAGTCTGGAGGATGTGTTTTTCAAGATGACGGGAATGGATCTTGCCCACGCCGACCTGGAAGTCGAGGCGGAAGGAGACGGAGAATGAACTCGGTGACCGCCGAGATCAAGGCATCGGTAGCCTTTATCGAACGGAATTTCAATCTCGCGAGGCGATACGCAAGCTGGGAACTGATTTTTGTTGTCTGGAACGTGGTGCACGCGTTGACGATCGGGTTGATCGGGGTGTATATGGGCGGAGACGATCCGGTGAAAGTGCGGGAGGCGGTGCTCTTCCTGATCGTGGGCGCCGTACTCTGGAATTTTCTCCGCCTGCTTTTCTTCGAAGTGGCGGACGCCGTCGCGTGGGAGCGATGGGAAGGGACCATCGAATACACGTTCATGTCTCCGGTCTACCGACTCACGCACCTCGCGGGGCAATGCATATACGCGATCGTTTACGGATTTCTCAGGTCCGGCATCGTCCTCGTATCAGCCGTTTTGTTTTTCGATCTGAGCCTGTCAGATGCGAATCTGACCACGGCGGTCGCCGTTTTGGCAACGGCCAGTCTCTCGTTCCTCGGCATGGGCCTGATGGCAGCCGTATTTCCGCTTCTTTCTCCCGAGAAAGGCGCACGGGCCACAGACATTTTCGGAACGCTTGTGCTGCTGATATCAGGAGTCTACTACGACGTGTCGGTACTCCCCGACTGGCTGAGGCCGCTCTCGACCTTTTCGCCGGGAACCTATGCGCTCCGATCCATCAGGACGGCCCTGCTCGACAACGCGAGCGTCGCCGATGTACAGGGCGACCTCATCATTCTGACGGTTTCAGGCGTAATCATGGTTCCACTGGGACTGTGGATCTTTCACGTGGCCGAGGTGTATGCCAAGCGGACGGGGCGTCTGAAGCGTAGCGGGTGACATCGGCGCGCTGATGAAACAGACGACGGGATTGATCTACAAGGGATCGAAAACGGGAACGCCGGTTTCACCGACAGGGCCGGTGTTTTGTGTTACATGATCCGGGAGTTGAAGTCCGGGCTGACGCTTTTTCAGGCCGTGCAGCGAATTCGGAGGGAAAGACAGATCGGAAACCTCCGCAAATCCCAGGATAGGGGAGTCTCCGCGCTGCTCGCGGCCGCGGCAGTCGAATCGCACGAACGCGTCCTGGACCTGGGCATGGCCGGGCGCACCGCTGGGCTTGGGCTGAATGCTGCAGGCATCCATTTCGTGGGTTCCGACCTCCGCGAAGTCAGGTGTTGTGAGAAAACGATCCGGCGCATGGCGCTGGACAATGCGTGCGCCTGGCTCGAAGTCTCGCCGGCGGTTCTCACCGGACCGTGTTTCGACGTGGTTCTCTTCGCTCCCGCCCGATGGGAGGCCAAGGCACGGGTGTTCGAACTCATCGACGCGGCATTCGGGAAATTGGCCATACACGGACGGTTTCTCCTGGCCGGACGAAGAAACGCGGGCGTGGAGAGCTATCGGCGCCGGCTGAAGGCAGTATTCGGGCGGGTTGAAACGACATTGTCGAAATCGGGCTTTCGGGTCTACCGGTCGAGCAGGAGCGCTGCGGAAACCGGTGCGCATCCGGTGGATGCGGCGCATGTTTTCGACGTGGACGATATACCTGGAGGTCCGTACACGTTTGAGGCGTCGTCGGGCGTCTTTTCGAGCCGGGGACTGGATCCCGGCACCCGGATTCTGATTGAAACGCTCGACGTCAAGTCGGGCGATCGCGTGCTCGACCTGGGCTGCGGATACGGCGCGATCGGAATCGCTGCCGCCAGGCGTGCTCTCGAAGTTCAGTTGCTGGATACCAACCTGTTGGCCGTTCGCTGCGCGAGGCGAAATATCGCACGTAACGGCGTGGCGAACGCGCGGGTTGCCCTTAGCGACGGTTTCGAAGCCGCTCCGGGGCGGACCTTCGATCTCATCCTGTGCAATGCGCCAACGCATGAGGGCGCTGAAACGGCACGGCAATTTGTCCAGGGCGCCGCCCGGCATCTCAAATCGAAGGGGAGATTCGCGGTTGTCGCGATGCGACCGGGCCTGTACCTCAGACAGATGAAGCGCGTGTTCGGCGCTGTGGATCAGCTGGAATCCCGTCAAGGATATACCGTTCTCTTTGCCCGGGACGCAAAGTCGGCCGTCACGGCGGCTTGAGGGGCCACAGATCGTATGGTTTCGCGCCCGAAAACGGGGTTCTGGCGCGATGCGCCCAAGGGGGAGGCGGACCGCATCGGGCGCCCCGAAAACCCTTGACAATACGCGCGGAAGGGCTTATCCTTAGCCGCAATCCCGGGACATTTCAAGTGGGTCTGCTACAACCGGGAGATCTACGCAACCCGGAGTGGCGTTTTCAACGGGCTGCCAAGACATCAGTACAGGAGGAACGAACCTTGTATGCGTTCGATTACGTAGCGCCGCAAACAGTAGAAGAAGCCGTCGCCGTACTTTCCGAAAACGGGTCGGACGCCAGGATGTTGGCGGGCGGATCCGACATTATTGCGCAGTTGAAAGAGGGGCGGCGTGAGGTGAAGGTGCTGGTGGATGTCAAGAAAATTCCCGCGGCGAACGAACTCGCGTTCAACTCCCGGCAAGGATTGACGATCGGCGCCGGGGTTTCCTGCTGCGACATCTACGAGAACGAGCATGTGGCGTCGAACTACCCTGCGCTCGTAGATTCGACGGAACTCATCGGATCCATCCAGATCCAGGGGCGGGCGACAATCGGTGGGAACCTGTGTAATGCGTCCCCTGCTGCGGATACCATTCCAACGCTCATCGTTCTCGGGGCTACCGCGAAAATTGCCGGCCTCGGGGGAGTACGTGAGGTCGCTGTGGAGGACTTCTGCACGGCGCCGGGGCAAACGGTGCTGCAGGGCGGCGAGTTCCTGGTTTCTCTCCATTTTCCGCCTCCCGCGGCGAACTCCGGGGCGTACTTCCTCCGGTTCATTCCCCGGAACGAAATGGATATCGCCGTTGTCAACGCCGCGGCCTCCGTCGTATTGGACGCCGGGAAGAACGCGTTTGAGTCCGCCCGGATCGCCGTTGGCGCCGTCGCGCCGGTCCCGCTTTACCTGCCCGCCGCGGGGGCCGCCCTTGCCGGCAGCGACGTATCGGATCAATCGATCGAAATGGCAGCCGAAATCGCCCGGCAGTCCGCCAGACCCATTACGGATATGCGTGGGACGATTGAGCAACGGGTTCACCTGGCCGGCGTCCTGACCCGGCGCGCGGTTCGTGGCGCGGTGGAACGCGCCAGTTAGTCAACGTGTCTCGAATCTTCGGATTATTCGCGAAAAAAGGAGTCCGCATAAGATGGCCGGCAAAGTTCATGTCACAACAACGATCAACGAAGAAGAAACGGAGTTCCTTTGTGAACCCCGGGATACGCTGCTGGACGTGCTTCGCGACAACCTGGGTCTCACCGGCGCTAAAGAGGGTTGTGGCAACGGCAACTGCGGCGCCTGCAGCGTCATCCTCGACGGACGCGTCATCAATTCCTGTCTCGTCCTGGGCGTCGAGGCTGAGGGATGCGAAATCACGACCATTGAAGGTGTGGCCACCGCGGAGGGCCTGCATCCGTTGCAGCAGAAGTTCCTGGAACATGCAGCGCTTCAGTGCGGCGTATGCACGCCCGGGTTTATCGTGGCGGCGAAGGCGCTGCTCGACCGGGAACCGGAACCCGACGAGCATCGGATTCGCCTGTGGCTGGCAGGGAATCTCTGCAGGTGCACCGGATACGACAAGATCGTCAGAGCGGTGATGGACACAGCCGGAACGATGAAGGAGACGGCCTGATGCCAGCTGAGGAGTATCTCGGAATTCAAGAGTACAAGGTACTGGGCACCCGGCCGATCCGCCACGATGGCGTGGACAAGGTTACGGGTCGGGCCATATACGGAGCCGACGTCCGGATGTCCGGCCTGATCTACGGGAAAGTGCTGCGGAGTCCTCACGCCCACGCGCGCATCTTGTCCATCAATACCGAAAAGGCCGAAGCGCTCGACGGCGTAAAGGCCATTGCCACCGTCAACGACATTCCCGTACCGGAGAAGAAGGTGGAGGATTTGGGGGAAGGCGCGGCCAATATGGTGGACCTGCGCGCCAACGTACTGGCCGACGGAAAGGTGGTCTATGACGGCCACGCGGTGGCGGCCGTGGCCGCAACAAGCGCGCATATTGCGGAGGAGGCGCTTGGGCTGATTCACGTGGATTACGAGGTTCTGGAGCCGCTGCTCGACGTGCGGGAGGCAATGAATCCGGAATCTCCGCTCCTGCACGAAGCCCTCACCACCGAGTCGCTGGGCGAAGACACCGGAAAGCCAAGCAATATCGCCACGCACTTTCAGCATAAGCTGGGGGATATCGAATCGGGCTTCGCGCAGGCCGACGTGGTGATTGAAAAGGAGTTCTTTACCGACACCGTGCACCAGGGATACATCGAACCTCAGAATGCCACGGCACTGTGGAACCCCGACGGACGTCTCACCGTCTGGTGCAGCACCCAGGGTTCGTTTACCGTGCGCGAGCAGCTGGCCGGCCTGCTGCAGATATCGCCCGTGAATATCCGGGTCATCCCAACAGAGATAGGCGGGGGATTCGGCGGCAAGATCAGGGTTTACCTGGAACCTGTTGCCGCTGTTCTTTCGAGAAAGTCCGGCCATCCGGTGAAAATGGTGATGAATCGCGACGAAGTGTTGAAGGCAACCGGCCCCACCCCCGGATCCTACATACGGGTGAAGATGGGGGCCACAAACGACGGTAAACTGGTGGCCGCACAGGCCTACCTGGCTTACGAGTCGGGTGGATTCGCCGGAGCATGGGCCGAACCCGGCGCCATGTGCATTTTCGCTCCGTACGATATCGAGAACGTCGTCATCGACGGGTACAACGTCGTTGTTAACAAGCCGCAGACGATGGCCTATCGGGCGCCAGGCGCCACCAACGCGGCGTTTGCATCGGAGACCATTGTCGACGAGATCTGCGAGAGGCTTGGCGAGGATCCACTCGAGTTCCGCATGAATAATACGGCAAAAGAAGGTACGCGCAGGGCTGACGGTCCCGCGTTTCCCCGCATCGGCCACGAGGAAGTGTTAAAGGCGGCGATGACGAGCGATCACTACAACGCGCCCCTGGATGGGAAAAACCGCGGTCGCGGCGTCGCTTCCGGCTTCTGGTTCAACGTGGGGTTGAAGTCCAGCGCATGTGCGTCTGTGAATACAGACGGCACGGTAAGCCTGGTCGAAGGGTCCACCGATATCGGAGGTACGCGAACCTCGGTGGCGATGCAGCTCGCCGAGCCGCTGGGCATCCCCGCGGAAGACGTCAACCCGGTGGTGGCGGACACCGACGGCGTGGGGGAGACCGACGTGACCGGCGGAAGCCGGGTGACGTTCGCTACGGGCTGGGCGGCCTACAATGCCGCACACGATATCATTGCGCAAATGGTCGAGCGCGCCGCGAAATACTGGGAGATTTCGCCGGATGACGTGGCATTTGAAGACGGCACGTTCAAATCCAGGTCCGATCCGTCCAAATCCTTGACGTTCAAAGAACTCGCTGGAAAACTCAATGAAACCGGCGGGCCCGTCGTCGGGCGTGCGACCGTCGATCCGCAGGGCGTGGGCGGCGCATTCTCGCTGATGATCGCGGACGTGGAAACCGACCCGGATACGGGAAAGGTGGATATTCTCAGGGTCACCATGGTCCAGGACGCGGGCAAAGCCATCCATCCCGCTTATGTCGAGGGCCAGATGCAGGGGGGCGCGGCGCAGGGGATCGGTTGGGGACTGAACGAAGAGTACTGGTACAACAACAAGGGTGAGTTGACCAACGCCAGCCTGCTGGATTACCGGATGCCAACCTGCCTGGACCTGCCGATGATTGAAACCATCATCGTGGAAGTTCCCAATCCCGGACATCCATACGGCGTGCGCGGCGTGGGAGAGGCGCCAATTGTGCCGCCGCCGGCCGCACTCGCCAATGCCATCTACCGTGCCGCGGGGATCCGGATGAACGTGTTGCCGATGTCTCCCGGCAATGTCCTTAAAGCGCTGTGGAATAATAACGGAACATAAAGAAGAGACCGTGCGCGGGCCCCGCGTCGCTTCCGCCGCGCGCCAATTACCGGAGATTCAATCACAATGGCCACGAAGACTGAAGACTATCTTGGCATCGAGAGCTACAATGTAGTGGGAACCCGGCCGATTCGCCACGATGGCACGGATAAGGTGACGGGCCGAGCGAAATACGGAGCGGATACCCACACGTCGGGTGTGTTGATTGGAAAAACACTCCGCAGCCCGCATGCCCACGCCCGTATTCTATCCGTTGATACGAGTGCGGCCGAAGCCCTTCCCGGCGTAAGGGCCGTGATGACGGGCGCCGACCTCGCGCAACACTACGAAGACAAGGTGGCCGCCATCGGTGAGGAGTCCGTAAACCTGCCCGATCTCATCAAGAACGTGCTGGCTTCGGATAAAGTGCTTTACGAGGGGCACGCGGTGGCTGCTGTCGCGGCGACGTCGGCCCATATCGCCGAAGAGGCGCTGGATCTGATTCGTGTGGACTACGAGGTTCTGGAGCCCGTACTCGACGTCCGTCCCGCCATGGAAGACGGCGCGCCCATCCTGCACGAAGCCATGAGAATGAGATCACTGGGTCAGACGACGGACAAACCGGGAAATATCGCCAGTCATTTCCAGCATTCTCTTGGCGACGTCGACCGGGGATTCGCCGATGCCGACGTCGTGGTTGAACGGGAGTTCAGCACCCAGACGGTACATCAGGGTTACATAGAACCCCATAACGCAACGGCGTATTGGAATCTGGACGACCAGATCACCATCTGGACGAGCACGCAGGGGCCGTTCGAGGTACGAGACCAGGTCGCGGTTGTCCTGGGAGTGCCCGCCTCCAGGGTCCGCGTGGTGCCGGCGGAGATCGGCGGCGGGTTCGGCGGCAAGTTCCGTGTCTACGAGGAACCGACAGCCGCTGTGATGTCCAGGATGACGGGCAAACCCGTAAAGATGGTGATGAGCCGGACGGAAGTCCTGAAGGCGACGGGCCCCACGCCAGGTTCCTACATGAAGGTGAAGATGGGCGCAACGAACGACGGCAGACTGGTCGCCGCACAGGCGTATCTCGCCTACGAAGCCGGGGCCTATCCCGGATCCCCCGTGGGCGCGGGCGCTGGCTGTATCTTTTCTCCGTATGACATTCCCAACGTCGTCATCGACGGGTACGACGTGGTCGTGAACAAGCCACAGACCTCCGCGTACCGCGCGCCTGGGGCCACCAATGGGGCATTCGCGGCCGAAACCGTGATCGACGAGATCTGCGAAATGCTCCACACCGACCCGCTCGAGTTTCGTCTGAAGAACTCCGCCAGGGAAGGCAGCCGGCGGGCCGATGGCCCGGTGTTTCCACGGATCGGCCACGACGAATGCGTGAAAGCGGCGATGGCGTCGGACCATTACCAATCCGGACTCGACGGACCCAATCGGGGTCGTGGTGTGGCTTCGGGGTTCTGGTTCAACGGCGCAGGCACCTCCACCGTGATGGTCAGCGTGAACGCCGACGGCACGGTCGGCCTGGTCGAAGGTTCTCCCGATATCGGGGGTACGCGGACGTCCATTGCAATGCAGGTTGCCGAGGTGCTGGGTATCCCGGCAGCGCAGGTAAAACCCATGGTGGTGGACACCGATGCCATTGGACAGACAGACGGCACCGGCGGCAGCCGGGTGACGTTTGCCACGGGCTGGGCGGGTTACGAAGCCGCGGTCGACGCAAAACGCCAGATGGAAGCCCGGGCGGCGAGATTGTGGGAGATTTCAGAGGATGACGTGGTATTCGAAGGCGGGGTGTTCAAATCCAGGTCGGCCCCTGAGAAATCGATCACGTTTACCGAACTGGCGGGTAAGCTGGGTGCCACGGGCGGTCCCGTGGTCGGTCGGGCGGCGGTGGCGGGAAAAGCGGCGGGGCCGGCGTACGCCGTCATGGTCGTGGACGTGGAGGTCGATCCCGAAACCGGAAAGGTGGACATTCTCAGGGTCACCATCGTACAGGATGCGGGTAAAGCCATACATCCATCGTACGTGGAAGGACAGATGCAGGGCGGCGTGGCACAGGGTATCGGATGGGCATTGAACGAAGAATACTTCTACAATAAAAAGGGTGACCTGGTTAACGCCAGCCTTCTGGACTACCGGATGCCAACCTGTCTTGATCTGCCGATGATCGAGACGATCATCGTGGAAGTGCCCAATCCGGGCCACCCGTACGGTGTCCGGGGTGTAGGCGAAGTGCCGATTGTTCCGCCCCCCGCCGCCGTGGCGAATGCGATCTACGATGCCGTGGGCGTGCGTTTGCGCGACCTGCCCATGTCCCCTGGCCGCGTTCTGGAGACACTTATCAGGAACAGTCGCGGAGGCAACGGAAGAGGGTGAGCCATGCCAGAGGTCTGGATACCGTCCCTTCTGCGTAGTCTCTCCGACGGTCAGGAGCAGGTTCAGGTTCCCGGTGAGACCATACGGGAGGTTATTGAGAACCTTGAGGCGCGGTTTCCGGGAATCAAGGAGCGAGTCTGCGAAGATGGCCGTATGAGGCCCGGTCTGGCGGTTGCCATCGACGGTGTGGTCGGCAGTGACGGAATGCGTCAGAGGGTAGCAGAGGAGAGCGAGGTTCACTTTGTTACCGCCATCAGTGGCGGCCTTTAACTGTAGACGGTCAAGCTTCTGTCGGCCAGTGGTTTACGTCTCTCCGCTGGCTGTTTCTTTTTTATTACACAAGTGTCATGCCGCATCCAGGCAGTGAGTATGGCCCTCAATATCGGCATTATCGGCCTGCCAAACGTGGGCAAGTCGACCCTGTTTAATGCGTTAACCAGGGCCGGCATTGAAGCATCGAACTATCCCTTTTGTACCGTTGAACCCAATGTCGGTGTCGTGGAGGTGCCCGATGACCGCCTGAAGCGGTTGAATGAACGTCTCGAACCCGAGGCCTGCATTCCCGCGTTCGTTCACTTTGTGGACATTGCCGGCCTGGTTCGGGGAGCCAGCCGCGGCGAGGGCCTCGGCAACCGGTTTCTGGCACGGATTCGCGAGGTCGACGCGCTGGTTCATCTGGTTCGCTGTTACGAAAGCGAAAATGTGCCGCACGTGGACGGCGGGGTGGATCCCATGCGGGACGTCGAAACCGTCGAGACCGAACTGAAATTGGCCGATCTCGAATCCGCGGAAGGAGTCGCCCGCCGACTCGAAAAAATCCTGCGTTCGCATCCGCGCGCCCCGGAACGCCGTGCATACGACGCGCTTGGATTGGCCATCGAAGGCCTGGGGCGGGGTGTGGCCGTAAAAGAACAGGATCTGACGGAAGCGCAGTCGGAAGCTCTCGTACCCTTCAGCTTCCTTACCGCCAAACCCGTGCTGTACGTTTCGAACGTTTCGGAAACTGATCTACCTGACGGGGGCGAAGCCACGGCCCGGCTGCGGGTCCTGCTCGGCGGCGACAACGTACTGCCGCTTGCGGCGCAAATCGAGGCGGAACTTGGTGAATTGCCGCCGGCCGACAAAAAGCTTTTTGTCGCGGACCTGGGGTTGGACCAGCCGGGCGTGGACCGGCTGATTCGCGCGGGGTACGCCCTGCTCGGTCTGATTACCTTCTACACCACGGCAAACGATAAGCTGCAGGCATGGGAAGTTCGTGAAGGCACTCGGGCTGCGGCGGCGGCCGGCAGGATTCACTCGGACATGGAGCGCGGGTTCATCAAGGCGGAAGTTGCCGCCTATAAGGACGTTCTGGCTGCCGGCAGCATCGCCGGATTGCGCGAAACCGGTAGCGTGCGCGCGGAAGGGGGGCAATACCAGGTCCAGGACGGAGACGTTATTCGATTTCTCTTCAATGAATGATCGTACGATGGTGGGCTGAGTACCGCACCGAGGGGCCGCGCCGACCACCGTATTCTCACAGAGCAAGGGGGAACCCGATGAGCAATTGTGTACGGCTGAAAGTCGGCGTGAGTCCGGCAGACGCACTCGGCTTGCGAGGTCTCGGCGTCAAGCTTGGCGTGGACCTCACGCGTCAGGAGTCCGCAGAATATCTCGGGTACGAGTTCGACTCCGCGAGGCTGACGCTCGGCGGACACGTCGATTTCGGATCCATTTTCATTCCCCGTCTCCATCTGGTTCCGGGCGTGGATCTGGTGATTCAGGACAATCTGAAGATATACTCCCTGAACGGCGAGGCCCAGTTCATTTTCGGCGAGGGCAGTACCTACGGATACGTGGGCGGCGGAATCGGCGTGCACCTCACCCGGTTCGACATTATAGAAACAGGCGGGCAGGGAAACGCGATCAACGTGACTGTTCCGGACGACACGAAGGTAACCCTGAATATTCCGGTCGGGTTCCGAAAACGGGTTGGACCGGGTGTTCTGTGGTTCGGTGAACTCAAGATGATCATCGCCGACCAGGAGGAGGACTCCTCGTTGAGGTTAAGTCTGGGCCTGGCCTTCGGCGCGTCGGACTGAGGACCGGTCTTGGGGGCAGACACCGGCTTCTGAGGGTGAATTTGCATATCGCCGCAGATAGATGCCGAAGCGGCCGGACCCTTTGGTGTCGGTGTAATTGGAAAATAAAGGAGATGCCATGGCGGAAGATAAGATCGAGCGGATCGGGTACCATATCTCGGAAATCATGAAAGTGCTCAATCTGGATATGAAGGATCCGAACCTGAGGGACACGCCGCGGCGGTTCGCCCGGATGTATCTCGAGATATTCAAAGGGCTCGACGAAGACAACGAACCCGAGGTCAGGATGTTTCCCAATGAAGACGGGTTCGACAATATGGTGGCCATGACAGATATTTCGTTCTATTCGATGTGCGCACACCATCTGTTGCCCTTCTGGGGCAGAGTGCACGTGGGCTATATTCCAACAACGCAGATCGTGGGTTTGAGTAAATTGGTGCGGATCGTGGAGTATTACGCCCGACGGCCCCAGATTCAGGAGCGGATGACCCACCAGACCGTGGAATTTCTCGAACGCGAACTTGCACCCAAAGGATCAATCGTGGTGGTCGAAGCCCGCCACCTGTGTATGGAGATGCGGGGCGTGGAAAAACCGGGTGCGTGGGCGACGACGTCCGCCGTCCGGGGGGCTTTCAAGGACCGCACAACGCGTGAGGAATTTCTCGAATTGTTGCAGCGGCAGCGGGAGGGTTGAGGAAGGGCCGGCCAGATTGCCGGCCGGCGGCTGCAGCGTCGGAGGGCGGGTCATCCCTTGGTGCGATGATCGTACATGTCCGCCGTATGCAGGTCGAATGGCTGATGTACCGGGTTCTTTCGGGCGCCGCGGAAGGCCGTCTTGCAACTGTAGCAGATCGTGATTTCCGGCAGACTCAGGTACAGTACGAGGTCGATTATCGCGGCGGCGCCCAGGCAGGCATAGAAGTAAACGGGGCGATCCAGCCCAACGAAAACCAGGCCGATCAGGGCGAATATTACGGCAATGCCCAGACCGATTTTTCCATTGAAATCTGTCTGAACGTAGAAATCGGTATTTCCACATCGGGGGCACACGTCGACCTGGTTATTGTGCAGGATTCCTTTCGAGACGGCCATTGGAAGATCCTGGCCGCAGGCCTGACAGGTCGTATCGGTCTGAGAGGCCCGGACGTGATTGACGGCCTGACACGCGTCGCAGCGAAAACTGATTACCATGGTGTTAAACCGGTATCCTGTTTATATAAAGGATATAGGCGGAAACGCATTCGCCGATCAGAACAAATACCGTGGCGACGTATAGCAGGCCCGTGGCGGACTGAGTCGAGTGAATCTTGACGGTTTGCCAGACCATAAAGCCCACGATGAGGGGTCCGATAAGCCCGAAGAGCACGCGTATCCACAGAAAAAGACCGCCCAGACCCCAAAAAGATCGGAGCGTCTCCCGAAGCTGCACGTCCCCGTCTGCCCAGAAAACGTATATCGTGAGTGCGGTCAGCATCGCTTTGGCCAGTGTGGCGCCAAGCATCAGTTGCGTGAGGACGCGCAATGGCCGGATGTGAAGCGTGGGCACCACGAGGTACCAATGGCCCAGGATCATCGCGAAGATGACGCTGCCGAGGAAGCACGCGGAGATCAGGTAACTGGCGGCGGTTAACGCACCGGCCGCAAAGGGGGTACACGCTTCGCACGCGAAAAATCCGTCCGACGCCAGGCCGGCCGCTCCGGCCGCACCCGCGGCGGCAAGCAGCGGTTTCTGAAGTTTTATCCGTTCCGCGACGACTGCCAGCAGATAAACAACAGCGATCAGGGCGCAGACCGCCAACAGCCCGCGAGGCAGGGGCGCATCCGCCGGGCCATTCCCCGGAGGCGTCAGGATTGGAAAAGGCCCCGCCCACAGGGCCAGGAGGAGAAACACCAGACAGGCGAGTGCGCAGAACCGGAAAAAGCGTTTACCCGCCTCATGTGGAACAGCCAGCATCGATAGCAGCCCGCCAACGGCGAGCCTGCTGAAAACGAGGTAGACAAGTGTACTGTACATAGGGTCGCGGCACCGCTGGGGAGGTTTCCTGTTCAGGCTTCAATGGCAGCCTGTGTCAAATATATCGGAAAAGGATAGCGTTGGAAAACGAAAAACGGAAGACGGCAGACCGAAGGGGCTTTCGGATGGGACCGGTAACAGGATGACCGGGAATTGGCATCGCATTACTGAATCCGCGCCATGGCCACCCAGAGATTCGCCCGGGGCAGCGGTTTTCAAGGACCACATCTGGCTGTTCGGTGGCTGGCAGATGCTTGGCCCTGAGAACTTCCCCCGTCTCAACGACGTATGGCGGTCTTCAGACGGCAGGACGTGGGAATGCCTGTCGCGGCAGGCGCCATGGCCCGTCCGGAATCTTGCGGGCTGCGTTATCCAAGGTGACCGGATCTGGTTGATGGGCGGATTCGACGGCGTCCATACGCTCGGCGACGTCTGGTGTTCAGATGACGGTCGGCATTGGGATTGCGTGACGCAACGCGCCCCATGGGGTTGTCGAGGCGCCTTCGGCAGCCTGGTTTACGATAAGCGGATCTGGATTTTCGGCGGCCTCAATTGGGAGCGGAAGGCGCATTACGGGGACGTCTGGTGCTCAGCCGACGGACAGCGGTGGGATCTGGTGGAAAAGCACTCGCCATGGGCGCCGAGGGCGATGTTCCCCGCCATCGCATACAGAGACAGGATCTGGATTCTGGGAGGGGGAAACTACCACGATCGTCGGGTCAATTACAACGACGTCTGGTGCTCGCGGGACGGGCTGACGTGGGAGCGGGAGGCCGCCGATGCCGGATGGGGCCCCCGCCGGTTCCACAGTTCCTTTGTCTTTGACGGCAGGATGTGGATTGCCGGTGGCGCCATCGAGCCGTCCATCAATATGAACGACGTATGGTGTTCCGGCGACGGCCGGACGTGGCGGCAATCCCACCGCTGCGCGCCCTGGGGGGTGCGTCACGCGTTTCCCTGCCTGGATTTCCAACGGCGAATCTGGCTGCTCGGGGGGTACAGCGGGTCGATCGCGGGCAGCGTTGTCTACAACGACGTCTGGACCCTTGAAACAGCCGAATCGACCGGTGGGGCCACAGCCGGCCTGAAGGACCCATGAGGCTTTCTCACGTGGCTTGCGCCAGATCGGAATCGAATGCCGCATCCGAGGCGGCCTTGCCCTGGCGGGGATATTCCGGCGTCTCCGTTTTCGGTGTCGGCGAGTGGTTGTCAGCGGCCGACGTCCCGTCCGGAATACGGTCTGGTGCGCGCCGCGGATGCTAACGGCAATGCTCTAAGATAGACCGGAATCTGCTGGACAACGGCAGATTATAACGTATATTCTACGGTGTGTATACTTGCATGCAGTATAGTACCCGGAGATAAGGTCGCAATCAATGTCAAAAGGGGAACTTGAAGCCACGGCTCGCGCACTCGTTCCGGCGGGAAGAGGTATCCTGGCGGCGGACGAGAGTTTGGGAACGATTACAAAGCGATTTGCGGACATCGGCCTGGAGCCCACGGACGAATCCCGAAGGGCCTATCGCGAAACGTTGTTCACGACCCCGGATCTGTCGGACTTCATCAGCGGCGTCATTCTGTACGAAGAGACGTTGAACACGGCCGCGAATGGCGGTGTGCCGTTTCCGAGGTTGTTGGCGGATCGGGGCATGATCCCCGGAATCAAGGCGGACACCGGTTTGGTCTCCCTGGCCGGCTTTCCGGGCGAACAGGTAACCGAGGGTCTGGACGGACTTCGGGACCGTCTGGAAGCGTATCACGAGCGAGGCGCCAGGTTCGCGAAATGGCGGGCCGCCATTGCTATTGGCAACGGGTTTCCAACGCAGGCTTGCATCCATGCCAATGCCCACGCGCTTGCCCGTTACGCCGCCTGTTGCCAGGAAGTGGGGCTGGTGCCAATCGTAGAACCGGAGGTGTTGATGGATGGCGTTCATACCATCGAACGCTGCGAGGAAGTCACAGAGTGGGTCTTGCGTAGCGTGTTTTCGGAATTGGGAGAACACCGGATCTTTCTGGAAGGCACGTTGCTGAAAGCCAGTATGGTCCTGTCCGGTGCCGATTGCCCGGCGCAGGCAGGCGTACAGGAAGTTGCTGAAGCGACCGTGCGGTGCCTTCGGCGTACGGTTCCCGCCTCAATTCCAGGTGTGGTTTTTCTTTCCGGGGGACAGAGCCCGGAACTTTCCACGCTGCACCTGAACGCCATGAATCGGATTGGCGGATTCCCCTGGGAACTCAGCTTTTCGTACGGCAGGGCGTTACAGGACCCCGCCCGCGCCGTCTGGAATGGACAGGCCGCCAACGTGGCGGCGGCACAGGAAGTTTTCTATCGCAGGGCAAGCTGCAACAGCGCCGCACGCGATGGCAGATATGTTCCGGAGATGGAGGATGTTGCCGCCTGATTCTCTCCAGGTATCCGCCCACCGATCCCGTTACAGCAGCAGGCGCGCTGTTTCGGGATTTTTTTGACGGCATCAGATCGCCATGAATCTTCCACGTCGTATCTATCGGGGTATCTGCAGGGCCCGGGGGGCAGTCGATGGTGGATTCTCACCGCTGAGATTCAGGAAACTGCTGTATCCGGCCGCCGGTGCGGTGGTGGCGTCAATGGCGGTCGGGTTTTTCGCGTACCTGGAATATCGGACAAACTGCATTGCGGAATGGGTGGGCGAGGCGCTGGACCGGAACAACGCACGGCGCGCCACTTCGGGCGCTTTTTGGAAGCGGCTGGACACGTGGGCCCAGGTACGGGATTCATTACAGACGGTGGAAACACCCGTGGTGGGCGTCCTGCCCGATGCCTTGGCCGATGCGCGCTTCGACGCGGACCGCGTGCCGGAGTCCGGTATGCCTACCTTAATCACGGTTTGGCGCTCGCAACGCTCACGGGACAACGGGAGGGAAACCCGTGAGTTGTTAAAGAGCGTTGAAGCGTTCAATCTGGGTCTGTCCCTCCTGAAGTTGGCAGTTTTTCCGGACGTGCGTTTCCGGGACCGGATACGGAGCCGTGTCGATGCCTTGTACCGGCACGCGGGAGACACGGAACGGCGTGGCGAAGCAGACACCGTGGTCGTCGCGGATTCGGTCCGGGCGGACGTGCGCGAGCGGCTGGAAAGGGTTTTCGTCGAACAGTTCCGGTCCGATGAGCGGAATCGTCTGATGAAAGAATTCCGGTCGGGTCGTGTGAGCCAGATACTGATTCAGAGCGGGCTCGGTACCTACCATGGAGAGTTGGTTTACGTCGATCCCGAGCGTGCCCCCGTCAGATTCGACGTGGAGCCCGGGGAAATGGACGTACTTTTCGGCGGTTCGGGAGGTCTCCCCTGATGCGCTGGATCCTGCTTCTAAACGACTGGACCCGGACCGGAGTGCTTCTTGCGGCGGATGCGTTACTCGTCGCCGGCCTTGGCTTCGCATGGCTGTTGACGACCCTTCCGCAAATCCCGCCCGACCCCGGCGCGTTGAGCAGCCAGGCGGGCGTGAGCATCTTCGCGGATACCGGGGAGCTGCTGTTTACGTTCAACCGTTCGGTCAGGCAGGTAAGGCTTGACCAGGTAAGCCCCTGGTTTGTCAAGGCGGTTATTGCAACCGAAGACGAATCGTTTTACCGCCATCGGGGCGTTAGTCTGAAAGGCATCGCAGGGGCGTTTCTGACAAACCTGAGGCACTTCCGAAACGTCAGAGGTGGAAGCACGATTACCCAACAGATCGTCAAGAATGTGTTTCTGACACGTGAGAAGACCTATCTTCGGAAGGCGCGCGAGGCGCTGCTGGCCGTCCAGCTGGAGGCGATGTTTTCGAGGTTGTATGGCGGATCGGCCAAGGACAGATTGCTGGAAATCTATATCAACGGCAGTTTCTTCGGTACCAACGCCTACGGCGTGGAGGATGCGTCGCAGACGTTTTTTGGAAAGGCGGCCGCGGACCTGAGCCTCATTGAGGCGGCCATGCTGGCCGGGCTGCCCAATTCGCCGGGCGCGTTGAATCCGTTCCGTGACGGCGGCAGGCAGGCCGCGGTGCGTACCGCGCACGTTTTAAGGCGCATGCATGCGGCCGGTTTCCTGGAAACCGACGCATTGAAGGAGGCGCTCGCCGCGTCACCGGTTCTGGCGTCGCAACTGCGCGACAGGAATCGGACGCCCTACTTCGTTGAAATCATCAAGGAAGAGGTGGTGCGGCAATGGGGGCGGTCAGCGCTCAGCTTCGGTGCATTGAATATCTACACTACGTTGGATTATCGCATGCAGAAGGCCGCAGAACATGCTGTTGAGGAAGGACTTGCAGATGTGGATGAGCGGCTTGGATTCGGCAGATACGAAAGCGCGGGCAAACAGGCCAGACGCGAATACATACAGGCGGCCCTGGTCAGCCTGGAACCGGCGACCGGATACGTGCGCGCATTGGTGGGCGGCCGCGACATTTTCATCAGCTACTTCAACCGGGCAACCGCCTCAATGCGCCAGCCAGGCTCAGGATTCAAACCGGTCGTGTATCTGGCGGCGCTGGCGTCGGGCGGGATATCGTCCGTGTCATTGTTTGTCGATGAGCCACGGACCTACACGGTTAACGGGAATCCATGGATGCCAGAGAATTTCAGAGACCGGTATCTGGGTATGACGACGGCCGCGTGGGCCCTTGTGAATTCCGCGAATTCGGCAAGCGTGCAGGTACTGGATCTCATCGGCGCGGAACGCGTTGTGGAAATGGGCCAACGTCTGGGGATACGGCGTCCGTTGGACGCGTATCCGAGCATCGCGCTGGGCGCGAACGAGGTTTCACCGCTGGAAATGGCCTCGGTCTATGCCACCATCGCCAACTACGGCGTCCGCGTCAACCCGACTTATGTGCGGCGGATCGAAGATTCGGGAGGGCGGGTGGTATACGAACACCGGGTGCAGCCGGTTCCCGTAATAGACGCTGCGGATGCGTACGTCATGATCCGTTTGCTTCAGAACGTCATCCTGCGAGGAACCGGCCGCGGGGTACGCTCCGGGGGATTCGTCCGACCCGCGGCGGGCAAGACGGGTACGACAAACGGCCATGCGGATGCCTGGTTTACCGGCTTCACGCCGGATCTCGCAACGTGTGTCTGGGTCGGATTCGACCGGAAGACCGGGAGGCAGACCCGGATTACCGGCGGCCGCGACGCCGTGCCGATCTGGACGGCGTTTATGACGCGCGCGACTGCCGGACGTGCAACGCGTGATTTCTGGATGCCCGCCGACGTCTACGAGGTATCGGTCGACGTGAAGACCGGGGTTTCGGCGGATTCTTCAGCCGCTTCGACATCGCATCCGGCCCCAATCCTGGTGGCGCTCAAAACGGGCGAACGGGCAAACAGTCCGCGGGCGGTCGCGGAATATCGTGCGGCTGCGGCCGATTCGGCCAATTAACCCCAATTCGAGAGAAACAGCAACCCAACAGCACCCTGACAGGAGGAATATCATGCTGGGAGCAGCCCGGGATTTCATGAACGAACTGAGTGCGGACCAGCGGAACCGGGTCCTGTACGCGTTCGACAACGAGGAGCGTTTCAACTGGAACTACGTACCCGTGAAGCGAAACGGCGTTCCCTTCAGGGAGATGTCGCCGGCCCAGCGGGCGTCGGCGCATCGTCTCCTGAGAAGCGCCCTGAGCGATTCCGGGTATCAGAAGGCCGTGGATATCATGGTCCTGGAGGGCATTCTCGGCCAGATCGAATCTCAGGCGTCTTCGCGTTTTCAGAGGGACCCGGATGGGTATTTTCTGACGCTTTTTGGTGACATTGCATCGGGAACGGAACCCTGGGGTTGGCGGATCGACGGCCACCATCTGTCGTTAACGGTCTCCGTGGGCGCTGAAAGGAAGGTGGCGTCCACGCCTGCCTTCTGGGGCGCGAATCCGGCGCGTGTGCCCTCGGGAGAACGGAAGGGCTGGCGCGTCCTGCGCGATGAAGAGGACCTGGCGCGGGGCCTCCTGAACGCGTTGCCGGAAGACCTGCAGGCGGAGGTACGCATCGCGGATGAGGCGCCAAGCGATATCCTCACCCGAAACTGCAAGGTGGCGCGGATTGGCGATCCGGCGGGCCTCCCCGTTTCTGCAATGGCGCCGGCGCAGAAGGAGGCGGTGATACGGATTCTGGAATTGTACGCCGCGAACCTTCGCACGGACCTTGGCGAAGCGCACCTGTCGAGAATCCGCAAGGCCGGGGTGGACCGGTTGCACTTTGCATGGGCCGGCGGGGTTCGTCCCGGAGAGAAGCACTATTACCGCATTCACGGCCCCACGCACCTCGTGGAATACGACAATACACAGAACGACGCGAACCATATTCACTCCGTACTTCGCGATCTGGAGGACGATTTCGGCCTCGATCCGCTGCGTAAACACTATGCGGATTGCGAACACGATGCTTAGGAGTATGAAATGCCCATCCCGCCCGAGGCAACCCGGATTTCGCCGACCCTGTGGGAGATTCCCACGTCATTCAAGAAAGGAATGCTCGTCCCGGCACGGATTTATGCAACACGGAAACTGATGGCGGAGATGGACCGCGGCGTGTTCGATCAGGTGACCAATGTGGCCACGCTGCCAGGCATCCTGAAATACGCCCTCTGCATGCCCGACGGGCACTGGGGATACGGTTTTCCCATTGGCGGTGTGGCGGCAATGGACGCCGACCGGGGCGTGATCTCGCCGGGCGGCATCGGTTTCGACGTCAACTGCGGCATGCGTCTGGTAACCACCAATCTGACGTACGAAGAGGTCAGGCCCCACCTAAGGAGGCTTGTGGATCTTCTGTTCGATCGAGTGCCGGCGGGTGTAGGCAGTACGGGTTTTCTGAAGATGTCGCACGACGAGTTTCGAACGATCGTTCAGGAAGGTGCGCGGTGGTGTGTCCGGAACCGTTTCGGCTGGCCGGAGGATCTCGAGCGGACCGAAGAAAACGGGTGCATTTCGGGTGCGGACGCGACGAAAATCAGCCGCAAGGCGGTGGAGCGGGGCTTCAACCAGATCGGTACGCTCGGATCGGGAAACCACTACCTTGAAATTCAGGTGGCAAGACCCGATCAGGTGTTCGACGAGGCGGCAGCCCGGGCGTTCGGCATTACGCTTCCCAATCAGGTTGTCGTGATGTTTCACTGCGGCAGCCGGGGTTTCGGGCACCAGGTCGCAACCGACTACCTGCAGGTTTTTCTCAGGGTGATGCAGAAGAAATACGGGATTTCAATCCGGGACCGGGAACTCGCGTGTGCGCCGTTCCAATCCCCGGAAGGCCAGGACTATTTCGCCGCAATGAAGTGCGCGATCAACATGTCCTTCGCAAACCGGCAGGTCATTCTTCATCGTATCCGGGAGGTGTTCTCCGACGTATTGAAACGCAGCCCGGAGGAGATGGAGATGCGCCAGGTGTACGACGTGGCGCATAACACCGCCAAGCTTGAGCGACACGTGGTCGATGGACGGCATCGCACGGTGCTGGTTCACCGCAAGGGCGCGACGCGGGCATTCGGACCGGAAATGGACGGCGTCCCCGACGGGTTCAAATCTCACGGGCAGCCGGTGATTATCGGCGGCAGCATGGAAACCGGTTCCTATCTGCTTGCGGGGTCGCCAGATGGAGGCCAGGCGTTTTTCTCCACGGCTCACGGCAGCGGCAGGACGATGAGTCGCACGAAGGCGCGCAAGCAGTTTCACGGCAAGCGGCTTCAGAAGGAACTCGAGGCACGCGGCATTTACGTCCGGTCCGTATCCTTTGCGGGCCTTGCGGAAGAGGCGGGCGGCGCGTACAAGGATATCGACGAAGTCATCGAAGCCACCCAGGAGGCGGGTCTCAGCCGACGTGTCGTGCGGTTCTCGCCCATCGGCAACGTGAAGGGGTAACCCGGGCAGGTTGAAGGAATCAATGGAAATGAAGATCTCGATGATCCTGATCGCAGGTTCGCTGGGCAGCGGCAAGACGACGCTGCTGCGCCACCTGGTGGCTCGCGCCGACCGGCGGATCGCGATTCTGATGAACGAATTCGGAGAGATAGGCATCGACAGCAAGGTCGTGGAAGGCGAACATATTCGTATGATCGAACTGGCTGGAGGTTGCGTCTGTTGTTCGTTGGCAGGTGAATTCGAGGAAGCGGTCAAGGAAATCGTCGAGACGGTCCGTCCCGAACTCATTGTGGTTGAAACCACCGGCGTTGCAGAACCGGATGCGGTAATCTTCGACGTGGAGGACAATCTCCAGGGCGTTCGCCTGGACAGTGTGGTCGTAATTGCGGACGCGGACCTGATGGTGCGGTTTCCCGACCTGGGATACGTGACCACCACTCAGTTCGAATCCGCGGACTTGCTGCTGCTGAACAAGGTGGACCTCGTCACGCCCTGCCAGCTTGACGCGGTCGAAGCGCAACTGGGGCGAGTGAATCCCGATGCGCCCGTCGTGCGCACGTTGAGATGCGCGGTGGACGTCGGGCTTTTGTTCGGCGTTGTCGAAAGGGGTCAGAGACACTTGCGCACGCGGGCAACGCACACCGATCTTGTGGAAATCGACAGCTTCGATTTCGTTTCCGACGTGCCCCTGGATCGCGGCAGATTCGAACGCCTCGCGGAGAATCTGCCAAAGACCGTGTACCGCTCGAAGGGATTCCTGCGGTGCGTTCAAGCCGCATTTCTTTTCAACTTCGCGGGTGGCAGATGGACACTGGAACCCTTTGAAGCAGACCGTACGGAACTCGTCTTTATTGGACGGGGCGCGGCGGAAGCGCGGACGAGGGTTCTGGCGGAACTCGAAGCCTGTCAGGTGTAGAACTGCGTGTCCACGGAAGGGATGGGATGGTGTCATATCGATATATCGAAGACATAGCGATCGCGGACGTGGCTTTCGAAGCCTGGGGTGACGATTTCGGCGGGGTCCTTGTCTCGGCCGCGGAAGCGACGCTGAACGTCATGGTATCGGACCTGGATTCCGTGGCGCCCATAGACCGGCGTACCGTGAATATTGAGGCCGAAGAGCCCGATTTGCTGCTGTTCGATTTTCTGCAGGAAGTGATCTTTTTCAAGGATGCGAACCGGCTTCTCCTGCGGCCCGTGAACGTCGTCGTGAAAGCGCGTGACGGCATCTTCAAGGCGTCGGCCGACCTTGTAGGCGAGGAGCTGGATATGGAACGCCACGATCTGGTCGTGGACGTGAAGGCCGTCACGCTCCACCGGTTTGTCGTGGAACGCGTGGACGGACGGTGGCGGGCGTTCGTTGTCCTGGATATCTGAAATGAGAGTCGGCGCCCTCGTGATATGCGGTGGACAAAGCCGAAGAATGAGGACTTCCAAGGCCTGGTTGCGCTTCGGCGAAGAATATCTGCTGCAGCGTGTGGTTCGCGTGTTCACGGGCACGCTGGAGCCCGTGTTGGTGGTTTCGGCCCCCGGGCAACAGCTGCCGTGCCTTCCCGATAACATTGAAATCGTCCGGGATCGGGTGTCCGACAGGGGTCCGTTGGAAGCGCTGGCGACGGGACTCGAGGCGATATCCACACAGGCAGATGCGGCATTCGTCAGTGGGTGCGACGCGCCCTTTCTGCGTCCGGGATTCGTGCGTTGCCTGGTGCGATTGGCGGTTGAAGCCGATATCACCGTGCCGCACGAAGAAGGACGGTTGCATCCGCTTGCGGCCGTTTATCGCGTGAGGGTATTGCCGGTGATTCAGGAACTGCTGGATGCCGGCACCCTCAGACTCACGGCGTTGACGGAGCGATGCAGCTGCCGCAGCGTGCCGGGTTCCGCGCTACGGGATGTAGACCCTGAGCTGGAGTCGTTGCGAAATATCAACACCCCCGAGGAATACAGGAACGCGCTTTCGACCTCCGGCATCCCCTGGGGGGATTGATCAGCCCGTATAATCTTGGTATATTGACTCCAGGGCCCGCGCAACAGCCCGTCAGCCCCGGGTACGGTGGACGCTCTGTCAGGCGGGACGGCGGGGCGAGCGCGGACTGCCGCGACATTACCAATGTTTCATATTCTCAGGGAGGCTGCAATGCACGAGGACAAGACTCTGGTCACCGAGGATGAAATCCGGGAAGCACTGAAGGGTCTGGAAGGCTGGGAATACGATGGGGAAAACAAGGCGCTTCAGCGGGTATGGAAGTTCCAGAAATTCGTCCCGACGATGGCGTTTGTTCGTACGATTACAGAGGTCATGGACAATAACAACCATCATTCGGACCTCAGTCTGGACAGCAGAAGCAAGACCCTCACGGTTACGGTGACGACTCACAGCGAAAACGCCGTCACACGGGCCGACCTCGATTTTGCCAATGCAGTGAATGCCGCGGAATAACCGGCGAGTCGACGTCCGGTCGGACGCGCTGTACCGTCAGTCCGTGTCCGGATTGCAGGACGAATACTTGGGTTCACACCGGGCGGACCGGAAGAAATCCCCGCAAAATCCGGAGCTCCGAACGATCCGGACCGCCCAGCCTGATGGCGATTGGACTTGCAGATTCACGGAAAGTTCGTTATGTTAGGTTAACACTCGAAATGTTGTGTTCCGGTCGTTAATTCAAGGAAAAGGAGAATCTTCAATGGGTAATTCCTCGATTACCGCATATCTCAAACCCCACTGTGGTTGGAGCCGCGGCATACGGGCGGTGCTGGCCAAGTACGGGCTTGAATACGAAGACAAGGACATAATCAACATTCCGGAAAACTACGAGGAAATGGTGCGCAAGAGCGGGCAGCCGCTGCAGCCGACACTTGATTTCAACGGGCAGATTCTGGCTGATATCAGTGGTGACGAACTGGAATCCTATCTGGTCAATAACGGGTACCAGCCGGCGGGGCCAAACCCCAGCGTTCCCACCGACAGTTCATGCACCGACGAGGAACACGAGGCCATGGCCCGGTCGCAACAGGTGGTATTCTTCAACAACCGGGCGGGAAGCTAGCCAATCGGGCTCAAGTTTTGACTTGGGAAGAGGCGGCCCCAACGGGACCGCCTCTTTTGCATGGGTGCGCCAGGCATGGCGCGAAGCGCCGAAGGCGATAAATGGGACTCAAATCGCGAGTCGTCGCGTGCAACCAGGCGGGTGCGGAACGGCTGCTCTTCGAACAGATTGCCGCCTGCGACAGCTGTGAACGGCTGGTCGATTTCCGGGCGACGTTCGAATCGCCGGACACCCGGCAGGCGCATGTCGACGGCTACTGGGCAAAACCGGTACCGGGTTTCGGCGATGCATCGGCCCGGCTACTCGTTATCGGTCTTGCGCCGGGCGCCCACGGGGCGAACCGCACCGGCAGGCCGTTTACAGGCGACTATGCCGGTAAAGTGCTCTACGGAGCATTGTACCGGCACGGATTCAGCAATCGATCGGAATCCACCCGCCCCAACGACGGTCTCAAACTCAAGGACGTCTATATTACGAACGCCGTAAAGTGCGTCCCTCCCGCGAACCGGCCGAACGGCAGCGAAAAACGGGCCTGCCTGGACTGGCTGCGAAAGGAAATGACGCAATTGCATCGGATCCGGGTTGTACTGGCGATGGGGAGAGACGCGTTTGAGGCCTATCTGTGCCTCCTTAAGGCGAATGATGTCATCGAGACGGCGGGGCGCTACCGGTTCGCGCACGGCGGGACCTATCGTTTCGACGGCGAATCCAGGATTCTCGTTGCCAGTTACCACTTCAGCCGTTACAATGTATATACGGGACGGCTTACTGAGCAGATGGTTGAAGCGTTGTTCCTGACCGTGAATCGCCTGCTGGCGGATTCAGGTCGGAATCGCGGGCCTTAGCAGCCCGTTGAAAAAGTCCATCTGGGCTGCCTGCCTGTGCGGTGCACGCAGACAGGCGTCCGGCCCTTGCGGTCGAAATACTGCGTTGCGACTTTGTCAACGGACTGTCAGCGTTCTGCGGTGCCGGGGAGAGCCGCTGTCACGGCGTTTCAAAATTCCTCAATGCCGCGATGTACGGGAGATTCCGGTATCGCTGGTCGTAGTCCAGGCCGTATCCGACGACGAATTCGTCGGGGATGGTGAAGCCGACGTAGTCGACCGGCACATCCACGACCCGGCGGGCGGGCTTGTTGAGAAGGCTGCAGACCTTCAGGCTTCGAGGGCGCCTGGACGCCAGAATGCGCAGGAGATACTCCAGGGTAAGGCCGGTATCTACAATGTCCTCAACAAGCAGCACATCGGCGCCGTCGATATCCCGGTCCAGATCCTTCAGGATCCTTACAACGCCGGAACTCTGCGTTGATTTGCCATAGCTCGCAACGGACATATATTCGATTTCAGCCACAACGGAGATTTCACGGGACAGGTCCGCGAGGAAGAAGAGGGCGCCTTTCAGGATCCCCAGGAGGATGAACGGCCGCACTGTGCCGCCCGGCGGATGATCTTCGCGGGCATTCGGGCGATCCGCGGCGGCGTCGCGTTCCGAGCGGAGGTCCGTCGTTATTCTGGCGCCCAGTTGACGGACTCTTTCCTTGATTCTTACGGCGGGTATCAGGACCTCTGGTCTGGTGGCGGGCATAGAACGGCCGGTTAGACGCGGGATTTCAATCGTGGGCGGCTCACATTCGGATCCGTGAACCGCCCCTTTGAGGTGCAGGCGATCTGTTATTCCTTAAGATAAGGGCCGGCCAACGGTGTGGCAAACGGCCTTTTTAAACGGGTTGTGGGTACGATGAATCTGATACCTGGCTGGCGTCTGGAACGGGCGAGGGCACGCCGGTCGAATCCGGCTTTCCGAAATGCCTACTGTCAACTGGAATCCGAAGCCAGGGCTTTCCTCGGCGAAGCGATGCAGCCTCAGGACAACCCGGCCGGTTACTACCACAACTACTTTTGTCCGGATCACGCCGTTGAACTCGCGTTTGATGCCGGATCGCCGAATGCGCATCGATGTCCCAGAGACGGACGGGTTTTCTCCGGCGAACCGTACGATTCCGCCTGGCGCTGGTTTGTCAACAACAGATTATCCAGTATGGCGTACCGTCTCGCGTTAATGTGGCAACTGGACGCGGACAGCGCATATCTGACAAGATGCAGAGAGATTCTGCTGGCTTACGCGGAGCGTTATCCGGGGTATCCGATTGAGCGGGAACTGCCGTACGGATGGGGCAAGGCGGCAAACCACTCACTTGACGAGGCAGTGTGGCTGATTCCCATCGCAAGGGCCTACGATCTGGTTCGGGATACCCTGAATGACCGGGAGCGGACGTTGATCGAAACCAACCTGCTCGCGCTCGCGGCGGAGCATATCCGGGGCCAGAAATTCCACCGCATACACAACATCGAATGCTGGCACAATGCCGCAATGGCGGCGGTCGGAATCTGCCTGGACGACGCGGGGTTTCAGAAGTTGGCCCTGGAGGACAGGTTCGGATTCCGTCACCAGTTGCGGGAGGGTGTTCTGGACGATGGGATGTGGTGGGAGGGGTCTTCCAGCTACCATTTCTATACCCTCGCCGCCCTGATTGCCCACGTCCAGGTGTCGGAAAACAAGGGTGTGGGTCTGCACGAAGACGACCGGCTCAGGGCGATGTTCCGGGCGCCTGTCTCGATGGCGTTTCCGGATTTCAGGCTTCCGGCCACCAATGACTGCTGGTACTTCTCTTCCTTGTTGTCGGACGTCTGCCACGGCGTACCGCCGGCGGAATCCTTCTATGAGGTGGCGTACGGGTGGTACAACGAACCCGTCTACGCCCGGATACTCGAACGCAACTATGCCCGAAGGCCCCGAACGGCTGTGGAGTCGCTTCTATACGGGGAAGCGTTGCCCGACACGGATGGCAGATTCGTTACGGAGAGCGCCGTTCTGAAACCGTCGGGAATCGCCATTTTGAGATCGAGGGAAGCGGTCGAAGCGCAAAGCTGCGTGCTGTTGAAGTACGGCCCGCACGGCGGCGGGCACGGACATCCGGACAAACTCTCCGTGTCGATCTATGCGCGGGGAAATCCTGTTGCTACGGACCTGGGCACGCCCGGCTATGGCGTCGCCCTGAACGAGACCTGGTATCGACAGACACTCAGCCATAATACCATTACTCTGGACGGCCGCTCCCAGCCTCCGGCGGAAGGGCGACTGGTGAGATTCGATACAACTCGCACAGGCGGTTTCGAAGTGGTCGACGCCAGCGTTGCATGGGAGCGTGATCCCTATGCGGGGGTTGCCATGCGCCGGGTGATCCTCTGGACGGATGCTTACTTCTGGGACGTGTTCCACGTGGCGGCGTCGCAGGAATGCCGGATGGACTGGGTCTGCAGGTATCAGGTCAATCGTCAGAGGCAATCCGGACTGTCTCGTCGCGGATCGATTTCGCTGTCCGGCGACGGATACGCCCACGTCCGGGAGCCGGTTGAATTCACACCTGCGGAAATGGTTTCATTGGAATGGGGCCTGTCGAAGGGTGGGGTAGGGGCATTCCTGCCGGAAGACGTGAGCACGCAAGTCATCCTGGGAAAAGCGCCGCTCCAGCCCGCGTCCGAAACCGGAGACCTGCTCATCCGCCGTCGAACCGCCCGTGAGACAACCTTTGTTGCGCTTGTGCATCACTGGGACACGGAGCCCGCCGTCAGCCGCGTCGAGGCCATCGGACGTGATGGCGCGGGCGGGGCCCGCGGATTCCTGGTGCAGACGGGGGCTGAGACGCATCTCTGGGTCATGTCGGAATCTGCTTCCGAGCTGTCAGGCATCGAGGCCGATCGTACGTTTACTTACCCGTTGGCTGCGCAGGCATGACAGAAAAACTTGCCGTTTGCTTTTTTTCCGTTGTACGTTATTTTCCTTTGTGAACCGACGCATGCAAGAACGATTTCCGGCGGATTCAGATAATCGCATTAATAAAGAAAGATAAAAAACTGTGGAAGAATCAGTTACATCATTCAATGGCGAGTTTCGGGACGTGCTTAACCGGTCTCTGGCGCTCTACGAAAAAGCATCGCGTATTTTTCCCAACGGCGTCACCCACGATTCGCGCTTCACGGCGCCATTTCCCATATATGCAAGTCGTGCCGAAGCCGGGCGCAAGTGGGACGTTGACGGTCGTGAATACGTGGATCTCTGGATGGGGCATGGCGCATTGCTGCTGGGGCATTGTTACCCGGAAATGGTGGCAGCCGTTTCGGAGCAGGTGGCGCGTGGCACGCACTACGGCGCGTGTCACGAATTGGAAGTGGAATGGGGAGAATGGGTCACGAAGTTAATCCCCACCGCTGAACGCGTTCGATTTACAAGCTCAGGCACCGAGGCGACGCTGATGGCGCTCCGACTGGCGCGGACGTTTAGCGGAAAGCGAAAGGTCCTCAAATTCATCGGCCACTTTCATGGGTGGCACGACAACCTCAACGTGGGTGTGCTGCCGCCCTTTGACGAACCCGTGCCTCCTGGCGTTCTTCGTGAAGTTGCGGATACCGTCTGCCTGTGTCCGCCGAACCAAATCGATCAGGTTGAGGCCATTCTTGACCGGGACGACGACATTGCCTGTGTGATTGTGGAGCCGACCGGAGCCACTTTCGGCGTTGCGCCCCTCCGTCCGGGTTTCCTGGAAGATCTGCGGCGGCTAACGCTTCAGCACGACGTACTCCTGATCTTCGACGAAGTGGTCACCGGCTTTCGATGCTCCCCCGGTGGCGCCCAGTCCTACTACAACATCAAGCCCGATCTCACCTCGCTGGCGAAAATCCTGGCGGGCGGACTTCCGGGAGGCTGTCTGACCGGAAGGCGGGACATCATGGATCTGCTGGCGTTCAGGGGAGACAGGGAGTGGGACACGTGCAGAAAAATGCCCCATCAGGGCACGTTCAACGCCAACCCGGTTTCCGCGGCGGCCGGGATTGCCACGCTGAAGACTATCGAAGACGGTACGCACATTGCGCGCGCAAACCGGAACGGTGAAATCCTGCGCAACCGTCTCAACGGCGTCATCTCGGACCACGGCGTGGACTGGGTTGTATACGGAGACTTTTCCGGCGTTAAATTCCTTCCCGATAGCGGCCCCATGGATCAGAGCCTGGAAGCAATCGCCGGGGGAACCTATGACTACCGACGGCTGAAGGCGCCCGATCCGGTGTTGAGGGATACGTTCCGCGCCAGCATGCAACTGGAAGGTGTCGATCTGCACGGATTGACCGGGTTAACGGCATCGGTGCACACCAACGAGGATCTGGATCAGGTTGTCCGGGCATTCGATTGCACCCTGGACCGTTTGAAACGCCAGGGCCTGATTGGGACGTAACGACAGGGATACGATTGCGCGTTCCTGAGACGGCACGGAGGTTTCGGGTACCTGTCTCCGAGGATTCCAGGGGATGCGGCGAAGGCAAATCTGAACCGCGCTGACCCTTGTCTCTTCCGTCAATGCAGAAATGGCGGGCGCTTCGTCATGCCAGATCGGATCCGGATTCTATCCGACGAAATTGCCAATCGTATCGCCGCGGGCGAAGCCGTTGAGCGGCCTGGGTCCGTGGTCAAGGAACTTGTGGAAAACGCCATCGATGCAGGTGCGGACCGCATCGTGGCTGAAGTAACCGTCGGCGGCAAAGAGACCATACGGGTCAGCGACAACGGCTCTGGAATGTCTCGTGACGACGCGTTGCTGGCCCTGGAACGGCACGCAACGAGCAAGATCGTCGATCTCTCCGACCTCCGCACGCTGCGTACACTCGGGTTTCGCGGGGAGGCGCTGCCGAGTATTGCGGCGGTGTCTCGGATGGATATCGAAACCCGCGATTCCGAGGCGTTGCAGGGCACCCGCGTTCGCGTTGAAAGCGGCCGTGTGCGCGATGTTTCGTCAACAGGCCGGGACCGGGGAACAACGGTCGCCGTTCACGGCCTGTTTTTCAATGTACCCGCGCGGCGGAAATTTCTGAAGGGCGTAGAGACCGAATTCAAACACGTGTCGGACGCACTGACAGGCCTGGCGTTGGCCTATCCGTCCATAGCGTTTGTGCTTTCTCACAACGGGCGTGAAATCCTGAACCTGGGCCGAACCGAATGCCAACACCGCCTGGAGGCCATATTCGGCGTGCGGTTTGGCCGTGACGCCGTTTTTCTGGACGGTGAACGCCACGGAGTTCGGGTTTGGGGGTTTGCCGGCAGGCCGGAACTGGCGCGAAAGTCGGGCGCGCAGCAGGCCATGGTCGTCAATGGTCGCTGGGTACGCGACAGGGGCGTGACGTACGCCGTGCACGACGGCTTTGGCGGCTTGCTCGTGAAGGGTTTCCATCCTGCGTTTGCGTTGCTTATGGATCTGGACCCCTCACGCCTCGACGTCAATGTGCATCCCGCCAAACGGGAGGTGCGTTTTGCGGACGAGGCCACGGTTTACAACGCGGTTGCTGAAGTTGTGCGCGCGGGGTTGCGGGAGGAGGACCTGGTACCCGAGGTGGACAGCGGAATTGCCTCACCAGCAATTCCGGCGGGAGGGCCGGTGCACGCAACAGCGGGCACGTCCGGAGGTGTTGCGGACGCGCCCGTGGAGCAGGAGGCCTATCTTCAGTATCCACTGGGTCTGGAAGACGTGCAAATGGCGCTCTCCCTGACCGTGAGGAAGAAGGCAGAAGGACACGGAGAACAGACGGACAGCGTGGGCGATCCGGGCCTGACGGACGAAGAAACAATTGATCAGGTTCCCGTGTGGCAGGTACACGACAAATATGTCCTTGCGCATATCAAGAACGGACTGATTTTCGTGGATCAGCACCTGGCGCACCAGCGGATGATCTACGAACAGACGCTGGATTGTTTCGAATCCAACACAGGATTGGGCCAGCGACTTCTGTTTCCGGTCACGCTTGATTTCGGATTGCGGCAGATCCACAGGGTTAGAGAGGCGATGCCGCTGCTGGAAGCCATGGGCTTCGGCATACGGGATTTTGGCGGCAACACCGTGGTTGTGGATGCCATTCCCGTGGAACTCAAAGTATGGGAAGACGGCCGGCTTCTGCAGGAAGTCGTGGACGAGCTTGCAGAAAGGGAGCGACAGTCTTCCGTCCCGGTCGGCGCGCAAAAAACGGTTTCTCCACTCGAGCACCGATTGGCCGCCGCCTATGCCCGGCACACGGCTATCCGGACGGGAGAACGGCTCTCCGCCAGGGAGATGCGGGCGCTTATCGACCGGCTGTTCGCCACACGCGAACCATTTGTCTGCCCGCAGGGCAGGCCTGTTGTGGTAAAGATGTCACTGGATGAACTCGACCGGCAATTCAGCAGATAGGCGGCGCCGGGTGCTGGCGCTGGTGGGCCCCACCGCATCCGGCAAGACCCGGGTTGGCGTCGCCCTGGCGAGGGCGCTTGGCGGTGAAGTGGTCTCCGCCGACGCGCGTCAGGTTTACCGGTATATGGACATCGGCACGGCCAAACCAACCAGGGAAGAGCGCGCGCTTGCGAAACACCATATACTCGACGTTGTGGACCCCGATGAGGACTATAGCGCCGGTCATTACGCGAGCGATGCGTCCACGGCGATCGACTCGGTTCTGGAGCGGAATCGCGTTCCGATCCTGGTGGGAGGGTCGGGTCTGTACCTGAAGGCGGCGCTCGATGGATTCTCTCCGCTGCCCCGAACACCGAAAACGGTCCGAGAACGTCTTCTCGATGAAGCGAAGGGAGATCCGGCGGGAATCTATCACAGATTGCGCGAGGTCGACCCCGCGACGGCCGGACGGTTGCACGCCAACGATACCAAACGTATCGTACGCGCGCTGGAGGTCTTCGAACTGACCGGGACGCCGCTTTCGGTGTTTCACGCGCAGCCCGCGAAACGGAGAATGACCTGGCGCGTCGAGTGGTTCGGATTGGGAATGGACCGGGCGCTGCTTTATAGGAGGATCGAAGAACGCGTGGACCGGATGATCGCTGCCGGGCTCGTGGATGAAGTCCGCGAATTGAAACGCAGGGGTTATGGCCCTGGGCTCAACGCGCTCAATACCTTCGGGTACCGGGAGGTTTTCAGCTATCTGGACGGCGAATTGGATCTTGCCGGGACCGCGGCGCAGATCAAGACGGGCACAAGGCGCTACGCCAAACGCCAACTTACCTGGTTCCGCAAAGAAAGGCGGGTGACGTGGGTAAATGCCGGCCCGAACGATGCGCCGGACGCCATCCTCAAACACCTTGACACACATTAGTGAAGATGGTTATTTTCAACACTTACGGGGGCGGGAATAGCTCAGCTGGTAGAGCGCAAGCTTCCCAAGCTTGATGTCGCGGGTTCGAGTCCCGTTTCCCGCTCCATAAATACGACCTTGTCGCACAATCAATGGCCATTTAACCTCTGTGTTTGAATGGCCGTTTTTATTGGTACCAGTGTGAAGGTGAGGCAGGCATTCCTGCCTGCCTCGTCGCCCAACTGCCGGAATACATAGCATAGCTTACGTCACGTTGGCGCACTGTACAGGCGACGGCAGTGTTCGATCACTGCAGAAACCCTGGCCGCTCGCTCAGCTGTCGCCATGAGCCTATCTGCATTGAGCCTGTCGAAATGTCGACGGGCTGCCGAACGGTCGGAACATGGTTATCGGGGGCGCCCGATGTGCAGGGTTCTGGACCGGCTTGCTTCAAGCGTGAAGCTGAGTGCGCAACGTGGATCTCGGGAGTTACTCCATCAGGATCGAAGAGATGGACGATTTTCAATCGGCTGACCGCAGTCCTGAGCCGCTTCGGCCGGAATCTCCATTTATGTTCGACGGTCAGCCCTCGTCCTTTTCCGTACTGGACTTCTGGGTCTGGGTCGGTTCGGACATTCTGAACAACGCCTTTCGCGGAAAGGTCGCTGAATACATCGTCGGTCAAGCCGTAGGGGCATGGGCAGAGGCACCCGTCCGGGTCGAGTGGGACACGGTCGACATCAGGACGCCTGACGGAATTGCAATCGAGGTCAAATCAGCGGCTTACATTCAGTCCTGGCGTCAGTCCGGGCCATCCGCGATTTCATTCGGAGTTGCGAAGACGAAATCTTGGAATTCCGACACCGGAGAATACGGAGAAACCCGGGATCGAAGCGCCGACGTATACGTTTTTTGCCTTCTTTCTCATCGTGAAGACAGTACTATCGACCCTCTGGAGCTAACACAGTGGGAGTTTTACGTCGTGCCCACAAGAACGCTGGACGAGGTACTCGGTGACCAGAAGACCGTCCGGCTCTCGCGTTTACAGGATCTGGGAGCCGCTCCGGTCGGGTTTCGCCGGCTTCGAACTGCCATACTTGAGGCATACGGCGAAGGAGAGACGAACTGAATGTGGGGGTTGGCACGCATTGGAAAAGCGGCGCTCTTACTCGGCCTCTCGGTTTCGCACCGATACCTTCTGTGCCTTTTGTGCTTTTTGTGGCCAAATTGACGGTTGTCTCTTTTCGAACGCAGGCTGACCCTTGTATACATGCCTGAATTGGAGATAGTGACGTGGAACGCGAGATCCCGGATTGGGTGACCTGGCCGCGGGCCGAATGGATCGAGATTACACCCGCCGAAGCCGGGCTGGACGTTGAGAAGTTCGAACGCTTCCTGGCGGGACTGGACGTCAAAGGCGCGTCTTTCGGCGGCGAGGACCACACCGGAAACAAATGGGGTACGGTACTCACGCGCGGGGGGTACCTGGTGCATGCCTGGGGCGACCGGCATTACCGGTTCCAGACCGCCTCGATGGGCAAGGCGTTCATGTGGGTGCTGATCGGATTTGCGGTGGAGGAGGGGTTGCTCGATCCGGACGAGCCGATCCACAGGACCTGGACCGGTGAAGGCGAGTTATCGCATCCACACAAGTACCTGAACCATGGACACCACCGTACGCTCACATGGCGCCACCTCATCGGCTCGAAGGACCGCAGCGCGCACCAGGGCGGCTTCCCCATGGAACTGGGAAACGAGTGGTCGAAGGGGCGTGAGGGCCGCTCCGGAGCGGAGGCGGACCCGTGGTGGCCGGCGTGGGCAACCTGGACCGGGGACCCGTTTTATGACCTCTATTCACACGCCAAACCCGGCACAGTTGAACACTATAGCAGTGCGGGGTTCTGGCGGCTGGGTCAGGCCCTGACGAGGGTGTGGGACCGGGACCTGAAAGAGGTACTGGACGAGCGGCTGTTCGGAAAGATCGGGATTCCGCCACAGCGGTGGGATTGGTACACGGGAAAGACAGTGAGTAAGAGCAGGTTCTTCTATCCGGACATTCCGGATTCGTACACCTATCTCGATCCTCCCTTCGAAATCAACGGTCACCCGGTACGGAGCGGTCCCGGGTGGGTGGTGATGAGTCCATTGGATATCGCCCGTTTCGGACATTTACTGGCGACGCGCGGGCAGTGGGAGGGCGAGCAACTGGTCGATCCGGACTGGCTCCGGGGACACAGTGGCGGAAACCGCTGCGGCGTAAGTGGAGAAAGCACGTTCTGCACGGCCATGGCGCAGGTCACCACCGATGGGTTCGATCATCCTCATTCAGTCGCGACGACGAGCCTGCTGCCGGTCGAATTGTTCGTTGGCCCGGTTCGGGTTTCCAGGAACGGGTGACGGGAGCGCAATATGGACGACGTACGAATCGGGATCGCCGGGCTGGGTCACCGCGCGCTGAACTGGATCCGCCTGTTGCAGGGGATCCCCGGATTTCGAATTACGGCGGTGTACGACTGGATCCAGCCGCTGCAGGAGCGCGCGCTGGGGCACATCAGCTGCGCCGGCGATGTGAACGTGTTCAGCAATTACGACGAATTCCTTGCGTTCGAGGGTATGGATGCGGTGGGCCTGTGCGTGCGGCAGAAAGAGGTGGGTGCAATGGCGGCACAGGCGCTGGAGGCGGGAAAACACGTAAATTCCGAGGTGCCGGCGGCGTACACGATGACGGACTGCTGGCGGATCGTCACCGAGATGGAGCGGACCGGGCTGGTATACAGTCTCGCGGAGCAGACACGGTTCTGGGGTGTAATTGACGGTTGGCGGAATCTGGTGGCAGAGGGACAGCTGGGCAAGATTACGTACGCCGAAGGCCAGTACGTGGGGTGGTACGGCACCCATCAATATTTCCAGGATTTCAATACGGGGAAACAGTATCCCATCGAGGCGCTGCCCGACCACCCCGAAGCCGAACCCACGGTGCTGCACGCGCTTCCCGTTATCGTTGGAGGTATCGGTTCACACGATATGTCCGTGGTGCTGAAGGTCCTGGACGATCGGGTTGTGGAGGTGGTGGGGATGAGCACGAAGGAGCCCAGCTACGCCTTCCCCGAGATCTCTCGCGCCGATATCCAGGTCGCGCTGATGAAGACGGAGAAGGACACGGTGATCCGGATGCTGTGCGGGTTCACCCAGCCCAGGCCGCACGGCGACCACCACTGGTGGCAGTTCATCGGTACGAAGGGCGGCATGGAGTGGCGTCGATCGCTCAACGAGAAACCGAAGATGTGGCTTTCCGATACCCAGATGAACGACTGGGCGGAGGTGGACTGGCAGTACCGGCGCACGGATGCGCCTTCAGGCGCCCGGGGAAGCGGCCACGGGGATGCAGACTATTACGTTCACGCGCATTTCAGGGATGCCGTGCGCGAGGACAAACCTCTGGCGCTGGACGTCTACAAGGCGATGGAGACCGTCGCGCCCGCCATCCGGGCACACGATTCAATCGTCGACGGCGGCAAACTCATGACGGTGCCCGACTTCAGACCGGGTCCGGACCGCGCCGCCGGGGAGATGCCGGTGCGGATGTAATCGGGACAGTCCGGATACTTGGGAGTAAAGTATGGCGCGGCCAACTCTGCCAATGGGATTGCGTGAAGCCGTTTCGGCGTAGGTCGTTGGATAGGCATAACTTTGACGCATTCCTTGATGATTCTTGATGTTTAATTGGATCTTGTATTCAAATGGTAATTTACAGGCTGGAACAGAGTCATCCGTTCGCCGACACTGCAGGTTGAGCTGAGGACGACGAAACGTAACAATTCGCGGAATTTCCCGGTGAAAATTACACGGATCTTGGGATAGTACATTTGTACACGTTACAAAGACTGGGAGATTGATTTTTCATTCTATACCGGTCGATTTGGAAACTGAATTCCGCCTCCTCAAGTGGCGTAATATCAAGGGATATGCACATGGCCCTCATAGAGAAGATTCAGCGCCTGAAGCATCCTGGTACGCTTAGTGATTTCCGATGGCCGTTGGAAATGCCCAATTTTGCGCGCTACAATTCAATATATGGTTGGAACGGTTCAGGTAAGACTATAATTAGCAGACTCCTGCGTGCAATTGAAATGCGTACTCCAGTCGACTTTGACGTTGTTCTCCGCATCAATGGTCAGGACGTTAGTGGTTCGGATTTCGATCAAAATAACACTCAAGTTCGCGTTTTTAATCGGGACTATGTGCAAAAAAACGTCTTCCCTGTAACTGGCGATGATATGGCTCCGATAGTGGTACTCGGTGAGGATAACATAGAAAAGCAAAGGGTTGTCGAACGCCTTAAAAGCCTACACGCCGAAGCAGAAGACAGGTTGCATCGAGCCGAGATAGAAAACAACAACGCATCCAGAGTCCTTGACCAACATTGTGTAGATCAAGGGAGAGTAATAAAGGATACACTTAGATCTTCGGAAAAAAGCCTCTACAATAACTATAACAAGTCCAATTATCGGCGTCGTGCAGACGAGATGCAATCGGATGAAAATGCGACCAGGTATCGCTTAAACGACGGCGACCGCGAAAAGTACTTGGATTTGCAGCATCGACCGACTCCTAAGGCTAAGCTTAGCGAGATCGACCACAAACTTCCCGACGTTTCAGCTCTCGCCAAGGAAGTCTCGCGCGTGTTAGAGACAACCGTTGTATCCTCGGCCATCCAATCTCTCAAGGAGGACGACACATTATCGACTTGGGTATACAAAGGCCTTCACCTACATAGAGATCGCAATTCTGATCGTTGTCTTTTCTGCGAACAGCCAATACCGGAAGATCGTCTGTTGCAAATGGAAGCCCATTTCAACGTCGAATACGAGAGATTTCTAAACAACTTGAACGAACAAATTGACAAGCTGGAGGCAAATTTGCGAGAGGCAGAGAACGTGCCGCTGC
>JAGWBX010000072.1:0-805 GCA_021295655.1 Candidatus Latescibacterota bacterium
CCGGACCGATGCTCGCCCAGTGCAACCACTTCTTCACGGGCGCTTCGCCGTGGTTCTCGTTGCCGTCCTCATCGTATCCTTCCAGCGTCGTTTCGATTTCCCGTTCGATCTGATACAGAATCACATCCTCGCGCCGCGCCGGTATCGGGAAGCTGATCAGCACCAGGCCGCCCTGGTCGCCCCCACCGTCCGCGCCCATCCAGTCTTCAACCGCGATGGAAGCCGGCGGATCGGGAACGGTGCTGCGACGGCCCTCTGGCGTGAACCTGACCGTCACGCTGCCCGTGAGCGCGCCCGTCACGGCGTCGCCCCCGGTACCGGTGACCAGGTCCCGGGCGACCGTGCGCACGGCGATGGTCGCGCTGCCGTCCATGTCGGCGGCCATTGCGCCGAAATCCGCACCGCCCGCCGGGACCGTCTGCACACCCGCGGGCACAGTCACCGCGGCGTGGCTGGAACTGAAGGTGACGGCCACCAACCCGTAGGTCTCCGAATCCACGGCGTTGTCGATCTTCATGCTCGCGTTGCCGAATGCGTCCGTGGGCAGGACGTTGACCGTAAAGGCGCCGGCCACGCTGGCGCCGGGGACGTCGCCCTCCAGGGCGGTGACCACGAATTTCGAGAATTCCGCCACCTCCACGCTCAACATCCCGTCCAGCCGGCCGCCGATGCGGAGGGTGTGTGCGCCGGTGGCGGGGTTGATCGCGTACTCGGCGGCCATCACCATGGCGCCGGCGATCGGCCGGGTGGACCTCACCGCGACGTCGCGGTGGCCCGCGGGCCCCCCTTCGGCATCCAGAATCGC
>JAGWBX010000072.1:822-19089 GCA_021295655.1 Candidatus Latescibacterota bacterium
CGGGGAGGGGGAACGAGGGCGCCGGGCTGACGCCCCTCCCGCTGAAGCTCACGCCTTCGAGCGCGGCGGCCTGGTCGCCGGAGACGATCACGGCCAGCGCGGCCTGCGCGTGATACGTTGCCGCGAGCACGTCGACGCCCTCGATCCGGGTGAGCATGGTGTCCAGTACGCTGATTCGGATTGCGAAATCCCGGCCGGCGACGACCACATTCTCCCGATCCGGCAGCGCTGTGAGCCTGAACGCGTCGGCTTTGGGATTCAGGAAGCCCCGGGAGAACGTAAACGTGCCGCCGTCGGTCACGCCGGCGTTGCCGGCGAGGTCCACCGCCAGGATCTGCAGATCGTACCGGTTCCGTTCGAAGAAACCCGTGTTCTCCACCGGCCAGTTCACCAGTTCGCCGATGGTCTCCAGCCGGCGGTTGCCCGGGCCGAAATGCTGCACGACGGCCGTGGCTCCGCCGGTCTCGATATACCGGACGGACAGCGAATCCAACTCCTCGTCGATCGTAAAGACCGGGTCCTTGCTGGCCAGGTTGATGGTGGGCTCGTCAAGGTTGTCCGGGTCCCTGGGCGCGGTGGCCTCGGAAGGGAACAGATTGCCGATCACCGGCGCTTTCTCGTCGTACCAGATGCCCGCGAGGGTTTTCGACGACGCGTTGCCGAGGCTGTCCCAGACCTGGATCTTCAAGTCTTTCCGCACGCCGCCCGCAATATCGTACTTCCACGGGAGACCGAGCCTGGCCGTGGAATCGCTGCCGGTGGGGGCCGCATCTTCGTCCACGTCAACCGTGGAAGGGTCATCCACAGCGCCGCTGCCGATGCCGTGCGCGCTGTCGCCGTGGGTGATCCGGATCGAGTCCGGAACTTCGCTGAGCCGGAACTCGAGAGGCTTCAGCCAGCGGGCGGCCTGAACGTCGTCTGTCTCCCCCGGCAGGCGCCTGTAGCCCGGCAGCGTCTGCGTGACGGCCGCGGAGACCCGGTTTTCCATGCTGTCCGGGTGGGGGTGGATGATTGCGATGCGAGGCGGGGACCCGTCCGCGATCCACGCCACGCCATCCGGATCGAAAACGCGCGAAAGTCCATGCCCTGCGCTGACGGGAGACGCCGTGGGCGCGCCCATCGAGGCGCCGCCCAGGTTTCCGGCGGCATCCGCGAGGTAGGCTTCCACTCGTACCCGCCGGTTATCGGCGAAGTCGCCCGCCGCCAACCGCTCCGAGCCCCGGAGAGTCGCTCGGTACAGCCTGTCTCCGGAAAACTCGAAGGAAACCGGCGCCGTGGAAAAGGCCGAGTCCCTCTCCACGATTCCAGCCAGGATGCGACTGGCGCCCGCACGCAACACGCCGGCGGTGTTCAGGCCGAGCCTTATCGTAATCTCGTCACCAATCCTGAACCTGACGCGGGTGATCAGGCCCGCCTGCGTCGTATCGAAACCCAGGGCATCCGTTTCAACGGAGAAGGACTCGAACACGTCTGCGTGGACCGGGCGATTGGCATCCACGCCGAACCGCACCCCGTCGCCAACCCTGCCGGCGCCGAAGCCCGTTGAAGCGGGGGTGATCTTCCGGTTCGACATCAGGTTGTTCAACTCGTTGCCGGCCGTGCCCGAGTCGAGGTCCACCACGACCCTGGCCGAGCGGCCGTTTTTCGACTGGAAGGCTGTGCCGCGCGGGGAGACGGAGAAGGATACCCTGAACGTGTCGACGCCCGACGTCTCGCCGTTTCCGAAGGCGACACCCGGCGGAAGATTGTTCGGACCGGGTATATATATATTGTAATAGATGAAGCCACCTGCGGCGGGTGCGCCCGCAATGACGCCGACGTCCTCGTCGTCCACCGTCACGTCCGCTACCGACACACGAAAGCCCTCATCGAGGAGTCCGTCGTAAGCCAGGACGCGAATCTCAATCCTGCCGCCGATTCCGGCCCATGCGCCGTTGGCTGGCCTGTCCACGCGAATCGAAATACCCTGCGGGTCTGCGACTTCCTGGCCGTGCGCAAAGCCGGAAATGCCGACAACGAGCAGAAACGCCAGACCCGGACCTGAAAACCTCCCCAACTGCATCTCAATCCTCCCTCCAAGACAATACGCTCCCGTAGACCCCCCGTGCGGCGACGAAAACGACATCGGCCGGGAGGACGGCAAATAGCATACCAGCAGGAAACGGAACGCCGGGAGGGGTGGCTCGTGAAGGAAAACCATCGAGGATGGGTAAGACCGTACCACCGGGAATATTAACGCAGGGGTGCGGAAACCGGTGACGGACAGAGGCGATTCATCGGCCCGAAGCGAGACTCAGGGGGTTGGGCATGCGGAGATGAGAAACGGGAAGGATCGAAGATTTCTTTCACACGGGTGAAAGAAACGGTTATCAGCTAAGATCAAGAGCGAAAAGCAAAGGCGAAAAACGGGCTCACACGGAGACACAAAGGCGCAAAGGGCACAAAGGGAAAGCTGTCAGGGAAAAAGCAGCATTCAGCTGTCAGCCGTCAGCCGTCAGCTAAGATCAAGAGCGAAAAGCAAAGGCAACCGCTCCGCCCTCCCCCGCAGAACCTATCCCGCCTGCCTGGCGGCAGGCACCCTTTCCTGAAGGAAAGGGAAAAGCGGGTCACGAAATAGGGGAAGGGGGTCAGGGGGTCGGTCCGGGAAAGGGGGTGCGAATAGAAAAAAGGAAAGACATATCATAGGCCGCGTGCGTGACCCTTGATATGTCTTTCCTTTTTTATCGTTGCCGCGTGCGGGCGCTATTCCTTCACCACCCACACCTTGACGGTTGCGCTGACCTCCGAGTGAAGCCGGATGGAGACGTCGTAGACGCCAAGCGCGCGGATGGGTTCCTCGAGCTCGATCCAGCGCCGGTCGATTTCGAAGCCCTGCTCGACGAGATGCTCGGAAATGTGCTGCGCGGTCACGGAGCCGAAGATCTGGTCTTCCTTGCCCACGGCCACCGGAATGGTGCAGGATGCCTTTTCGAGCTTTTTCGAGAGCACCACGGCCTCGCGCTGGGCGCGGTTGTGGTGGGCTTCCTTCTGGCGCTTGAGTTCCTCATACACCTTCATGTTGCCCCTGGTTGCCACAAGGGCCAGTTTCCGGGGGATGAGGTAGTTCCTGGCGTACCCGTCTTTGACGTGCACAACCGAGCCGGCATCACCCAGGTTGTCCAGCGCTTCAGTCAGAATGATTTTCATGGGGGTTTCCTTTCCATTGGCGAAAAAAGCTGTCAGCGGTCAGCTAAGAGCGAAAAGCAAAGATCAAAATCGAAACCGGCTCACACGGAGACACGAAGGCACAAAGAAAAGCATTCAGGAAAGATCAAAAACAAGAAACCCCTCTTCCCCAAATTCCCTGCCTACGGCGTGTTCCTTAAAACCGGGAAGACGCAAGACGGGAGAGGGTAGAGATTTCCTGCACTGTGAGGTNNNAATTGCGGGCAGGGATTTCTTCTACCGGCTTCCCTCTTCCTTCTTACCGCCTTTGGAATAGTCGCCGTGAGTGTCCCGTTCCGGAAATATGTCGCCGTTCATCCGCCGATTCATCCCGTCTGGCCGCGTTGCCCTCACTCGCCGACCTTGCTCAGGTCGGAGGCGCCTTGCCAGCCGGGCGACTCGACGTCCGAACTTAGGCGAACTCTTCCCAGGACGGAACACCGAGCGCGGGGCCTGCCTTATGCATAGCGCGAATTACGTCGCAGGCCCACTGGATCCTCTGCCCTGCAAACTTCGAAAGTACACCCATCCAAAGCGGTGTACGGAATACCGCGCTCTGCTCTGGAAGTGCTCGCGAATGACCTCGCGTTAGAAAACCGAATGCCAATCTGAATGCGAGCTGTTAGCTCTCAGCCGTCAGCTGGAAACAAAAGGCAAAGTCAAAAGCAGTAAAAATCGGGACCGCACATCACAGGTCCCACGCTCCCATTCGCACGCCACTTCTCGCGTCATTCAGCAAGTATCCCGCTAAGGACGTACCATGGGGCAATGTTACCAACACTTCTTCCGTCTTCTTTCTTCCTTCTTCTCCCCGCTCTTACGACATGCTGTCTGTTGCAAAGGGCAGCAGCGCGATCTGCCGGGCGCGTTTCAGGTGCCGGGTAACGGTCCGCTGGTGCCGGGCGCACGTCCCCGATACGCGGCGGGGGATGATCTTTCCGCGGTCCGTGACGAACCGCTGCATCAGCCGTACGTCCTTATAGTCGATCGTCAACGCCTTGTCTTCGCAAAACCTGCATACCTTCACGGTGGACCGGTTCATGCTTCCTCCTCGTTCTCGTCGCCGCCTTCGGCGTCCTCTTCCGCTGCGTCTTCGGCTTCATCTCCTTCATCATCCGATTCTTTCTCTTCAACCTCCTCCGGTTCTTCCTCCACCGGGCTTTCGTCCAGAACCACCATGTGCCGCAGAATGGACTCGTCCAGCTTGAGAACGCGGTCGATCTCCGGCAGGACCTCCGGTGGGGCCTCGAACCGGATGAAGGTATAATCGCCGCGGTTCTGTCTGCTGATATCGTAGGCGAGCTTGCGCCCCCCCAGGCGATTGACCTCCACCGAGCGGCCGCCGCCTTCGGAAACGAGGCGATCGAAGCGCGCGACGAGGTCGTCCACCGCGCCATCGGGCGCCTGCGTGTTGACAATAAGCGTGAGTTCGTAACGTTTGGACATGAAACCTCCCCCTGGACTGTTGGCCCGCGAGCCGCCCGACCGGGCGCGCGCGAGCGGGGTGATAAAAGAGACAGCTGTCAGCCGCCAACAAGACAGCTGTCAGCCATCAGCGATCAGCCGTCAGCTAAGATCAAAAACGAAAGGCAAAGTCAAAAGCAACCGCTCCTCCCGGCCGCACAGAGACAGCTGTCAGCCGTCAGCTAAGATCAAACGACCAAGCCAAAATCAACTCACACGGAGACACGAAGAAACAAAGAAAAGCAGTCACAGTTCAGAAGAGGCCGGTAACCCGCAGATCCGAACGACAGCCCTTGCTTCGAAGACTCACGACCGTGCGGCGGTGGAGATTGTATTTTTTTCTGCGGCGTTGCACCATGAATCTCTCTGCTCGTGTCAATCAATCAACAACGGCGCGAGGACCAGCGAGACGACGGACATGAGCTTGATCAGTATGTTCAGCGAGGGGCCGGAGGTGTCTTTCAGCGGATCGCCCACGGTGTCGCCAACAACCGCGGCTTTGTGGGCGTCGGAGCCCTTGCCCCCGAAATGGCCCTCCTCGATATGCTTCTTGCCGTTGTCCAGCACGCCGCCGCTATTGGCCATCATCAGCGCCATGAGCATGCCGCTCAACAGCGCCCCGGCCAGCATCCCGCCAAGCGCTTCCTTGCCGAGGATGAATCCGACCAGGACGGGCGAGATTACGGCAACCACACCGGGCGGAACCATTTCCCGCAACGCCGCGACCGTACTGATATCCACGCAGCGCCGGGTATCGGGTTTGCCGGTGCCTTCCATCAATCCGGGGATCTCCCGGAACTGCCGGCGGACCTCTTCCACCATCCTGAAAGCCGCCCGGCCCACCGAGGTCATGGTCTGCGCGGCCACAAGGAACGGGATGGCGCCGCCGATGAACAGGCCGATCACCACCATCGGCGAGGTGAGGTTGATCACCTCCAGCTTCACCGTGGACGCATAGGCCGAGAACAGGGCCAGGGCCGTGAGGGCTGCGGAACCGATGGCGAAGCCCTTGCCGATGGCCGCCGTGGTGTTGCCCAGGGCGTCCAGGCCGTCGGTAATCTTCCGGGTCTCCGGTCCGAGTTCGGCCATCTCGGAAATGCCGCCCGCGTTGTCTGCGATGGGGCCGTACGCGTCCACCGCCATGGTGATGCCCACGGTTGCCAGCATCCCCACGGCCGCGATGCCAATGCCATACAGCCCGGCGAAGTGATAGGCGAACCCGATGGCGGCGCAAATGCACAGTACGGGAAGAAAGGTGCTCTGCATGCCGATGGCCAGGCCCGAGATGATGTTGGTGGCGGGCCCGGTTTCCGATGATTCAGCCACTTTGCTCACGGGCGCGCCGCCGGTGTAATATTCGGTGAGCAGACCGATGAGAATGCCGGTGAGACCGCCCAGGAGAATGGCCCAGAACACGCCTTCGGAGAGGCCCATGCCGTCCACCGCGAAATAGCTGCCGGCGAACATGACGCCCGCGGCCACGAAAGAAGCGTACCGGAGGGCGGCCGCGGGGCTGAAGCGCTGCAGGACCTGCATTGCCAGTACGCCGATCAGCGACGCCACCAGGCCGATGGTGGCCACGATCAGCGGCAGTTGCATGGCCGTCAGCTTCACAACCTCGCCTTCGTACACGGAACTGCCGGCCAGCGTGGGTATCAGCGCCGGCGCAGCCGTTGCCGCGATGGCGATGGTCGCCACGATGGATCCCACGTAGGACTCGAAGATGTCGGCCCCCATCCCGGCCACGTCACCCACGTTATCGCCCACGAAATCGGCGAGCGCCGCGGGGTTTCGCGGATCGTCCTCGGGAATGCCGGCCTCCACCTTGCCCACGAGGTCCGCGCCCACGTCGGCCGTTTTGGTATAGATGCCGCCGCCCACGCGCGCAAAAAGGGCAATGGAACTGGCGCCCATCGCAAACCCGTTGATGATCACCGCCTGGTCCACGTTACCATACAGCAGGAACAGCACGCCCACACCCACCAGGCCCAGGCTGGCCACGGAGAGGCCCATCACCGTTCCGCCGGAGAACGCCACGCTCAGGGCGGATGCCTGGCCCTCCTGGTTGGCGGCGTACGCGGTTCGCACGTTGGCCTTGGTGGCCGCTTTCATCCCGAAAAAACCGGCGCAGATCGAACAGATCGCGCCGGCCAGAAAGGCGAAGGCCGTGCTGAACGGCCTGATGCCGATCGTGAGCAGGATGAATACCGCCACGACGAAAATCGCGAGTACCACGTATTCGCGTTTCAGAAACGCCATGGCGCCTTCGTGGATGGCATCCGAAATCTCCCGCATCCGTTCCGTACCGGCCGGTTTGCGGTTAATCAGGATGTACACCAGACCGGCGACCAGCAGCCCCGCGATCCCAAATATTGGCGTCCAAATCATAAAAACCTCCGAAAAAGCAGCGTTCAGCCAAAGCAGCGTTCAGCGATCAGCCGTCAGCCAAGTTCAAAATCGAAACCAACTCACACAGAGACACAAAGTCACAAAGAAAAGCGATCAGTCCTCAGCAAAGTTCAAGAACGTAACCAGAAATAACTCGCCAGCAATTCCTATTGACTTCCGCGGGACGAGTCACATGGGTATTTTTCTCACGCCCTCACCAGCGCTTCGCCTCGTCCGCGTACGGTCCGGAGGGTTGGGGGTTTTTCCACGCCATTCCGTTCAGCACGGATGGACGATTCATCTATACACGCACGCAGGGCACAATCGCCGGCCCCTGCCTATGAGAGAATTCGTGGAAAAACCGGCCCCCCGCCGAGGGGCGCGCTTCTTTTTGGTCCTTTTTCTTACGCGCATAAGAAAAAGGACATAAAAGAAATAAAATTAACGATATATATTGAATCCGGGTTTGCTTCTACAATGAATTATATCGATTCATTGCCACGTCTATTCCGGATTCCATCCAGCATTCCACGCCGCCGGCGGCTTCGCGGACCGCCGCGTCCACCACGTCGCATTCATCGTTTTCGAACCGGGTGAGGACGTGTTCGATCCGGTCCGCGCCCTCGGACGGCGCGCCGATACCCACTCGCAGCCTGGGAAACGCCGCGGACCCGACGCAGTCGATTATCGAGGCCAGACCGTTGTGGCCCCCGTCGCTGCCCCCGCGCCGCAACCGGATCCGGCCCAGGTCCAGGTAAACGTCGTCCACCACCACCAGGACGTCCTCGATATCGACGTCCAATCGATCCTGAACATCCGCAACCGCAACGCCGCTGCGATTCATGAAGGTGACGGGTTTTACCAACAACAGCGGGCCGGAACCCTTCGCGATCCGGCAAAAAAAATACCAGGCGCTTTCCGACCAGGTCCCCTTCAGCCTTTCCGCAAGCAGGTCCACCACCCGATAGCCCAGGTTGTGGCGGGTATGAGCGTATTCGGAACCCGGGTTGCCCAGACCCACGACAACCTTCACGGAAACCCTCCAAAAGCAGCTGTCAGCGGTCCGCTTGAAACCACTAACGAAACCGGAATCAACTCACACAGAGACGCGAAGACACAAAGAAAAAGCAGTCAGCAAAGATCAAAAACAGAACCAGGAAAATCTCTCCTCCCAAAATTCCCTGCCTGCGGCGAGTTCCTTAAAACCGGGAAGACGTGAGCCGGGAGAGGGTAGAGATTTCCTGCACTGTGAGGTTTCGTTTCGTGCCAGAGGCAATAAGGATTAAAATAACGGGCAGGGATTTCTTCTACCGTCTTCCCTCTACCTTCTTACCGCCTTTAGAAACGTCGCCGTGAGTGTCCCGTCCCGGAAATATGTCGCCGTTCATCCGCCTGTCTGCGTGCGTGAGATAGCACGCACAGGCAGGCCGATTCATCCCGACCATGGACGCACCGGTTTTCGTGCCCTGCAAGCCTCGGAGGAATTCATAATTTGGAGCGGGACGGAACGCCTCTAATTATCTTCCTCTTCCTCCTCGTCCCGCTTCCCGCGTTCGATGACCTCGGGCTCCTGCATCTCTTCATCTTCCTCGACCAACTCTTCCTCTTCCTCTTCAACCTGCGCAATGGTCGGCGGGACCACCACGAACACGGACCGGTCGCCCTCGGTAACGATCTCCACGTTGCCCGTTACACTCAGATCGGAAACGTGTATCGAGTCTCCGATATTCAGATTCGTAACGTCGAAGCTGATGCGCTCCGGGATCTCGGCGGGCAGACAAGACACCTCCACCTGGTGCAGCAGCTGCTCCAGAATACCGCTCTCGGCACGGACGCCGGCCGGTATGCCCTCGGCTTCCACTCGGACGTCCACAACGATTTTCTCGGTGAGCGAGATCCGGTAGAAGTCCACGTGGAGGAGATGCCCGTCGACGGGGTGGTGCTGAAGGTCCTTCACGATGGTGGTGTCCTCGGATCGCCCATTCCCGTTGCCCAGAACCAGGTCCAGCAGCGTATTCCGACCGTGCTCCTGCAGGACGGTTGACAACGCCCTCGCGTCCACCGAACAGGCAACGGGCGCGCTCCGGTCGCCGTAGACCACCGCCGGAATCCTTCCGGTTCGCCGGATGCGCTTGGCCTCGCCCTTACCGGTTTCCGTGCGTACTTCAGCCTGCAAACTTACGCCGTTATTGTCAGCCATAAAAAGGACCTCCACATATCAGTGTCCTGATCCATTGTATACTGCCGGGCAGGGATTCGAACCCCGATAAACGGCTCCAAAGGCCGCTGTCTTACCCTTAGACGACCCGGCATCAAGAACCGCAACCCGGCCGGTAGCGACACAGATAGACCCGACGCCCACGGCCCTGTACACGGACTACGGCGGCCGAAGCTTGCCGGGCCTCACGAAAAACGCCGAAAAGCACGGACCCGCTGCCCGTTACCGAGCAGGCAACCGCGCCCCCGGCGGCCAGCGCTCCAAGGATCCGCGCCACGCCGCCGCCAGCGGCTTCCACGACAGGAAGAAAATCGTTTTCCAGACAGTCGAACAATCGGCCGGCGCAGATCCGGCCTGATTTTTCCGCAAAGTCCAGAAATCTACCATACGCCTCTGTTTCTGTCAAGCCAATTCTAACATTTTCGTAGGCCCAGGCGGTAGATACGGGAAACCCGGGATACACCAGCACGTACCAGAATTCGTCCTCCCAATCCACCGGTTGGATCCGCTCTCCGCGCCCCGTCGCGACGGCCGTGCCGCCGGTGAGAAAGAATGGGACGTCGGACCCGAGTTCAGCCGCGAGAGCGGACAGCCGATCCGGACCCAGCCGCAATCCCCAAAGCCGGTCCAGCGCCCGCAGGGTTGCGGCCGCGTTGGAACTCCCGCCGCCAAGGCCGGCGCCCGTTGGAATGCGTTTGTCCAGGTCCACGCGCACACCCCGCTCCACGCCCGTTTCGCGGCGGAGGACCTCCACGGCACGGGAAACGAGATTTTCCGGTCCGGAGGGGACGTCCGGATGATCGCAACGGACCACGGTCTCGCCGGTTCCCTCGGGCGTGAACGCCAGGCGGTCGCACAGGTCCACCGTCTGCAGAACGGAGACGATATCGTGATAGCCGTCCTGCCGGCGGCGAAGGATTTTCAGGCCCAGGTTCAGCTTGGCGGGGGCGATTTCGACATGGCGACGCAAATCAATATACCTCTAAGGCGGGACCTCTCTCCCCGGCCCCTCGCAGAACCTATCCCGCCTGCCTGACGGCAGGCACCCTTTCCTGAAGGAAAGGGAAAAGCGGGTCACGAAACAGGATCCCGGTTCCCCCTTCCTTACATGAAGGGGGTCAGGGGGTCGGTCCCGGCGGCGGTCATGATAACGCAAGGCTGCGTTGTGTCAAACGCCAAACGGCCGCGCCCGCGCGGCGGGGACGGCTTTCAAGTCCGATTTTCGGCGGCGGCGATTGGTGCGATGGGCCGGTGTATCTGCCAATCTTGCAGGTGAAGAGAGCCGGGAAGACGTCACGCAGGGAAGCCGATCCACCCGCGCTCCGAATACCGTACACGCGTTGCCGGAATCGAAGTTAGGGATTGACGTCCCACCGCAATTATGATAAATTGAAACCGTTCGACACGCAACGCCGTAAACCTCCATAACCCTTATAAAATATGGATATTTCACGCATTTTCAACGCGCCAGCGTCAGGGCCGCGATTCCTTCAGGCCGCGGCTGTGGGTCTCTGTGTCCTGTTTGCCTGGTCCGCGCCCGTTTCCGCACAGGCCGCCGAAGGCGAAAACGAGAGTTTCGAACTCGCCCAACGGCTATTCGACAACCGGGATTATGCCAATGCGGCGCAGGAGTTCCGGCGCTTCATCGCCGGATACCCTGCAAGCGCGCGGCTCCCGTCGGCGCTCTATCAACTGGGAGAAGCCCATTTTCTGGGCGAACAATACAGAGAGGCCGTGAAAGCGTACGATGACTTCATCGTGCGCTATCCGGGACGCCTCGAAGCCGCCCCGGTTATGCGGCGGAAGGCCGAGGCGCTGGAGCGGCTGTCCGAATATGCAATGGCGGGAGCGGCCTTCCAGGAAGCGCACGACCGGTTCCCCGCGGGAAAACACGCCGCCAGGAACCTCCTCGCGGCGGGAATGAACTTCCGCAAGGCGGAGGATTCGGACGCCGCCGGAAAGGCGTTTGGCGCGCTCGCGGCGAATTTCCCGCAATCCGACCTCGCCGCGGAGGCCAACTACAACTGGGGGCTCGTTCTCCTGGACGCCGGACGCCCAGAGGAAGCGCTGGAACGGTTCCGGACGATCACCGCGCCGGGGACGGACTCCAAATGGACCCCGGACGCCCTGCTGGAAACCGGCAAGATCGCGCTGCGCATGAAGAACGCCAAAGAGGCGGAGGCAGTCTTCGGCCGGCTGCGCCGGGCCTATCCGCGCAGTTCCGCGGCGGGCGCGTCCTACCTGGCGCAGGCCGCCTGGTTCGAAGGCAGGGGAAACTGGTCCCGGGCAGCGGAAATCTACGGACTCGCCCGGGGCAGCCTTCCGCAAAGCGAAGGCCGGCAGCAGGCGGTACTGGGCCTTGCCAACGCGTGGCGGGAACTGGGACGCACGGCCGAGGCGCTCGCGCTTTTCACCGAGTTCATCAATGTCTATACCGACAGTCCCCACCTGGACCGCGCCTGGCTGGGCCTGGGGCGCGCCCACGCCGGTCTGAAACAGTACCGGGAGGCGCAAAACGCGTTCCGCCGTCTCCGGGAACTCTACCCGAAATCGGAAGCGGGCATTGAGGCGTACGCCGGGATGGGCGACGTCTGGCGCGCGGCAGGCGCTCCACGCAGAGCATTGAGGGCCTACCAGTCTTACGCTGGAGAAACGGACGACCCCGCCGTGGGCGCATCGGCGCGGTTGCGGATTGCGCGGACGTACGAACAGGACCTGGACTGGCACGACCTCGCGCTGGAGACCTACCGTGAACTGGCGGACACGGCCCCTGCCTCCGTTGCCGGCGAAGCGCAGTTCGGCATCGCACGTATCCTGGACCGAACCGGGCAGGCGAACCCGGCCATTCGCGAATACCGTACCTACCTTCAGAGATATCACACGCGCGCCGCCGAGGCCGAGAAACGCATCCGGTACCTGCGGGAGTTCGGACGCGAATCCACGGGCGTTGGGCCGGCCGAACTGGCCGCGCTGCTCTCGAGTTTTCCCGCAATCGCCGCCGATCCGCAGGCGCAACTCGTCCTGGGCAGGTTCCTGCGCGGCCAGCGGCAATACGAGGAAGCCGCCGAAATACTCACCGCGGCGCTCTCAGCGGACTTGCCGCCGCCGTTGGCGGCCGAGGCCACGTGGCTTCTTGGCGAGAGCGCCCTGACAATCGCGCGGAAAGCAGGACTGGAAGGCCGGCCGGAAGCGGCGGCGTCCTGGCGTAAAAAGGGCCTGGCGGCGCTTCGTGCGGTTGAAGCAGGACATTCGGAAAGCGAGTACGCGGACAACGCCGCCCTGTTGCGCATTGAAACCGAAACCCGTCCGGCGGCGGATGCGGATTCGGTACGGGCACGGCGGCAACTGGCGGCATACGGCGAATTCAAGGAGGCCTATCCCGGTTCCGACCTTCTGGACCGGGCGTTGCTGGCCATGGCCGACGCGATGCGGACGCTTGGCCGGTTCGAATCCGCGTGGGTGGACACCGCCCTGACAACCTACCGCGGCATCCGGAACGCATATCCGGGAAGCGCGGCCGCGGAACGTGCATTCTACGGCATCGGCCTGTGCCAGGCCCTGAGGAAAGACCACGTGCCGGCCGAGGAAACGCTACGGGATTTCCTCTTCGAGTTTCCAGGAAGCGACCTGGAAAGCCACGCCAGGTACCAACTCGGCCGCATCCTCCTGGAGCGAGGGTTCCCGCGCAGCGCGGCGGACGACCTGACCGAACTTCTCGCGGGGCACGCACCGGCCGAACTGGCGAGGTCCGCGCGGGACCTGCTGGCCGAGAGTTATTTCAGGGCCGGGGACTACGGGCGCGCCATCGTCGTGGACGCCGAACTGTTGTTGATGGGGCCGGACGGAGCCGTTCTGGGGCGGCTGGCGCGGTCCTACGAGGCAAACGGTCAGGCGGCGGAAGCCATCGAAACCTGCAAGACCCTGCTCGACGCGTTTCCGAACGCCGCATACGCCGACAGCTTCGCCTATACCCGGGCCCGGCTTCTGGCAAAACTCGAGCGGAATTCCGAAGCCGTCACCGTCTTCAAGGCGTTCCCGAAACAATATCCCGAGAGCCCGCTCATAGCCGAAGCAGGCAAGACGCTCGCCACCCTCCTGTTCGAAACCGAAGACTACCGGGGCGCACTTGCGGCCCTCGCACAGGTGCCTGCGGGCGCCCGGGACGCGTCGGTTGCCGGGCGCGAAGTGGTCAGCCTGTACCGTCTCAAACGCGTACAGGAGGCGAAAAAAGCATCGGTTGGATTCAAGAAAACCTATCCGGCCAGCCGTGACTGGCTTGCCCGGTTCCAGATTGAAGAGGGCAGATATTATCTGAGGGCCGGAAATTTTAAAAAAGCCCGCCAGATCTTCGAGGACGTTGTCAGGAAACATCCCGGAGGAGAGCCGGCGGCCGAAGCCGCCTGGTATCACGTCAGGACGCTGAAACGGGAAGGTAATAAAGACGAATATCGGGAGGCGCTCGCCGCCTATGTAAAAACCCGTTCAGACACCCGCAACGGGCCCGCCGCGGCCCTGGAGTTGGCCGATATACTGTACGATTCGGGCGATTATGAACGGGCGTCCAGGGCCTATCGGAACGTGCTTGCGGCAGGCCCGTCTCCGGAAGAAACGCCGAACGTGCTGTCCAGGCTGATGAAGGTACACAGACGCCTGAAGCTGCTGGATACGGCAATCGCCTACGCCAACCGGCTCGTCCAGGAGTTTCCCGGGCACCCCCTGGCATCGGATATCCGTATCGACATAGGCACCATGCTGCACGACAACAAGCAATACCGGCTGGCCATCGCCAGGTTGACGCCACTGCTGAAAGACGCCGAGGGGAACGACTGGTCGACCATACAGTTCTGGCTTGCAAGAAGCCACTTCGGGATGGGAGAATACGATAGCGCGATACGGGAATATCTGAATCTCCTGTACCGGTTTCAGGGCGCCCCGCAATGGGCGGCGAGCGCGCACGATGGCCTCGCCACCTGCTACGAAGCCCAGGGGAAATACAAGGAGGCGATCCGGGAACTGAAGGCCATCCAGCGCCGGGAAGGAGCCGCCAGCGACTTCGGTCTGCAGGCCGGGAAACGCATTGAAATGCTGAAGGCACTGCTCAACAGCAGCCAGAAGACCCCGCAGCGCGCGCAATAACAGTCCGTTGATAAGGCCGGCGTTTAGCCCCAATTCGAAAAAAACAGCAGGGAACCCGCGGCGAAGACTTCGAAAACGCGGTGTATATTCGATTTCAGGGCCCAGGGATGATAAATCGAGGCTGGACACGATGGCTGCAGCATCCAGGAAAGACGCGCTGATCATAACCGCCGATCCGGATATGGGCCAGACCCTGCGCTCGGAACTGGAAGCACAGGGATGGAAGACCATCCTGACCAATAGCGTTGGACCGGTGCCGAAGCTGCTCAGACGCGGTGACGTCGATCTGATCCTCGTGGACGAGGCGAACCTTTCGCGCGCGGTATCCCACCCGGATCGACCGCTGGTGTCGGGCGCAGGCGACGTTTCCCTCCTGGTCTTCCTCACGCCGGAGAAACGCCAGGACCGTACGTTGCTTCAGGGCCTGGAACCGCGTGCCATCCTGGACCTGCCGATGGACGCGGAACAGGTGAGACAGGCGCTGCGACGGATCACCGACCAATCCGCGTCGGCCGTTGACACGGACCTGCTGGGAAATTCCGAAGCCATCAGACGGATCCGGGAAACCATCCGGCAGGTCGGCCCGGTGCCCGTGAGCGTACTGATCACCGGCGAGAGCGGTTCCGGCAAGAATATGGTGGTCCAGGCGCTGCACCGGTACAGCGCCCGGGCCGACGCGCGGCTCATCACGGTGAACTGCGGGGCCATTCCCGAGACCCTTCTGGAAAGCGAACTCTTCGGCCACGAGAAGGGCGCGTTCACGGACGCGCGGACCCGGCGGCAGGGCATCTTCGAGGCCGCGGACGGCGGCACCGTCTTCCTGGATGAGATCGGCGAGATGACCCTCTCGGCCCAGGTCCGCCTGCTGCAGGTGCTGGATACCCGCGAGATCACGCGCCTGGGAAGCACGCACCCCCTCAGCGTGGACGTGCGGGTTCTCGCCGCAACAAATCAGGACCTCGAGCAGGCCGTTAACCAGGGGCGCTTCCGAAGCGACCTCTATCACCGCCTCAAGGTTGTGGAACTCCGGGTGCCGCCGCTGCGGAGCCATCCGGAGGACATACCGGTTCTGGTGGACCACTTCATACAGATTTACCGGAAGGAACACGGGGTGCCGCCCATTGAACTGGACGCGAGGGCAATGGACATCCTGCTCAATTACCGCTGGCCGGGCAATATCCGGGAACTCCGGAACCTGGTTGAGCGGCTGATGGTCCTTTCCGTGAACCGCAGGATCGGGCCGGCCGATATCACGCAGCACCTCGATGGCATGGACCCTTCGCAAGTATCGGGGCGCGCCGATTCCAACCTTCCCGTACAGGTGGGAAAAACCCCGGAGGAGTCCCAACGGGACCTGCTCTACTGGGCCGTCCTGGAAGTCGCGAAAGACATCAAGGAACTCAAAGCCTACCTGATGGAGAATCCCGCCAACCTGCCCTCCCTGCCCGTCTATTCCCAGGGCGCCCCACCGGTTGCCGACCGCGTTGCGGAAGTTGAATACACCGAGGCCGACGCCGCGCCGTCTCCCGGCGACGACGTCAAGTCCCTGCGCGAAGTGGAGCGCGAGACCATCGCCCGGGCGCTCAGGGCCACCGGCGGCCACCGCAAACGCACGGCCGCGCTGCTGGACATGCCCGAGCGCACGCTCTACCGAAAAATCCAGCAGTACGGGCTGTAGAAGAGCGGGGAGACGTGAGACGGGAGATGATGTGAGTGCCCGTGCGGTATCATCTCTTGCCGCAGGCATAAAGGAAGAACCAATCGGGCAAAGACGTCTTCTAACGTCTCACCTCTACCGTCTCCCCGTTTTTTCGGAACCTTTACCCCGCCTTCCGGGTCTAACACCCGTAAACCCGGGTACGTTATCATCGGAGCATTGAGTCAATCCGGAACCATAACAGCCCGTTGAAAAAGTCCATCCGGACTATGTCCGGCCCTTGTGGCCGAATTACTGCGTTGCGCTCCCTTGCCGAATCCCGCGATTCGACGCGGTCGCGCGCCTTGCCTCGCCTGCAGAGCGACTTTTTCAACGGACTGATAAGGAAAGGGGCACTTCCCCATGTCGATACAAACCATTCGCTTTCGACAGCTGACGCTTTTCGCAGGCCTGCTCATCGCCGCCGGCGCGTTCACCACGCCGGCATTCGCAACGGAAGACCAGGCCATGGAGCAGCTTCGGAACCTCAACAAGGCCTTTACAAGCATTGCCAGGCGGGTTACACCCACGGTGGTCACCATCAGCACCCGCGAGACGGTTCGCAGCAACGCCTTGAGGGGGCAGATACCGGAAGACTACCGTCGCTTTTTCCGGATGCCGCGCGGCGAGAGAAGGGAGCGTCCCGGACTTGGCTCCGGTATCATCATGTCCGCGGACGGATATGTTCTGACCAACCATCACGTGGCGGGGAGCGCGGACGAGATCACGGTGATCCTCAACGACAACCAGGAGTTTGAAGCCCGTCTGGTCGGTACCGACTCGCTTACGGACGTGGCCGTCATCAAAATCGATGCCGAAGGCCTGGCGTCTGCGCCCGTGGGCAACTCTGACGAGATCCAGATCGGTGAGTGGGTCATGGCGGTTGGCGCCCCACTGGACCTGCGGTCCACCGTCACCTCCGGCATCATCAGTGCGCTGGGCCGAAATCTGAACATCATCTCGGACCGCTCGGGGTTCGCAATTGAAGATTTTATCCAGACGGACGCGGCCATCAACCCCGGCAACTCCGGCGGGGCGCTGATCAACCTGGACGGGGAAGTCATTGGCGTCAACACGGCCATCGCATCGGGTACCGGCGGGTTTGTCGGGTACGGTTTCGCCATTCCGATCAATCTGGCCAGGAAGGTGATGGATGATATCATTACCCACGGCCGGGTCCGCCGGGGATTTCTGGGCATCAATCTCAGGCGCGTGGATGCGTCGCTCGCCGACGCGTTCGGCCTGGACGGCCCCCGCGGCGTACTCATCGCCAACGTCTTTTCGGACACGCCGGCCGATGCCGCCGGCCTTAAGGACGAAGATATCATATTGAGCATCGACGGTACGGCGGTCAATCGCCCCAACCAGGTCCAGAGCCTGATTGCGCGAAAACACCCCGACGAAACCGTTGCATTGGAAATCAGGCGAAAAAACAGGACGATCACCCATCAGGTCAAACTGGGAGAAAAGCCCGCGCAGATCGGGGACGTTGCCTCAACCAGGACGCAGGCCGGTCAGACCGAGCTTCATGGCCTGAGCGTGAGCAACATCACCCCTGAAGTCGAATCAAGATGGCGCCTGGAAGCCGGAATGGACGGCATTCTCGTGACGGAAGTGGCCCAGGGTAGCCGTGCGGCAAGGGCTCGCTTCCAGCGGGGAGACATCATCTTCAAGGTCCGGCAGGGGAATCTCGAACGGGAAGTGCGGACCGTGGAGGATTTCAAGGCATCTCTGGCCAAACTCGAAAAGGGCCGCAACGCCGCCTTTTTCGTCCGGCGGGGAACCTACCATCTGTTCCTGACCATGAAAATTTCTGAGTAGAATGGCAAACGAGCGATTTCGTACAAGCAAAGCCCGGCGGGAATCCTCGCCGGGCTTTGCTTGTTAGCTGTCAGCTATCAGCGGTTAGCGAAAAGCAAGAATCAAAGGCAGCCAAGAGCAAAAACGAAAGACAAAGTCAAAATCCACCTCTCCACCCGGCCACGCAGACCTATCCCGCCTGCCTGGCGGCAGGCACCCTTTCCTGAAGGAAAGGGAAATATAAAGACAAAAACCAAAATCAAATATCCCCTTCTCCCCAATTTCCCTGCCTACGGCGTGTTCCTTAAAACCGGGAAGACGCAAGACGGGAGAGGGTAGAGATTTCCTGCACTGTGAGGTT
>JAGWBX010000073.1 GCA_021295655.1 Candidatus Latescibacterota bacterium
GTGGCGTCGTACACGTTCGGACCGCGGTGCCGTTTCCCCGGCAATTCCACCCGAAGGTCCAGACCGCCGCGGTAAATCCGCGAGCCCTCCCGGCTGATGATGTTCACCACGCCCGCGGGCGACGACGCCTGCGAGGCATCCGCCCCGCCCCTGACCAGCCCCATCTCCCCGACGGCCGTTACCGGCAGGTTCGTGTACTGCCTGGGGGCCGTCTGCTGGGACGTATCCAGGTTCATCAATTCAATGCCGTCGAAGGTCCAGGTCTGCGCCGCGCGCATCGAATAATAGCTCATATGCCGGATGCGCACGCCGTTGCCGGGGCTGTCGTTCACGTTCGTGCCCACGGCGTATTGCAGGTGCTCCCTGACGCCCCTGATGATAGGTACCTGCGCAATCTCCTGCGAGGATATCTTCGCCTCGCTGGACGTCCGGTCCACTTCCACGAGCGGCCGCTCGGCCCTCACCACGATTTCAGCGGCCTCCAGCGCCGATTCCCGGAGCGTAAAATCGGACACCGTTGTCAGGCCCGCGGCCACCTTCACCCGCTCCCTGATCACCGCTTCGTAACCGACCATCGATGCCTTCAGGGTGTATAGCCCGGGCTCGACACCGATGATGACGTAATACCCTTCGCTGTCGGACGTCGCTCCGAAGCGCGTCCCATCGACCACGACATTGGCTCCGGGCAGGGCCCCGCCGTCCGCGTCGGTCACCTGTCCGGTAATCTTGCCGTAGAAGGTCTGGGACTGCGCCGGCCCCGCCAGCAGGCAAAGCGCCGCAATCATGCCCAAAACCAATAATCCACGCTTCATACCCCAACTCCTTGGCTGATAATCCCGTGTATGATCCAACCGTCGAATTCTCCGTGATCTGCGATCCTCTCCATAGGCGGTCCTCCCTGTTGCCAAACCGGTTGAAGCGGATTCAGGCAGTCTCGAGCGGGTCTCCGGAGACGCATTCATTCGCCTTCGCCGAAGTCCCCCGCGAAACTGATAAAGTCCTGGAAGTTTACGACGTCGTCTCCGTTCAGGTCGAATACCGGATTGAAATCGGCATCGCCCCGGCTGCTGCCGAATGCGGCGGCGAAGCTTGAAAAGTCCGCAAAGTCGACCTTCCCGTCCGCGTTGAAATCGGACCGTTGACGCGATGGTACCGGAACGCTGCTGAAAATACCAGGGTTGCTGAGCGACAACCTTCGCCCCGGCGCCGGGTCGCCGGACCGCCATGCGCCCGCCGGATCGCCGAGTTCCATTCCATTCGTGAATCCGTCCCTGTCCGAGTCAAGCTGCGCCAGGCTGGGGCCCCACGTTACATTGCCGGCATATCCTGCCTCGGACAGGAATCCATTCTTGACAGTCACGCCAAAGGGGTTCAGGGGACCGCCGCCGCTGGTGTACGTATGGCAGCTTGCGCAGATCCCGTCGCCCTCGTTTATGGCTTCATGCGTGGTCTCGGAAAGCGGAATATCCAGCCTGGTGGTTGTTCTGCCCCTGTCGAGGTGGCAGGTGCGACACCGGGCCGCATTGGCGTTCGGGACCTGAAACACCCGTTTGGGCCGCGCCTCGGTTTCCGGGCGGACCACGAAGACGAGGAGAAGAACAGCCGCTGCGGTCCGTGTGCTCATCAGTGTCCTGTCCCGATAATTCCTCGCCATCCGGCCGCCTGTCTGCATGCGTGAGATAGCACGCACAGGCAGGCCGATTCATCCCGTCTCGCTGCGTTCCCCTCGCTTGCCGGCCTTACGCAGGTCGACTGCGCTCAAGCGCCTTGCGAGCCGGGCGACTCTGCGGCCGAATTCAGGCAACCTGTTCCGGGACAGAACGCTAGCGCATGAAGTACTTGACGCCGACCATCAGGTTGAAACTGAAAATCGGAAACGTCTTCTTCAGTTCCCAGTCTTCGTAGGGCCTTAATTCGCCCATCGATACGTTCCAACGGAACCTGAAGTCCACCAGGAACTGATCGGACGTCCGGTGGTAGAAACCCAGCCCCGTGTTGACCGACAGCGCCACGTCCTCGTCCACCGTGGTTTCCGCCATGCCCTGCGAATCCGTCCGGATCTGTTCGCCCACCTGCCCCGGCCAGATCAGACCCGACACCTCGTGGGTATACCTCAGGAAACCGATGCCGGCCGAAATGTACGGAACGCTTTGCCCGGCCCGGTCGGGCTTGAACGTGCGCAATCCGTTGACCACGATGCCGCCGATCCACATATTCGCCTCGGCGCCGGGGCTCTTTACGCGGGTACCGTTAGCGGCCCCGAGTCCGTTGTGCCAGGTGAACTGGCGGTCCGAAAGACCGGCGTCCGACAGCGGGGAGTACGTCACCTCCACTTCCGTCATCGTTCTGTCGGACACCTGGTACGTCAGCTGCCCGATAAACGCCGGCGAAATATTGTACCAACCCTTGAACGGCCCCGCCGGCCGCAACATGGACCCGTGGACCCCGAGCGCGTAGCGCAACTCCTGTGCACGCGGGGCGGACGTGATGCCGAGTCCGAACAGAATAAACGCGCCCAGGACCGGGACGAGCGCCAATCTGAGAATGCCCGTTGCCTTCATAACTTCGGACCTCCTTTCCGAACGACGGCCGCCTGACAGCCGGCTGATAAATTATGAGTTGGATTCAGTTTAAATTGCTTCAGTATTGCTTTCGGCCGATGATGGGCTCATATTATCTGTGCTTAAGATAATATTAGCTGCGCTAAGAAAAAAAGAAAAAAGCGACCGGTCATCAGAAAAAAATCAACCGTGCCTGCCGGATGGTTTCCGTCTGTTCCGATTCGAGGTCCTGATATTTCTTTGCGGCGACGGAATGACACGGAAAAACCCCCATCTCCACCACCGGACGGGGCCGAGGTAGACTTGCAAGGATCGCCACTCGGTTCTACATTTGTACCGTATCTACAGGAAAGGACGTTCTGATGACGCGTCCCCAGACGTTCGTCCGGAAGACGCCTTTATTCGTTGCGGCGTTCTGCGCCGCCATACTGTGTTTCGTCCGTACCGCGGCGGAAACGGCAATGCCGCCGGCCGCGCGGCAGGCGCTGGAGTCCGGGCTTGAACACGCCGGCGCCGGCCGGCTGGAGGCCGCTTCACGCGAAATGACGCGGGCTTCCGAACTGGCGCCCGAATCGGCTCAGGTCTGGCACAATTTCGGCATCCTTCGCGCGCAAATGGGACGGATGGACGACGCCGCGGCGATGTTGGAGCGCGCGTCCCGTCTGGAACCGGATTACCGGCACACCCACGTCGTCCTTGGCGCCGTGTACCAGCGAATGGGCCAACTGGCTATGGCCGAACGCGCCTATCGGCGGGCGGCGGACCTTGCTCCGAACCTGCCGGACGCGCACCGGGCCCTCGGGCTTCTCGCCGTTGCACGAAACGACCTCGCCGCGGCGGCGGGGGCGTTCCGGCGCGCGGTGGGGCTGGCGCCAGGCAGCGCGGAGCTTGAATACCGGCTGGGGGCCGTCGAGTTGAAACTGGGCAACGGGGAAGACGGTGAAGCCGCTCTGAAACGGGCGGTAGCCCTGAAACCCGACCTTCTGCCGGCCTGGCTGGAACTCGCGGCCTATTACAAACGCGAGCGTTACCTGGACAAGGCACTGCAGGCGTACGACCGCGCGGCGGTTCTCAACCCCGCCTCTTCAACCGCGTGGCTCGGGGTGGGAGACGTGGAAGCCGCCAGGGGCAACGCTTCCCGGGCCGCCGACGCCTTCGGCAGGGCCGAAAAAGCGGACCCGTCGAACCCGGACGCGCCTTTTATGCTGGGTCGGGCGCTGATGATGCTGGGCAGGGCCGCAAACGCCGTTCCGGCGCTCCGGCGGGCCGTCCGGCTGGCGCATGACTTCGCCGACGCGCGGTCCGCCCTTGCGGAGGCATACGCCGTTATCGGGGAGAACCGGAAAGCCGTCGATGCGTACCGTGAGGCCGTCCGGTACGCGCCGTCACACGCGGGCGCTTATTACGGGCTGGGCGACATTCTGCTGAGGATGGACAGCCTGACCGAAGCCGAAGCGGCATTCCGCCGGGCAATCGCGCTGGACCCGGATCACGCCAGGGCCCGGTACGGGCTGGGACGCGCCGTCATGCTTCAGGGACGTCAGGAGGAAGGGAGACGGGAAATGGAGGCATTCAAACGGCTGTCCAGGGAAGGGCACAGGCTGGACGTTCTGGAGCGGGCGGTGCTGCGCCATCCCGAAAACCCCGAACTGCACGATCGCCTCGGCCGGATCTACGCATCCAGGGGGCGGACCAGGGATGCCGCCGCCGCGTTTGGCCGGGCCGCGGCGCGGGACAGCACGTTTACAGGCGCGCACGTCCGGCTGGCCATGGCGGCCGCCGAAACAGGGGACCTGGGAATTGCCGCACGGGCGATGCAACGGGTGGTCCGGCTCGCGCCGTCGCCCCGGCACTTCCTGGCCCTGGGCGCGGTCCTCGAGCGCCAGCGGCGGTGGCGGCAGGCCACGGCCGCATTCGAAGAGGCGATCCGGCGGGACCCGCGCATGGCCCCGGCGCACCGGTCGCTTGCCGCGCTCTACGAGCGGGCGGGAAAAACCGAAGCGGCGCGGCGGGCGCTGAAGCGCGTCCTGGCGCTGGATCCGTCGGACGAAGCGGCCCGCGCCGACCTGACCCGCCTCGAAAAAAACTGATCGACGCGGCGGTCACGGCCGGGGCCCGACCACGGAATCTTCTTCAGTCATCCCCCGTTCACGGTGTCAATCGTCCGTAGAACACTTCGTTGCTGTTCTGCTCGGAAGGCCCCGTCCAGTAGCAGTCCACAAAGGGCGCATGGGTTCCGCCGGCACGCGTCGTATTGGTAAAAAAGTGCCATAGCCGGGATGGCATTTCCAGCTGAACCGGTTCGCTGATCCGGTCCCGGCGTCCGTCTTCGCCCGCCGCGTACCAGACGCCCTCCGCGTTGCTCCGCCCCCCGCGGGTCAGGAAGTAGTGGAAGCGGCCGTCCGCCCCCGTTGAAGTTGCCCAAACAATAGTGTTCGAACGGCCCGCCGGGTTCGCCAACCGCGTGGTAGAGCAGGCTGTTTCCGGGATCCTGACCCCTTCCCGCCCATACGGTGGTTGCGGGCTGCCGGTTTTCGTAGTACGTCAGGTGCACCCGCCCCTGCGTATCCATCATCAGGTCCTGATGATCGGTCGTGCCCCTGGCGCAACCGTCGAATGTATCGGACACGTCGCTGATGACCGTCATCCGCCAGTCTTCCGGGGCCTCGAACACGTCCGGACAGGTGTAATAATAGGCCTTCAGGACAGGGTAAATGCCACGGGGCGTTTCAACCATCCTGATCTTTCCGGTCTCACGGTCCCTCAGCTTCACCGTCTGGTTGGGAAACTGCTCTCCGGCCAGGAAATAGTCGTCGCTGGAAATCGTGTGCGCCTCCGAGCCGTTGAGGATCACGAAGTTGTAACCGCGGTTCTGCTCGTGCTTCACGCTGCCCGACGCCACCGGACGATAGCCTGTTTCCGGGTCCAGCACGTACCAGGCCATGGTTGGCAGCCCGCCGGCGACAAAGATCCGGTCGGCGGCGTCGATCGACGCGCCGAAGCGGCTGTCCGCGGCGGCGTATTCCTGAATCGTGAACCTGTCGACCTGGCCCGGCGGATCGAAGATGGCGTGGTAACTGCCGTTCTCACCCGCGATCACGTGCAGCCGCCCGGCGCGGTCCACAAGCAGGTTGCCGTTCTGCGGCACCGGAGGCAGGGGGTCGCTTGGCTCCCACCGCCCGTCGCCGACGCGCCGGAATACCACAAGCGTCATATCGTCCCGCCAGCTCAGCGCGTAGACGTCCTCGCCCGAACGGACGATGTTGGACTGGTTATACCCCCAGCAACTCGCGCCGCTGCCTCCGGTCTGCAGGCGCCCCGCTGTGTCCGTAATCATCTCCACTTCGAAACGCGGCGCTTCCCGCGGTCCGTAAGTTACGTGGACCCGTTCCGGTTTCATTCGATTCCTCCTTCCGTGAGAAAGCACGCGGCCCGATGTCCGGGCCCGACCTGCATCAGCTGCGGCGTCTCCTGACTGCACCGGTCCATGCGATAAGGGCACCGCGGATGGAACGCACAGCCCGTTGGGGGATCGACGGGGCTCGGCACCTCCCCCTCCAGGATGATCCGCTCCGATTGTGCATCCGGGTTGAGACGCGGAGCTGACGACAGCAGAATCTGCGTATACGGATGGCGCGGCCGCCCGTACAGGGCCTCCGTCCGGCCCACCTCCACGAGCTTCCCCAGGTACATGACGCCCACGACGTCCGAGAGGTGTTCAACGACTTTCAAATCGTGAGAGATGAACAGGTACGCCAGACCGAAGCGCTCCTGCAGGGATTCCAGAAGGTTCAGAATCTGCGCCTGGATGGAAAGATCCAGCGAGGAGACCGGCTCGTCGCAGATCACGAATTGCGGTTTCAGGGCCAGCGCGCGGGCGATGGCAACCCGCTGCTGCTGCCCGCCGGAGAACTCGTGCGGAAACGTGTCCGCCAATCGCCGCCCCACGCCAACCAGGTCGAGCAGCCGGCCAACCTCGTCTTCCCGTTGCCGCTTCGTGCCCACCCTGTGGATCTTCAGGGCGTCCCCCACAATGGCGCCCACGCTCATCATCGGGTTCAGGGACGCCAGCGGGTCCTGAAAGACAATCTGCATCTTCCGCCGCAGTGCGCGCAGTTCCCTGCCGGAGAGCGAGCACACGTCCCGTCCCTCGAAATAAACCCGCCCCGCGGTGGGCTCGTACAGTCGCAGGACCGCGCGGGCGAGCGTGGACTTGCCGCTGCCGCTTTCTCCAACCAGGCCGAACGTCTGGTTACCGTGGATCTGAAACGTCACCCCGTCCACGGCCCTCACCACGTCCCGGCCCTGGTAGAAATGCATTTTCAGGTCCGCAACCCGCAACAACGGTTCCGACATAGCCCCGCCCGTGAATGCATCGTGGTTCTGGTATGGAGATCGGCAAAAGGGTTTGAAACCCAAAAAGGCGCGACGTATATTGGACCCGCAACCTCGTGCGTTGTGATTTGGTCCCGGCAACCTCGGCACGTCGTCGAAAAGTAGGCCCGGGTACCCCCCGATGCAAGCACAATCAGGGCCTCCCAATTCCGCGGACGCCCGGGGAACGACGCGACCGCGGACCCACAGCGGATCGATACTGAAAGGATCGTCTCATGGCCGTAGATATCACGCTGGCGAACGAAATCAGGGTGCCGCGCCGTGGAGAGTGGCTGTGCAGGGGACTCCCGTTCCCGGAGGGATCTCTGACGGATTCCGCGAGGCTGACCCTGAAGGATGAGACCGGCCAGGTCCTGCCTCTCGCTTCGGAAGCATTGGCCCGATGGCCCGACGGGTCCCTGAAGTGGGTGCTGCTTCAGTTTCCGGTGCACTTTGACCGCAACGGAAGGAAACATTATGCGCTGACGTGGGCGGAGGATTCGCGGGAACCCGATACGGGTCCCGAGATTACGATTTTGGAAACAGAGGCGGGAATCGAGGTCGACAACGGCGTTCTGCGGTTTGTGCTTCCTGCTTCCGGAAAGGCGTTTCTGGTCGCGTGCAACAGGAGAGACAGGGCGTGTATCCGGACCGTAAGCGCACAGATCGAAGACGAAGCGGGCGTTGCATACTCGAGCCGGCTCGAGGGAGAACCCCGCATTGAGAGATCCACCGCGAAAATGCTGGTTGTGAGCAGGAAAGGCACGCACCGTGACGACGCCGGTCGAAAGCTGTTTTCACTTGTTTTCCGGGTTACGGTATTCGCCGGCGCCGGGGATCTGGAGGTGGAGTACCGGTTCATCCACGATGAGCCCTACCGGGAGGTCCCGGAACGGCTGAAACTGGCCCAGGGTATCGGTACCCCGAGCGTGGATCTGGAAAGTCCGCGTCTGCGGCAGTTGCGGGCGGTGCGGCTTGTTGTGGAACACGCCATCGGCGGCGCCGACGAATTCGCAACCTGTCCCATTGCCACGGTTGGGAACCAGGGCCTGATCACGTCGGCCCGGCCGATTCGAGGCCTGTTGACCGACGCCCCGCGTACGGCCATGTACGACGCCATGATCGACGCCGACGTGGACGACGGCGAGACACAGATCGGCCGGTCTCACGGCTGGATTTCCGCGGGGGACGGTGAAGGCGGGCTGGCGGCCTCGGTCCGGAAGTTCGTCCAGCAGTGGCCCAAGGGGTTTTCCGCGGACGCCGACAGAATCGTTCTGGATCTCTGGCCCGAAGCCGCGGGGCCGCTCTCGATCTTCCAGGGACAGGCCAAGTCGCATCAGGTCAAGCTGCGGGCGTACACCGGCAGAGCCGCCCCGGCGCGGCTGGCGGACTGGCACTTCGCGTATCAGTTTCCCGTTGTCTTCTCGTCTCCGGACTGGTTTATCGACTCCGGCGCGGTCGGCCCCGTGTTCCGGTATCAGCCGGAAAAATACAGGGGCATTGAACAGAAGTTCCGCCTGGAATTCGAGCAATTCCTGGGATACGACCGGCGCCTGGGGATGATGGACTACGGCGACTACGAGCAGCTGATGAGCGCATCCTGGGGACGCGCGGATTTCATGGCCAATTGTGAGCACGACTTCGGCCAGACCGTGTACCTGCAGCTTGTACGCACCGGCAATTACCTCTATCTCGACACCTTCGAATCCGCGATCCGGCACGTGATGGACCTGGATATCATCCACTTCGACGATCACTTCGACGAGCAGGGCGGATGGACCTCCCATGGCGCCTTTCACGTGGGGGCGGACGGGAAGCCCAACTGCCACCTCTCTCACATGTGGGCGGAGGGATTTCTATCGTACTACTATTATTGCGGGTATACTCCGGCGCTGGAATCCGCGCGCGGCGTGGCCGATCTCATCTGCCGAAAGGTGGCGACGGGCGGCGGGCTGCGCGGCGCAAGGGACCGGGGGTGGCCGTTGATCGCGCTGTGCAGCGTGTTCCGGGCAACAGGGGAAAAGCGGTACGCCGAGGCAGCGGAGACGATTGCGGCTTCATTTTCCGAGGGACCGGACCCGCTGGAACCCAACGGCGGATGCAGCGGCGGCTGGGGCCCCATCCCCTACCAGCAGGCGGTGATGGGCAGCATTGCCGCTACCGGGCTGGCATACCACTACCAGACGTTCGGGAAGTCCCTCAGCCGGGACTCGTTCCTGAAGTTGTGTGACTTTCTGGCAAGCGAAGACGTTCGCACGCCGGAAGGACTCTACCTCTCAATGCCCGGAAACGAGACGCCGATGAGCTACATCGGTTTTTCCGCCCTGCGTGAAAGTATCGGTTACGCATGGGAGATCACCGGCGACGAGAAGTACGTACACGCAGGTCTGCGGGACATCGAAATGAACATGATATCCACGTTCCCGTCCGTAGGGCATTTCGACAAGACGCGATTCGGGTACGAGGTCATCCGCGCGACGGGCGACTCCATCAGCGTTATCTGGCGCGATCTTCTTCGATTCTTCGATTACGCGGACCGTGCGGGGCTGCTGAAGGACTTTTAACCCTGATTCGAAATTCTTCGGGGAAGTAAAACCGAATAGTATGTAAGTAGATAAAGGTGATTTAACGGCTGATTACCAGGATACACCAGGTCACTGGACGTAAACTGAAAGAATGTCCTTTTTAACGACCGTTACGCCCCGTTTCAGGGCTTATCGTCTCGTTGCCGAGTTGCTGTTTTTTTATGTGCAACATTGTGGTTATGCGCCTCCTGTGGCAATTGTTCTCAGCCACGGATATTTCGTTTTTTTCGCGTGTTTCGTCGTTTCTAGTGTTATTTTCCAAGTCGCTTCTTACGCATCATGGTGCCAGCAACTGACGGAATGGTCGTCCGATATCCGGGTGATGCCGGGGTCCTCTTCGCGGCACACGTCCGTCGCGCGGGAGCAGCGCGGATGGAAGCGGCAACCCGACGGCGGCCGGGTCATGTCAGGCGGTTGCCCGGGGATGGTATCCAGACGTCCCCGGACCATCTTCGCGTTTTCCAGCAGCCCGATGGAATACGGGTGCCTGGGGGAATTCAGAAATTCACGTGTGGGCGCAATTTCGGCAACCCTGCCCGCGTACATCACGACAATTCTGTCGCTGAACTCCACGGCCAGGCCGAAATCGTGCGTAATCAGCACGGTGGACATACCGTACGAGGCTTTCATCCTGTTCAACAGATCCATGATCTGCGCCTGCGTCGTGACGTCCAGCGCGGTGGTGGGTTCGTCCGCGATCATCAGCTTCGGCTCGCAACTCAGCGCCATCGCGATCATTACGCGCTGCTTCATTCCTCCGGACAGTTCGAACGGGTAGTTCCGGTACCGCGACGCCGGCGCGGGAATGCCCACCTCTTCCAAAAGCGAGACCGCGCGCTCGAACGAACGCTTCCTGTCGGCCCGACCGTGCCACAGAATGGGTTCCGCGATCTGCGGGCCGCTGCGCATCGTCGGGTTCAGGGAGGTCTGGGGGTTCTGAAAGATGAACCCGACGTCGTTTCCCCGAATGTCCTGAAGCGCCCTTTCATCCAGTTCGAGCAGATTTCGTCCGCCGAAGACCACCTCGCCGGCCTCAATCTTTCCACGTCCTCCGATCAGCCTCACAACGGACAGCATGCTCACGCTCTTGCCGCTGCCGCTTTCCCCGACGATCCCCACGCTCTCCCGTTCTCCAACCTCGTACGAAATCCCGTCCACCGCCCGCACCACACCGTCGCGACGATAGAAGTACGTTTTCAAATTACGGATGTCGAGGAGCGTGGACACCGGGGCGCCTCTCAAAGACCGCAGTACCTACTCCCTGGGATTGAACGCGTCGTTCAGCCCGTCGCCCAGATACGTAAATGACAGCAGCGCAAGCGCGAACGTGGCGGCCGGCCACGTAAGCTGATACGGAAAGGCCCTGAAATTCAGGCTTCCCACCTGGATCAGGACCCCCCAGCTGGGCCGGGGAGGCATCACCCCAAGGCCGAGCAGGCTCAGCGCCGACTCCGTCATCATCAGGCCGGGAACCATGAACGCGATGGCAACGATCAGCGGACCGAGGGAATTCGGAAGCACGTAACGCCGGATCGCGTATTGATGGGTTGCCCCGAGCGCGCGCGCCGACTCCACGTATTCGAGGTTCTTGATGGACAGGACCTGGGCGCGCATCAGCCGGGCGAACCCCACCCAGCCGGTGGCGGCGATTGCGATGAAAATCGTCACGATGCCCCGGCCGAGGACCGACACCAGGATGATGCTGAACAGAAACCCCGGGAACGCGTACATCACGTCCGTAAACCGCATCAACACGTTGTCCACAACACCGCCCGCGTACCCCGCGACCGCGCCGATCAGGCCCCCGATCGCCACCGAAATCACCGTGGCCCCGAACGCAACGGCCAGGGCCGTCTGAAGGCTGAAGATCAGGCGGCTGAAAATATCCCGCCCCACCTCGTCCGTCCCGGCGATATGCCGCCAGGACGGCGGCTGGTACGCGTTGTCCAGGTCGATCTGGTTATACCCGTACGGTGCGATATAATCCGCCAGGGCTGCCGCCAGAACCATCGCAATCACAAACCCGAGGCTCAGCACGGCCAGACGGTTCGAGGCGAATCGCCGCCAGACGGCGCCCCAGTACGAAATCCTCGGCGCGGGCGACGACTCATCTGCATCGGACAGCAGACGGCCGGAACGATTCAGCGCAGCCACGCGTTATCTCCTCCTGTGAGATCATCCCCTGTTCTGCCGGTAATTCGTGTCCTGTCCCAAAAATATCTCACCATTCAAACGCCTGTCTGCGTGCGTGAGATAGCACGCACAGGCAGGCCGATTCATCCCGTCTTTTGACGTTGCTTGTGCTGAGCTTGTCGAAGTGCCTTCACTCACCGACCTTGCACAGGTCGTCTGCGCTCAGACGCCTTGCGAGCCGGGCGACTCGTCGTTTTTATTCCCGCAACCTATTTTCGGGACAGAACACCCGCCCGTATGCGCGGATCGATCAGCGCGTATCCGATATCCACCAGCAGGTTCATCAACATAATCAGGAATCCGAAGAACAGGGTGGACGTGATGATCATCGGATAGTCCCGGGTCCCAGCGGCGGCCACGAACAGCTTACCCAGGCCGGGGATATTGAAAATTTCCTCGATAAACGCCGTGCTCACCATGAGATTGGCAAACTGCGGCCCGGTAATGGTCAGCAGGGGGATCAGCGAATTCCGCAATGCGTGGCGGAAAACCGCCTTATTTCGGTTTCCCCCTTTCGAGAAGACCGTTCGCACGTAGTCTTCGCCCAGTTCCTTGATCAGGCTCACCCGGACGTACCTGGCGATGCCCGCAACGGGCTGAAAGACCATGGCCATCACCGGAAGCACCGCGTATTCCCAGGTCCCCCACCCGGACGTGGGAAACAACTGAAGCGTCACGGCGAAGAAGACGATCACGAGCAGGGCGATGACGTACGACGGGATGCAGATGCCCAGCATGGAAACGAACATGGTCGCACGGTCGATCCACGTATTCCGGTACAGCGCCGCCCCGATGCCCATGGGAATGCCGATCAGAAGGGCCAGAAGCATCGGCGAAAAGGCCAGGACGAACGTCCGCGGAAAGGCCTTCGTCATCATCTCCTGGATGGTCGTATCCGGGTAACGGAACGAGGGTCCGAAGTCCAGCGCGGCCGCGTGCCGCAGATAAATCAGGAGCTGCTTCCAGACGGGCGTGTTCTCGCCGTAGCGCTCCTCCCAGAGCATGAGCGTCTGGCTCTTTTCCTCGAACTGGCTCAGCCGGCTGCCCGTTACCTGCTGGTTCATCAGCCGTTCGATATTGAAGAAATCGCCGGGCGCGGCGTGCATCAGGTAGAACGTGATGACCAGAATCGCGATCAGGCTCAAGAAAATCTGGCCGACGCGGCGGAAGAAGAACATCACCATGACGATTCTCCGGTTCGGTATCTCGCCTTACAATCGGCGGCCGCTGTCATCGATATCGATCCATTTCAGGTACATGGGATTGGCCCACCAGTAGGCGCAGAATCTCAGCCCCTTCACGTAGGGCCTGACCAGCGCCGTGGCGTTGGCAACGTGGAGCGGGAAATCCCAGCTGAATGCCTGCACCAGGCGGTGCACTTCGCGGTTGATCTCAGCCTGCCGGGACGGCTCCCGCGCGTGGTGCGCTTCCTGACGCATTTCCTCCAGGCGCCAGCGAAGTTCGCTGGTGTGAGACCACTGGAAATGGTACTGCATGACCTGGAGAAGCGTGACATTGATCGCCTTCCAGCACCAGGCCGGGTCCGCATCCGGTTCCCCTGCCGTTTGCAGGATCTCGTCCGCGGTCTGCCGCCATCCGCTCGTGGCCTCCAATGCCTGCCGCCGAAGGTGCGGCCCGTGTGTTCCGTTCGCGAAAAGCGACATCACCGAGTCCGCGTACGCCCCGATCCGCCGGTGGACGGGCTCGAAATCGACAGGATTCTCCCCCCCTTCGAGCCTGACCATGCCCGATCGGATCTGCAAAATCCGGCGCTGTCCCTCCCACCATGCGCCGTAGATTTCGGGATCGTCCGTCCACTGGACGTTTTCGATCCATTGGGTGCCGTAGATGGGATTGGGCCACGGCGCTCCCGACGCCGCGAAGCACATGCCGGCATAGTCCGATGGATTCAGGGACACCCGTTTGTCGGCGTACACTCCCAGTTCCTGATTGTCGATCCTGAACCGGATGCCCAGGTTCTCTTCCAGCATGGCGGCGATCACCACAAACTGCGAAACCATCTCCGGCGCCAGATACGACGGGATCAGAATCACCGATTCGGGAATGCCCTTTCCATCCGGAAAGCCGGCCTCGGAGAGCAACCGCCGCGCTTCATCCAGGTCGAATCTCATCCCGATTTCGGGATCCCAATCCGGCATTGCGGGCGTGGAGAGCATATGCATCGGCGTCTCCCGCCCGAGAAAGATCGCGTCCACAATCCGGCGCTTGTCGAACCCGAGGGCAATCGCCCGCCGAACGCGGGCGTCCCAGTAGACCGGATGCTTCGAGAACAGGAATCTCACGTAGGAGAGCCCGCTCGTGGGCGTCAGGACCAGTTCATCGCTCAGATCGGGATGGTGTCTGGCGTAGTGGATATCGGCGATCGTCGGCAGCAGTGCGAAGTCGATCTCTCCGCTCTGATAACCTTCCAGCGGTCTGCCGGCGAATCGGCTGTGTATCCGCTCCAGATTGCCACGGGGCAGATTGTATTGCGGATTCGGCTCCAGGACGATGTGGGAATTGAGTTCCCATTCCACAATCCTGTACGGCCCGTTCCCCTGGTAGTTGGGCAGCTTGTGCCACGCGTCTCCGTGCGCTTCAAGAGAACCCCGGTGAATCGGAAACATGCTTCCCGTGACCATGGCGTTCATGAATGCGGGATACGGCCTCGCCAGGCGGAAGCGCAGGGTGAAGTCGTCCACCACGTCCACGCCCACCTCGTCCTCCCGCGCCGCGCCGTTTCTGAAATCCATCGCCTTCACCACGTACTGCAACGGCGTGTCCCATAGCCACTTGCTTTCGCGCCCCGGTTCCATCTGATAGATGAAGGCGGCCCTGTAGTCCCGCGCGGTCACCGTCGTGCCGTCGTACCAGCGATTGTCCCCCCGGAGGTGGAACGTATACGACAATCTGTCTTCGGAGATTTCCCATCGCTCGGCCTGCGCCGGAATGAGCCCTCTTTCGGGCCCCAGTTGAACCAGGCCCTCTTTCGTGCCCAGCGTGATCTGCGCGTACATCCCCCCCGTATACAGATAGCTGTTCAACGTGCTCACCGGCGGCCCGATGTACCGGATCTCACGCCGGCTGGCGGCCCCCGCCGTCGTATGGAAAAGCAACGCGGCGAACAACCCGATCAGGATGCCGTTCCGCCAGCCCGTGCTCCCGGGATTCATGGGCCCGACTCCCCTTCTCTCACAACGATCTCCCGATCTGCCGATAGGCGCCCCAACCGGTCCACGGCGCCACCGGGCCACCGGACCCTGACGGAATCAGCCGCTTCGTAATTTCCGAGTCCGAAATGAAGACGTAAGTCATTCTGCGACAGATAGCTTGATCCGCTCCTGACCTCGCGGGTCTGCTCGCGGCCGCCGGTCCACACCGTCACCCGGGCGCCGATGCCGTTGCGGTTGGACCGGCGCACGGCGTCGCGTGAACGCTCAGGATGCTCCCGTGCGGCCCCGACCAGTTTTATCCGCAACCAGCGATTCCGGTTGCCCACCTCGTTTCTCAGCAGCCGCGCGGCGCCGTTCACCGTAAGTACGAACACGTCCACGTCGCCGTCGTTATCGTAGTCCCCGAAGGCGGCGCCCCGGCCGGGAACCGGCGTGGACAGGTCGTCCGTCACCTCGCGCGTGACGTCGACGAACCGGCCGTCGCCCCTGTTTCGCATCAGGATGGCGGGCTGCGGATAGACACTCCCCACCCGGTCCGCGTTGTCGAGTACGTGGCCGTGCACCATCAGTAAATCGGTCCAGCCGTCGTTGTCGTAGTCCAGGAATCCCATACCCCATCCCACGTGGGGAATCGTGGGGGTCCTGACCCCTGATATCGAGGAGATATCCGTAAAGAGGGCGCCGCCCTCGTTCCGGTAGAGCCCGGCGCCCTCCAGCCTGAAATTGGTAACTGCCAGGTCCAGGCGGCCGTCCCGGTTGAAATCGCCGAAGTCCGCGCCCATGCTGGACTGAAGCTCTCCCGACCCGCTGTAAGCCGCGCCCGACAGCAGTCCCTTCTCCACAAAACGCCCGTCACCCTGGTTCAGATAGAGAAAATTGGGCGTCATGTCGTTGGCCACGAAGACGTCCACGGCGCCGTCGCCGTTCACGTCGGTGCACGCCATCCCCATCCCCTTGCCGCCGGGATCGAAGACGCCCGCCGGCTTCGTCACGTCGGCAAACGTCCCCTTGCCGATGTTGCGATACAGACGGTCCGCCGCCCCCTTGAAGTTGTCGGGATGCGGATAGAACCTGCCTTCCTCCGAAGGACGTGCGGACCGGGAAACGTAGGGCCGCAGCCCCGTCTCCGGGGAGGCGATCGAATAGTCCACGTAATTGGCCACGTAGAGATCCAGGAATCCATCCGCGTCGTAATCCAGGAAGGCGCACCCCACGCTCCACGTGGCATCGCCGGCGACGCCGGCCTCCGTTGCTATGTTTCTGAACGTCCCGTCTCCGTTGTTCCGGAACAGGCTGTTCGGCCCGTAGCACGTCACGTAGAGGTCGTCGTGCCCGTCGTTGTCGAAGTCTCCGGCGCAGACACCCATGCCGTAGGCCGTTTCGCCCACCCCCGCGAACCGCGTCACGTCCGAGAAGCGACCTTCGCCGGCGTTCCGGTACAGCCGGTTCCGCGGGGGAGGTCCGGCATAGCCGGGCAACGTCCCTCCGTTGACGGCGAATACGTCCAGCCGACCGTCGTTGTTGTAGTCCAGAAACGCGACCCCGGACCCCATCGTCTCCACGAAGTACTTCCTGCCCGTCCCGCCGTGGATATGCCGGAAGTCAATGCCCGATGACGCCGTTACGTCGACGAAACGGGGCGAATCCGCCCACAGCGCCCCACCCCAAAGGATCATGATGAGAAACAACCAAAAAAAAACGCGATTCATTCCGTACTCCCCGTCTCACCGGCTGTTGAGCAGCGTATGGACCGCCCGTTTGAACACGTGGATCGCGCGGCGCGCGGCGCCGTGCGGCCCGGCCGTGGCGAGGTTGATTTCATAAAAGACACTGGGGATTCCAAGCCTCCGGGCCATCTGATAGCACATTGTATTCTCACGATGCACGTTGGCCCTGCCGTGCGTGGACATGCCGTCGGTCTCCAGGCGCATCGTATCGCAAAGGGCCTCGTACAGCCGCGCGCGACCGGGATCCTGGAAGACGGGATCGACCACCTCGTACCATCCGTCGTAAGGGTATTCTCCGTTTTCCCGCCAGCCCACAAACGCATGGATATTCATCCACAGCGCCGGCCGGTCCCTTGCGAGCTTGTCCCAAAGCAGGCGACTCTCGCGGGCTTCGGGCGCCTCCGCTTCCGGGTCTTCGCCGAATGCCCGGTACATGTCCAGCCCTTCGGCGTTGAACGCGTTCGCGTGATGGACGGCATCAGAAGTATCCGGTTCCCACGGGCGGCCGGGCGTACGCCACCGCAATCCGGCTGGGAACCCCTGTGCGATTCATCGCATTCACGCCCCTGCATGCCAGCGACTGAACCCCCTCCCGCATCGGCCAGTCGAAACGCGGTTCACAGCGCTGCCATGCCCCGTTGTCGAAGCGGATTTCGTAGTGGTCGAAGAACGGCATGCAGTGTGAGAGCGTTACCGCCAACCTGGCGCCCTCCCCGTCCCAGGAAGGCCGGGTGGCGATGCGCACCAGATTCACGGTCCAGTACACGTCTGGGAGACTGGACGTCCATTGAACGGGGCCGAGCGGTCTGAAATGACTCACGAACGTGGGCAGGCACCTGCGGTCCACCCATTCCAGGGTCCGGCGATCCGTCAGGATACGGACCCGGGCATAGTAGTCCATCACCCGGTTTCGCAGGAATCTCGCGAACAACTGGCGGTTGACCTGTGCGTCATAGTCTTTCCGGCAGGTGGGATCGCGGAGTGCGAGACGGACGTGCCTGGCGTCGGGAACGAGGAATTCCGGCTGATCCTGCACCATT
>JAGWBX010000074.1:0-2122 GCA_021295655.1 Candidatus Latescibacterota bacterium
GTCCTCCGGCGAGAGGTCCCGTCGGGTACGGTCGATCATATGGCCCATCTTTCGGGCGTCGATGAACAGGATTTCGCTTACCCTGACCCTTGCCCTTCTCCCACTGGGCGCGGAGGTTTCGGCGGGGGCAATTTTGATGAGGGCTTCCTCGGTGCGCTTCAGCATGTGTTCGTTTTTGATTCGGACAACCGTCATCACCAGGGATTCCAGGATGGCATCGCGGTTGCTGTCCGCCTCACGTTGCTCATCGACCTCGTGGACCGGTCCGTCCAATTCCACAACCAACCGCTTCTCGTGGCAGTAAAAGTCAACGATATAGGCGCCAATCTGATGCTGGCGTCGGAACTTGAGGCCAAGGAATTGTCGGTTCTGGAGCAACTCCCATGCGAACGCTTCCGCGGGCGTCGCCTGGCTTCTCATCTCTCTTGCCCGATCCAACAGCCCGAAAAACTCGTAACCACCCCGGTAATGACCCCCTCCCTTTGCGTCCGCCCGTTGCGAATCCTGGTGCTGCACATCGCTTCGGTCCACCTTTCCAACAGTCAGACCCTCTCCCTTTGGGAGAGGGTGGCGCGCAGCGCCGGGTGAGGGCGCCTTTGACTGCCGCTCCCCCCCGGGTGAGGGCGCCCTTTTCAAAAACCAAAGACACGCGGGTATCTGCGTGGACCGGAAGAGCTGACCGGGCAGGGCAACGATGCAGTCCACCAGGTTGGCCTCGATCATGTTCTTTCGGATTTCCCCTTCGTTCGACTGGTTGGACGACATGGATCCGTTGGCGAGGACGAAGCCGGCGAAGCCTCGGGGTGAAAGGTGGTGCAGGAAGTGCTGTACCCACGCGAAGTTGGCATTGCCGACCGGGGGCGTTCCAAACTCCCAGCGTTTGTCGTCTCGCAGACGATCACCGCCCCAGTCTGAAACGTTGAAGGGCGGATTCGCGAGGATGTAGTCGGCTTTCAGATCCGGGTGCCGGTCATTGTGAAAGCTGTCCCCCTGCGCGATCTGACCCTCGATGCCTCGTATCGCCAGGTTCATCCGTGCCATTCGCCACGTCGTGTAGTTGGATTCCTGGCCGTATATGGAGATCTTCTCCCTGGCGCTTCCGCCATTGCCGTTTCCACTCGTGTGCGCATCAATGAAGGCCATCGACTGGATGAACATTCCAGATGACCCGCAGCAGGGGTCGTAGACTCGTCCCTCGTATGGCTGCAACATCTCAACCAGGAGGCGAACGACGGAGCGCGGGGTGTAGAACTCGCCGCCTTTCCTTCCCTCTGCAATCGCGAACTGCTCCAGGAAGTACTCATAGACGCTGCCCAGAACGTCGGTGGCGCGCGCCTCCTCGCCGCCCACCTGGATGTTGCTGACCATGTCGACGACTTGCCCTAAGCGTGTCTTGTCCAGGTTCGGGCGCGCGTAATCCTTTGGCAGTACGTCTTTCAAGGCGGGATTGTCCCGTTCTATTGCGGCCATGGCATCGTCCACCGCTCGCCCGATCGTGGGCTGGCGTGCCTGTGATTGCAGATTCGGCCATCTCGCCTCGGGCGGTACCCAGAAGATATTCTGGGCGCGGTACTCGTCGGGATCCTCAGGATCCGCGCCATCAGCGATTTCCTCCACCAATTTGCCGTGGGTTTCCTCAAACGCGTCCGAAATGTACTTGAGGAAGATCAGCCCAAGCACCACGTGTTTGTACTCTGCGGCGTCCATGCTCCCACGAAGCGCGTCGGCCATCGCCCAGAGTTCGGACCTGAAATCAGTCGCTTCGTTCCCGTCGCCTGATTTGGTCCCCTTCGAGGTTTTTTTCCGTCTTCCTCTGGCCATCGTGTAATGCTCCCGGGTTTACATTTCCAGCGCTAAGTTCTTGTACACCATTAAGGTATAAATCTCAACATTACCCGTCAACGTAAAACGGGGTGATCGAGCCCATCGCCCGATGACCGTCGCATTTTGCAACACCCGCCGGCCAAACGCCTTTACCTCGAGAACGCTCCCCACCGGCGCGCCTGACTTGCCTGACCTGCAATCAGCCCCGACAGTGTCGTGACGCTCGTTGCTGCCCATCGCTTGGGTTCACCTGTCCCGCAGCCAGACCCTCTCCCCCTGGGAAAAAGTAGCGCGAAGC
>JAGWBX010000074.1:2571-32712 GCA_021295655.1 Candidatus Latescibacterota bacterium
TATCTCTCGGTCTGATGTACGTGAGCAGACAGGAATGTCTGCTCCACCCTCAAGAGCTCAGGCTTGACGTATCGCGCGTGTCTTCTTGCTGCACGTCGCGTCGGTTCACCTGTACAGCAGCCAGACCCTCTCCCCATGGGAAAAAGTAGCGGGAAGCTCGTTGCTGCCTATCGCTTGGGTTCACCTGTCCAACAGCCAGACCCTCTCCCCCTGGGAGAGGGTGGCGCGCAGCGCCGGGTGGGGGCGTGCTCCGTAGCTTTGGACTCAGGCACCGCCTCGCATTCCTCATGGATCTGATAGAAACCAGCGGTTTATCCAGACAGGAATGTCTGCTCCACCCTCAAGAGCTCAGGCTTGACGTATCGCGCGTATCTTCTTGCTGCCCATCGCGTCGGGTCACCTGTCCAACAGCCAGACCCTCTCCCCTTGGGAAAAAGTGTCGCGCAGTTCGTTGCTGCCTATCGCTTAGATTCCCCTGTCCAACAGCCAGACCCTCTCCCCTTGGGAGAGGGTGGCGCGCAGCGCCGGGTGAGGGCGTGCTCCATCGCGCCGGACTCAGGCACCGCCTCGCATTCCTCACGCATTCCTTAGATCGGGGTGAGGGCGCCTTACCATCCATAACCAAAACAGGCCTGCGCAACGTGGCGCAAGCCTGTTTCTGATTTCCTGGTGGAGCTGATCGGGATCGAACCGACGACCTCATGACTGCCAGTCATGCGCTCTCCCAGCTGAGCTACAGCCCCACCGCTGGGCAATGTGGAGGAAGTGTAACAAAGCGGCGGTTTTCTGTCAAGCGAAAAGGGCTGAATCGCGTGCGTCGGGTCGGGGGAAATCGAGCCCCGGGCGAACGATTGTTGTGCCGTCTGTCCGTCGCGTCAAGTAGTCGTCAATCGACGCCGATCAATTCGGCGAAAGCGTCTTCGTCGAGAATTTCAATTTCGAGTTCCTTTTGGAGTTCCTTCGCTTTCTCCAGTTTCGAGCCGGCGTTTTCTCCCGCAACGACAAGGTCGGTCTTCTTGCTGACGCTGGAGGTGGGTTTGCCCCCGGCGGAACGGACCGCGTCCTGGGCCTGCTGCCGGCCCCAGCGCGAGAGGCTGCCCGTAATGACGACAGTTTTGCCCTCCAGCGGCCTGGGGCCCGCCCCGGTCGGTTCTTCCCCTTCCAGCGTGAGCCCGGCCTCCCTCAGTTTATCGATCACGGCCGCATTGTTTTCGTCCCTCAGTACGCTATCCGCGATCGCCCCACCGATCTCGTGAATGGCTTCAATATCTTCCGGTGAGGCTTTTTGGAGTTCGTCGATGGATCCGAAGCGGTCGGCCAGGGTGCGTGCGACGGTGGCGCCGACGTGCCGGATCCCGAGGGCGAAGAGGACGTTGTGGAAGGGGCGCGACTTGCTGCGCTCAAGGGCGTTCATCAGGTTGCGGGCGGAGGTCTCGGCCATGCGTTCCAGTTCGGCCACCGTCTCAACGTCGAGCGAGTAGAGGTCTCCCACGTCCCGGACCAGTTCCCGCTCAACGAGCTGGTCCACCAGCGCGTGTCCGAGGCCCTCGATATCCATCGCGGTTGCGCCCCTTCAACTGGGCCGCACACCCCGAGTTGACGCACCGGATGGCAACTTCGGATTCGTCTCTCGCCAGGTTGGATCCACAGACGGGACAGGTCTTTGTGAAATCAAACGGAAGGGCTTCCGCGGGACGTTCCGATTCGACCACGGCGACGACTTTGGGAATGACGTCGCCGCCTTTTTCCAGGACAACCGTGTCGCCTTCCCGGATGTCCTTGCGTTCGAGTTCCTCCGCGTTGTGCAGCGTAGCCCGGCTGACGGTACTCCCTGCCAGCAGGACCGGTTCCAGTTCGGCAACGGGGGTGACCACACCCGTGCGGCCCACCTGCAGGGCGATTTTCAACAGCCGCGTCCGAACGCGTTCGGACGAGAACTTGAAGGCGAATGCCCAGCGTGGGCTCTTGGCGGTGGCGCCGAGCCTGGCCTGCTGGGCGAGGGCGTCCAGCTTGACGACGATGCCGTCGATCTCGTAGGACAGCGATTCGCGGCCCCGGTCCCACGCACGCCAGTACGTGACGATTTCATCGGTGGAACTGCAGTGCCGGCGTTCGGAATTGACGGCAAAACCCAGCTGCTCCAGGCGTTCCAGGCTTTCGGAATGGCGGTCGTGCTGCGGTTGGGGCGTCAGCAGCCCGTGCGCAAAGAAGCTGAGGTTGCGATCCGCGACCAGCCGGGGGTCCTGGAGCTTAAGGGAGCCCGCCGCCGTGTTTTCACGCTGCTCCCGTTCCTTGTTAATGGCGTTGAAGGTCTCGCGGGTCAGGTAGACTTCTCCGCGGACCTCACACCGGTCCACGGGTTCCCTCAAGCGAAGCGGGATGGAACGGATCGTACGGACGTTGGGGGTGATTTCTTCGCCCTGCAACCCGTCGCCGCGGGTAACGCCGCGAACGAGAAGTCCGTTTTCGTACGTGAGACTCAGGGCGACGCCGTCGATCTTCAGTTCAGCGAGATAGACCAGGTCTTCCCCCGGCAGGTCCCGTCGAAGGCGGGTGTCGAATTCGATCAGGTCCGCCTCCGAGTAGGTGTTATCCAGGCTGAGCATGGGGACGTCGTGGCGAACGGTGGGAAATGACCCGCTCAGGTCGGAACCGACGCGGCGGTTGGGTGAGTCGGATGGAACGAGGTCCGGATGTCCGGATTCCAGATCCGCCAACTCGCCCATTAATCGATCGAATTCCTCGTCGGAGACCGTGGGAGCGCCCTTGACGTAGTAATTGTAGCTGTGCTCGTTCAACTCGCGGACGAGTCGCTCGATCCGGTTCCTGGCCTGTTCGGACATGGATTCCCTTCGCGCCGGCATTGTCTCGGGTTGGTGCGCCCCCCGGCACAAATCTTCCGACTGATGGGGATACATCGCAGAAGTGCGCTTATTTTAAGATAATCAATGAGTTGGGTCAAGCGTAAACCCGCGAAAAGTGAGACGATCTGTTGCCGGACATCAAAGCGTGCCCGCGAGGATTGCCACCAGCCCCAGCATCATCCCCGCTTTCAGAAACCGGTTGATCCTGCGGAGGCGGCGTGTGTCCGGGACGCGGAGGACGGAGACCATGAGGCAAACCAGAAGGACGTCGAGCAGGGAAACGAGGATGAGATAGGGGAGCCCGTAGAGGTCCAGGAAGTACGGAACCGGGGTGAGCAGAATCAGGAGCGCATAGGCGCCGGCGGCCACGCGGCAGGAACGGGCCGGCCCCCAGCAAAGGGGCAGGGTGCCGCCGGGCGCGATGCGGTCTCCCGGGATATCCTGAGCGTCCTTGAGGATCTCCCTGCCCAGATGGTAGATCGTCGCAAACAGGGCGGGCACCGCGGCGGGGACGGGTGCGCCTGCGGCGAACCCGCCGTAGAAGAAGGCCGTGCCGCACAGGAGGCTGACGGCGAGGTTGCCGGCCAGCGGAACGTGTTTCAGCCGTCGATTATAAGCCACGAGACAAACGCACGCGAAGGCCGCGGTCGCGATGGCCTCGGGCGTCAGGAACAGGCTCAGGCCGAGGCCGAGCGCCATGAGGACAACGCATTCGATGCCGGCGGCGCGGGTGCTGAGGCGGTTGGAAGGAAGGGGCCTGTGGGGGTGGTTGACGCGGTCGGTTTCCAGGTCCCACAGGTCGTTGAGCGCATTGCCGCCGGCCATGACGGCCGTCGCGGAGAAAGCGGCGATCCAGAGCGGCGCCGGCAACGCGTGTACGCCCAGCCATCCGCCCATCAGCACCGAGGCAAAGGTGATGAGACAGTTCTGCGGGCGCGTGATCTGAAGGACCGCGCTGAAGGCGTCGCCTGCGGAAAGGTCAGACCGGAGCGGCGCCGGATTCCTCGAAGACATCGGCGGCGTCCCGAATGGAATACCGGTATCCCTGTTCGGTAAGGAACATCTGGCGCTTGCGGGCGAATTCCAGTTCCCGTGTATCCCGGGTAACCAGGGTGTAGAAGTGGGCCAGGCTGCCGTTCGACTTGGGCCGAAGTATGCGCCCCAGCCGCTGGGCTTCTTCCTGCCGGGAACCGAACGTCCCCGAAATCTGGATGGCAACGTTTGCGTCCGGCAGGTCCACGGCGAAATTGGCCACCTTTGAGACAACCATCAGCCGGATATCGCCCTGCCGGAAACGCGCGTACAGCAGGTCGCGCTCCTCGCTCGGTGTCTTGCCGGTAATGACGGGTGCATTCAGTTCCCTGGCGAAGGCCTCGACCTGGTTGACGTACTTCCCGATGACCATGATCTGGTCCTTGTCGTGTTTCCGGATGAGCTGTTTGGCCAGGGGTATCTTGGACGGATTCTCGGAGGCGATCCTGAATTTCCCGCGGCCGCCGGCAACGGCGTAGTCCAGGCGCAGGTGCTGGGGAAGCGGGAGGCGGATTTCACGACACTCCGCCGTGGCGATCCAGCCCTTGGACTCCAGGTCGCGCCACGGCACGTCGAACCGTTTCGGGCCGATGAGACTGAAGACGTCCGCTTCCAGGCCGTCTTCCCGTACGAGCGTTGCCGTGAGGCCCAGCCTGCGTCTGGCCTGGAGTTCGGCGGTAAAGCGGAACACGGGCGCGGGCAGCAGGTGGACTTCGTCGTAGATGATGATGCCCCAGTTTCCCTGATTGAAGATGGCGAAATGGGGAAAGGCGTCGCCCTTTTTCTTTCTGTACGTGAGGATATTGTAGGTGGCGACGGTGATGGGACGAATCTCTTTGGCTTCACCCGAATATTCGCCGATCTGGTCCGCCTTCAGGTTCGTCTTGTCCAGCAGTTCGGCTTTCCATTGGCGCGAGGCGGTGATGTTCGTTGTGAGGATGAGCGCCTGCGTCTGAAGACGTTCGATCGCGGCGATACCCACAATGGTCTTGCCCGCGCCGCAGGGAAGGACCACCACCCCGCTGCCCCCTTCCGGTCCCCCGCCCGCGTGGAAGATCTCTGCTGCCTCCCGCTGGTAGTCACGCAGGAGGAAGGGCGCCCCCGAGCGGGTGTTCGGAAGTCGCCGCAGCGCCAGGCGCCGGCCGGGCACGTACCCCGCAAGGTCCTTGACGGGAAAGCCGATGCGGGTGAGCGCCTGTTTCAGGTGGCCCCGGTACAGAAGGTCGACTTTGAGACGATGCGCGTCGAGCTGGCGATTGAGATAGGGCCGCACCGACTTGTGTCGGGTGATTTCCGTGATGAGCAACGAATCGTCGGCGGAGAGGATGAGGTCTTTTCCGGAGCGTTCCAGTCGAACCCGTCCGTACCGACCCAGGGTCTCCCGGATTTCAACGGAGACGTTCTGGGGGACGTCGTATTTGCTGAAGGATTCAAGGGCGTTTGTAATTTCGTCCGCCGTCAGGCCCGCGGCGGCGGCGTTCCAGAGCGATAGCGGGCTGATGCGGTAGGTGTGTATGTATTCAGGGCTTTTTTCCAGTTCGGCGAAGCGTGCCAGAACGTCCCGGGCGGCTTCATAACGTGGTCCGCCGACCTCCGCCAGAACGGTCATGTCGCTCTGCACGATGAGGGGATTTTGGGAATTGTATGACATAGAGGCTGGAGACGGGCCGGCAGTCTCCGGGAAAAAACCGGGTAGGTCGAGACGCTTTGTATTGCGGCCTGGCGCTGAGAATCCGGGAAAGGAAGTCCTGGCGGTGACGCTTGAGAAATCCCGATGCCCTGCGTGTCGCACACTGGACGTATAAGGATACCAATGAACTGAATGCTTGTCAATCGGTTTCGCCCATCCCGACCCGGTAGCGAAATTAAAGAAAATAATTTGACTTTAAACACAGGTTTACATAAATATATGCATGATAATATATAGTGGGCCAGTGGTTTCCGGCGTCAGTGTTTCACGCCGCCGTCGGGTGTTTTCGCCTTGTTGGGCGGGGAAACGTCGGGATTGCAGCCTACTGGCAGTCCGTTAATGAAGTCGCTCTGCAGGCGAACGAGCGCAACGCAGTATTTCAACCGCAAGGGCCGGCCGCCTGTCTGCGTGCACCCACAGGCAGGTAGCCCGGATGGGCTTTTTCAACGGGCTGATAGTGTTCTGTCCCAGAAATAAGTTGCCTGAATTTGGCCGTCGAGTCGCCCGGCTCGCAAGGCGCCTCCGACCTGGGCAGATCGGCGGAAGAATGGTGAGGTATTTTTGGGACAGGACAATAGGGAGGAGCCACAATTCCAGTGGAGGGGAGGGTCCGGATGGAGAGTCAATTTACACAGTGTCTGAAGTGCGATAAGGGTATTCTGCTTCCTTTGTCAGACTACGGGCGTGATGGCGCGCCCATTCACTATAAGGCCTGGGTCTGCAACAACCCCGAGTGCGGGTTCAACCTGCGGATCGATAACGGCGAAATCAGCATGGGAAGAAACATCGCCGAGTCGTACAAATAATTCCCGTCAGGCAGGCCGGTTTCAAGAATGCACAACACAGCCCGTCCCGGGGCCGCGATCCGGCCGGCTGGCGTTCACACCCTGAACCAGGATGGCGACAGCCGTGGCCGCAGCCCGGAATCGATGCAGCCGGTTTCCGCGTTGCATCCGGAAGCCGTCTCCTCATTTGAAGGTTTTTTTCAACCGGTTTTTCATTTCTTTCCCGCCTCGCCCTGGGCCATCCCCTGATCAACGGGGGTGGCGCTTTATTTCCGGCGTCCGCTTCTCTCCGACTCTATAGCTTCCATATGTCTTTTCAAACCAGGGACTCCGTTCAGCCCGTCTGGAATCCTCCTGTACTGGGCATCGAAACGTCGTGTGATGAAACGGCTGCCGCGGTTGTGGCGGGTCACCGTATTCTGTCGAACGTCATCTTTTCCCAGACAGAGCACAGTCTCTACGGTGGCGTGGTGCCCGAACTGGCGTCGCGGAACCATGTGCGAAAGATCGTACCCGTTGTGCGCGAGGCGCTGTCCCGGGCCGGAGTCGGGCTGCAGGAACTCGGCGGGATCGCGGTCACCAGCGGTCCGGGCCTTGTCGGGTGCCTGCTGGTGGGTATTTCAACCGCGAAGGGGCTGGCGTTCGGCAGCGGCCTTCCGCTGATCGGCGTACACCATATCGAGGGGCATCTTTTCGCCGGCCTGCTCGACGACACGAACCTGTGCCCGCCCTTTCTCGCGCTTGTGATTTCCGGTGGCCATACCCAGTTGATCCACGTGCGCCGGTGGGGTCTTTACGAGGTCTGCGGCGAGACACGGGACGACGCGGCGGGGGAAGCCTTTGACAAGGTGGCGAAGATGCTGGGCGTATTGAAAACCGGTGAAACGACCATGGGCGGACCGGTTATTTCACGGCTGGCGGAAGCGGGCGACGCCGGTGCAATTGCCTTTCCGAGAGGGCTCCGGCATCATGACGGATTCGAGTTCAGCTTCAGCGGGATCAAGACATCGGTCCTGTACCACCTCAAGGGCCGGTCTGAAGTCGACGTTGCACAGGAACAGGCCGACGTCGCCGCCAGTTTCCAGGCCGCGGTTGTGGACGTGCTTGTGGAAAAGACAATTCGGGCGGCAGGCACCCTGAATCTGAGTCGGATTCTGGTGACGGGCGGGGTGGCGGCGAATCGGCGGTTGCGGGAAGAGATGCAGCGCGCCGCCACCGAATCAGGCGTGGAGGTCAGCATTCCGCCTCCGGTTCTTTGCACCGACAACGCGGCGATGATCGCGTGCGCCGGGGGTTTCCGGCTTGGCAGGGGCGAGCGATCCGGGCGGGATCTGGATGCCGATCCGAGAATGAAATTGACCTGAATGATGTTCGAACTTTCAGATCTGGATCTTAGTTTGCGCGACGAGTTGTGGCTGGGTCTGCTCGCGCCGGTCTGCGTCTACCTTGCCTTGCAGGTGTACCGTTCACGAAAACAGGGATTCCGGTTGGCACGTTGGTTGCTCGTATTGCGGTGCACAGCGTTTCTTCTGTTGCTGGCGTTGATGATGGAACCGGTCCTGGCGCTCACGTTGCGGCGCGAGCGAAATCCGCTTGTGGCCGTCCTTGTGGATGACAGCGAGAGTATGCGCATCGAGGAAGACGGGCGGAGGCGCGGCGACCTCGCGATCGATCTCCTCAGGAGCGGCGTGTTCGAAGCGCTGGAGCCGCGCGCGCGGGTTGCCTGGTTTCGCTTCTCCGAGTGGATCGCGCCATTACCGCCGGCGGGCGTGGATTCACTGCGCTTCGACGGGCGCGCCACGGACCTGGCGGCGGCGTTGGATCTCCTGCGGGAGGAAACGGCCGGCGAGGGGCTGGTTGCGGCGGTACTGATTTCTGACGGGGCTCACAACCTGGGCGCGAGGCCGGAACGGGCCGCGCTCGAGCTGGGTGTGCCCGTGTTTTCGGTAGGCGTGGGGAACCCGGACGCGCCGAAGGACGCGGCCATCGTGTCAGCGGTATGCGATCCGATGGTATACGTCGGGCGACCGCTGTCGATTTCGGTGGGCCTGAAGTCCACGGGATGTGAAGGTGCAAATTCGCTGCTGGTTGTCGAAGAGGAGGGGCGCCGCGTGGCGGAGGCGCCGGTCACTTTGTCGGACGGCGAGCAGGAGGTCCGGTTTTCCGTAGCGCCGGATCGGTCGGGCCGGCGCGTCTATCGGATTCATCTCGCCGCCCTGCCGGCGGAACGCTCTACCGCGAACAATACCGCCGTCGTTTCAGCGGAGGTCATTGACAACCGCCTGCCCGTCCGGATTGTGGCGGGTTCCCCGAGTGCGGATCTTGCCTATCTGCGCAGGGTGCTGGATGCCAACGAGAATCTTCAGGTGGAACTGCTCGTCGCCCGTAAGACGGGCGGCTGGCCTCTTCGGATGCGGGCGGAATTGGCCGATCCGGACACCTCTGGGCTCCTTGTCCTGTTCGATCTGCCCGGAGAGATCATTTCGGGGCAAACCGGCCGACGGCTGGCGGAATACGTGAAATCGGGCGGCGCGATGCTCGTCGTTGGCGGGCGGGCCGGATTCAACGGGGCCTACGCGCGGTCGCCGATAGCGCGCGTGCTGCCGGTTGTGTGTGCTCAGGACGCCGATACGTATCGGGAGGCGTCCTTCCGTCTTGAATTGCCGCGGTCGGAGACCTTGCATCCCATTCTTCGGGTCTCGGACGATCCGCTGGCTGACCGGCAGGCCTGGAGCGACCTGCCGCCGCTTCTTGCCTGTAACGTGAACCATGGGCTTCAAGGCGATGCCGAAACCCTCATCTATCATCCGATCGAGCGTGCGGGCGGAGAGAGGATGCCGCTGGTTGCGGTGGGCCGCGCGGGGACGGGCAAGGTGATGGCCGTGGCGGCCAGGACGTTCTGGCGGCTCGGTCTCATGATGTGGGGCGTAGGCAAGAACGACGAGGTATCGAGGGCGTTCTGGGCGAATTCCGTGCAGTGGCTGGTCAAGCGGGAGGATCTCGACCGGGTCCAGGTGGAGGTGGACAAGCCTGTCTATCGAAGCGGCGCCCCGGTGACGTTCCACGCCCGTGTCTTCAACGAGTTGCTCCAGCCGCAGGCGGGTGCGCGCGTGGCGGTTTCTGTAATCGACGAGGGCCGGGTGCGGCAGGTGATACTTAACGATGAAGGCCAGGGGCGTTACCGGGGGCAACTGAAGGCGGGCGCCCAGGGGGAGTATATGTATGACGTCCGGGCCACGTCGGGCAGCGTTGCTCTGGGGAGTGCCGCGGGCCGATTCACCGTGGGCCGGTACAGCCTGGAATTCGAAGACATGCGGATGAACAGGGGCGTTCTTGAGAGCGTAGCCGCACAGAGCGGAGGCATCTATGCGCCGCCCGAAGGTTTGCGCGCGGTATTGAATGAAATTGACCTGGCGCCACAGGCGGTGGCGGAGTTGCACCGGGCGCGGCTGTGGGGAAAACCGTGGCCGCTTTTCGTTCTCATCGTACTCCTCGGTGTGGAATGGACGGCCAGGCGCAGGTGGGGGATGATATGAACGGGCTGTCGACGGGTCGGAGTATCGGGATTCATGGGTTTGGTACCAGGCTGGTTGTCGGAGGCATTGCCGTGCTTCTTTCTGTCATGTTTTCATGTGTCCGGGCGGCGGGTCGCGTGGTGATCAGCGAGGTGATGTTCGACCCGTCCGGAAGCGAGTTTTACGACGAGTTTATAGAGATTCAGAATACAGGTGGCGAACCCGTGGACCTGGCCGGATGGATGGCTGGAGACGGCGACGAGACGGACGAACTGGTCTTCCAGAACGAGACCGTGCTGCAGCCCGGGGCGTTCGGGCTGATTCTGGATTCCGGGTATTTCGCGCATTCCATCCGGTACGACCCGCTGCCCCCGTCCGCGTTGATCCTCACGGTGGCTGACGCCACGATCGGGAACTCGGGCTTGAGCAATTCGACCCCGGAACGGATCGTCCTGGTTTCGGCGGCCGGCGACACCGTAGGCACGATGGTCTACACGACGGGAAACAAGCCGGGGTATTCAGAGGAGAAAGTGGACCCTGCCGGAGACGACGGACCGGCGAACTGGATGGATTCGCGTTGGGAGGGGGGGACACCGGGACGCGTCAACAGCGTCAGCCCCAAAGACAGAGACCTGGCGCTGGAAAGGGTTTCGGAATCGCCGTTTCAGGTTCCGGCGGGCGTCGCACGGGACTTTGTCCTGCAGGTGATTAACCGGGGGCGTCGTGCGGCATCGGCGTTTTCCGTGACGGTGCGGGGGATTTCCGGGTGGCATCGGGATTTTCCGGGTCTGGAGCCTGCCGGGCAACTTCGGGTCGAGACGCCACTGGGTATGGTTCCACCGGGACGGCACGAATACGCGGCCAGGGTTGTCTTCGATGCCGATGAGGATACGTCGAACAATCAGGTGACCTGGACGGTGCTCGGCGGCGTTGGACCCCGGGCGGTGATCGTCAACGAAGTGATGTATGCTCCGGTCGAGGGTGACCCGGAGTGGGTGGAACTCCATAACCGTTCCGGGCAGGCGCTGGACGTGATCTCGTGGCGTATCGAGGACGCGAGGTCTCAGGGCGACCCGTTCGGAAGCAATCCGTTGCGACTTCAGGCCGATGCGTACCTGGTGGTGGCCGAGGACGTGGACCGGTTCTACAGCCGGTTTCCCGACCGCACCGTTCAGGTTGTGGCACCCGAAAGATGGGCTCGTCTGAACGACAGCGGCGACGCCGTGGTCGTACGGGATGCAACCGGTGCGGTTGTGGACAGTACGGTGTACGATCCCGCGGCTTTCACGGGGCGGTCGCTCGAAAGAATCTCGGGCTCCGGACCGAGCGGCGATCCGTTGAACTGGCTGGCAAGTACCCACGAGGACGGCGCGACGCCGGGGCGTGAAAACAGCGTGGCGCTGCAACCAGGCATCGATACCGTCCGCCTGCTGGCAGAGCCCAATCCCTTTTACGAACGCGTGGAGATACGCTATCTTCTTCCAACGCCCCGCGCCGACGTGAATCTGTGGGTGTACGACAGGTCCGGCCATCCGGTAAAGACGCTCCTCAATGCCGCCGCCGGCGGCAGCCGGCGGCGGGTGACGTGGGACGGGTTGGGTGAAAACGGCGCACCGCTAAAGCCCGGTATCTATATCTTATTTTTGGAGACTTCGCTCAAAGGCCGTATCTTTAGAACCAGAGCACCTGTCGTGTTGGCCAGAGGGCTGTAACCCACGGTGCCGGCGAATCCCCTGCGCCGGAGTTTCATGAGAGACCCACGCGTGCCTTCTCCCCTTGGAAGCATCAAGACAAGGGTGGCTCACATATGGGAAAGGAACCAAACTCAGTTATTGAGGATCCAAAAAACAGACCGGATCTGGTAAATCAGGTCTGCGGCGTGTTACTGTTCGCGGTTGCGCTGTTGATGGCGGTAAGCCTGGTTTCGCATTCGCCGCAGGATCCGCCGAATTCAGGTCGTGCGCCGGAACTGACGGAGAATATGGCGGGGTGGATCGGCAGCCAGGTGTCCTGGTATCTCCTGTTCGCGGTCGGCCACGGCGCCTACGTACTTACCGCCATCGTTCTGATGTGGAGCTGGAATCGATTCAGAGAACACCCGGCACTGCCTCTTGTCTCGCAAAGCCTGGCATTGCTGGCCCTGGTGGTGGTTTATTGTGCCGCGACGTGCGTGCCTTCGCGTGGTGAGACCCATCTGTCGTTCCTGATGGGGGGGTGGCTGGGCGTTACCCTTGCGGGCAGGATTCTGGTCCCGTATCTGGGATTCGTCGGGTCGTATATACTGTTGTGCGCCCTTTTTGTGGTGTTTTTCATGGTCCTCACCCGCCTGCCTTTTTCACGGATTCCGGAACTGTGGGCAGCGGGAGAAAAGCGAAATCCCACCCGAATCTCCGGCGGGTCCACTCCCGGGCTGCTGGAGCAGACGGAGACCGGGGAGACGCGTGTGCCGGCCGCCACGGAAATCGACCTGCCGGAGGACGCGAACGAGCCCGGAAACCATGCCGAATCGGTTCTACCTGTTGAACCTGCCGACGCCGTCCCCGAGCCACTCCCATTGTATGAAGACGACGCCGGCGAGCCGGAAGCAGAACCGGCGGTTTCGCTCGACCCGGACATCGTGGCGGATCCCGTAGAGATTCCCCGGTCGACTGGACTGAAGCCGAAGGTGAAGGCGGCGGGAGGCGAGGACGTCCAGTACCGGTTGCCGGACCTGGAATTGCTCAATGAGCCCGCCCAACTGGTAGAAGGGCCGGACCGGTCGGTCCTGCTGGAAGGAGCGCAGACCCTCGAGCACAGCCTCAGCAGCTTTGGCATTGAAGGCAAGGTGGTACAGGTTAATCCCGGCCCGGTCATCACCGGATACGAGGTACAGCCGCCCCGCGGGGTCAAGGTGAACCGCATCGTCAACCTTTCGGACGACCTCGCTCTGGTGATGAAAGCGCGCAGCATCCGCATTCAGGCGCCGATTCCCGGCAAAGCGGCCGTCGGCATCGAAGTGCCGAACGCAAACCCCTCAACCGTCTTCCTGCGCGAGATTCTCGAATCCGACATCTTTCAGGGCGCCAACGACAAGCTGATGCTGGCGCTGGGCAAGTCCGCCACGGGAGAATCCGTCTGCACCAGCCTGGCTTCCATGCCGCACCTGTTGATCGCCGGCGCAACGGGCAGCGGGAAATCGGTATGCGTCAATGGGCTCATAACCAGCATCCTGATGCGATGCGGCCCCGAAGAGGTGCGTTTCATCATGGTGGACCCGAAGATGCTGGAGCTGTCGATCTACAACAGTATTCCGCACCTGCTGGCGCCCGTCGTCACGGAACCCCAGAAGGCCTCCGAGGCGTTGAGGTGGGCCGTGGCGGAGATGGAAGACCGTTATCGAAACCTGGCGCAGTACAACGTCAGGAACATCACGGACTTCAACGACAAGCTGGAGAAGATGCGCGCGGAGGCGGAATCGGAGGACGACCGCCGCGAAGTTCCCCCGCTTCTGTCCTACATCGTGATTGTGGTCGACGAGCTCGCGGACCTGATGATGACGGCGCCCGCGGATATCGAGGATTCACTGGCGCGCCTGGCGCAGATGGCGCGTGCGGTGGGCATCCATCTGATCCTGGCGACACAGCGGCCGTCGGTAAACGTGATTACGGGTACGATCAAGGCGAACTTTCCTTCCCGCATTGCGTTTCGCGTGGCGTCGAAAGTGGATTCACGTACAATTCTGGACTGCAACGGCGCCGAGAAACTTCTGGGCCGCGGCGATATGTTGTTCATGCCTGCGGGCAAGCCGGAGCCCGTGCGCGTCCACGGCGCGAACATGACCACCGAGGAGACCGAGCGCCTGGTGGAATGGGTGAGCGGCCAGGGCGTGGAAGTGGAGCAACTGGACCTGGGGGTGGACGAAAACGAACTGATGCTTTCCGAGGCGACCCGTGACAAACGTTTCGACGAAGCGCTTCAACTGGTCGTTACTCACCAGCAGGGGTCGGCTTCGCTGCTTCAGCGCCGCATGAAGGTGGGATATGCCCGCGCGGCGCGCCTTGTGGATGAACTGGAACAGGCTGGAATCGTCGGTCCGTCGGACGGGAGCAGCAAAGGTCGGGAGGTGCTTGTTGGCGTGGAGTATCTTGACCGGTACGGAGAGGACGAACCGGATGCGTTGTGAATGCCGGACCGAAAACTGTGACATGCGCATCGTGGCGCCCGGGCGCCCTTCACCGGCAGTTCACGCGGGGTGAGGCGCATGGCGGCCGGACGGCTCAAATTTCTGTTGTTGGCGGGCGCGGTACTGATCCCGGCAGACGTACCGGGCATCGACGGGCGCGAGGTGATTCGCCGGCAGCAGCAGCGGTACGAAAAGCTCACGAGTATTTCCGCCCGGTTCACGAAATCCCACTACTGGAAACTCGTGGACCAGAAGACGCAACTGAGCGGCAACCTGTACGTGGAGAAGCCGGATCGGTTTCGCTTCGAGACGCGGGTTCAGACGGTGGTCTCGGATGGAGAACGCGCCTGGAATTTCACACCCGAGAACGAACAGGTTCTGCTGAGCAGTTACGAACGGGCAAAGGGCGACCGGAGCTACGAAAAACTGCTCTTCGACCTCATTCTTCTGGGTGGATACGAAGACCGATTCGACCCCCGGCTCGCGGGGGAGGAACGAGTGGACGGCAAACGTTGTTACCGCGTGGAATTGACCGCCCGTCAGGAGGAGAGCTATATCGCCCGCGTCCGGTTGTGGGTGGACCGAAAGCTCTGGCTGGTCCGACGCGCGGAGTACCTGAATTTGAACGAAGATGTAACCACGTACGATATTTCCCGCCTGAAAGTGGATGGGAAGCTGAAGCCGGATCTGTTCACTTTCGTGCCGCCCGACGGTGTCGAGGTGATTGACCTGAGATGACTCGGGCATTGGCAGGGACGAACGGGGCTTCGGGCCGACACGTCACGTCCAGTGACCTGGTGTATCCTGGTAATCAGAAGTAAAATCGCCTTTATCTTCTTGCATATATTCGGTTTTACTTCCCCGAAGCATTACGAATCAAGGTCAAGGTTGGATTTGAAAGGAGTTGGCGTTAATGGCAGTCGATATGCAATTTACCGATCTGAAATCCGGATTGGCGGTGTGTCGCGACCGGTTGGAGAATCTCCGGAGGTACCTTTGACTTGGGATCCCGGGAAACATGCATCGCCGAACTGCAGGGGTTGATGGAGCGTCCCGGATTCTGGGACGACAGGGAACGGGCCAGGCAGATTATCGATGAAGTGAATGGACACAAGGACTGGGTAACCGGCTGGCAGGACCTGGATGAACGCCTTACGGAACTGGAGGAGTTGTACGAACTCGCCCGGGAAGAGCAGGACGAAGAGACGCTGCAGGATCTACAGCGGGAACAACGGGCGCTGGGCGAGTCGCTCGAGGAGCTCGAGTTCCGGCACATGATGGGCGATAAGGAAGACCGCCTGAATGCGATTCTGACGATTCATCCCGGCGCCGGCGGTACCGAATCGGCCGACTGGGCGCAGATGCTGATGAGGATGTACAGCCGATGGGCCGAGCGCCGCGGATTTCAGGTGGACGTGCTGGACCTTCTTCCGGGGGAAACGGCGGGCATCAAGAGCGTCGCTATTGAAATGAAGGGAGAATACGCGTACGGTTATCTCAAGTCCGAAATGGGCGTGCATCGGCTGGTCCGGCTTTCTCCGTTCGATTCCGGACGAAGGCGTCACACGTCGTTCGCGTCGGTCTCGGTGTACCCCGAAGCGGAGGGCGACATAGAGGTGGAAATCCAGCCGGAGGATATCCGCGTGGATACCTACCGGTCCAGCGGTGCGGGCGGGCAGCATGTGAACAAGACCGACTCGGCAGTGCGGATTACGCACCATCCCACGGGCATTGTGGTCCAGTGTCAGAACGAACGATCACAACACAAGAATCGCAACTCGGCAATGAAGATCCTCAAGGCCAGGCTGTACCAGCTCTACAAGGAGGAGGAAGAGAAAGCCCGTGCGAAGATCGAAAAGGACAAGAAGAAGATCGAGTTCGGCAGCCAGGTCCGAAACTACGTACTACATCCATATCAGCTCGTCAAAGACCTTCGGACCGAGTACGAAACATCCGGTGTTCAGGACGTGATGGACGGGGACCTGGACGGATTCATGCGGGCCTTTCTGGAACGGAAAGGAGAGGCTTAGGTGCGGGGCAAAGGGCTTGACTTCACTTTTTGTATTGATTATACTATTTTGACTGTATTACCCGGCCGCTGGCGGTAATTGATCAACCGGTTATTTTTTTATGTGGGGAGGAATCCGTTTGGATCAGGAAGGGGCGTCTTCCGTCCCGGAAACGCAACTGGTTGCCCAGCGCCTGCAAAAGCTGGACTCGATTCGGGAAATGGGCGTGGAGCCGTTTCCGTATCGGTTCGAAGTGACCCATCGTTCCGGGGAAATCAGGGAGACGTTTCAAACGCTCGAGGCGGAAGGGCGGGACGTGTCGGTGGCGGGGCGTCTCATGGCCAGAAGGGACCACGGCAAGTCGGCCTTTGCCGATCTTCTGGATGAAACGGGCCGGCTTCAGATTTACGTCAGACGGGATGCGGTGGGTGAAAAGGCGTTCGATCTTTGGAAATTGCTCGATATAGGAGATTTCGTCGGGATCGTCGGTCGGGTATTTCGGACCCGCACTGGCGAGATGACCGTGAAGGCGCACGCGTTGGAAGTGCTATCCAAGGCCGTGCGGCCGCTGCCGGTACCGAAAGAAGAGGTGAAGGACGGTCAGCGGGTTGTTCACGACGCCTTCACCGACCCCGAACTGCGATACCGTCGCCGATACCTCGACCTGACGCTGAATCCCGAAGTGAAGGACGTGTTTCGCAAGCGGACGGCGACCATTTCCGCCATTCGCGATTTTTTTGACGCCCGCGGGTTCATGGAGGCCGACACGCCGGTGTTGCAGCCGCTTTACGGCGGCGCTTCGGCCCGGCCCTTTACCACCTATCACAACGCGCTGGATATGAAGCTCTATCTGCGGATCTCTAACGAGCTCTATCTGAAGCGACTGATTGTGGGCGGATTCGAAAGGGTCTACGAATTCAGCAAGGATTTCCGGAACGAAGGCATCGACCGCACGCACAATCCCGAATTTACCATGCTGGAGGCCTACCAGGCATACGCCGATTATACCGACATGATGGAGCTGACCGAGTCGCTGTTCGCTTCGGTCGCCGAATCGGTTACCGGGGCCGGCACGATTGTCTATCAGGGAACGGAGATCGATCTTGGACCGCCCTGGCGGCGGATGACCCTGTTGGACGCCATTGAGGCTTACGGCGGCTTCAACGTTACCGGCGCTTCCGCGGAAGAATTGAGAGGAATCTGCCGGCAACTGGACCTTGAGGTGGACAGCAGTGCGCAACGCGGGCATCTGATGGATGAGATATTCGAGGCGGTCGTTCAGCCACACCTGATTCAACCCACGTTCATTACGGATTACCCCGTGGAGATGTCGCCGCTGGCAAAGCGGCACCGGGAAAACCCGGAGCTCACGGAACGGTTCGAGCCGTTCATCTGCGGATGGGAGGCGGCCAACGCATTTTCCGAACTCAACGATCCGATAGACCAGCGTAAACGCTTCGAATACCAGGCCTCGCTGAGGGAGAGCGGGGATGAAGAAGCGCAGGTCCTCGACGCCGATTTCCTTCGGGCAATGGAATATGGCATGCCGCCTACGGGCGGGATGGGGTTTGGCGTGGACAGGCTTGTCATGCTGCTGACCGATGCACGTTCGATCCGGGACGTCATTCTCTTTCCGCATATGCGGCCCGAGGAGGGCCGGCCGGAGACAGCCGGCGATGCGTAGCCTGCTCGAGGCTGCGGATCTGGTCAAGCGGTATCGCGTCGGCCGTTCCGAAATACAGGTGCTCAAGGGCGTCGCCCTTTCCGTCGCACACGGTGACGTGGTTGCCGTGGTTGGCCCTTCCGGCGTCGGAAAGAGTACCTTGCTTCACATCCTGGGTGGGTTGGACCGGCCGACCAGCGGAACGGTTCGTGTCAACGGCATCGACGTCTTCGCGCTTTCGGATACGGAGCGGGCGCGGTTCCGAAACGAATCGGTGGGTTTTGTTTTTCAGTTTCACCATTTATTAAACGACTTTACCGCAGAAGAAAATGTGATGCTACCCCTGATGATTCAGGGGCGTCCCGTTTCCGAAGCGCAGGCCGCCGCCGAGGAACTGTTGAATGCCGTGGGGCTCTTCGAGCGCCGCGCTCATCTGCCCTCGGAACTGTCGGGCGGAGAATCCCAGCGCGTGGCCGTGGCCAGGGCGCTTGTGGGGCGGCCGGGTCTGGTTCTGGCGGACGAACCATCCGGCAACCTGGACGCGGAACACAGCAGGGAATTGCACGACCTGATCTGGAAACTCGCGGGCAGTCTGCAACAGACCTTTGTCATCGCCACGCACGACCCAACGCTGGCCGCGCGGGCGGATCGAATTATCAGGATGGAAGACGGAAGAATCGTCCACGACGGCCGCGGCTGATGCCCGGCCTCGTCTGCAGAGCGACTTTTTCAACGGACTGCTTATGTCCTGTCCCAAAAATACCTCACCATTCGGACGCCTGTCTGCGTGCGTGAGATAGCACGCACAGGCAGGCCGATTCATCCCGCCTGCCTGCGCCAAGCAACGCGCGGCAGGGACCTGCCCGGGTCGGAGGCGCCTTGCGAGACGGGCGACTCGACGGCCGTATTCAGGCAACTTATTTTCGGGACAGAACACCAACGGTCAAATTGCAAATTCCCGGGGGCAGTCGAGCCATGGCTGACCTGCCAGTCAAGAAGGTCCGGAGGAGAAAAATCTCATGAACAGCAAGTTCTCGGATCGGGTCAAGCGGGTGATGCGGCTGGTCCGCGAGGAGGCTGCCCGGCTTGGCAACAACCACATCAGCAGTGAGCACCTCTTGCTCGGCATTATCCGGGAGGGTAAGGGTTCCGCCGTTAACGTGATGTTGAATCTGGGATTGAACTTGGACAAGATCAAACAGTCGATCGACGACTACGTCGCGTATTCCGGCGGGGCGATGACAATGGGGGACGTGCCTTTCACGCCACGGGCAAAGCAGATTCTCGAAATAGCGGCTGCCGAAGCCAAAGAGATGAAAAGCCAATATGTCCGGACCTGTCATCTGCTGGTGGCGTTGGTGAAGGACAAGGAGACGATCGCCGCGCAGATTCTCGTGGGTTTTGGCGTCGACTACAAGACCGTGAAGGAGGAGGTGATTGCTGTTTTGCAAGGGAAACCGACGGGCAAACGGGAAAAGAAAAAGAGCAAGACCCCCTATCTGGATCACTTCGGCCGCGACCTGACGGAACTGGCGCGCGAGGGCAAACTCGACCCGTTGATTGGCAGAGAGCGGGAAATTGAGCGGGTATCTCAGGTGCTCAGCCGGCGGAAGAAGAACAACCCGGTACTGATCGGCGAACCCGGGGTGGGGAAGACAGCGATCGTCGAAGGACTCGCCCAGCGCATCGTGGAGCGGCGGGTGCCGCAGTTGCTGGCAGACAAGCGCATGGTTACCCTGGATATGGGCGGCATGGTCGCGGGCACCAAATACCGCGGTCAGTTTGAAGAGCGCATCAAGGCGGTAATGAACGAACTCCAGCAAAGCCACGACGTCATTATCTTCATCGATGAGCTCCACACAATCGTAGGCGCCGGAAGCGCCGAGGGTACGCTTGACGCCTCCAATATGTTCAAGCCGGCGTTTTCGAGAGGCGAACTTCAGTGCATCGGCGCGACGACGCTTGACGAATACCGCAAATATATCGAAAAGGACGGCGCGCTGGAACGGCGTTTTCAAACCATATTGGTCGATTCGCCGTCGGTGGACGACGCCATTGACATCCTGAAAGGATTAAAGGAGAAATTCGAAGCCCACCATCTGGTCACCTATACAGAGGCCGCCATCGATAACGCCGTCCGCATGGCCGACCGGTATATCAGCGACCGGCACCTGCCGGACAAGGCAATAGACGTGATCGACGAAACAGGTTCCCGCGTACGTCTGGGCCGGTTGAATCCGCCTGAGAAAATCAAGACGCTCGAGCTCGAAATAGAGGACGTCACGCGGCAGAAGAACACGGCTGCAAACAGCCAGCAGTTCGAAGAAGCGGCCAAACTCAGAGACCAGGAACGGAAGCTGAAGGAACAGGTCGACGAAATGCGTCAGGAGTGGGAGCAGAAGGTCCGTGACGAAGTGGTGGAGGTGACCGAGCAGGATATAGCGGAAGTGGTTTCCAGCATGACGGGTATTCCGGCGTTCCGGCTTGCGCAGGAGGAGTCTGAGAAGCTGCTGCGCATGGGCAAGAAAGTGAAAAGCCGCGTGGTCGGCCAGGACGACGCGGTCGACACGGTCTGCCGATCCATACGCCGAACGCGGGCGGGATTGAAAGACCCGAATCGTCCCATCGGGACATTTCTGTTTCTGGGACCCACCGGCGTGGGCAAAACCTATCTGGCGCAGGCGCTGGCCGGGTACCTGTTCGATGACGAGGATGCGCTTATCACGGTGGACATGTCCGAGTACATGGAAAAGTTCGCGGTTTCCCGGCTCATCGGCGCGCCGCCCGGATACGTGGGTTACGACGAGGGCGGTCAGTTAACCGAGAAGGTGCGCAGGAAGCCGTATTCGGTGGTTCTGCTTGATGAGATTGAAAAGGCCCATCCGGACGTATTCAACCTGCTATTGCAGGTTCTGGACGAGGGGCGTCTCACCGACAGCTTCGGCCGGAAGGTCAATTTCAAGAATACCATATTGATCATGACATCCAACCTCGGCACGCGCGACCTGGCGAAGGCCGGAGGGCTTGGCTTCAACCGGTCCGACAAAAAGAGCATTCGCGAAAAAATGGTGGAGCGCGTCGAGGAGGAACTGAAAAAGACGTTCAATCCCGAGTTTTTGAACCGGCTGGACGAGATGGTGGTCTTCAATCCCCTCGAACGGAAAGAGATTATCCGGATCGTGGACCTCGAAATTGCCGAAATATTCGACCGCCTCAAGGAGCGGGATATTGCGATCAGTCTCACGCCGGGCGCCAAGGCGCTTCTGGCGGAAAAGGGATACGATCCCACCTACGGCGCGCGTCAGCTGAAGCGCACCATACAAAAGCTGGTGGAAGATCCAATGGCGGAAGAGATTCTACAGGGCAAATACACCGCCGGGAGCGAGGTGCGGATCAGCAAGAAGGGTGACGGGCTCCATTTTGTGGACGCCAATGCGGTTACCGCCGCCGCCGCCCAGGAAGTGGTGGACCGTGTTTCGGAGAAGTGAAACGGCGCCACGTGCGCGGGTGCGCTGTCAGGTTTTGCCCACGTTACTCTGCGATAATGACCAGTTGGGTCCGGACGTACGGCCGGGCCCAATTTTGTCGTACAGGCGATAGCAGGAACTTTTGATATGACGGAGCGTTTGTTCGATTGTGGCGCGTGTAACCGCGGGTCGAATATTTCTGAACCGCTCAGACCGGAGTTTCGGAGGCGAAAGGCTTTGTTGCGAATTCTTGCCGGATGTTTGCTGGTGCTGCTGGGCTTCACGTCTCCCCGGACGGCGAAGGCACAGGAGGCACCTCTTATTACCGAGATCAGAGTCGCAGGTAACCGGATCACCGAAGCGTCGCTGATCCGGTTCTCCTCGGGGTTGGCGGAAGGCCAACGCCTTATCCTGCCGGACGATCCGCCGCGCGTGATTCGCAATCTGCATCGGTTGAACATTTTCTCGGATATTCAGGTCTTCGTCGATTCGGACGTGGACGAGGGCGTGGCCGTTCTGATTGTCGTTGAAGAGTATCCCAAGCTGGACGACGTTCTTTTCGAGGGCAACAAGGGGATCAAATCGAAGAAATTGAAGAAGACGCTGGCTTTTATAGAGAAACAATGGCTGGCGCCGCATGAAGTCAGGCGCGCGGAAAACAAGATCGTGGACCTGTACAAGGAAGAGGGGTACCTCCTTGCCGGCGTCGAGGGGTCGCAGGGCGAACCGAATGAAGACGGTCAGGTTGACCTGACGTTCAAAGTCAACGAGGGGCGGAAGGTAAAGCTGCGCCGAATTCAGTTCTTCGGCAATCAGTCGTTCGAAGGCAAGAAGCTTCGAAAGGCGATGAAGCAGACCAAACAGGTCGGGGGCATACTGCGCCGGAATGAGTTCGCCGAAGATACCTATCAGGAAGACAAGCAGCTGCTGCTGGCGTTTTACCAGGCGAATGGATACCGGAACGCGGAGATTCTGCGCGACAGCCTGTATTACGACGACGCGCAGGCGAATCTGTTTATCGATCTGTACCTGGATGAAGGACCCCTTTACAAGTTCGGCAAGATTACCTGGGAAGGAAACGAGCGCGTCAAGGACGCGGGGATCGACAGGCTGATCGTCGCCAAGGCAGGGGAGGTGTACAGCGCCGAGCTCAAGAACAAGTCCCAGGAGGAAATGCAGAATCTGTACAGTGATATCGGCTATATCACGGCTTCGGTGGCGGTCCAGGAGAGACTGGCCGAGACACCGCACACGATCAACGTGCACTTCGACATCGTGGAGAACAAGCCGTGGAGGATCCGGCAGATTACCATTTCGGGCAATACCAAGACGAAGGACAGGGTTATCCGAAGGGAGCTCTGGATCCGACCCGGTCAGACCTTTCGAAGGTCCGGCATTGAACGCAGCGTCAGGAATATTCAACAGTTGAACTTTTTCAGCAACGTGGCGCCGGAGCTGAAACCCGTGGAGGAGACCTCCGAACTCGACGTCATCCTTGCGGTTGAGGAGAAGTCCACCGGCACGGCTTCCGTGGGCGCGGGCTACAGCCAGTACGACGGTCTGCTTGGAACCATTGCGCTGCAGGTCCCGAACTTTATGGGCAACGGACAGCAACTGGAATTTCAGCTGGAGTTCGGAGACAGACGCCAATCCTTCAGGGCGGGGTTTACGGAGCCCTGGTTTTTGAACACGCCGACGAGTCTGCAGGGTCTGATCTTCAGAACCAACCGGCGGTATTACAGCGGCTTCGACGAACGAAGGCAGGGCGCGCTGGCCAGCGTCGGGCGCCGTCTGGTCTGGCCGGATTTCTCCAGGGTCTCCGTTGGGTACCGCATCGAACAGGTCGAATTCCGGAATTTCGCCGAGGATTTCGACGAGGCTGCGGAAACTTCCTTTCGCGACAACGTGACCAGCAGCATTAATCTGAATTTCACGCGCAACAGCCGGGACCTGCCAGTATTTCCAACCAGCGGTTCCGTGGTTTCCTACTCGCCGTCGTTCGCCGGCGGCCCACTGGGCGGGAATACGGATTTCCTGAAACACGATTTCATCACAAGCTTCTATTTCCCGGTTGCGTGGCGTGTTGCGGTGAATCTGAAGACGACACTCGGTCTTGTGAAACCGTTCAGCAACTCCGACGTTCCGTTTAACGAGCGATACGTTCCCGGAGGCGTGAACATATTCGAGGGCACCATGGTGCGCGGCTACCCTGAGCAATCGCTGGGTCCGCGCATAAACGGCGTTCCGGACGGTGGGAATTCGCAGATGCTCTTCAACCTGGAACTCACGCTCCCCATTGTAAAGCAGCAGTTTTACGCCCTTGCCTTTGCTGACGCCGGTAACGCCTGGGACAGTATTCCGGAAGCCAGTATTTTCGATTTGAGGCGGTCGGTTGGCGTCGGATTTCGGATGATTGCTCCGGTTGTGGGCATTATGGGGTTTGACTTTGCCTGGGGTTTCGACAGGCGGCGCGTTGACGGCCAGAAACCGCAAATGGTAACCCATTTCCAGTTCGGTCCGCAGTTCTTCTAAGGCAGCTTCCAAACGTTGGAGGGAGATTCAAAATGGAATTGAGACAACGCTTCCTGGTTTCCGCATGCGGCCTGATGGCTTGTCTGGTCGTGGCGTCCACGGCGCTGGCGCAGGCGAAGGTCGCCTTCTTCGATCCGAACGAGATTCGTACGAAGTACAAGCCTTTCCAGGAGGCCGAGCGAGAATACAACCAGTACGAAGGGGAACTGCAGAAAGAACTCAAAAAGCTTGAGAACGAATTGAGAAAGAAACAGACCACCTTTGAGCGGCAGAAGGTGATGTACATGGAGAATCGGCGGCGGGAAGAGGAGCAGGCGCTGAAGAGGCAGGAGGAGGAATTACAGCGGTTTCTCGCTCAGATTACCGATCCCGAGCGGGGTAAACTTGCGCTCAAACAACAGGAATTGCTCACGCCATTGCTGAAACGCGTCAACGAAGTGATTTCCCGCGTGGCCAAGGGGGAGGGGTACGACTTTGTGCTCAATGCGGCGTCCGTGGTTTATTTCAACGAGGAATACAACCTGACGGAGAAGGTGCTGGAAGAGTTGAACAAAGACCTGGAGGCTGGAGACAGGCAGAATGCCGGACCGGGCCCGATACGGTAGGCGCCTGATTGAGATGAGAGGAGGGCCGGCTGTGCTGGACGTCGAGGCAATTCAGAAAATCCTGCCGCATCGGTACCCGTTCCTGCTGGTGGACCGGATCCTGGAACTGGAACCGGAACGCAGGGTGGTGGGGCTCAAGAACGTCTCTGCCAATGAGCCCTTCTTCGCCGGCCATTTCCCGGGGCGTCCGGTGATGCCCGGTGTGCTGATTGTGGAAGCGCTTGCGCAGACCGCGGGTATCCTGATGGGAGACGAGTCCGGCATGATCCCCATGTTCATGGGCATCGATAAAGCCCGGTTCAGAAGTCCTGTTACGCCGGGGGATCAGTTGCGACTTGAGGTGGAGGTGTTGAGAAGAAGGCGCAGCGTGTGTCGCGTGGCAGGCAGGGCATTCGTGGGTGACAACCTCGTCGCGGAAGCGGAGATGATGGCCGCGCTTGTCGCACCGGAAGATATGGGATGACGTTGGGCGGAACACGGCAATAAGGCTGAATTCGTATTCATCGGCGGTCCGGCACGGGCCGCCGATTTCTTGTACCCCCGGCCGAAATGCAGCTGTCAGCCGTCAGCTCTCAGCTTGAACCAAAAACCGAATCAGTCGACGTCAGCGCTTTGGAGCGGTAAGCCCAGAAGCGGCGCAGACCTCTCCCCCCTGCCCCCTCTCCTAAAGGAAAGGGGGAGGAAAACCTGGTGCATATCAAATGATGACAGTTTCCCCCTTCCTTCAGGAAGGGGGATAGGGGGTAGGTCTCGAAAGCGAGGCGAAAGTCGATTCGTTGACGGGTATGTTTGGTCGGATGGCATTATTGTGACAGAATCTGACTGAGGAACAGTTTGGTCCGGTCGTTCCGTGGATTGTCGAAAAACTCGTCCGGACTGTTCTCTTCGATAATTCGCCCTTCGTCCATGAAGATAACGCGATTGGCCACGGTTTTTGCAAATCCCATTTCGTGCGTGACCACCAGCATCGTCATGCCGCTTTGTGCGAGCTCAATCATAACGTCGAGCACTTCCTTGATCATCTCCGGGTCCAGTGCCGAAGTCGGTTCGTCAAATAACATGATCTTCGGGTTCATGCACAAACTGCGGGCGATTGCGACGCGTTGCTGTTGTCCGCCAGAAAGTTGACCGGGATACTTCGACGCCTGTTCCGGAATCCGTACCCGTTTCAAATACCTCATCGCTGTTTCTTCAGCTTCCTGTTTAGGCAGTTTTCTCGCCCAAATTGGCGCCAGAGTGCAGTTTTCCAGGACAGTAAGATGAGGAAACAGATTAAACTGCTGAAACACCATGCCAACTTCCCGGCGGATGTCTGCAATATTCTTCAGATTGTCGGTCAGCGAAATTCCGTCAACCGTGATGTGCCCGCGTTGATGTTCCTCCAGGTGGTTGATACAGCGGATCAGCGTTGATTTGCCGGATCCCGAGGGACCGCAAATTACGATTCTTTCTCCGCGCTCGACCGTGAGATTGATGTCTTTCAAGACGTGGAATCTGCCAAACCACTTGTGCATGTCTGTAATTTCGATCGCAATTCGGTCTTCGCGTTCGCCAGCAGCGGTGTGTGTTGGGTCATCGGTCATTTGAGAATCCTCTAATCGTTCTTGTAGCCGGTATCCAGCTTGCGCTCAAGGTAGAGCGAATATCGCGACATGGCAAAACATGAAATGAAGAAACCCATCGCAACGAATATGTACAGTTCAGTCGATAGTCCCTGCCATTTTGAGTCGGCAAGCGCTGCACGGCCGATTCCGAGAGGATCGAGGAGGCCGACAACGATGACCAGGGTTGTATCTTTATACAGTCCTATGAAAGTATTCACGATACCGGGTATGGATATTTTCAGTGCTTGAGGCAATATGATCAACCGGATGCTCCTGGCATAGCTCAGGCCCAGTGCATCAGCTGCTTCGAACTGTCCCTGCGGGATTGCCGCCAGACCGCCTCGAACGACTTCGGCGAGATATGCAGCCGAAAACATGATCACCATAATGATGACGCGAAGTAACAGATCAAAGTACGTACCGGGCGGCATGAAATAATTCAAGAGCGTTGAGGCGACGAACAGCAGCGTGATCAGCGGTACGCCGCGTATAAACTCGATGTACCAGATGCTGAGCGTCCTGACAACCGGCATTGACGAGTGACGTCCCAGCGACAGTGCAACTCCCAGTGGAAGAGAAACGGCAATTCCTGTCGCGCCGATCAGCACTGTCAGCAGGAAACCGCCAAATCTGGATGACTCGACGTACTCCAGTCCAAACCACCCGCCCCACAGCATACAGAACGCGAAGACCGGATAGATCAATGTAAACCAGAGCCAATATTTACGCCCTCTGACGCGGTCATACAGTAGCGGAATCAGGGCGACGAAAAGCAGCACGAACGTCAGATTGACTCGCCAGCGCAAATGCTCCGGATAGAATCCGTACATGAATTGATCAAATCGTATCCGCACTACCGACCAGCAGGCGCCGCTTCCGATTTCCCGGCACTCTCTTCGGTGTGCGACTTCCGCAAATACCGCGTCGAAGAACATCCAGTTGGCAATGGGCGGAATAATCTCGTACAGCAGGTAGACCGACAACGCCGTCAGTACGACGTCGACCGGGCTCGAAAGTAAATTTCCGCGAATCCAGCCGACCACGCCAACCTGGGTCCTGGGTGGCGGCAATTCCAGGCGTACATCCTGCCCGGGTGAAGTCTGCGGCATCAGTTTATCGCTCCACCAGTGAGATTCTCTTGTTGTACCAGTTCATAAACGCGGATATCGACAGGGAGATGGAAAGATAAATGGCCAGTACAATGGACATGCATTCCAATGCACGGCCGGTCTGGTTAAGCGAGATACCGCCAATGGTTGCCACGATATCCATATACCCGACTGCGATGGCAAGAGATGAATTCTTGGTTAAATTGAGAAACTGGCTGATCAAGGGTGGGACGATAATCCGCAGCGCTTGCGGCAATATAACCAGCCGCATGGTGAAATTCGGTTTGATACCCAATGCGTATGAGGCTTCGGTCTGGCCGTAACTGACGGCCAGAATACCCGCTCTGACAATTTCTGCGATGAAAGCCCCCGTGTAAACCCCGAGCGCAAGTGTCAACGCGAGAAACTCCGGACTCAGGACCAGACCGCCTGCAAAGTTGAACCTCTTAAACGCGGGAATTTCGAATTCAAGCGGAAACCCGAGAAGCCAGAACGCCAACAGCGGAAGCGCAACGACCATTGAAAAGTTCGTCCAGTACACCGGGTACTGCTGTCCGGTCAGTTCCTGCTTCTGTCTTGCGAACCGGTAAAAGTAAAAAGCGCCGCCAATAGCAATAATCAGCGCCGCCATCACACCCCAGAATGCAGGATCGAATATTGGTTTCGGCGAATAGACACCGCGATTGGTCAGAAAAAACATACCGTACGCCGATACAGCCTGCCTGGGGTGAGGCAGGTTGTGAACAATCACCCCGTGACACAATAATATCCACAGCAGAACCGGAACATTACGGCTGAATTCTACGAACAGGTAAGAAATCCTGTTGACCAGGAAGTTTGAGGACAGGCGCGCGACACCCGCGGTGAATCCAATCAGGGTTGCCAGTATGATTCCAAAAAACGCGACCAACGCCGTATTGATGACCCCGACGATGGTCGCTCGAAGGTGAGTGCTGCGCGAATCGTATTCGATCAGATGTTGGTTGATGTCGTAGTTGGATGGTGTGAACAGAAATGCGTAACTGACGTCTCTGCCAATGACTTCGAGATTGTAGAGCGTATTGCGAACCACAGAACCGAGCAGCGTCAGTACGACGATGACCGCAATGATCTGAATGATCAGTTGCCGGGTCTTTTTTTCACGCCAGAGGTTTGCCAGCATAACTCACGCGGAAATACTGTCGATGGATTGTTTCAGTGTGGGGCTCGAACACAGATGGCGCATGAGTTTGCATGCGCCGTCTGCATAAATTAACTTACCGGTATGGAGGTGCGTATAACAGGCCGCCATCGGTCCAGAGCGCATTTACGCCTCTTTCAAGTCCGATGTCGGTGTTCGAACCCAGGTATTGTTCGAATATCTGGCCGTAGTTGCCAACCGAAGAAATGACGTTGACAACCCAGTCGGCACTCAATCCGAGCATTGCGCCGTATTCGCCTTCGGAGCCGAGCATTCTGCTGATTTCAGCGTCCTTGCTCACCAGACGGGCCATTTCCGCGACATTGTCTGAAGTGATCCCCTTTTCTTCGGCGATGATCAGAACGTTCAGTACCCAGCGAACCACGTCGCCCCATTCATCATCGCCGTGTCGAACCAGTGGCCCCAGGGGTTCTTTGGATACGATTTCCGGCAGAACAACGTGGTCATCCGGATTGTCAAAAGCCGCACGGGTTGCGGCAAGTCCCGAACGATCCGTCGTATAGACGTCGCATCGCCCGCTAAGGTAGTTCTGACGTGCTTCTTCATTCGATTCAATGGGAACCGGCTCGTATTTCATTTCGTTACGACGGAAAAAATCGGCCAGATTCAGTTCCGTCGTCGTACCCGTCTGAATACACACCGAAGCGCCATCGAGTTCGGTTGCGCTGGACACACCCAGCGATGCGGGAACCATAAACCCCTGTCCGTCGTAGAAACTCACGCCCAGAAAAGTCAGTTTGAGATCAACGTCTCGACTGTACGTCCACGTCGTGTTTCTGGAAAGTATGTCAATTTCACCTGCTTTAAGCGCCTCAAAGCGGGTCTTTCCAGTCAGGTTGGTGTATTTGACCTTTGATGCGTCACCAAATACCGCTGCTGCAACACCCTCGCAAAGTGCGACGTCAAATCCTCTCCAGTTACCTTGATCGTCGGTAAAAGCAAAGCCCGCCAACCCGGTATTGATACCGCATTGAAGGTGTCCTCTTGCCCGTACGTCATCAAGTGTGCCTGCCTGACCGGGCCCAGCTATGGCAAACCCGGCCAGAGCAAGTATAAGCGAACGAATCTTGATCGGTTTCATCTACAATCTCCTCGCCGTAGGTTAACTTGCATAAACCCGCAGATCATTGACATGCAGCGAGTATGGCTCGAATATTATACGAAGGCCAATCAACTTTACCAAGTTGAAAAGCAGTGACCAGCCGTCAGTCAAACCTCCCCCCCGGCCCTCACCCCTGGGGAAGACGTAAGACGTAAGACGTGAGAGGATTTGAGTGCGCGATGGTTTTTCCTGTTGTTACCACTACGGCAAGGAAACAGGCACGGGTAAAAAAACAACGCTTTCTTGTCTGTCTCAAGACAATGGCGCACATGATTCAGTATGGCGTTCCGGCGCTATCCTTCTTCGCTTCGCGCCGCATCAGATGGCAAGGTCTTTCGTCTACCATCTACCGGCTTACGTCTCACCGGTTTTATTGCCCCGTGCGGTATCATTTCTTGCCGGAGGCATAAAGGAGAACCAATCGGGCAAGGAGGTCTTCTACCGTCTCCCCTCTACCCTCTCTCAGATTTTTCAACTACCGTCTCACCGAAGTTGGGAGACCTGTGAAATCTCCCACATCCCACGGAGATCCTATGAAACGCGAACACATTTTTGCCCACTACGAACAGGACGCGACCCGGTACTGGAAGCTGAGGGAGGGCGGATACGCAAGCCCGATGAGCGTGTTCCAGGGAGACGAAATCACATTTCATATCTCGAATTCCAGATCGTACTACGCCGTGTTCGTGTACCATGAAGGCGCCGGGCGGCGTCTTGTAAAGGAGATCAACAACCTGCGCGGCGCGCTTCCTGAGATTCCCGGGTTCGGATACCGCGACGGATTCGCCTGGCCCGCGACGG
>JAGWBX010000074.1:32955-33530 GCA_021295655.1 Candidatus Latescibacterota bacterium
TGGGACCAGTTCATCACCTCGTGGTTGGACGCCGAGGGTTATCCGGTGGACTATTGCGTCAACGCGGACCACGACCGGGAACCGGACATTCTTGACAACTATGCCGCGCACTTGAGGATCGGTCACGGCGAGTATACCAGCCGCGAAGAATGCGAACAGTTGCAGCGGTTCGTCGCCCGGGGCGGCAACCTGATCGTGCTGGCGGGGAACTCGTTCTCGCACCTGGTGGAGACGCGTGGCAACGGACGTCAGCTCTATTGCGCCAAGACCCGGTACAAAAAGCACCCGCTGGGCACCCCGGAGGACCCGCACACGTCGCTGCTGCGCGGCATCGATAACCTGCGCCAGCGAACCATCGGGGTCTCATACTCGGCCGCCGTCCACGCGAAGACCGCCACCCCCGGTGTGTTCATTGCGCCTACAACCGAAGAGTACGGGTTCTTCCGCGTGAGCCGTCCCGAACACTGGGCGTTCGAGGGGACCGGGTTGAGGGAAGGTGACGAGTTCGGGCGCGAGGACTCCATCGTCGGCGTGGAGTGCGACGGCGGGGACATTGCGTTCAGGGATGGAAAGCC
>JAGWBX010000074.1:33643-44970 GCA_021295655.1 Candidatus Latescibacterota bacterium
AACGAGACGGAGTTCAAGGGGACGGTCTTCACGGCGGCAACCATGGAATGGTCGCACGGACTGTACAGGGACAACGGCCTCGTGGCGCGGATCACACGCAACGTCCTGGACCGGTTGGGGGGGTGGTTGGAGGAGCCCTTCGTGCCCATATAGTGAAACGACTGAAAATGAGGTTGTGCCAGGTCAGTCAGGGAATTTTCGGCTTGAAATTTATGATATAATGTAGACTCTACGGTGGCGAGGGTAACTGTCCCGTGGAACGCGCCGCATATCGGAACGAAGCCACGCTCCCAAATTGAAATCTTGCAATTGTTGGCCCTTTGACAACCCTATAACGACAACCTTACTCGCCTTAACCGACGATAACTCAATATTGACAAGTAGGGTCTCACAGGAACCGGTACATAACGATCTCCGTTGATTATCGCAGCGTGGCTACTATGAGATACATTACACAAAGCACAACACTTTTGGATCGCATCAGACTATCCAATTTTTCGTCGTTCGCCTTCACTCATCTCTAAGCGTATCCGCCGGATTTTGCGTTGCGGCCTTGTAAGTCTTATAACTGACTGCGAGCATCACAAAGGCAAATGTCAGCACGGCACCAGTGATGATGGGTTCGTTCAAGTTGATTCGATAGACAAAACTCTGAAGCCACTCTTTCAAGACCAGGTACGCGATCGGTCCTGCGATTAGGGTAGCTAGGATGACGATTTTAACGAAGTCAATGGAAAGACGGGCCATCAGACGGGGTACTGTCGTGCCGAAAACCTTCCGGATGCCTATCTCCTGCGTCCTCCGGGCTACGGAGAAAGAGGTCAGACCAAAGGCGCCAAGGCACGCCAGGCTCAATGCAAGAACTGCCGGGAGTTGAATGGCAATTAGCCATTTCTCGTCCTTTTTGTACTGGTTCTTCAGGTCATCTTCAAGAAACCTGGCCCGAAAGGGTTGATAGGGCGCGACTTTATGCCATTCCTTCCGAAGGGTATCAAGTATATGAAGATCATCGTTGGAAGTCGACACGACGAATAATCTATTACAGAATTCAGGCTCAAGAAAAATGATAGTGGGCGTCACCAGATGGTGAAAAGATCGGAAGTGGAAATCTCTGACCGCCCCGATTATCGGCACGTCTTCCTCGCCCCATTCGAGAACCTTATTTTTGACGCTCTGCCATCCAAACTGTTTCATGAGGGCTTGATTAACAATGACGGCGTCTCGGTCGGTCGAATACAATCTGGAAAAATCCCTACCTTCCAACATCGTAAATTCGAGTGTATTCAAGAAATCATAGTCCACCGCGATGTTTTCCACACTTTCAACTTTTTTGCCCTCGGCATTAACAAAACCCCGGAGTCTTTGCTTATTGCTGAGTGGATGTTGACCTCCAGCAACCCCTATGATGTTCGGATATGATGCTATTCTCTTTTCATAAACATCCAGCAGGTCTGGCGAAGTTTCCCGCAGTCGCCCGGTTTCAACGACGATAACGCCATCCGTCCGAAATCCTGGATTCTTGTTTGCAAGAAGGTCGAGTTGAGCCGCCATCGCAAGCGCGCCAATAGTCAAAACCATTGACATCGCAAACTGAATAAACAGCAGCAATCGCATTAGAAAGCCGGGATTGACGCTCGCAAATCGCGCCTCAAGGACTTCAACCGGCTGCAGGCGAGACAATGCCAGGGCAGGATAAAGATTTGCCAAAATCCCGATGGCCACGGTGAGAAGAAACGCGTAAGACGACGTTAAAACACTCAACTGTCCAAACATGCTGATCCTAGTTCCGACAAGGGAATTGAGACTCGGCAAGATCGAACCCACAAGACCCAAGCCAACGACCAAAGCCATCAGCGCCAGCAAAACCGACTCCACCAGGTATTGAGAGACCAGCTGACGCCTCCGCGCACCGAAAAGTCGGCGAACACCTGCCTCTTTTGCGCGCAATAATGCGCTACCCATGGCCAACCCCGAATAGTTGACGCATGAAATCGTAATCACAATGAGTGCGATTCCAAGAAAGATGTAGGTGTATACCGGATTGCTTGCGCGTTCAAACCCCCTTGTATGCTGGTCGAAGTGCACTTCATTCAAAGGCTGCAGCGAAAGGCTCCTCATTGTGGTTGCCTCCCACCCATGCGCTTTCTGTACGACTTTGGGCAGCCTGTCCTCGATATCTCGAGGCTCGAGATATTCAGGCACAAGCAAATATGTGGTGGCAACGCGAAACATCCATAACACGGATGAGGAAAATCTGCCTCCAGCTTTGCCGGGTGCCCCTCCCGCTGCTAAGTAACCGGCGCTTACAGACACACGCGATTTTAGCAGTTCTTCGCCAGCATCGGCGTGGAGCAGGCAATCAAACACAATACTTGAATTATCCGGAAGTCTTGACAGGACCGCGGTCACCGTATAGGTTTCTTTTTCATTTATGGTTACGAACTTGCCCACGGGGTTTGCGCCTGCAAACAACTTTCTCGCCACTTTCTCCGTGATCACAATTGAACCCACGTCTTGAAGCGCCCTTGATGCATCTCCCATTATGATCGGAAACGAAAAGACATCGAGAAACGAGGGATCTACGTAACTGATGCCCACGCTGAACGAATTCTGCCCGTGCGCGATAGAACCGCCGGCTCTATATACCCTTACAACCTCAGCATCCGGAAATCCTTCGGCAATGGCGGGCCCGAGTGGCCAAGGCGTACGGCTCGTGAGTTGATCACCTGTTCGCTGGCAAATCCTGTAAATGCGATCCACATTAACGTGAAAATGATCGTAGGTCCATTCGTGATGTGCCAATGCAACGGCAAGCATGCCGAATGCGAGAGCGATTGAGAGGCCGCAGATATTAATCAGAGAAACCAATTTGTTCCGTAGTAAGCATCTGATAGCCAGAGCAATGTAATTGCGCAACATAGTTTTCGGCCCGGTTTCTGCAGCGACGTTCGTGTCACTTTGGTTTTGTGTTCGGTATTCGGCGTGGGCGTCAAGGACCAACCACACTTGACGGTTTTCCTCGCAGACTGCGTGTTATTAAAGGTGAAGTATGCCCGAAAATCAACATCTAACCTTAATGAGAAATATTCATACCGTTCCCGCTGGGATTTATCCGTAAAAACACAGGCGAATTGACGTCTTGAGAAGGTAATTCTTCAGCTCACTGGATGTGTAGGGTAGAACACTGCAATTCAACGGAATAAATATCTGTTTTCAATTGGCTTAGCGTTAACTTTGACCGGATTTATCGTCGAATTAAGGTTAAATCTAACAGTCGACTGAAAAGACTGGCTGTACGTACCATACACCTATCCTCCGGGATGCGCTTCATGGATTCTTGTTTTACTCTTCTACTTCCATGATCGCATACTCGGAGGAATTATTCTATGACTTTTCAAATCCGTTTTTGGACAGGTGTGGTTCTTGACAAAACCATCGGCTTAAATTGGACACGTTGGAGAAGGCGTTCGTTTTGATCGGTGTGGAATCTTCTGCTCCTTTTCAGGTGTTTCTGTGATTATGTGTACGACAATCCGCCGGTTGTACGATGTCGCTGGTAAGCGTACGTACACACATGCAGGTAGCTATCCCTCCTGACGGCGAGGGTGATGGCGCGACGCAGGAGACGGTCAAGGCGGGCTGACATCAGGATGGTGTCCTGGAAGAATTCATCCCATCCGTCATAGGATTCTTTCGAAGAAAGGATGATGGATTTACCCTTCTTGTATCGTTCGGAGACGACCGCGAAGAGGAAGGTGGCGTCGTGTTGTTCAAGGTGAAGGTAGCCAACCTCATCGTGGAGCAGCAGGTCGGGCTGTCTGAGGATGTTTTGAAAGACAGACACGCTGCTACGCGGTTGTGCTAAGCCCGAATTAGCCACCAGATCGTGAAAGGTGACGTCGTAAACGCGATGGCCGTGTTCAAGGGTTTTGAGTCCGAAGGCGATGGCAAGGTGCGATTTGCCCACGCTGGGAGGGTCTAAGAACGAGACATCCTCGACATGGTGGAGGAAGCGAAGACACGCCGGTTCGTCGAAGGTTTTCCTGGGCACGTGTGGCTCTGCGTCAAAATCGTAAGACTGACGGCGGTGCCCAGGGCATCACGTCCGCTGTGAAGGGTTCATAGGCCATCCTATGGAAGGGTCTGAACGCGTGACTCAAACACTACAACATCCGGCCACCTCATCAACGCCATCGCAACCTTGACAAGCAACCTGTCGAGATCGTCAGACAGTTCTCAAATCCTGTTCCGAAACATGTTCAAACGTATAACTTAAGAAGTTGGAGGCCATGTAAGAAAGGAAGGCCCCATGATCGTGGCTGAATTTGCGCATTGCCATCCTGTTGATAATGAAAAAATCGAAGCAACGACCCATCGCGGCTTCGCGTAATACTGCCGCAACCAACAAGTGGAAATGTACGGGCGAGCCCGTTTACCGGTCCAATTGCTCCCCCTTGATGGAGAATCGCATCAGCCGAGACGGTCCCCTGAGCTTTTACTGAGCTTGTCGAAGGACCGGCGACGGCTGATGCGGTGGGGGATTTCAATGCCTTTTCGCATTCAACGAACGGCGTGAATTGACATGAACGTTTTCTGCGTTGTAGTCTAACTGTAAGACTCCAATTCGACACTATGGACCTTCAGCTTCCGGCCCCTCCCAAAAACACACGACTTCGAATTTACAGGGATTGTGTGATTTACACCAGGCGTCTATGCACCACCCACTGGAGCAGGTGATTTTTATCTTCTTGTAGCCGCAACAATTCTTGATCGTGCAAGTGTCAGCGGCCGCGTCAGCGCCCGCCGGCTGGACATAGGCTCCGAACAGCGTCGCAAAAGCTAAGAGCGCGCAAATACACCAGGTCCAGGCCAATCCCCGTCTTGGCGACGCAGAGCCGCTCTCGTCAATCAGGATAGACTTCAAGGTAGACATCCAATCGCTCCTTTTTGTTGGAGGTTTAACGCCAGAGAATTCGTCTCCATGTCCGCTTAAGCTGGACCAAAGTGGATTTACTGGCACAATTTGCTTGAGCCCAACCAGATCCACAGGGTTTTTCTTATTGCTTACGGATCGATCCCAACGCGAGACAATCGAAATCACAACATTTGATCCTCCTTTGTAAACTGTTGTTGTTAATAACTCTATTGATCTCGCCATGACGATTCTTATAGCATCACCTCCCATCTATAGGCGTGTAGCAGCTCCGTCACTCAGGATTTGTACAATCAATCGGGTTATTGCACTGCCCACATTGTCCGCCATCATGGCGGTCAACAATGCCCCTGCCGTAATGAACGGAACAAACGGGATGGGGCGGTCTACCTCGATCTGCCGGTCTCGGGGCAAGACGCCTTCGCAGGCGAGTTGATTCAGACGATTCAAGTCTTGCCTTGTGAGCGGTTGTCCTCCCTCCAAAAGTATTCTCTCGGCTTCATTACCATCAGTACGAACGTCTACCTGCCTCTGTGATTCCAGATATACGGATTGGCTCGGGACAATACCCGGCTGAAGAGATAAAATAGGTACCGAGTGGGTAAAGGTCTGCCCATACATGTTTCTTATCGTGCGATACGCTAATTCCAAGACCCAGGCCAAGGTTCCCACTGCCAGGTAGATGAAAATTCCGTCCGTGGCCAAACTCAAGTAGATGACAGCAACACATCCTGGCCATACGAGCAGTGACCAGTGACGGACTTGCAGTATCGAGTCAAGCACACGATATCCGACGACCAATACAGCCAGAGCCTCCAGATAACTGATTGGTCGTCTCAGCGCCAATACGGTCATTCCAAGTATTAATCCGAGGAAACCGAGATATTTCACTGCAGATCGCAAGTAGAAACCGACACTCTTCAATTCCTTAGCCAAAATTCGGTCTTTGGTTCCTGTGAAAAACATCGAACTCAGTCCATACATGAAAAAACAGACAATGGCATTAATGACCAGAGCCGAACTGGCCGTATGCAGCGAAAGCATATTGTAGCTGGGACAGAGTGTAGGTGGTAGTGCGACAGCGGTACCCAAAAAGAGTTTGCCGTCGCCCGGTCCCCAGACACGGGCAAATGTCATGCCTACTGCTACAATGACGCTACTTGTGATCAGGCCAACCACATTATTGGCTGTCGTGATACCGCTGATCAACATGATCGCCTGACCAGCCAGGCCAATCCCGATCAAACCCACTGTCCACGCATTTGGCACGGTTCGGGCATAAATGTCTGATAAGCAGATATATAGACCGACGCCTAACACTGCCGACAGCATGAACCACTCCACCCAGAAGACCCCATCGTTCAATATGGCCAAGACTCCACCCCTCAGAACTCACCGTGAATCTGCGATGCGATTAATAAGCTGCAGCGTTGGTCCAAATCCGACCGCAAAGTCCATAACAACCCCCGCTTCAGATATCCAATACGCGCTCGGAACGCCGCTAATTTTGTAAGCGCGAAATATCTTTCCTGTCGTATCCTGCACGACTGAGAAGCGGGATGTGAATCGGGCTTGTGTCTTATCAGCTTCTGGCGAATTGTCGTTCGCTGCTGCCGTCCCACCACTAACAAAAAAGAGTTGATCAACCGGCGGTTCCTTAATTGTCTCAATCAATTCCCGCTTCAAGTCCTGGGAGTATTCGCACGTTGGCGTCATAAAGACGAGTCCAAGGTTCTTCCCGAGAAGCTCTTTCATTTCAACTGAATCTCCAGATGCCGTAGGGAGCCTAATATTGGGCGCTTCTGTTCTCCAGGGCAGTTGTTCATTATACAATGGCTGAACAATAGAAGACTGAGGCACGCCAATGGCGCCAAATACGATCACCGCAACGATTCCCAGTCCAATCCCAACGACATGGAAATGAAACGTCGAAAGATTTATCGATTTCAGCTTATGAGAAATGTAATCCATTGTTGGGCCTACCTTGAATTCGAATGCTTAAAGAAAGTCTGCTAATGATGGGCAAATCAATTTGCGCCAGGTTGAAATACCTCCCGGCTCATACCTTGCGATTTCAGTTTTCCATTTGAGTCGATAAGACTATTTGTCAACATTGAACGAAGAAAACATCCGAAAGATGTTCTCCGGTCCGGTTGCCGCCTGGCGAAAGATCCCGGCTTCATCAACAAACAGGGCACTCGGCACACCGTAGATGCCCAGCGATCTTAGTGCTGCTCTGGTGCTGTCGTAACCCACAACAGCCGTGATTCCGTGAGCCTTTATTACCTTTCGCAGATTGGCGCGTGAGCCGATTCCCACAATCAACAATGGAATCTTCGAATCGGCATTTTGCAGGATTGGATAGGCGGAATCGCAAGCGTCGCAATCTGTTGACGTAAAATAGAGGATGTAAGGGTCGCCGCCCATCGAATCGGGTGATACTTCACCGAAATCAAGTCCACTAATCTCAAAATGCGGAACCTCTGTTCCGAGCAAACCACCGAGAGGGTCGACCCGTAATCCGGGCGGATGTCCAAAAAACCTCACACCAAGCGAAACACACAGAGCGGCAAGGGCGCCACAGGTAACGGTCATTACCATTTTGAGGTTTCCATCATCGATCTTTGCAATCGGGTTCATTGGATTCAATCCCTCATTCTGATGGCTTTCTCGAATCCGAATGAATCCAGTCTTCGAGTTCGCGCAACCGAAGGAGTGTTGCCCGGACCGAATATGTGGCTCCAGAAATACCGTCAATATCTTCGATCCCCATGTCTAGATCCTTAAGGGATCTGCCTACAAATTGGCGCAGAAAGTGTTCGGGATCGTATGCACCGGCTTCCAGGTGCCAGGGCTCGAGTGGCAGGACTTCCAAAATTCTATAACTGGCAGGATCATAAAGCACACCCAGGAGAAGGTCACTGCATGTCGAACAGATAATGTCATGCCGGACTGTCGCAAGTCTGCCAACTAGCTTGTCGCCATTATAGACTGAATGGACTGCAAGTACACCGGAACGGGGCTCGGGACGCGCCTCAAAGAAGTCTCTTATTTCAATGTCTTTCCATTCGGAGCGAAAAGCTGATATGTGCGAAACCAAGGCTTTTCTTTTAGGTGAGGCAGGGAGCCCTTCTGTTGAAGTCCCGTTTGTATGATACACAAAAATCAAACTTGCGGCGACAAGTGCTAGGATGACAATCAGTACAGCAAGTAGCGACGTGACCCTCATCTTGGGATAACCATTACTTCAGTTGGCCAACGACACCGAGTTTTGGCGGAATATAGGCAACCTTGTCAAAGCCGGACGATGTAAGTATCTCTCTGTTCTTCGTAATGATGAGTGCCTCAGTATGGGGAAGGCGCTCAATTAACTCAACTCCTTGTGCTTGCCCGAGCACCATAACCGAGGTCGCCAGCGCGTCCGCATCCATCGCCCGATCCGTGACTACCGTCGCACTCATCAATCCGACAGCTGATTCCCCCGTCCTGGGATCGACAATGTGATGAGCATTTCGGTCAGAGAAAAAATACTGTGTGTAGTCGCCCGACGTAGCGATTGCTTTATTGTTAAGATGCACGATTGCAATACAATTGCTATCGTCTTGAGGATCTTGCAGAGCAACTTTCCAGGGCACATTGACAGCATGTTCTCCAATTACGCGAATGTCTCCGCCGGCGTTGAAGAATGCTCGTGAAATACCATTCTGAACCAGAATCTCAATTGCCCTATCAATAATATAGCCTTTGGCAATTCCATCCAAAGTGACGCCCATTCCTGGCTTTTTCAATACAATCTCTTGATCACGGATCCTGATTCCTTGATAGCCAACAAGCTTGAGGGCGTTTTCCAATTCGTCGCCTGTCGGACGTCTGCGCTCGTACATGTGACAATTGTAAAAGAGATCCAGAACAGGTTTGACAGTGACGTCGAATGCGCCATTTGAGAGTAGAGAAAAACGACGGGATTGGTTAATGACCTCCGTCAACTCTTCTATTTCTCCACTGATCGACCCGTTCCGGTTCAAATATGACACTTGACTATCGTACTTGTAGCCGCTCAGGAGGCGTTCAAGCCTTTCGGTCTCGTTGAACACTGCGTCGATTATCACGCCTTGTTGTCCAATTTCGTCGGTATCCAAAATCAACGTTATCGTGGTACCAAGTGCGAATCTCGAGACCTCAACTTCGTGACCCGGCGCTTCCAGGGTTCCGAATGACAATAGCAAGAGCAAGATACCTGCGCATCTGGCACGCCTATTTAAACGATCCGTGTTTGAATTTCCCACGAAAAAGCCCATCCATACCTCTTTGATTTTTCTTAGCAAAATACACATATCCGTCTCTATCAGCCGCCAATATGGCCCCATCGATGTTGATATCTGTACCGATGGGTTTCAAATGTCTGTCGTAGACGTCTACATATACTCGAGAGATATCTGTAAACAATCCTGATTCTCTTGGTGAGTAGCAATAATAAATGAGTGAATCGTTAGTCGCGATACTAAGAGCGCTGCCTGATGAAGAGATCTGAACCATAGCAGTGTTGGCCGATTTATCAAATTTGACTCTTGTTCCAAGATTCAGTTCTGGTCGGAGTTGCGTTTTTGTCACGTTACCTTCGTTCCCAAGAGCGACTAGCTCATAGGGAGTATTTGCACCGAATAAGACGCCACTTTCCCAGGTACGGACCATGCCGCCTGAAAGACTCCCGATAATCACACGCACATCCTGGTCACTGTGACCCAGTAGTAGTTTTGCAGATCTCTCGCTATCATAACGATACAGAACGTACCCTTCGTTAAATCCCGCAACATACGTGGTCCCGTCAACCGTTACGGCAATTGATGTTGGATTTGCAATTTCGGTATCGAATTTATCCACTACTCGACCCTCGATATCGAATATCCAAACTTCGGTTTCTTCTGCAATGTACAACATTCCTTCCTTGTCGACGGCAATAGCGCGAGGCCGCCAGGATTGTTCATTTTTGCGCGTCTTGGGTCTGATCACCTCGGCCCTGTTCAATTGTGTGGATACGCGAAAGACCTGACCTCTCGCTTTGTCGCAGATATACACAATTCCTCCGCGACCCATCGCAACATCCGTAATTCTCATCGATTCTCTATCGGGCACGGATTCAAGATTGACCTCCGACACTTCTACAAATTCACCTGCACTAACGGGACGATATGTACAGCCAAATAGTAGAATCAGAATCCACGCAATTAGTGAATGAGTTGACCCCACTCGTACCGTGTTGAAGGAAGCCATCTTGCAATGTCCTCCTGTAAATCTACCCGACAAAGACCTGGTCTATTTAGACTTCTATGACACACAACAAGACACAACTCGTGTGAGACCGTCCCGTCAGCATGCGCTCAAAGCTGTAAGACGCCTCTGGTTTCTCAACCTATATCAATTACTTCCCCTTGTTCCGTCCTTCTTGAAATTTCTCTTTCGGAATTCGACCGGTGAAACGCCATGTATCCGTCTGAATGCTTCGCAAAAGCGATTTGGAGAACGGAACCCACATTCGGTCGCAATTTCATTCATATACATTCGTGTTTCGGTAATCAACTGCACTGCCCGTGCAATCCTGATCTCTCGTAGTTTTTCCAGAAATGGCTTTCCGAAATGTCGTTTGAACAGCTTGCAACCGTATGACCGCGAGAACCTGAAATCTTGCATGACGACAGCGAAACTCAGGTCCGGATTGCCGTAATTCGAATCCAGAAACGACTCCAACAACGACTTCCAATAATTCGGCGGGTCCGAAGACCGGCCGGGTGCCTCCTGTAATCTCTCAGCAGGGTTCCCGGTCCTTTCCAACTTACCAACTAAAACAAACTCGAGTGGCTCTTCTCTTAGATTCAGTGACGCCGCTGAATCGACAACGACTAACCTCGCCTCACTCCTTCCTGTACTCGAAATCTTCAGTCCTGGTATTCCATTCACGTTTTGGAGTTGCAAGTCAGCAGTTCCAACACCAGGTTTCGCTTGCTCTGAAATCTTGAGTCCATTGGTTCCACCGTGCGCGAATAGAATTTCAAAAGGACCCTCGCTCAGGAATTCCTCAAGTGCAAATCTGGCGTCGGAATTGCCATGTAGAAGGAGGATCCTGGGGTGTTCCATAACTTGCGTAATCGAACTGTGAATTGCCGGTCGATCCCGGTTCAATCCTTCAATCGATCCGGCTTTTTTGGGGAGTCTTTCGACAACTGGCGTTCACCAATTGACGTCGAGCACCAGCGTTCAATCTGATCCAAATAAGTTCGATTACCGACGGATGAAAGATCCCTCTTGCGACCGATGTATTAACCCCAATTATTCACAAAAAAGGTAGTTTCCTTACCCAAGTCATTGTATTATATTATGGTTAGGCGAATAACCATAC
>JAGWBX010000075.1:0-6065 GCA_021295655.1 Candidatus Latescibacterota bacterium
TTGATCCGGGTCCACAATCCCGGGAAGTACCGTTCGAACTTGATCCACGGTCCCCAGCGTATGTTGGGGACCTGAGGAAATCCCGGTATGAAATAGTTGATCATATTCCACGCCAGGATGCCGAAAGCGACCGCGAAGCCGATCCAGAAAAGACGCGGAAAATTCGATGTCACCGTCCGTTCGGTAAGGTTGGTAACCGGGCGCAATATAGGAAACGAAAGGCGTTCGCTTTCCATCCACTGCTTTCGCAGAATTACCGCGAGGCAGACGGAACCAAAAAAAAGGGCGGTAATCAGCCCCATCCAGCAAACCACCGGCACGAACCAGACGTTCCAGGGAATCGAATCGCCCGGCGGCAGACCTTCGAACAGGTGATTCAGAGTGCCGTTCGTGTTTCTCGGCGCCAGCCAGTGCGGGATATATGGATGGAAGAACTCTCCCCACTGATTTTCAGGCGTGGCGAAATAGAACGGCGCCGCAATTGCTCCCAGGAAATACCCCGTCAGTCCCACCGACGGAATGGCGCCGCCTACAAGACCGCCCGCCAGTACGACCAGCAGTTCCGTTGGCGACAACGCATATCGACTCGCGAGCAACCGGCATAGCGGGTTCAGCCCCAGGGCAAGCAGGAGGTAGGGCAGCAGCGTACCCATTGGAAAATGACTCAACGTCATTCGCGACGCATGGACGACGTATTCAATGTAATTGACCGATACGTTCACCCCGACCGCCAATGCTCCTGCCAGGAAAACGCTGCGCAGCGTTACCGCCTGCCTGTCAAGTCCACCTTCGACGTCGGATGATACCGCAACTGCTGAACCTTCCGCCATAGTACCCTTCCTTACATCCTGTGACACCCACAACGGCGAGCCGCCGTATCCCCGGTGGATCCTGAACCAATGAGATCGATATCACCGTATCTCGCGACCAGCCTGCGGCATTCTTCCATACATACCAATATACATAACGACCGCAACAAACACAAAAAACGGGCTCCAACGATCAAGCCCGGTTTCGCGGACGTTGAAATTCGGCCCGGCTAAACGCCGGCCGCCCACGTGTTCCCGCCTGCCCGTACCGTTCCCTCCGGCTTCAGGTATTCCGCGCAATGCGCGCCGCCCGCCACGCCCCCGACCACGTTCAGTTCGTGGCCCATTTCGAGCAATCCATCCTGAATGGCCTCGTCCAGCGATCGCGTTACCATGATGGGCTCCTCCATCTGGACGTGCATCCGGGGACCGGACACCGCCTCAAATGAAGACGCGCCGAAGTCCACGATTTTCTGCACGATCCGCGCATTCACGCTCACGAGCCGGCGCCCCCCGGGCAATCCCGTTGCGACGTCACGGTCCGGGAGCCGAATCAACAGCGGCGCCGTATTGTTCAAGGGCCGTTTTCGGGATGCCACTGAGTTCTTGCGTCCCGGCCGCGGATCCAGACGGCACATCCCGTGCCCCAGGATCAGACCGGTACCGGGCACCGTAACGAGAGACCCGAATGCGCCGCCCTGCGAAATCGTCACGGACGCCACGTTGCCTTCCGCATCCGCCGTGGAAACGTGGAGCGTACCGGCCATTGAATCTCCCTCGGGGCCCGGCGACCGCCGATCCACAAATTCCGGAAACTGTCGCATCGACTCGACTCGTCCTACCGCGTAGTCTTTGCTCAGAAGCCGCTGGATCTCTACGTCCACGTGATCGGGATCGCCCATGTATAGAAGGCGGTCGCGCCACGCCAGTTTCAGCACTTCGGCCAGCCGGTGCCAGTACGTTACCGTATCGTCGGTTACGGGCTCGAAGCATTCCAGCATATTGAGGACCTGCAAGGCGGTCAAACCGCCATTCGGCAATATCGCGGCATAGACGGTAGCGTCTCGGTACATCGTCTCATACGGCGCCGTCACACGCGGCTCGTAGTTTGCCATATCCTCACGGGTAAGCGCCCCGCCCGTACTGCCGACGTAGTTCGCGATCTTCCGCCCGATTTCTCCATCGTAAAAGTCGCGCCATCCGGCTTCGCATGCGCGTGTCAGAGATTTCTCCACGTCCTGCCGGTGCCAGACGTCGTCCGCTGCGGGCAAACGCCCTTGCGGCATCAGGTGCTTTTCCGTTGCCGGAAACCGCCTGATCACGGGTTCCAGGTTCCGAATCGCCGCGGCAGTCGAACCGAACGGAAACCCATTCTCCAGCAGCGTCAACGAAGGCGTCACGATATCGGACCACTTCAAGCGGCCCCAGCGCTCCCACAGCACCCCCATCCCCGCCATCATCCCCGGCGGCCCCACCGCCTGCGGTCCATGCACGTTGGCGTTGTCGCGAACGGAACAGAGATACTCGTTCTCGTTGATCCCCTTCGGTCCGCCATGCATCCGAATTACGTCGTACATCGTTTCGCTCGCCGACGCGGGCGCAATTGAGTTCGCATCCAGGGACCAGACCTTCCCGGTCCGACAATCCAGCACCAGTGCGCACAACACGTACCCCATTACGCCCGTGGACTGCGGCTGCAGCATACAGCAGGCCAGACTGGTCGCGGCTGCCGCGTCCATCGCATTCCCACCCCGGTCCAGCACGCCCGCACCCACCCGGGCCGCCTCTTCCGGCCCTGCGGCAACGGCGCCACGGGTCGAGAGGACCTCCTTCCCTTCAACCATTAAATGTCTCCCTGGCAAATGATCGATCGGAAACGCGCCATATATCTATTGTTCACAGGCGGGCGACCACCGGGGGCGCCCCTGTACAACGCCTTGTTATAGATTCGCGGCCACCTTATTAATTGCCGCTGCGATGTCTTTGATATCCGATTCTTCCATATGTTCATGGATGCCCCGTACCGCGACCGTCCGCAGACCCGCCACGGCCAGGGGGGTGGTTTCCGGTCCATAATGGTATTCGCGGTCCGTCACCCCGCATGTGAAGGGACATCCGCTGCTTCCGTACGTGATCTTTTCGGTCAGATATTTCCCGCGCATGAAAATCGGGTCTCCGATATAATGTGCGCCCACCGGGACGCCTTCCGCTGTTACCGCCTTGCAGAACCGGTCCGGATCGTGGCCCGTCACATGAAATATGAAATTCCACCACGACACCTCGCGGCCCGGTTCCATGGGTACGGGCTCAATGCCCGGCGAATCCGAGATCAACTCACACAACAGCCCCCCAAGACGGATCCGCCGCTCCACGACGGCGCGCACCTTCTCCAATTGCGCAAGTCCCACGGCCCCCTGCATCTCCGTCATGCGATACGTGGGCGCAAGGAACCCGTGGTCCCTCTCCCCCATGTACTTGTAGTCCCAGCCCTTATCGGAAAACAGCTTCAGCCGGACATACGTCTCCTCACAATGGGTTAGTGTGATCCCCCCGTCGCCGGTTGTCATGTGTTTTGACTGCTGCAGGCTGAAACATCCCATATGTCCGAAGGTGCCAACGTACCGACCCTTGAATCGGGTGGCATGGGCCTGACTGCAATCCTCAATCAGAATCAGGTCGTGGCGATCGGCAATCTCCGCCACCGCGTCCACGTCGCACGGCCTCCCGAAGAGATGGACGAGAATAATAGCCCGCGTCCTGTCCGAAATGACCGCTTCGATAGAGGCCGGCGTCATGTTCAAAGTCCTGGGATCCACGTCGGCAAAGACCGGCACCGCGTTCTGCTGCAGGATCGGCATCACGCTGCCCGGATCGGTTACGGGCGCGGTGATAATCTCGTCGCCCGGCTCCGGGTTCACGGCCCCCACCGCAAGGTGAATGGCCGCCGATCCACCGGTGGAACTCTGTGCGTACCTGACGCCGTAGAAATCGGCAAACGCCCTTTCGAATTCCTTCACGAACCGTCCGCTCTTGCCGAACAGATTCTGGCTGCGTACAGCATCGATCAGCAGCTCCTCCTCCCGTTGGCCGAACGGCTTCCTCTCGGGAAACGGACGGGTTCTTACCTTCGGTCCACCATCGATTGCCAACTTCTCCATTTTCCCTCCTGAAAAAGGAAAAATCCAGAAGCCGGAAATCAGAAGCCGGAAGGAAAACCGAGCTTTCTCCTGGATCCTGACTCTCGACTCCTGGATTTCTCAAAACGCGCCGCCCAATCTTCCACCGCCACGATTCCCGACTCCTGCGCGTTACCGCTCCAGCTTGAACAGGACCTCCTTTTCCGCCTCCGCATTGCCGTTCTGGTCCACGATGCGAACCGTCAGCCGGTTCACGCCCGACTTGGCGTTCCCCAGGTCCATCTCGAAATACTCCTGAAGGTCCGTTTCCGCCCGGACCTGCGCGGTGGATACGGACACCTCAGGGTTGCGTTCACCCCTTCGGAAGAGTCCGCCCACCCCCGCCCAGAGGCGACCGAAGGTGCCGCCCTTTTCCGGCATCGAATGGATCGTATACTGTAACGTAAACCTGCTCTGGCCGAACGTGTCCGGTTTCAGCCCGTAGGCTTCGTAATAGACAAACGGATGCTGGTTCATCCGATACGTCTTGGTGGTCATCGGGATTACCCAGATGCCGCCCCCCTTGTCGTATTTCTCCAGACCGCCTTCCGTGGATACCTGAAATCCCAGTTCCAGGCCGCTCAGCTTCAGCGTATCCAGGGAATAGTCCTCGACCTCGAGCTTTTCCTTGTAAATGCCCGAGTGGCCGGAAACCAGGTCCTTGACCTGCACGCGCATTTCGTAGGCGCCCGGGCTCACGTCCAGGGCGAGTTGATTCGGAATGAAGGTCCCCTTCCCCGTATAGAGTTCCCTGGACGTGCGTAATACCAGTTCCTCGCTGTCCTGCAACGTGTGTCCCGATTCCGCATCGTACAGCGCAACCGCGCAACCCAATTGGAACACGGGCTGTTCTTCCGTTTCCGACTCACTCAGACTGCGCGGCGGGATTCCGTAATAGACTTCCACCCGCGTCTTGCCATTGGACCCTCTGAACGTCGCACGATCGTAGTAGAAGTCCAGGAATGCCTCGCGTCCACCGGGCAGAAAGTGTTCGGGCATCTGCCGTATGCTTCGGTTCATGACCATCGCGGGCGAGAACTTCACCATCCGGCTGGTCCGCCGCAACGCGCCTTCATCGAATTCCGCAGCGGGCACGGGGGCAAAGTCGAACTTCCCGCCGCCCCACTCGTTGGTAAACACCACCTCGATCCCACCGGCAACGCCGGTATATACCCAGGACTCCCACTTTATAAAGGACATGAAGTCCCCGCCCGTCACCTGCGTGCGGTTCCGGGACAGGGTCACCACGTAATTGTCTCCATCCAGCGCCGACATGTCCGCGGGCGCCAGCGGCTCATCAGCCAGTGCGGGCGCCCCAAATTCAACTTCCAATGGGTCCGGAGCCTCGCCCTGATCGGTACCCGGGGGTAGTTCGGCGGGGAAATCCAGACCCGTCTCGTGCATCCTTCGAATGGGGAAGACCGGTCCTCGACCCACCTCCGCCATACCCTCGGGACCGTAGAGGTCATGGGCGACCCGCTCCTTGATCCGCTCCACGGAAACCGGCATGGGCGGCGCCACGGCGGCGGACGTCGAACGGTAATCCGGCGCGCCATACCGGATATAGACCTCTCCCCGCCGGTCCCACGGATTCGCCTGTTCGGAAAAAGCGGCTCGCGAGTACCACACGCGCCGATAGTGCTCCAGCTTGCGCTCGTTCACCGAGGTCATCAGATCAGGGTCTCTCACCGACCAGAACCTGACCAGAAACTCTCGCCGCGCCGCAGGATCGTCCTCAGTCGCCCGATAGGAAAGCAGCTCTTCCCTGGATGCTATCAGGCTCACGTCCTGATACAACCGGCGCTCCTCGGGCGGCATTCGGGAAAAACCGCGGCCATAGTATTGCATTGCCAGGTCCAGAGCTTCCCGGCTCGCGCAGCTCTGCGCCACCACCGGCAACAGCAACCCCTCGTCCGTTGTAACCTCCAGAGAATCCAGTGCCTGCGAAGCCAAGTCGTCAAAGACGCCTGTACGGATATAGGCCGTGACCAAAGCCTGGAACACCGCCACGTCCCGCGTCGGCTCCACGGAAAAAGAGCGCACGTAGGCGTCGACAGATCTGTCATAGTCCTCGATGTCG
>JAGWBX010000075.1:6121-18501 GCA_021295655.1 Candidatus Latescibacterota bacterium
TGCTCGGAAAACCTTCCTTTTTCTCCCTCCGACTTCCCCGACCGGTAAGACGCCAGCGCCATGCCGAAGTGCGCCGGCGCGAATTTGTCATTCTGGGACAACGCCGATTGGAACGCCTCTCTGGCGCCCGCCAGGTCCGTCTTCAGCAGCCGGGCATACCCGATCCGGGTATGCTGCCCGGCGGGTTCCGCGACCAACTGAGACCAGTACGCACGCACGGCCCGCTGCACGTCCACGTCAGGTCCAGCGATGGCGGTTGAATCCTTGTAAACTTCCGGCGTCACTTCATCAGCTCGCGCAGGGTGACCCTCCACCAGCAGAAACGCCAGCCCCGCGAGCCAGAGAACCGTTTTTCGCGATCGAATTCGGTCCATCGTTCTCTTCCTTCGTTTCAGGTTTCCGGAAAAAATTGAGACTGAACAGGCCGTTTCCCGGGCGCTGTCGTAGAAGCCGTGTTTTCGCTCCCAATAACTATAGGATGTCTACAGGCGCAATTGGTTGCAGAAAATCCAGACCTGCGGGACGGACTCTCGCAATAATCAAAGAGAAACGGATTTCGATGAGGATGCGAGATCGGCGGGTTCGGATGTGGTCCTCTCACGTCTCCTCTCTGCCCTCTTGAGGTACTTCCCAACTGCGTTCCGGGCCGACTCAGGCTTTAACTCTCCCGTCAACTTTCCTTTTCTATCAAAATTATCCCCCCCCCCCATAACGTCCCCCTTTCCCCTGCCCTTTTTCTTGCTTCGCCCAAGAAAAAGGGCGAAAAAGAAGGGCGCCGCTCGGCGCGGAGCCGGTTTTTCCACGAATTTCGTCAGTGGCGTAGACTGGCGATTCGTGACCTTCGTACGAATACGACCCCACGTTGCTTCGGTGCTGGATGGATCTGCGTGGAAAAACCCCCATCCTCACAACCGAGCGCGCGACTGGACAGCGCGAGGTTCGATATATTTACAATACTTAACGATAAAGCGCGGAACCTACGACCGCGCGATGGTTGTATTCGTAGGGGCAACCCTTGTGGTTGCCCGCGTTTCGGGTGTTTCCGGGTTCCTTTTTTGTCTTTGTGTCTCCGTGTGAGCTGATTTTTGCTTCAAGCTGACTGCTGAAAACTGATTGCTGAGTGCTTCTTTGTTTCACCTATAACAAGAAAGGAGGACGATCCAGCGGACCGCCCCCCTTTACATTTACCGCGTGTCACGCCCCTAGAACGTCCCGCCAACGGACAGACGCAACGGTGGATCGAAAATGCCGAGATCCGCGTTGTGGTACGAGAGGTCCACGGTGATCAGTTGACCGCCCGGCAGCTCGTGCTTCAGGCCGGCGCCGACACTCCAGCTTTCCAAAGCCGTGTGCGTCCGGTAACCCGCGCGAAGCGCCAGCGTGTTCTCCAGCCAGAGTTCCCCGCCCATGCGGGTAATCGGCCGGAAGTCCGTCACGAACTCGTGCTCCAAAGAGAGCGTGAAGTATCCGGGATCGCCCTTCTGTCCGAATATCTCCATCGCACCGCCGAGGGAGTACGTGGTGGGCATAACCGCCGTGAAACCGCCTTCCGTCGCCTTGACGTTCGGGCCCAGGTTCCGGAAACTCATGGCGATCCGACTGCTCCGGTATCCGGTGTAGAAGTGCGTGCCGATGCTGTAGTCCAGCGTGGACACCTTCTCGAGGTGAAGGTCTTCCTGGATCCAGCGAATCTGACCGCCCAGCATGAATTTGTCGGTCATCTTCTTCGCGAAAAGCGCACCCAGGGCAATATCGCCGGCCGTAAATTCCGTGCCGGTACCCCAGGGCGCGGTGGGCGTGGTGACTTCCATGGTCTCCGTTGTAAAGCTGTTGACCGTAAACCCGATGACTCCGAAGCCCGCATTGAATGCCAGCGCTCCGGAAATCACCGCCGAATTGGTCAACCACCGGGTGTAATTCAGGGTATAGGCCACGTTTTCGACGTGTCCGAGACCTGCGGCATTAAAAAATGCCGACGAAATGTCATCAGAAATGGCGGTGTACGTGCCGCCCATGGCCTCGGCCCGTGCGCCCTGTCCGATCTTGAGCGACGTGAATATGGAAATCCCCACGCGCTCCGCCCAGAGGCCCCAGGCCTTGTCTACGTTCTCCATCTTCGGATCGATCAACGCCCCGTCGCGAGACCCGGTACCGGGCGCCGGCTGCTCAACCGCCCACGCCGGCTCCACGGACAGGAGAGCGACGGTCACGAGGGCCAATCCCAAGATGTACCATCCTTTTTTCATAACAATTCTCCTTAAACGTCGCGAGGTTCGTTAACGGATCACGACAAACGTGCCGGTCTTGATCTTTCCGGCACCTGCCGAACCTTCAACGCCGTGCACGGCATAGAAATAGATGCCCGGACCCACAAGCGCCCGGATGGTGGAATACGGACGGCCGGTCCAACTGGTCTCGCTGGAAGAAATGCCCTTCTGGCGCAGGACCTGGATCAGCTGCCCGGCGGTGTTGAAGATATAGATGAACGAGTTGGACGGAACGTTCACGAACCGGACCTTCAGGCCCCCGCCGTACTCGTTGGTGCCGTTGGCCATGTAGGGGTTCGGAACCACCACGATATCGCGTTCCAGCGCGTCCGCGGCTGCCACGAACGGCAGCACGGGCGACCCGCGGTTGACCTGAAGGAAGTTGGAGAAAGGCCCCTCCTGCCCGTTCTGGAGAAACTTCTGCACCCTGGGCGGGAGATCCGCAAAGGTCATGGTTCCATCGTTGTTCACCCAGTCGTCGTGCGGCTTCTGGTAGGCCCGAATACTGTAATAATAGAAAAAACCGGCATTGGAACTGGCATCGGACCAGCCGTACATGCCCGGGCGATCGGCGCGCCGTCCGTCACTTGCCTGGTTCGCCAACCCTACCGCCTGGCTCTCGTTGCCCTCCGCGGCGGCCACGGGCCAGTCGGCGCCCGCGTCGTACGTAACACCCGCCGGCAATGGGCCGCCAACGGGAACGTCGCCCACCAGCGAGAACGGCCCGGTGGCGGTGAGGGTACCCCTCAGCCCGCGATAGATCCGGAAACCGGCCACGTCGGCGGCGTCGTAGTCGGGATGAATCGCGCCCTGGGCCTCTGCTGCCCAGAACAGCTTCACCTTGGCGTTTTCGTCGCTCTTCACGTAGACGTCGATATCCGGCGGCGAATCCGGAATGTCAAAGCCGCTCTGATAGGCGAATAACGCGTGTTCCAGGTGTTCTACGATCGCCTGCTCGCCCGACAGGTAACTCGCCTTGTCGGCGGTGAGCGACCACTGCCAGATGTCTATGGGGCTCTTGCCGGGGCCGGCATACTCCGCGCCCGATCCGGCAACGAACGCCACCACGACCTTGGCCTTGTCGCCCGGGCCAAGCGCCCATGGGCCGTAGACCTGCGCATTCGTGAAACCGCCCACCTCGGTGGGGTTGTCCTGCGCAGTCGCCGCGGTCAACTTGGCAAACGCTTCAGCCGGGGTCTCACCCTCAAGTACCGGCTCGTCGTAGTCGGCCGTTGTCCGTACGTTCCACCAGCCCTGGTAGACCGGCTGGTCGCCCGCGGGCTGCACGTACTGACCCACGTCGTGCATATTGAACGCATGCCTGGGGTCGTCGGGGCTGTCCGCGAACGCGACCGGCGCCATGCCCACGAATGCATGGGCAGCCAGCTTGCCGTCCGGGAAGGCCATCTCCTTCAGGTCGGAGGTTTCGATGTCCTTGATCCAGGGGTCGCCTGTATCTTCCCAGGCCTTGAACGGGCTGTCGCCGTCGAACTGGTAGCTCAGCTTGAGCCCTTGCGCCCTGGCCGCGCTGATGGCTACAGGCCCTCCAGGGCCGCCGTCCACGTAGTTGCCGGCTTCCGTATAACGGAAGTGATCGTCGAGACCGTCGTCCAGCCAGCGCCACCAGCGGCCACCACCCTGGTTGTTGTCGGACGTTTCGTTGCTCTTCCACGTGGCCAACAGCGGCAGGTACACCTCATTGTGCCGATCGCTGCCGGTGTTTTCCAGGATGAATTCCGCGATGACGAAATCGTCGAACATCTGGTGAGACCAGTTGTGCACTTTCCGGGTAATCGTGATGTCGAACTTATTCGTCCACTTGGCAACCAGAATCTCTTCCGCAAACGCGTCGTACGGCGTGTATTCTCCCGGAGAGTAGTTGCGGATGAGCCTTGGCGGCGCGCTAACGTCATTCTCGTCGGGCACGTTCGCGCCCGGCCAGTAATTGCTGGCCGGCGAGAACGACCCGGAACGTCCCTGCTCCCACTCCGTGGCCGCGCCGAGTTCCGCCTCTGGCCCGCTGGACGGGTCATAGACCAGCGGTGTGATATCGACGCTCTTGCCCCTGGGGCCGGTCCAGGCCGCATCCACGCCGCCGGGCCCCACCACCATGATCCACGTGCCGAAACCAACCGCGTTGCCGCCACGGCGGGTATAGTTGGAACTGGCGTTGCTGCTGGGGATGTTGGCCCAGCCGGGATACCAGAACATATCCGGCTCTCCCGTCTGCCCGCTTCCCAGGTTCCAGCCGCCCATGGTGCCGTCCGAGTTCCAGCTGATCTGGAGGTGACCACGGCTGGTGGAAAGCCTCGGCGTGTCGCTCTGGTCTACCGCCCAGGCGCCCACTGGCAGGAGCAAGCCGCAAACAAGCGCCATAAGCTTGATGCCTGGTTTCATACTTGCTTCTCCCTTTCGTTTAACGGGGGGCGTGCGAAAAACCGCCCCCCGGTAAAATTAACTTGATTAGAAGTTGACTTTAAGGCCCACGCCTACCTCGCGCGGCTTGCCGTAGTACCGGGTCAACTCGTTGTAGTCGCCATACTCCAGGTAGTCCTGGTCGTTCGGCCTGGGCACGTTCAGACCCCAGCGGACATAGTCCGGATAGGACCCGCCGACGGGGCTGTCCTGCTGGTTGAACAGGTTGAAGATCTCCACGTAGACGACGGCGTTCCGGTGCCCGCCCTCCACGAGGGTTTTCTCAACCTGCAGGTCGGTCCAGGTGCGGATTGGCCTGTGGCGGAGTTCCGGCTGCTTCCCGGGCGGGGTGTACCATTGGGGCCTGCCGCTCTGAATGCGCCAGACCAGATTGGTCCGCAGGCCGCCCACCGCGTGGAACTGCCGCAGCCCGGGGCCGAAGTCCATGGGCGTGTCCAGGTACAGCGAAAGACTCGACTGGACGCGCAGGTCGGACCCCTTGGGGTTGAACAGGCGGCCGCCGCCGTACGTGGGCTGCCACACGCCGTTCATATTTGCCGGCGCGTCGTAGGCCTTCTGGATGTCCATGAACTCGAAGATCACGAACTGATAGCTATCGGTGATACCTCTGGCCCTGCCTCGCCACCAGCTGGCCACCCTCGTGGCAAGCTTCATCCGCTCTTCGAGCGAGAAATCCTTGCGGACGTAGGCCGAGCCGTTCCATTCCCAATCGTGATACTGATCGGGGTTCATCACGTACGAGGAATCCGGATAAAACATGGTGGCGTTGGAGCCCACTCGCGCCGATGAGGCCCAGCCGAAGTTGATGGCCGCGTTGAACGAGAAGTAGTGGCTGAAGCCCTTGCGCACGTGCAATTCAAGTCCCCTCATATCCTGGAAGACACTGGGTTTGCGGCCCCAGACCCAGGTTGTACGCTGCGGCTCGTACCAGTACCGGCTTCCCGAAGAAATCTTGCCGACCGCACTTTTGTAATAGGCCGCCATACCCGCCGTATAGTCAGCCACGAAGTTCCAGTCGGCGCCTGCTTCGTAGGCCCGGGTGCGGGTCAGGGAAACGTAGGGGTTGGCCATCCGGACCTGGCCGTGCAGCCCCCGGAAAGCGTCCCACGCCACGTTGGCGTCGGGGCCGTTCGCCCGCCATTGCTCGCGGAAGTACTCGAACAGATCAGGCACCTTCGCGTAGAGTCCCGCCGTGAAGTGGAAGGCGGACCGCTGCGTGATGGGATGGGAGATCCCGAAGCGGGGGCTGATCTGCGTTGCCCACTGCGGGTCGACCGTCACCATATCCACGTGCTTGATAAGCCAGCGGTTCTGCGGCGTCTGAAGCTGCGAAACGTTGTAGAACCTGTGGTTGGTGTAAAGCGCGTCAAACCGGATGCCGGCGTTCATCACCATGCCCTCGAACTCCATCTTGTCCTGCAGATAGAACCCGATCTGAATGGGGTTGATGGGCGCTTTCACGTCGGGCAGATTGCCCGAGTGGGTGATGAAGTCCACGATCCGCTGGCTCGGGTTGGGCGAGTTGTAGTTCAGATAATAGATGCTGAACCGCGTCAGATCCACACCCGCCTTCACAAAGTGTCCCTTGGTAACCTGAGAAGACAGGTCCAGCTTCAGGTTCAACCGGCTGCGGTCGGCGATGGTGTAATTCGCGACGTTGGCGGGCTTCACGTTGAACCAGCCGTCCAGGTCCTTCTCGCCGAATACCGTTGTGGGAAATCCGAACTGGTCCTTCGGCCAGTTGGTGTCCTGGGTATCTTCCAGCGTTGTGTAGAACGACACCCTGGCCTCGTAGAACGTCTTGGGGGAAACCGTGTGCGTGAGCGATGCGTAGGTAACCCGGTCGGTCACTTTCCGTCCGCCGGCGCCGGACCCCTCAGGCAGAAAGATATTCTGACCGTTGGACGCCCTGTCGCGCTGGGTGTTCGTTCCCCTGTTGTAATATTCCGCCACGGAGTAAATCTGCCCAATGCTCACCTTGGCGTCGGCGCCCGGCCGGAACGTCAGCTTGGCGTTGCCGCGGAAATCCATGGGCGTGGACAACGTGGGAAACCCGCCCGACATCACGCTGGTCAGGCTGGTGGCGCCCAGGCTCGGGTCGAACGTGGCATTGCGGACCGAGGTATTCAGCACGTCGGTGGGCTGCCTGGTCCACCTGGCGCTTGCGAAGAAGCTGGCCTGGTCGCCCATCGGGCCGGAGATGCCGCCCTCGATATAGGATCCCTTGATTTCGGTATAGTCCACGGCCCTGTGCGCCAGGCCCACCTCGTCATCGGGCGTGCCCGGAAGGCCGTCCTCGCCGTCGCTCAGGGTCACGGTTTCCGCGCGCCATTCGCGGTCGTCCCACCTGAGGTTGTCGCGGTGATACGCGCTTTCGTAGAGGTTGGCGCCCCAATGCTTCTGGCTCGGGGGCGTATAGCGGAAATCGCCCCATCCGCGGAAGTCCCGTCCGCCGTCTTTCGTAATGATGGATACCGCGCCGGATTCCAGATTGCCGTATTCGGCGCTCGCGCCGCCGGATATCACCGTGATTTCCTGCACGGCCGTCTTGGAGGGACCGGTGAACTGACGGCCGTAACCGTCGTTGTTCGGCAGCACCACGCCGTCCACCATGAGGATCCCGTCCCGGGTGTCACCGCCGCGGATGACGTTGGCGTTGGTGAGTTGCACACCCGGATTCAATGTAACCAGATCGGTGACCGACCGCGCCATGGGCAGCGATTCCAACTGTTCCGCGCTCATCACGTAATGGCTGGTGGTCTTGTCGGGTTCCACCGGCGGACGTTCCGCCGTGACCACGAGTTCCTCGGCTTCGAGCGCCGTCTCCTTCAACTGGAAGTCGACGGTTGTGGTAAAGTCTGCCTGTATGCGCACGTCAGTTTTCGTGACGGCGTTGTAACCGACCATTGACGCAACCAGCGTAATGTTGCCCGGGTCGACGGAAATGACGAGATAGTATCCGTCCGCGTCCGACTGGGCGCCCCTGCGCGTACCTTCGATAACGACGTTCACGCCCGGCAGCGGTTCACCGGACGCCGCATCCATCACGCGCCCGGTCAGTTTGCCGGTCTGTCCCGCGAACGCGTCCATCGTGAATCCCGCAAGCACGAAGAGCGCGACCGGCAAAGCGACTAACAGTTTCCATCTGTTCATCTGAAAACCTCCTTCAATAAAACTCTGCGGCTATTTTCCGCTGAAGTAGAATTTAACCCCGGCTCCGAAGTCCAGCATCTGCAGGGGGAAGGTCTCGGAAATTTCCCAGTCTTCCAGGCCCCGAAGGTCCCCGATCATCATATTATAACGCGCACGAAGGTCCACGGCCACGTTGTCGATCACGAACGCCTCCACACCCAGCCCGGCGTTGATCCCCAACGCGTACCGTTGATCGGTGAACGGTTCCAGTTCGAGAACAAGCTCCCCCGTCTGCCCGGGCCACAGCAACCCGCTGACGTCGTTACGGTACCGGTAAAAGCCGCCCCCCACCGCGACGTACGGGGCAAAACTGCTGGCAGCGAACGGCTGCCCGATTTGCCGCAGCCTGACGAGCGCGTTTACCAGCAGACTGTTCAGGCTCATATTGCTTGACGCGTTCGGGCTGGTATGCTCCTTGCCATCGGTCCAGATAAACGTGCGGGTGAGCAAACTCCCGTCGGTGAAATTGCCGTGGTGGAACTCGAGCTCCACGGTTACGTTCGACGCGGGCACGTAGGCCGCGTTCAACCCGAACTTGGAATCGTTTTCGTACCATTCACCCAGACCGAAGACCGGCACGTTGTAATTCGCGAACATGCCGACCCCCCAACTCCCTTCCTGGGCAACGGCAGGCCAGGTTGATACCGATAATACAAGAATCAACAGGCCAACAACCCTGAACACCTTCATAAATACCTCCTTGCTTTGGAAGATCACTTTTCCCGCCACCCTGCCGTACAACTGCGACCTATACCAAAAAAACCAGCGACCTGTGAATCTACATCAGCAAAAACACCCACAGTCTGCTCGTTTCTTCACCCCCTCTCGGATACAAAAAAAGGGCGTAACTGTCCGGAAACCGGCAGCGCCCGTTAACCCATTCCTGCTTCAAACCTGTCGTACTTGAAACAATTAACTACGCGGTAGCAATTAAACATAAGCCGCCCGTTGAGACAAATAGGCTCGTAATTGAGAACACAACCGCAGGGTATTCGACAAAAGATAATTAACAATTCTTCAATTGTCAACACATTTGTAATACATTTTCAACGCATTTGTAACACATTTTCAAGCCGGTCCCGAAACCGAATCAGGCTGTCCGCGCCGCTGCCGGTTCAGGCCTGGCGCCGAGTACCTCAAGCACCCTTTCGCCGATATCTGCCGGGCTGTTGCAGACCCGAATACCCGCGCCGGCCAGGGCCGCGACCTTTTCATCGGCCGTGCCCTTGCCGCCTGAAATAATGGCTCCGGCGTGCCCCATGCGCCGGCCCGGAGGCGCGGTCTGACCGGCAATGAACCCGACGACGGGCTTCCTGAACGAGGACTTCACGTAGTCCGCGGCCTGTTCTTCGGCGCCGCCGCCGATCTCGCCGATCATCACGACGCATTCGGTCTCGGAATCCTGCCCGAAGGCTTTCAGGCAATCGATAAAGCTGGTTCCGATGACGGGGTCTCCTCCAATCCCCACGCACGTGGACTGGCCGAGACCCAGCGCGGTCAGCTGGGCGACGGCTTCGTAGGTCAGGGTTCCGCTGCGGGAAATGACACCCACGTTGCCGCTCCTGTGAATATCGGCAGGCATAATGCCTATCTTGCACTTGCCGGGTGCGATGATCCCCGGACAGTTGGGGCCGATTAGCCGCGTGGAGCGCGAATCGAGGTAGTGTTTGACCCTTACCATATCCAGCACCGGGATGCCTTCGCTGATACACACGACCAGGCTCACACCGGCGTCCGCGGCTTCAAGGATCGCGTCCGCCGAGAACGCCGCCGGCACGAAGACAATCGACGCGTCCGCCCCCGTGGCGCCGACCGCGTCCGATACCGTGTTGAAGACGGGTACGCCTTCGACACGATGTCCGGCTCTCCCCGGCGTTACGCCTGCCACGATCCGGGTACCGTAGTCCAGCATCTGACGCGTGTGGAAGGAACCCTCGTTGCCGGTAATCGCCTGTACCAGAACCCGTGTATTGTTATCAATGAAAATGCTCATAGTGTGACCCTTTTACATACCTTTCCCGTCGTGCTTCCTCAAGCGGTGAGACGTAAGACGGGAGACGGGAGATGACCGCGCCGCCCGATCCCGGTTTTGCGATGTTCTGTCTACAGGTGTTCTGCTGTTACTGCGCCGCGACGTGGGCTTTTCGCGAATCGCCCCTACAAATGCCACGTCGGCGACGCTTTCGTTCTCCGATTCAGCTTTTTGGTTTCTGCTTCAAGCTGACGGCTGTTGGCTGAACGCTGACAGCTATTCCGTCTCACGGCTCACCTCTTACCTTATCCGGCGGTTACCGTAGCCGGGGGTTGACGCGTTCTTCGAGGGTGCCGTCGGCTTTTCCGATCACGATCCGATGTGCAAGGCCTATAAAGAGGCCGGACTCAACGACGCCGCAAATCGCGGCGATACGACGTTCGAGTTCAGCGGGGTCTTCGATGACGCCGAAGGCGCAGTCCAGAATGTGGTTGCCGTTGTCCGTAACGAAAGGCCGGTTCTCACGGCGGCGCAGACGTGCCCGGCACCCGAGAGCCTCGAGTTTGAGTCGAACGTACTGCCAGCCGAAGGGGACCACTTCAACCGGCAGCGGGAAGCCTCCGAGGCGGTCCTTGAGTTTGGATTCATCGGCAACGATGATTTCCCGAAGGCTGGCCGTGGCCACGAGCTTTTCGCGAAACAGCGCGCCGCCGCCGCCCTTGATGAGGATGAAAGCGGGATCAATCTCGTCCGCGCCGTCTATGGTCAGGTCTATCCGAGTGGTTTGAGCGAAATCGATAAGCGGAATCCCTTCGCTCTCCGCCTGAATCCGCGACTGCTCGGACGTGGGGACCCCGCGAATCAGAAGCCCCTCCCGAACACGCTCGCCCAGTTTTTGTATGGCATAGAACGCGGTGGAGCCGGTCCCCAGACCAACGGTCATCCCGTCGCCCGCCAGTTCCGCGGCCCGTTCGCCTGCGAGTTTTTTTGGATTGCCGGCCACTTTGTGATTTCGTACGGTTACAGTTCTTTCCGGGTCGTTTTCAGGGAATATTCCGATTCGCGGTGAATTTATCAAACACCGGTCCGGATCGCAACGGCAATCTGGAGTGACGTCAGACTCCTGCTGCGTCCGTCCAGGGTCCGTTGGCCGAAATTTATTGACATTTGCTAATGTATGTATCATTATAGTATTATGCTCGCTGACGGCGAGACATCGTATAACAGTCCATTGAAAAAGTCGCTCTGCAGGCGAGGCCGAGCCATTGTGGCCGAAGACAAGGCGCGCGACCGAGCCGAATCGAGCGATTCGGCGATGGAGCGCAACGCAGTCATTCGGTCACAAGAGCCGGCGGCCTGTCTGCGTGCGTACGCACAGGCAGGCAGCCCGGATGGACTTCTTCAACGGGCTGATAAGGACGACCTGTGAATGCGGGAGGACACGTGGCGTACAACACCCTCGAGGATTTTTTCGGAGATATCGTTGGAAAGGCCAGGCGCGGGCTGGGCCTGACCGAAGCAACGCTGGCGGACGCGACGGGACTTAGCGCCGTGGATATCGGCCGGATTGAAGCGTACGAACTCACGCCCGACGAGGGCCGGATTCTGGCCCTGGCCGGCGCGTTGCAACTGGACGGGAAAAAGCTGATCGGGATTGCGAATGGATGGGTTCCGGAACGCGGAAATTCGCCTCACGACGACGTGCGGCTGTCCGTCGAGCGAACGATTCTGGATGCAGGCATGGAAGTGAACGCCTATGCATTGAAGTGCAAAACGACCGGGGAAGGCGCGATTGTGGACGCGGGCGGGCAGGCGAATCGGATTCTTGCGCTGGCAGAGCGTATGGGTCTGGAGGTGACCCACGTGCTGCTTACACACGGTCACGGCGACCACGTTGGCGCACTTGCTGAAATCGCGGAGACAACCGGCGCCAGGGTGTGTTGTTGCGAACGAGACTTCGGGCTTCTTGGAAGTCTGAAGGAACTCGTGACGGATCCGGTGGACGACGGCTGGCAGACGAAGGTGGGGCGAATCGCCATCGATGCGGTAAGCCTCCCCGGGCACACGGCCGGCGGAATCGGCTATGGCGCCGACGGGGTATTCTTTTCCGGGGACGCGCTTTTCGCGGGATCCATGGGCGGCGCGCTGGGGCCGGCTTATAACGGTCAGATCAGAGCCGTGACGAATAAAGCCCTGTCCCGGGATGAAAAAACCCGCGTTTTTCCCGGGCACGGTCCCACTACGTCCATTGGTGAGGAACTGGCGAACAACCCGTTCTTTGCGCACTGAGCCGCGTCCCGTACACGAAATACCGCAGGCGCCTTCCCGGACCGTCGTTTTTTCTCAATTCCGCATTAACACGGTATCCGAAGGGCATGTTGAGAGATTAAGGAGTTCGGATATGTCACGGTGGCCCCTTCTGTTTGGAATCGTCCTGTTCTCGTGCGGGATCGCGAGCGGTCAGGAGTATTTCGGTAAGAACAAGGTAACGTATGACGATTACGACTGGCATT
>JAGWBX010000076.1 GCA_021295655.1 Candidatus Latescibacterota bacterium
GGTCAACCGGTGCCCGTCAATGGCGGCCGAGTTCACGACCCAGGGGTCGTCTCCCCGGTCGCGGCCGTCGGCGACCACCACGTTGTTTTCGGGGACGCTCGGATCCAGCGTCGGTTCACGGCAGGCGGTCGCGGCGAGCAGGCCGAGCAGGAGTGCGACCGGGGCCACGCCCCTCACGACGGAAACCGGGAAATCGCGGATCCGGAAGTCATTGATCCCTCCAGCGAAGGATTTCGAGTTGTCCCTTCTTGCTGTGGTTTGTCAATTAGAGAGCCCGGAAAGAGTAAAACGTCGGCACTTTATCGCAACTGCCGACATTTTAGATCGCTCTGTTGGTTTAATATGGACGCGGCCTGTAATCAAAAAGGTCTCAGGCGGTCCAGGAGACGCTTTGCGTGCGGGCATGCACGTTGGACGAGTCCCGGGTCTATTCTTGCCAGCAGATCAGAGGCGACTTTCCCCTTGGCATAAGGCTTTGCGCACCCATCTGTAGCCTTCTCGAGCGCTTCGAAAACCGTTTTCGCGGACACTTCTTCCAACCGCGGCCATTGCCTTATTGCGTTCGCCTTGAACCGTTCGCCAAAGTACGTTTGTAGTGCATTTCGGTCAGTGAGAAACCATGTTTCCATGACCTGGACCATCAGGAATGCCTGATCGTCGCCGGCTGCGGCAGGTCTATTCCAGCCGTCGCGCGTGCGCAGATGCTGCCAGACCGAATGTACCGCTGCAACCGGGCCTTCGCTGTCGACGAGAAGGAGTGGGACGGTATCGTCCGTCGGGTCCGCGAGTGCGACGGAGAAGCGGTGAAAAGTCTCCTCGCGTGAGCCACCCCTGACCACTTTCGGCATGCGCCCTGACAGGCCAGCATTTGTGAGAAATGCCTTCCAGCCCTGACGGAACTCCGCCCCTAAGCGCCGATTGTCCCCACCACCCTCAATGTAGAGTACCTCACTCACCAGCGATTTCCTCCGATCTGCCCGGAACTCCAGAGATTACCCAATGTGTAGTCCTTCAGCCATTTGGCGAGATCGCCCTTGTCGAGCCGACGCATCCCGGTCTGTCCATCGTGCTTTTCGGTAACGATCACGCTCTCGGGTGTATCGGTCAGCGCATCCACCAACGCGTCGGAATGTGTCGTTACGATCAGCTGAACACGTTCTGACGCTGAGACAAGCAATTCGGCCACCGTTGGCAAAAGGTCCGGGTGCAGGCCCAGTTCAGGTTCCTCAATTACCACTACGGGAGGTGGCTCAGGGTGGAGCAGTATGGACAAGAGGCACAGATAACGTAACGTGCCGTCCGAAAGGCGCGTGGCTGGAATCACGCGGTTGTCGGCTTCTTCCAGAAATAGCGCCACATTGCCGCCTGCTACCGGACAGGTGATGTCCACTACGCCGTCATAGAGTTTCTTCAGAGCTGTGACGACTTGCGTTTTGTTCTCGCCACGGAAGTACGACAACACAAGCGCGAGGTTCGCACCGCCCTCGTCCAGAAAATCGGCGCGGTCATGGGCGCTCTGGTTCCTGCGGTACGCTGCCAAAGAACCGAGGAACCAATCGCGGTAAAGACGAAGTCGTCCGTATTGTTCTTTCAAATGCCACAAAATCAGGTACTCAGGACTTGCAAAGTGAACTAGAGAATGTTCCGGACGGTAGTGGCCCTGGAAACCTATACTCCGGCTTCCTCTTACAATGGCTTGTGGTGGTCCCGCCGGGGCTGCCGAATAATGGGGCGTCGACCTGTCAGCTGACGAATCTGCCTCCGGCTCTTCCGGTTTGGGCGGACGATAATAGGAAAGCGGGGGAAGTAGCTGTGCATACGCTCCCAAGGGTTCAACCTGCTCGTCAATCACTTCGGGACGGTCGTTTCGGTGGCCAAGTGTCAGCGAGTGGCGAACCATACCGGCAGCTTGATATTCAACAGATGCCTCTATTGTAAATGAGTCCGGCGCATCCGGCCCGCGCCATATCCATTCAGGTACGCCCCCCGTACGCGAGATTGGATCGGTTATGCCGGTTGGTGCGGCCTTCAATAGCGCAACTGCCTCCAGAAAGTTCGACTTTCCCGAACCATTCCATCGGCAGGTCTATCCCCTGGGGACCGAACGACAGCAGGCCGGCAACCTTGAATCTATGAATCAGCATTTCGCTTCCTCATACAAGCGTAGCAATCGCGTTTTTGTTGACATGCCCATCAGCATCTGCAGAATATTCATCTCGAAAGCCGGAACATCTCCCTGGACGACACAAGCGGACAGGGCGGCTTGTATTCTGCAAGCCAGTACCGGGAAGTGGTCCAGCTGGAAGGGGGAATTCCTGAACCGTGAGGATCATCGCGAATACAGTCCCGCCTGAGTGACAAAGCCGAGGGCGGCGGCCACAGCGCCCTGTCGGTCGTCGAGCGTGAGAAACAGGAGTTCACCGGGGTTCGGCGCGGCGTAGAGCGCGGTAGCGATATGCCAAAGATCGGCGCCTCTCAGGTACCCGATCTCCAAGACCGCTGCAAACTCGGGAGCAAGCGATCTTTGAGGCAAGACCCACTCGATGCCGGCGACCATGCGTTTCTGATATTCGACGCCCTCGCGAGCGAACGCGGCGCGGAGCTCTGCCTCAAGCAGATTGGACGACAGCAGGCTATCAGATTCCGCCAGTTGTCCGGCTAACGTAACGGCGTCCGGTTCGTCGAAGGCGATGGCGGCCAACACCGAGGTATCGACGTACGCGGCGCTCATTCGTCACGCTCAGCCAGGAACCGCGCCAGGGCGCCCGGCCGGCGCGCCACCGGCTGGAGCGCCTGTTTTGACACTCCCGACCGCACAAGGATCCCACGCAGTCGGAGATCATCCAGTCGCTCTTCGATCGTCTCCTGTTTGTGACGCCGGATCCCGCGGATCTCGGCCACGGGCTCTCCTCGATAGGAAACCGTGACGGTCCTGCCTTCACGCACGTGCCGGATGACTTCCGAAAACCGCGCTTTCGCTTCGTACGTTGAGTAGATGAGTGCCATAGCATGAATATAACTAGTCAGACTAGTCTTGTCCAGCGTAATGTCTACGGTGTCGAACCGTGTCGTCATGGGCTCGACGGCGTTGAACGGGGCAATGCGGAATTCGTGGCATAGACCCGTACTCGACGCTAACGCGACGTCCGCGTGGGCAAGGTTTGCGATACAGGACAACACGACAAGACCCCGGCGGGATCCATCCGTCGGGGTCTTGTCTTCGCCATCGGGCCGTCTCATGAGACGGCCGAAATCTGGTGCGCCCACAGGGAATCGAACCCCGAACCTTCTGATTAAGAGTCAGCTGCTCTGCCTATTGAGCTATGGGCGCATTGACGTGCGTTGTCTCAGGCCGCAAACTGCCCGTTTGCGCTACGTTGACCGGTTCAGGTTTGCCCTGCGTCCAAGGGTCAATTCAAACATCATTTCAAGATACCATAATTAACGACAACAAATCATCTCAATCAATACCTATCAGCCCGTTGAAAAAGTCCATCCGGGCTACGTCCGGCCCTTGTGGACGAACTACTGCGTTGCGTTCCCTTCCCGAATCCACGATTCGACGCGGTCGCGCGCCTTGTCTTCGGTCACAATGACTCGGCTTCGCCTGCAGAGCGACTTTATCAACGAACTGTTAAGTCCGAACGTAATCCCCGCTACGGCCGCCGGTTTTTCTCAGGAGGCGGATGTTCCGGATTTCCATGTCCCGGTCCACGGCCTTGCACATGTCGTAGACGGTCAGCAGTGCCGCGCTTACGGCCGTCAACGCTTCCATTTCCACACCGGTCCTGCCCGTCACGCGCACGCCGGCTTCAACTTCGATACGGTCCTGTTCCACCTCGAAACTCAGTTCGATACCCGTTGGATCGACGGGATGGCACAGCGGAATCAGTTCCCACGTCCGTTTCGCAGCCATAATCCCTGCAATCCGGGCGGTTTCCAGCACGTTTCCCTTGGGCAACCCGCCCCCGGAAACCAGGCGCGCCGTCTCCGGCGCCATGACGATTTCACCACCGGCAACCGCCACGCGGTGGGTCACGGCCTTCTCCGTAACGTCCACCATCCTCACGGAGCCATCTTCCGCAATGTGGGTCAGATTCGCCATGTCATTGGTACGAAATATGCCTGAGCCGCGAGTGTTCCGGTCAGGCCGCAACGAAGTAAGGTCCGTTTCGCGCTACCATGCTTCCAGCAACACGATGTCCACTTCCGCGCCCGCATCGAGCGCTTCGACCTCGGCCTCCACCACAAAGAGGCTGTTCGCTCGCGTTAGCGAAAACAGGTCCGCCGATCCGTGGTGACCCACCCAGTTGCTCTCCCAGCATCCGTTGACTTCCGCGGACCGGGCCGGCACGAACTGCTTGCGCCCGGGCGACTGCCGGAATCCCTGCGCCAGCCTGCCCCGTACCATCGGCCGATGGATCTCCGACATGCGCTGCATCTTCCGGACGGCCGGGCGGACCAGCAGTTCCAGGCCCACCACCGCCGAGACCGGATTTCCCGGCAGCCCGAAGACGAGTTTGTTCCCGCGCGCGCCGAAGGTAAGGGGTTTACCCGGCTTCATCCGAATGCGATCGAAGTGGATTTCCACGCCGCAATCCCGCATCGCGCCCTGCACGAGGTCGTATATCCCGGCCGATACGCCTCCGGAAAGCAGGACCACGTCGCATTCATCCAGGCCGCGGGAAATCACGTCCTTCAGGGCGTCCTCGTCGTCTTCCACAATACCCAGGTACCGCGTGTGTGCGCCGGACCGGAGTGCCTGCGCCATCATTGAATACCCGTTGCTGTTCCGGATCTGCCCCTCCGCGGGGCTGTTGCCGGGCTCCACGATCTCGCTGCCGGTGGCGACCACACCCACTACGGGACGGCGATAGACGGGTACGCCGACCACCCCCACCGCCGCCAGGATTCCAATTTCCGGGGGGCGGATCCACGTTCCGGCTTCAAGTACCACCTGATTGCGCCTCACGTCTTCCCCGAGCGGCGCGACGTTGCGTCCCGGTTCCGTTGGCGCCAAAACCCGCACGCCCTCCCCGTCCCGTTCCGATACGGTTTCTTCCACCATCACGACGGTATCCGCGCCATCGGGCATTGGCGCGCCCGTCATAATTCGGGCCGCCCGGCCTGGTGAAACCGTCTCTTGAGGAACGGATCCTGCAGGAATCTCTTCGATCACGTCCAGAACGGCGGGATTTTCCTGTCCTGCGCCCTCAACGTCCGAACCGACCACCGCGTAGCCGTCCATCGTCGCTTTGTCGAAGGGCGGCATGTCAATGTCGGACCGCACGTCCTCGGCGAGCGTACACCCCAGGGCGTCCATCAGGCCGGCGTTTGTCTTGTCGATCGGCGACGTATGTTGCAGGACGAGGTCAATCGCCTCGTCCATGGTGATCATATCCATCGTTGGTCCCCCGCAATGCCAAGGTCGGGCAAATAATATATACAAACCCGGCACAAATGTCACTTCGAAATGGAAATTTCCAACCTGTTCAACGCCAATGGGGTTCTTCAGAGGCCGTCATTTGACATTACCCCATGGAATGCCTACATTATAATCGGTACGAAGCGCCGAATTCCGGATTCCGCACATCCGCCGCGCATTCGGGGTGCTCAGAGGAACCCGCAGCCGATTCCGACCCCGTTGTTGTTACAGAATCCGCATTTCGAATCGCTCCCGGAGTGCAATATCTCATGACGGACAAGCACGTCAAAACCGCCATCATCACCGGCGCGGGCACCGGCATCGGCCGCGCCATCGCCGTGGCGTTCTGCGATGCGGGCATGAATTGCGTCCTCGCCGGACGACGCGCCGACGTGCTGGAAGAAACCGCCGCGTCAGCGCGCAATTCGCTCACGGAGACGCATTGCGTACCGGCCGACGTGACCTGCAGGGACTCTGTCAAAGCCCTCTCGGACCGGACCGTCGAGCGTTTCGGGCGTATCGATATCCTGGTAAACAACGCCGGCATCAACACCCTGCAGCGCGGCCTTAGAGACATATCCGACGAAGACTGGGATCGCGTGGTCGATATCAATCTCACGGGCGCCTTCAATGCGTTCCGGGCCGTCATGCCGCAGATGGAGAACCAGGGCGACGGACTGGTCATCAACATCTCTTCGATGGCCGGCAAGCGGTCCGGTATGATTGCAGGCGTTGCGTATTGCGCGTCCAAGTTCGGAATGGCCGCTCTGAATCAGTCCATCAACGCGGAGTTCCGCGAAACCGGCATCCGGGCGTGCTGCATCTTTCCCGGAGAGGTGGACACGCCCATCCTGGATCTCCGCCCAAACCCGGTCTCCGACGAAAAACGGGCGGCCGCGCTCCCGCCTGAAGACATCGCCGCCGCCGCGCTGATGGTCGCGCAGTTGCCCGGCCGCGCGATCGTCGAGGAGATCACGATCTTTCCCAGACGGGTGGTTGCAAAGTAGAGGGCTCCGGACGGCTCGGTCCGCGGATCGAGCGCCCCGATGACGCGTTCAGGCCGGCGCGTCGAGACAATGTCCTTGTCTAGGGTACGGATTATTGTTACATTTGTGTAACATATAATAATATAAGATGTTTACAATTGACAAAGGGTCAGGTGAGAGTGAAGAACGAAATCGTAATCAACGTAGGGTCGCACGAATCTCGAATTGCTGTTCTGGAAGATGGAAAGCTTGCGGAAATACTCGTCGAATGCGCCGAGAACGAGCGCATGGTGGGCGATATCTATAAGGGAACCGTTTCAGCGGTGCTTCCTGGAATGCAAGCCGCCTTTGTGGATATCGGCCTTGAAAAAAGCGCTTTTCTGCACGCCTCCGACATGCCCGGTTCGCCGGGTTCAATGGTGGGACTGAATGATGAAGCCCTCGAGGAAATTGACGCTCGAACCCACGTGAACGGCAAATCGGTCATTCCCATAGAAGAACTCATCCGGAAGGGCCAGGAGGTCCTCGTTCAGGTCAAGAAAGAACCCATTGGCACCAAGGGCCCCAGGGTAACGGCGGTGCCTTCCCTGCCCGGCCGGTTCATGGTCCTGGTGCCCAACGGGGAGAAGGTGGGCGTTTCCCGGAAGATCACCAACGTATCCGAGAAACGAAGGTTGAAGGATCTCGGGCGCAACATACGCCCGGAAGGCTACGGCATCATCGTGCGGACCGAAGCATCGGGCAAGGGCGACCGGGAGATGATGCGGGACCTGAAGCAATTGATGAACGCCTGGTCGCGCATCCAGAAACTGTACCAGAGCGCCGAGGCACGCAGCATATTGCACAAAGAAATGGGCATGACGTCGAGTCTCATACGAGATCTGTTTACAGACGACGTGGACCGTCTGGTGGTGGACGCGAAGCAGGAATACAAGAAGATACAGGCGTATCTCAAATTGACTTCGCCCCACCTCCGTGAACGGGTGGAATACCACAGAGACAGCGCGCCCGTCTTCGACGCCTTCGGCGTTGAAAGTGAAATTGAGAAATGTTCGGACCGCAAGGTCTGGCTGAAGGGCGGCGGATACCTGGTTCTGGACCACACCGAGGCCCTGTTTGCCATCGACGTGAACAGCGGCCGCTTCGTGGGCCGGTCGAACCAGGAAGATAACGTGTTGAAAATCAACATCGAGGCCGCACGGGAGATCGCGCGCCAGCTTCGCCTGCGCGACATCGGTGGCATCATTGTGATCGATTTCATCGACATGGCCGTCGTCCAGAACCGCAGGAAAGTCGAGAATGAATTCCGGCAGGCCGTCCGGCGAGACCGGTCCAAACCCCGTTTCTCGGAAATCAGCGAGTTCGGCCTCATGGAAATGACGCGGCAGAGGGTACGTCCGAGCCTTATGTTCACCTTCAGCGAGACCTGCCCCGATTGCCACGGAAGCGGGCGCGTGCCAAGCCGGGAGTCCACGCTCGCCCGCATCGAGCGGTGGCTCAAGCGGTCCAGGGCCGCCTCGGTCGAACGCAGGCTCACCGTGCACGTCAACCCCACTGTGGGAGACTACATCCTCGAAAACCGCCGCGAACGCCTCAAGAGGCTGCGACGGTCCACCCGGGTCTGGCTGAGCGTGGAGAACGATCCGGACCTGTCCGTTGACGTGTACCGGATGTATTCCCGGAAGCGAAACCTGGACATAACCGACAAATTTAAAACTTGACAAAATCCCCTGTCTTTGTTACCGTTTTCGGCCCGTTTCACGCTTGAAACGGCGGAATACGCCAAATCGAATTGTGGAGGTTTTTTCATGTACGCCGTTGTGGAAATCGCCGGACAACAGGTCAAGGTTGAGGAAGGAGACCGTATCCGCGTCTCCCGCCTTCAGGCCGCAGCCGGAGAATCACTCACCCTGGATCGGGTCCTGCTGGTATCCAAAGACGGCGAAACCAGTATCGGCAGGCCGCAGGTTGACGGGGCCGCCGTGGAGGCCAGCGTCCTGGGGCACGGAAAGCACGACAAAATCACGATCTTCAAAATGAAACGCCGAAAGGGCTACCGGCGGAAGAACGGCCATCGGCAGCCCTATACGGAACTCCGGATCGACGGCATTTCAGCATAAACCCACGCCTGCCGCGGCGTCGGGATTCTCCCCGACCCGCAGGAGGCAGGGGAGGAGGATATCCATATGGCCCACAAAAAGGGGGTTGGAAGTTCCAGGAACGGCCGCGACAGCCAGGGACAACGCCTGGGCGTCAAAGCCTTCGGCGGCGAGTTCGTCACCGCGGGCAGTATCATTGTCCGGCAGCGCGGTACCCGGATCCATCCCGGAGACATGGTAAGGCGCGCCAGAGACGATTCGCTTTTTGCCCTGGTCGATGGCATTGTGACCTTCCAGAACATGAACAAGCGCCGAAAGAAGGTCAGCGTTTACCCCAGGGCGGAGTAGCCCGGCATTGAAGATCTCAGTGGTTGGCGCCGGCAACGTGGGAGCGACCGCCGCTCAGCATATCGCCGAACGGGAGCTCGCCCGCGAACTGATTCTGCTCGACGTGGCCGAGGGCATTCCAGAGGGTAAAGCCCTGGACCTGGCCCAGGCGTCGCCGGTTGACCGCTTCGATACCCGGGTTTGGGGTACAAGCGATTCCGGAAGCCTGTCCGGATCCGATATCGTCGTTATTACCGCAGGGCTGGCGCGCACCCCCGGTATGACCCGGGACGACCTGCTGACGACAAACGCGGATATCGTCGGATCGGTCTGCGAACGCCTCAAAGAAACAGCGCCCGATGCCATTGTTATCGTGGTGACGAATCCCCTCGACGCAATGGCTTACGTGGCGCTGAAAGTTACGGAGTTTTCGCCCGCACGTGTCGTTGGCATGGCGGGCATTTTGGATTCCGCACGTTTTCGTTATTTCATTGCGGACGAACTGAATGTTTCCGTGGAAGACGTGACGGCATTCGTGCTGGGCGGCCACGGCGATTCCATGGTGCCCCTGCCCCGCTACTCGTCCGTGGCCGGCATTCCGCTGTCCGAACTGCTTGACGAGGCCGTCATTGAACGGCTGGTGGAACGCACACGGAACGGCGGCGCTGAAATTGTCGGACACCTCAAGACGGGCAGCGCCTTTTACGCCCCTGCTTCCGCCATTGCCGAAATGGTGGCGGCCGTTGTGCGGGACAAGAAACGCATCCTTCCCTGCGCAGCCTGGCTCACCGGTCAGTACGGCGTGCACGATCTGTATATGGGCGTCCCCGTCAAGCTGGGCGCTTCCGGCGTGGAGGAGATTATTGAAATCGGCCTCACGCCCGACGAACAGAATGCATTCCATTCATCCGCGGAGGCCGTTCGATCCAGCGTCCGGAAACTCAAGTACTAAAGACAACGCGCTACGAACTGATCATCAAGATTCAATCACGGCCGGGGATCTGAAAGAACCCGGTTTTTTTTGTGGGTCCGCCAGGCAAGGCGCCGGCATTTCCCGTTCGGTTGCCCAGACCCGCTGTTCAGGATTCTTTCAGGAAATTCCTGAGAACGGTGTGCAGAATGCCTCCGTTCCGATAGTAGTCGATTTCCACGGGGGTATCGATGCGCACGGTGGCGATAAACGTCGTCACGGCGCCGTCTTCCGACGTCGCGGTCACGGTTGCGTCCTGCAGCAGGCGCAGGTCGTCGCCGATACCCTCGACGTTGAACACCTCCCTGCCGGTGAGTCCCAGCGAAGCCGCGCTCTCCCCGGGTTTGAACTGCAGCGGCAGCACGCCCATGCCCACCAGATTGCTTCGATGAATCCGCTCGTAACTTTCCGCGATTACGGCCCTGACTCCCTGCAGCGCCGGCCCCTTGGCCGCCCAGTCCCGCGACGATCCCGCGCCGTATTCCTTGCCGGCCAGGGCGAGCAGCGGCACGCCGTCCCGGGCGTAACGCACCGCCGCGTCGTAAATCGGCATCTGCTCGCCGCCGGGCAGGTGAACGGTGACGCCGCCTTCGGTCCCCGGCGCCAGGCGATTGCGGATGCGTATATTCGCGAATGTGCCGCGCACCATCACTTCGTGATTTCCCCGCCGGGACCCGTACGAGTTGAAATCCTTCGGCGCCACGCCGCTTTCGACGAGGTACCTTCCCGCCGGGCTGTCCACCGCAATACTGCCCGCGGGTGAAATGTGGTCGGTCGTCACCGAATCTCCCAGCATCACCAGCACCCGCGCGCCTCGAATCTCACGAACGGGCGCCGGCTCTTCGGTCAGATCCTTGAAGAACGGCGGCTCCTTTACGTAGGTGCTGTCCGCGTTCCATGAATACAGCGCCGCCTCCTGCCCCGCGATGGCGTTCCAGGTCTCGTTGCCGTCGAATACATTGCTGTACTGCGTTTCGAACATCCCGGGCTTCAGCGCCTGTGAAATCGTTTCCGTGATCTCCTCCTGGGTGGGCCAGATGTCACTCAGGGACACCGGATTTCCATCGGCATCCTCTCCCAATGGCTCGTTGGCCAGATCCACGTCCACCCGGCCCGCGAGCGCATATGCCACGACCAGGGGCGGAGACGCGAGATAGTTGGCCTTTACGTGCGGGTTCACCCGACCCTCGAAGTTCCGGTTGCCTGAAAGGACCGACGCCGCCACCAGGTCGCCTTCGTCAATAGCGGCCACCACGGGCTCCGGCAGCGGACCGCTGTTGCCGATGCAGGTGGTGCACCCGTAACCGACCGTGTGAAATCCGAGACGCTCCAGGTAGGGCGTTAGCCCGGCCGCGTTCAGATATTCCGTGACCACGCGCGACCCGGGCGCCAGGCTCGTCTTCACGTAAGAGGGCACGGTCAGGCCTCTTTCCACCGCCTTCCTGGCGAGAAGCCCCGCGCCGACCATCACCGAGGGATTGCTCGTGTTCGTGCAACTGGTAATGGCCGCGATCACCACCGCGCCGTGTCCGATTTCGGCCCGGCCGTTGGACGCCACGGTCAGCTTCTTCCCTCGCTCCGCCTCGTCCACACCGAAACCGTTGTGACCGACGGGTGACGACATCGCGTGCTCGAAACCCCGTTTCATGGCATCCAGCGGCACGCGGTCCTGCGGTCGCTTCGGCCCGGCCAGACTCGGCTCCACGGCGCCCAGGTCCATCTCGAGCGTTTCCGTAAAAGCCGGCTCCGGTGTTTCGTCCGTACGGAACAGACCCTGCGCCCGGGCATACCGCGCCACAAGGTCCACCTCCTCCGCCGACCTCGCGGTGCGTTCGAGGTACCGCAACGTTTCCGCGTCTACCGGAAAGAACCCCACGGTAGCGCCGTATTCCGGCGCCATATTCGCGATGGTGGCCCGGTCGGCGAGGCTGATGCCGGACAACCCCGTACCGTAGAACTCAACGAATTTGCCCACCACCCCTTTTGCGCGCAGCATCTGGGTGACCGTCAGTGCGAGGTCCGTGGCGGTCGCGCCGTCGGGCAGGCTGCCGTACAATTTGAAGCCCACCACCTCGGGCGTGGCCATGTAGATCGGCTGCCCCAACATGACCGCCTCGGCCTCGATCCCGCCAACCCCCCAGCCCAGTACGCCCATGCCGTTGATCATTGTGGTATGGGAATCCGTTCCCACCAGGCTGTCCGGAAACGCCGCGCCTCGCTGGCGCAAAACGCCCTTCGCCAGGTATTCCAGGTTCACCTGGTGCACGATTCCCGTGGCGGGCGGCACGACCTTGAACGTCTCGAACGCATTGGCCCCCCACCGCAGGAACTCATACCGTTCCCGGTTCCGATCGAATTCGATTTCGGCATTGATGCGCAGCGCGTCATGGCGCGCAAAACGGTCCACCTGCACGGAATGGTCGATCACCAGGTCGGCCGGAATCCGGGGCTCGATACGCCTGGGGTCCTTTCCCATCCGCGCCATGGCCGAACGCAGCGCGGCCAGGTCGACCAGGGAGGGCACGCCGGTGAAATCCTGCAATACCACCCGCGCCGGCATGAAAGGCACTTCCGCCTGCGTGGGCGCGGCCGCATTCCATCCGGCCAATCCCGCCGCATCGTCTTCCTGCACGAGATATCCGTCCAGATTCCGCAGCGCGGCTTCCAACAACACCTTAATGGTGAAGGGCAATCGCGAAACCGCGCCGATACCGGCCGATTCCAGGCGGTCCAGTCGATAAATCCACACGTCGCCGCCGGCCGTGGGCAGCCGGTCGCGCAATCCGAAGGGATCCTTGAAATGGGTCATAAAGAAAATCCTTAAGAAGCTATCAGTAAGAAGCGATCAGCTGTCAGCGATCAGCGATCAGCCGTCAGCAAGAAGCGAAAAACAAGAGCCGAAAACCCGGAATCCACGGCTCCCCGGATTCTCTGCGAGAATAGGCAGCGATCAGCTGTCGGCAAGAAGCTATCAGCGATCAGCCGTCAGCAAGTAGCTATCAGCGATCAGCCGTCAGCAAGTAGCTATCAGCTGTCAGCCGTCAGCAAGTAGCTATCAGCTGTCAGCCGTCAGCAAGTAGCGAAAAACAAGAGCCGAAAACCCGGAATCCACGGCTCCCCGGATTCTCTGCCAGAATAGGCAGCGATCAGCCGTCAGCAAGACGCGAAAATCAGAAGCGGCAAACCAAAAGCCACCTTTCCCCAGATTCCCTGCCTACGGCGTGTTCCTTAAAACCGGGAAGACGCAAGACGGGAGAGGGTAGAGATTTCCTGAAGGAATAAAATAGCGGGCAGGGATTTCTTCTACCGGCTTCCCTCTACCTTCTTACCGCCTTTGGAATAGTCGCCGCTGGGCGTCTCAGGTCTTTCCGCTTCTCGATTCGAAGAGATGCTTAAATAATATATTATATATTCTTAAGTTCGCAAGTGGGAATCCAACCGGTAGATGAGGCTGCCGGAATGGTCAACGGAAGGCGTCGTCCAAACCTGAAATGACGGGGTTCCTGCTTTACATCGTGAACGAATTTAGCTAAATTCAATACAATACAAAAGCGAATCATTGTTATAGATTATATTCCCAAATGGAATAGGTTGGAGCTTTCAGAACGCGTCCGAGGGATGGCCACCGGGAAGGATAGCGAAGCGGGCAGACAGGCATGTCCGCCTGCCTGCGCAGCGTACTGCGCTGCAGGCAGGCCCCACCCTCACACCGGCTTCTTCCGGATGACGGTTCAGGCGCAGTGCGTGGCCGGACCGGACAGGAATTCCTTACAGAGGACGTTGAGATATGATCGAGAACATCGAAACCCTGGCGGCGCTTTCCGAGGCCGGCACCATGACCAAGGCGGGCACCCGGCTGCGTATCTCGCAGTCGGCCGTCAGCAAGCGGATCGACGCACTCGAGAGTGCGATGGGGCGGAAACTCGTCGAACCGGTGGGCAGACGCGTCCGGCTCACGGCCGCGGGAATCCAGTTGCTCGAGAAGACGGCGCCGTTTATGGCCGCGTTAAAGGAAGCGGTTGCGGTCGAGTCCCCCGTTCAGGCCGGCCGCCTCGTGATCGGCATCTCGGAATCCATTCTGTCCTCGTGGGGGTCGCGCGTTCTTGCCGGCGTCGCGCAGGCCATCCCGCAGATGGAACTCGTCATCAACGCCCACAGAAGCCCCGTTGCCATTGACCATGTCCGCTCGGGTGAATACATGCTCGCGCTGTGCGCAGACCGGGGGGAATACAGCGCTGACGTCAAGTCCGAGCCCCTCGTGGACGAGCCCATGGTCCTGGTTCCTTCGGGACTGGAGCCGTTTCAGCTTCGCCGCGACACAACGGTTCCCGTTATAACCATTGAGCCCCACGCCTCAACGTGGGTTCATCTGAAACCGCGCATCAGAGCACTCTCAGTCAGATGGAACATCCACATTGAGACCGAACAGACCCTGCAATCTTTCGCGGGTATCGCACAGATGGCCCGGTGCGGGTTCGGCCACGGGCTGGTGCCGCTGGGCATCGCCAGGGCGCTGGGCATTTCCGACCGGGGATTGATCCGTTTCCCCGAACCGGGCCTTTCCCGGCCGATCGCGCTTGTAGGCCGCAGCACCACCTTCGCCCGTCCTATCGTAAGGTCTTTTCACAGCATTCTCCGTAAAACCATCCCTTCGAACCTCATGTCATGTCCCGAAAATATCTAACCCTTTCAATCCCGTTTCAGCTTGCCTTTCACGGGCCGAAAACGTATTTTCCGACTCCGTGATATCCAGTCCAGAAAGACGTTTCGCCGCCCTGATCGTCCTCGATGGCTGGGGTTTGTCATCCAACGAGGACCACAACGCGGTCGCGCTGGCCGATACACCCACGATGGACCGCATTGGCGCGGCGTTCCCGTCCACGACGCTCCAGACCTGCGGACGCAGCGTGGGCCTGCCCGATGGATTGATCGGTAATTCCGAAGTCGGGCACCTCAACCTGGGTGCGGGGCGTGTCGTAACGCAGGCCGTCACCCGGATTGACGACAGGGTGTTGGACGGCGGCTTTTCACGGAACGAAGCGTTGCTTGCGTCGATGGACCGGGTTGCCGGTACCGATCGCCGCCTCCATCTGATCGGACTGGTGTCCGACGGCGGAGTACATTCCTGGCCCAACCACTACGGCGGTCTGCTCAAGATGGCCGCCGGCCGCCGGTTGAATCCGGAGCAGGTCTGCGTACACGCCTGGCTCGACGGGCGTGACACGCCGCCCACCAGCGGGATCCGCCACCTGGCCGCCTTGCGGGAGATGTGCGCGTCGGCCGGTGTGGGCAGAATCGCCACGGTTTGCGGCCGCTACTTCGCCATGGACCGGGACCGGCGCTGGGACCGCGTCCGCGTGGCGTATGATGCCATGACGCTCGGCCGAGGGACGCTCGCCGTGGACCCGCTCGAGGCCGTTCAGGACGCGTATTGCCGAAACGAGACCGATGAGTTCGTCAAGCCGATCGTCGTCGCGGGCACCAACGGTGGACCTCCGGTGACAATCGGGAGCGGCGACGCCGTGATTTGCTTCAATTTCCGAGGCGACCGGGGACGGCAGATCACGCGCGCCTTCGTGCTGCCGGACTTCGACGGGTTTGAGCGGTCGGCCGAACCGGGTGTACACTATACCTGCCTCACGCGCTACGAAACCGGCCTGCCCGTGGACGGGGTCGCGTTTACCCCCGATGACCTGGCGCAGAATATGCCGGACGTGTGCGGGAAGACGTTGAGCGAGGCCGGACTCCGGCAGTTGCGCATTGCCGAAACCGAAAAATACGCGCACGTCACCTATTTCTTCAACGGGCAGCAGGAGGATCCATTCGAAGGCGAGACCCGCATCCTCGTCCCCTCTCCCAGGGACGTGCCGACTTACGACCATAAGCCCGAAATGAGCGCGCCGGCCGTCACTCGAAAGTTCGTGGACGCGATCCAGTCACGGCGCTTCGACGCCGCGATCTGCAATTTCGCAAACCCCGATATGGTCGGCCACACCGGTGTCCTGGAAGCGGCCGTCAGAGCCGTGACAACCGTAGACCGGTGTCTGGGGCGGATCCTGACAGCCATCGCCGAAGTCGGCGGGGCCGCCATCGTTACCGCGGACCACGGCAACGCCGAACAGATGATTCACCACGGGACCCGGGAGCCCCACACCGCCCATACGGCCAATCCCGTACCATTGGTCCTGGTCGATCCGGAATTCCGAGGAAGGCTCAGGAGAAGCGGCCGGCTTTGCGACGTGGCGCCCACCCTTCTGGGCATGCTCGGGCTTCGGAAACCGGAGGCCATGACGGGGGAAGACCTGAGAGAGATACAGTGAAACCCGCTGCGCGTCCAAGCGCGACGCTCCCAAAGGATCCCGTTGAAAAAGCCCGTCCGGGACGGGACACCATACCTCGCCTGCACAGCGCCTTTATCAACGGACTGGCAGAGGAGATTCGATGAAAATCCACGAATACCAGGCCAAAGAAATCCTCAAGTCGTATGGCGTACCCGTACCAGACGGACGCCTGGCCACATCGGCCGACGAGGCCGGAAGCGCGGCGGCCGAACTCGGCGGCGCCGTTGTTGTAAAAGCCCAGATCCACGCCGGCGGCCGGGGCAAGGGCGGCGGGATCAAGATCGCCCGGAACCCCGAAGAGGCCTGCGGATTCGCCAGGGACATGATCGGACGGAATCTGGTCACGCCCCAGACCGGCCCGGAAGGACAGAACGTCAAGCGGGTGTGGATCGAAAGCGCCACCGATATCGCCCGTGAACTCTACCTGGGCGTTGTGCTGGACCGGGATCTGTCCAGGGTGGTCATCATGGCCTCCAGCGCGGGTGGCATGGACATCGAGGAAGTGGCTGCCGAAACGCCTGAAAAAATCCTGAGGGAAACCGTCGATCCGGCGGTAGGACTTCAACCCTTTCAGGCCCGCCGGCTGGCGTTCGGCCTCGGCCTTGAATCCGGGGCGTTCAAACAGGGGGTGCGGTTCATCGACCGGCTCTTTGCCGCCTACGTCGGCACCGACTGTTCCCTGGCCGAAATCAACCCGCTGGTGGTTAGCGCCGACGGCAGCTTGGTGGCTCTGGACGCCAAGATGAACTTCGACGACAACGCGCTCTTCCGCCACGGAGACATTCGGGAACTCCGCGACACCGACGAGGAGGACCCTCTGGAAGTGGATGCCTCCGGATTCGACCTCAACTACATCAAGCTCGACGGCGAGGTGGGATGCATGGTCAATGGCGCCGGTCTGGCCATGGCCACGATGGACATCGTCAAATATGCGGGATCGTCACCCGCCAATTTCCTGGACGTGGGCGGCGGCGCCAACGTGGAACGGGTGGAAAACGCTTTCCGCATCCTCCTTTCGGACGCGGGCGTCAAGGCCGTGCTTATCAACATTTTCGGCGGTATCGTACGATGCGACCGGGTCGCCGAGGGTGTGGTGCAGGCACTTGAGAATTTTTCGGTAGACCTGCCCATCGTGGTGCGCCTGCAGGGAACCAATGCTGAAGAAGGCGCGCGGATTCTGGAGAACTCGGATCTGAAATTCACGGTCGCCCGCGAACTGAAGGAAGCGGCCGAAGCGGTTGTGGCGGCGGTTCGGCGCCAGTGAAGAGGAAAGACCTGAAAACGGGGAGAGGGTAGAGGTGAGACGGTAGAAGACGTCTTTGCCCGATTGATTCTTCCTTTTAAGCCTCCGGCAAGATATGAAACCGAACGGGCATTCACATCATCTCCCGTCTCACGTCTTACGTCTACCCGCTTTTCAGGCACTCACATCACCTCACGTCTCCCCTCTCTCCGCATTTTGCCGATGGCTGCAAAGAATGCAGCGATCCTTTTTTATTTATGTCAAAATGGCATACTTATGCAAAATAGGCAGATTGCAGGTGGGCCCAGGCTACGCGTATGATTCGATATCTGCTTGTTTTTCATATATTTCAGTACGTCTTAAACGCTTTGGTACTCATGTTGCTTTTAAATGCACCGTCGGGAAATCTATCGCTTTGAATTACCAGGAATGAGGAAGCCGTCTATGCCTACCTATGACTACGCCTGTGAAGCGTGCAGCCATGAATTCGAGCATTTTCAAAGCATTACATCGTCGCCGCTTCGCAAATGTCCCAAATGCGGGGAACGTAAGCTGAAGCGGCTCATCGGCGCCGGCGCGGGGCTCATCTTCAAGGGGTCGGGTTTCTACATTACCGACTACTCCATCAAACGCATTATGGGCAGGCGTAACGAGGAAGTGCCCACTGAGATTGAAGAAGTGCCCTACGAGCTCCAGAGAGACAGAGCGGCGTAAATCACGCCGGCATCATCCAGAAAGGAATTCTACAAATGGGCAAAATTATAGGAATCGACCTGGGAACAACCAACTCCTGCGTGGCCGTAATGGAGGGGGGCGATCCCGTCGTGATACCCAATGCCGAGGGCGGGCGTACCACGCCGTCGGTAATCGCGTTCACCAAGGACGACGAACGCCTGGTCGGACAGGTGGCAAAACGACAGTCCGTGACAAATCCGCAGAATACCGTCTACTCCATCAAACGCTTTATGGGCAGGCGTTACGAGGAAGTGCCGAGTGAGATTGAAGAAGTGCCCTACGAGGTCCAGAGAGACAGTAACGGCCTTGCAACGGCAAAACTGGGTGACAAGACCTATACGCCTCCCGAGATCTCGGCCATGGTCCTCCAGAAAATGAAACAGACGGCAGAGGAATACCTTGGCGAGACCGTAACGGACGCCGTCATCACGGTTCCGGCGTACTTCAACGACGCACAACGGAAGGCGACCACGGACGCGGGGAAAATCGCCGGCCTGGAAGTAAAACGCATCGTCAACGAACCCACCGCGGCATCACTCGCCTATGGCCTCGACAAGAAAACCGACGAGATCATCGCCGTATATGACCTGGGCGGCGGAACGTTCGACATTTCCATTCTGGAACTGGGCGACGGCGTATTCGAAGTCAAGTCCACCAACGGGGACACCCACCTGGGCGGCGATGACTTCGATCAGCGCATCATCGACTGGCTCGCGGATGAATTCCAGCGGGAGAACAACATTGACCTGCGCAACGACCCGATGGCGCTGCAGCGGCTGAAGGAAGCGGCAGAAAAGGCCAAATGCGAGCTTTCCAGTTCCCTGCAGACGGATGTCAACCTGCCCTTTGTCACGGCCGATGCGTCAGGTCCCAAGCATATGAACCTGACCCTTTCCAGGGCAAAGTTCGAGCAACTCGTGGAAGACCTGGTGGAACGTACCAGGAGGCCGTGTATCCAGGCGATCAAGGACGCCGGACTTTCTCCGTCGGAGATCAACGAAGTCATTCTGGTTGGCGGCAGCACCCGTATTCCCAAGGTCCAGGAGGCGGTCAAGGAACTCTTCGGCAAAGAACCGAACCGGGGCGTAAATCCGGACGAAGTGGTGGCCGTAGGCGCCGCGATCCAGGCCGGCGTGCTCTCGGGCGAGGTCAAGGACGTGGTACTGCTGGATGTGACCCCACTGTCTCTCGGTATCGAGACTCTGGGCAGCGTGATGACAAAGCTCATCGATCGCAATACCACCATCCCAACGAAGAAGTCCCAGGTATTCACAACGGCTGCCGACAGCCAGCCTTCGGTTGAGGTTCACGTGCTCCAGGGGGAACGGGAAATGGCGGTTGACAACCGTACCATCGGCCGGTTCCACCTGGACGGCATCCCGCCCGCGCCCCGCGGCACCCCCCAGATCGAAGTCAGCTTCGACATCGACGCCAACGGGATCATGAACGTGTCCGCCAAAGACATGGGCACGAACAAGGAACAGAGCATTCGCATCGAGGCCTCCTCGGGCCTTTCCGACGCGGAAATCGATCGGATGGTCAGCGATGCACAGGAAAACGCCGCCGACGACAAGAAACGGCGGGAAGGCATCGAGACTCGCAACCAGGCGGACCAGCAGGTTTACCAGACCGAAAAACAGCTCGAGGAGATGGGCGACAAAATCAGCGACGACGCCAAGGCCAAGGTGCAAGCCGCGGTGGACCGGGTGAAGGAAACGCTCAAGGGCGAGAATCCGGACGAAATCAAATCCGCCACCGAAGCACTCACCCAGCAGTGGCACCAGGTGGCCAGCGAACTCTATGCGCAGGCCTCGCAGGCCGGTCCCGAGCCCGGGGCCGGGGCTCCCGGGGATCCGGGGCAGGCCGCCGGCGAGCAGAAGCAGGACGACGGCGTGGTGGACGCGGAGTACGAAGTTGTGGATGACGACAAAAAGAAATAACCTGGAACAGAAAAAGAACAGCGGAGGCGATTCATCTGGAATCGCCTCCGCTTTTTTTATCTCGGATACACGCTCCACAACCCCCAAATCGTCCCCTATTCCCTTGCCCTTTTTGAGAGGCGGGGAGACGGACGCCGTGAGACGGTAGATGAAAAGCCTGAAAGCGCGGAGAGGGTAGAGGTGAGACGGTAGATGACGTCTTTGCCCGATCGATTCTTCCTTTTCTGCCTCCGGCAAGAAATGAAAACGAACGGGCACTCACATCATCTCCCGTCTCCCGTCTTGCGTCTACCCGCTCTCCGTTTCTGAGGGGGCCGGGGGGAGAGGTCTGCGTCCTTCTCGGCAATCGGATCTTGGGAACCTATTTCCGTGACCGTTCCCCAAGGTTCCGTGCAGAGAAGAGTTCCCACGCCCGTTCAAGCGCCGACGCTTCATCCCGGGGCGTGTTCAGCTTGTACTCAAATCGAAGACGCTGCGTACCGTCCACAACCTCGAAGACCTCGACAAGCCAGAAGTCGCCGTCATGTCCGGCAAACAGCCTGAACTCGCGGTTGTCGTGTCGAATGACCATGTATCGCCTCGCCTTCCAGGTTCGGCGGCAACACTCAGGCTTTCAGAAATGGCAGCCGTGGGCAACGGTGTGCTACCAGCGATCCTTGCCCAGGAGCTTTCGCCCGAGCGGCGTCAACCGTGCCGTACGGCCTTCCAGATGCTCCTTTTCCTTCTGGTTCTTCCCCAATCCCGTGAGGCGTTCGCGCCAGCCCTCGATGCGGCTTTCGCGATGCGATTCGTCGTCGTCCTTCGCGGGGGTCATCGTGATGTATTGCGCGATGCGCGGCCGGTCGGCCGAGTTGGGACTGCTTCCATGGGGCAACAGACTGTGCCAGATGACCAGATCCCCCTCCCTGCCGGCGATCGGCTTCGCCTGATGTCCGAATTCCGCCTGCATCCGCCGCCTTGGGTCGTCCTCCTCCGACAACGTCTCAAGCCACTCCCCGATCCGCCGGTGAAAGCCGGGGATGCACGTGAAGGCGCCCTGGTTCGCCGTTGTATCGGACAGGTACAGCACGCCCTGCACCATGAAACGCGACGGATCATCCAGTGAAATATCCCAGTGCAGATAAGGGCCCTTGAAACTGAATCCAGGCCGTTCCGGCGGATTCAGGCTGGTCCTGTCGAAACTCACCCAGAGTTTTTCGGTCCCCCAGATATCCGCAAACGCCCCGTGCACCTTCGGGTGCTGCCGGTTGTCCCACAGCGCCTGATGCTGGTACATTTCGACCATGATTCCGGGCCTCGGCGGATCCGGGTACCAGGTTTCAGGATCTTCGGGGTCCATGCACAGGAACGCCCACACGGCCCGTTCGGCTTCGCGGCAGTTCTCCGGCGGAACAGCCCGGGGCACCACAACGTATCCGTTCTCCTCCCAGAAATCCAATGCCTCAGCGTCCAGAACAGCCATGTCGACCTCCCTCATCCGATCGAAAAGGAATGAAAAACTCCCGTGAATGCCCGTTGGTACAGGACGGTCCCGAATAGGGCGCCAGAACGAATTCTGTCAAGCCACCTGGACCGCGTTTAACCTCAGTTCGAAAAAAGATAACGGTAAAAGTGGCCTTAAAAAACACAAAAGGTATCGGTGCGAAACGGCGCGTGGCACAACGCCGTGATCCTTCGGGGAACGCTTCAGGCTCACGAAGCATCTCCCCTCCCCGTGTGGGGGAGGCGCCGTGGGAGGGGCTCCGATCCCTGGATCGGACTCGACCGGGACCATGGCCCGGATCGCCTATAGACTGCGTAAACGCCTTTTTTTTTGTGGATAATGCGTCGTTCTTCCTTATATTTCTTTGGCGGCCGTGCTTCGCCTCCACAAGCTGTCCCGAGATCCAGAAACGGCGTGAAACGCGGGCCCGGACGCTGTTGACGCCGCGGTGCCGCGGGAGTTTTCTGATGCGAAATTCTTTCCCGGAACGCCGAATATGACGGTCCGAAAAGTCAAGTTCATCTCCGGATTCGCGGTCATTGTCGCGTGCCTTGTTCTGCTGGTCGTTACCAGTTCGCAGAAAATGGCGATGTATTACCTCACCGTTTCCGAGCTGGAAGCCCGTGAGACCGAATTTGTGAATAAACGTATCAAGCTCGCGGGAAAGGTCACGCCAGGCACGATACGGAAACTTCCGGACCGCATCGTCGAGTTTCAGATCTGGGAGCCACTTGGAGGAGAGGCCTTTTCGACGAAACGACCGGTGGTCTACGCGGGTATTGTGCCGGACACCTTCAGGGACGAAGCCGACGTGGTCCTGGAAGGCGAAGTCGACGGCAAGGGCCTCTTTCGCGCACACACCCTGCTGGCGAAGTGCCCCTCCAAGTACGAGGGCCAGTCCTACGAAGAAATCAAGGAGTCCTACAGCAGGTAATATCAAACCAGGAAAGCCGGGTCATCCGATGATCCGCGGCTCCCACGATGGCTGAAATCGGCAACTTCCTCATCTGGTTCTCGGTTGTCACGTCCCTCTACGCGGCGGTGTCCGGCGTTCTGGCCGGCCGGACCGGCAGGCTGAATCTCACACTCAGCACGGAACGCGCGGTTACCGCCACTTTTCTGATGGTTCTGGCGGCCTTCGGGTTGCTGGAATATTTCTTCCTCAACGACCGCTTCGACCTCCACTACGTGGCCGGCCACTCCAGCCGCGATCTGCCGGTGCCCTATAAATTCACCGCCGTCTGGTCGGGCATGGAGGGTTCGCTGCTGCTCTGGGCCTTCATTCTGGCCGGTTTCAATTTTTTCGCCACGCGAAATACCCGCAGGTTCCGGGGGGCGCTCGCCTCCTACGCGACCGTGGTGATGTCGCTCACCCAGGTCTTCTTCCTCGTACTGATCGGATACTACGAGAACCCATTCCGCGAACTCGGCTTTACGGCGGCCGACGGCCAGGGCATGAATCCGCTTCTGGTCCATCCGGCCATGGCCATTCACCCTCCCATGCTATATCTCGGTTACGTGGGATTCATCGTACCGTATGCGTTTGCAATGGCCGCGCTCCTGAGCCGGCAGGTGGATGAAGAATGGATCCGCACCACCCGGCGCTGGACCATCTGGCCCTGGTTCTTCCTGGGTACCGGGCAGCTTGTGGGCGGCAACTGGGCCTACGTGGTTCTGGGATGGGGCGGGTACTGGGGTTGGGACCCGGTTGAAAACGCCGCTCTGCTTCCTTGGCTTACGGGCACCGCCTTTCTGCACTCGGTCATGATCCAGGAGAAGAAAGGGATGCTCAAAGTCTGGAACATGGCGCTCATCATACTCACCTTTACGCTATGCATCTACGGCACTTTCCTGACCCGGAGCGGCCTGGTTTCCTCCGTGCACGCGTTTGCCCAGTCGCCGATCGGCAACGTGTTCCTCTATTTCCTGGTGGTTATCGTGGTTTTTTCCGCCGGTATTCTATGGCGAAGGCGGCCATTGCTCAAGAGCAGGAACGAATATGAATCTCCCGTTTCCCGTGAAGGGGGATTTCTGCTCAACAATCTGCTTTTCCTGACCGCCGCTTTTGCGGTGTTCTGGGGCGTGATGTTTCCGGTGCTCTCCGAAGCCGTCACCGGCTCCAAAGTCACCGTTGGGCCTCCCTTTTTCAGCACGGTGATGACGCCCATCGGTCTGCTGCTTCTCCTGCTGACGGGCGTTGGACCGCTGCTGGCCTGGCGGAAGACCTCGGCGCGCAGCCTGAAAAAGCATTTCACCGGACCGGGCATCTTCGGTTTCATCTGCGGCGCCGCAGCATTCGCCCTTGGCGCGCGCGAACCGTACGCGCTGATCTCCTTTACGCTGTGCGGGTTCGTGACCGGCGCCGTCGCCACCGAGTTTCACAGAGGCGCGAAGGCACGGGGCAGCAGTTCAGAGGAGCCGTATCTCAAAGCGCTCTGGTCGCTCACCGTCCGCAATCGCAGGCGGTACGGAGGGTACATCGTCCACTTCGGCGTCGTCCTGCTCTTCTTCGGATTTACCGGGAACGCCTTCAACCGGGAAATCGAAACCGGATTGAAGCATGGCGAATCGGCGACCATTGGTAAATACCGACTCGTCTACGAGGGCTCCTCACAGAGTCAGAATCCGCTCACCATCGTCATTCAGACCCAACTGGGCGTGTACCAGGGAGACGAACGCCTGGGTACGATGTGGCCGGAGCAGCATGTCTACTACAAACGAAAGGACCAGCAGCGAACGACCGAAGTCGCCGTCCGCTCCAGCTTGCGTGAAGACCTCTACGTCCTGTATGAGGGCCGGGACCCCGACGGCGCCGCCCTGTTCAGAATCTACGTCAATCCCCTCGTGATGTGGGTGTGGATAGGCGCGTGGGTTCTCACACTCGGCACGGTGATTGCCATCCTGCCCGACCGGCGGGAACGTCTCAGGCGCAGACGAAACATCGATTTCCCTGCCGCTTCCTGAAAGGATTCAGCCTGAAGAAAAACAGTCAATCAATGGCAGATGGGAAGCGGGAGAAAGCCGGCGCGGGCTTACCCGGGCTCTCCGTTTACCCGATGCGGATGATCGTCCCCGCGCTCCTGCTTCTCTCGCTCGCGGGACCCGTAACCGCGGAAGTCACGCAGGACCGGGTGAGAGAGGTGGCAAATGGCCTCGCCTGTCTCTGCGGCGCATGCCCCCGCCGTCCGCTGGATGAGTGCGCTTGCGGTTGGGCCGATGAAAAGAGAGCGCGCATTGCCGAATCTCTGGAAGCGGGTCAGGACAGGAAAGCCATCATCGCGGGCTTTGTTGCGGAATTCGGACAGGAAGCCTACGTAACGCCCCCCGCCGCGGGTTTCAACCTTTCCGCCTGGATCATGCCCATTCTGGTTCTGCTGCTTGGCGCCGCTGTGCTGGGGGCCGTGTTGCGTAACTGGTCGCGTCAGCGGGCCGCTCCCGCAGCCGGGCGGGTCCCGGAGACGGAACCCGACGACCCGTACAGACTGAGGCTGGAGAAGGAACTCCGGGAGCGGGATCTGTGAGCGCCGCGGTCTACATTGTCATTGTCGTGGTGGTTTGCATCTTCGTGTTCCGTCCCTTCCTTACCACAAGGGGCCGGATTGGCGGGACGGATGCCGGACGTGGTGGTGGAAATCAGCTCGTAGAGGAAAGAGAAGCCCTTTTAGACGCCATCCGCGAATTGGACTTCGACCATCGCATGGGGAAGGTGGAAGAGGACGACTATCGAGGGACCCGCGCACGTTACGAGAACCGGGCCGTTGAACTGATGCGGGCTATCGAGGAAACCGCCGGACCTGCGCCGGAAATCGAGGACCGCATCGAAGAGGAAATCGCCGCACTCAGGAAAAAAGACACGGTCACCTGCGCCGGGTGCGGATGTGCAACGCCGGAAGGCGCTCGCTTTTGTCCTCATTGCGGTGCGGCCCTCGCGGAATTACGCCCATGAGCAAACGCCTCTGCTGCTTCGCATTCGTGCTGATCGTCCTTTCGCACGCCAACCCCGCGAATGGGCTCGTCGTTGGCCGCGTTACAAATGAGACGCTTTCCAGGCCCCAGTCCGGCTGCGTGGTATTGCTGATTCGCCAGGCCGCCGAACCCGAAATCGTCAGCAGGGACACCACCGATGAACACGGGCGATTCTCGTTCCGGGACGCCGACGGCAATGACGGGCTCTGGTTTCTTTCCACGGCCTATGAGAGCGTTAATTACGTCCAGCAGCTCTCGGACGGCCCAAACGAAATCGCCGTCTACGAAACCACGGAATCGGACACCGCCCTCTCCATTGTCTCTCACCATATCATCGTGGACGCGGCCGAAAAGCGGGTCGAACAGGTCCTGATTGTAAAGAACAGCGGCAATCGAACGTTCAGGACCGGAGAGGGGCACGGACATGGCCTGGAGGTCTACCTGCCCGACGGCGTGACGGAAGTGAGGGACAGTCCGCAGGGTCTTCACACCCACGGCGAAATCCTCGTGAATCCGGACCCGGTTCGTCCGGGCCGCAGCCAGTTGTGGTTTGCCTTCGACCTGCCTGCCTCGGGGCGTCTGTTTCAGACCGTAAGTTATCCCACGGTGACCGTGGACGTCTTCGTTCGTCCAGCGGAAGCGGATGTCTCCGCGGGCGCGCTTCAGGACAAGGGAGAGGTCCCTTCCGATCAAACCAGCTATCGAAGGTTCTCGGGGGCCGGCTTTAACCGGGGCGACCGGATCGAGTTGGGAATAAACGCATCGCCGTGGTCTTTTTCGCGGCTGTGGGGTGACATCGACTTCAAGTGGGTGCTGTTTGGCCTGGCGTTCGCATTCTTTCTGCTTGCCGTCTTCTTCCGGTCCCCCGGAAAAACGGGTTTCCCCGCCCAAGCGCCGGCCGAAGGCCCGCCAGACCTCCGGGCGCGCAGAACCGCCCTGATACAACAGATTGCGGATATGGATGACCGGTACGAGAAGGGCCGCCTCCCGGCGGAAGCGTACCAGGCCCGGCGAAATGCCTTCAAAGCGGAGCTTGTCGAAATGACTCGCGTCCTGGACGGCGAGGCTTAAACTTGATTCGTTATTTTTCCGGGACGTAAAATCGAATACAGGCAAGTGGATAAAGGTGATTTAACGGCTGATTACCAGGATACACCAGGTCACCGGACGTGAACTGAAAGCATATCCTTTTTGACGACCGTTGCGCCCCGTTTCAGGGGTTTTCGTCTCGTTGCCGAGTTGCTGTTTTTGTCGAATTGGGGTTAACCGTCGTGCCCTCGCCCGCGCCGGCCATCGTGCTCGAAAACGTGGAAAAACGATACGGCCGCATCGCCGCCCTGGACGGCGTGGACCTCATCGTTCCGGGCGGCGCCATTGCGCTTCTGGGCCCGAACGGGGCAGGAAAATCGACCCTCCTGCGGGTTGTTGCGACGCTCTCCAAACCGACCCGCGGCGGGATATTCATCCGGGGCGTGGACGCCCGCAAGGAGCCCGAGCGCGTACGGGCGGACATCGGTCTGATCTCACACCAGACCCATCTCTACGAAGATCTGACCGCCGGCGAGAACCTGCGTTTCTATGGGCGGCTGTACGGTCTGGGCGATCTGAAGGAACGCGTGCTTCAGGCGCTGGCGGAGGTGGGTCTTTCCGGCAGAGAACACGACCGTGTCCGCGGGTTCTCGAGGGGCATGAAACAGCGCCTCGCCATAGCCCGGGCCACGCTGCACCAGCCCACGATTCTTCTTCTCGACGAGCCTTTCGCGGGCCTGGATGCAGCCGCGCGCGCCATGTTGAGCGAACGGCTCCGCCTGCTTCGGCCGGCCGGTTGTACGGTCATCCTAGTGACCCACGATCTGCAGCGGTGTCTGGATCTGGCGGAACGTTTCGCGATCCTGAACCGTGGGCGGCTTGTCGCGAAGGGAGAAACCGCGGGAAAGTCGATCGAGAATCTGAAACGGTGTTACGAGAATGCAATAATCCAACGTTTATCCGCAATCCCGGCGCCAGAATAAGAACGGAACGGAGATCCGTCGGCTTCTGACGTCGGCGCAACGCGGGAACGGGAGCGCCATTGGCCCTATTCTTTCGTCAGGTTTCCGCAGTTCTCCGGAAAGACTTCAAAACCGAGGTCCGCACGAAAGAGCGTATCAGCGCAATGTGCTTTTTTGCGTTTCTGGTGCTTCTTGTGTTTAACTTCGTATTCACGCCGGACTCGGAAACCGCCAGGAGCGCCGCACCCGGCATTTTCTGGATCGCCGTTACGTTTGCCGGATTCATGGGGCTGACACGCTCCTTCGTATTGGAACGCGAGAACGACTGCCTGACGGGCCTCCTGCTTTCTCCCGCCGATCGGGGCGCGATCTACCTGGGCAAAATGCTGGCGAACCTGTGCGCAATGTTGTTTCTGGAAGCCCTGATCCTTCCGCTAATGGTCGTTTTTCTGAATATCGCCGTCTGGCAACACCTGCCCCGACTGCTTCCCGGACTGCTGCTGGGAACCCTTGGATTCGCTGCCGTGGGCACCCTTTTCGCCGCGATGTCGATCAGGACCCGGCTCCAGGAGGCCCTGCTGCCAATGCTCACCCTTCCCGTCCTGGTTCCGGCCCTTCTCGCGGCCGTCGAATCGTTCCGGGCCGTCCTGGCGGGTGATTCTCTATCCGATATTTCCGCCTGGACCAACATCGGCGGTGCGTTCGCGCTTCTGTTCGTGGCTGTATGCGTGCTCCTGTTCGATTTTGTGATTGAGGAATGATATGGGGAAACAACTGTACCTGTGGTCCCGTATCCTGGGCGCGCTGGCGCTGATCGGTATGTTGACGGCGCCCTGGCTCGCGCTCGTGTACGCAAGCGTGGAAAGGCAGATGGGTCTCGCCCAGAAAATCTTCTACTTTCACGTGCCGTCGGCATTCGCGATGTATGCCGCCTTTTTTCTCGTCTTCGTCTTCAGCATACTGTACCTCGTTCGATCGGAAAAACGATGGGACATCTGGGCTTCGTGCGCCGCGGAAGTGGGACTCCTCTTCTGTACGCTCGTACTCCTTACAGGTCCCATCTGGGCGAAGCCCGTCTGGGGCGCGTGGTGGGTATGGGACGCTCAGTTGACCCTCACCCTGGTTCTCTGGCTTATTTTCGTCGCCTACATAATGTTGAAGAATTACAGTGAAGACCCCCAGCAAAGCGCCAGATTCCGGGCGGTTCTGGGAATCATCGGCTTTCTCGACGCACCGCTCATCCACTACTCCACGCGGCTGTGGCGCACCCAGCATCCTGAGGTGGTACGGGCGGAGAAAATAGGGCTGCCGCCCGATATGCTCTTCGCGTTCGTCTTCTGCTGTGCCGTGTTTCTTGTGCTCGTTGCCGCCATTCTGGCCAGACGCGTCTCGCTCGAACTCGCCCGGGAGGAATTGGAATCGCTGAAAGCCCGCTTCCGCGTTACATAAACACGGACTGTCAGGCCCGCCCTCCTGGGTGATTCTGGAGGATCCCTATGCAACACCTCGGTTACATGGCTGCCGCCTACGCCATTATATGGGCGGCGATACTCATCTACTTTCTTGGACTCGGCCGCCGCGAACGTGAGATATGGACCGAACTTCATGCGTTGCGCGAATCCATAGGCGAACGAAAAGCCGAGGCCGGTTCCGGCGAACGTCAGAAGACGTCATGAGGATCGGACGTCCGCTGACCGTCGTTACAGAGCTTATATGGCCGTAAAGAACGCCCGCAAAATCCTCGCGCTCATCAGATACCGAAAGGCGCGTGAGCGCGAACGCCGGTTCGTTGTCGAAGGCATTCGCCTGGTCGAAGAAGCACTCCAGTCAGACGCACCGGTGGAGCAACTCATCTTCGACAGGGAGACGCTCGAGGCGGACCAGCGCCTGCAGCAGTTTCACCGCGAAGCCACCCGGCGGGAGATAACCGTCCAGCAGACCGATCGCCGCGCGATCAGGAATATGGGCGAAAATCAGAATCCCGAGGGCGTGCTGGGCGTGGTTCGAGAGCTGGCGCACAGCCGGGAACGGGCCCTGGATGCGAACGGCCCTCTCATCCTTTTCGACCGGCTGCGAGACCCCAATAACCTGGGGCTGGTTCTCCGCACCGCGGAGGCCGCGGGCGCGGCGGCCGTTTTCCTCTCTCGCGGTTCCGTCGAGCTCTATAATTCCAAGGTCGTGCGAGCTTCCCGCGGTTCCATCTTCCGCCTGCCCGTTTTTCGAAACGAAGATCTTCCCGCGCTGATCGAAGACCTGCGGAATCTGGGCGTTCACATCTTTTGCACCCATACCCGGGGTACGCCGTATTACGAATTCAAACAGCTCGCCCGCGTCGCCTTTCTGTTCGGAAACGAGACGTCCGGCGTCGACCCGGACCTCCGGAGCATCTCCATACCCATGACGGAAGGCGCGAATTCTCTCAACGTGGCCGTTGCCGCAGGCGTCCTGCTGTTCAGGCAAAGAGAACCTGCCTGACATGCGAAAAGCCCGGAGGATTTCCCTCCGGGCGCCGGGACTGGCGTTCCCGTTTTTCATTGAGAAGAAGCCATAAGAGATACGATGCCCTAATATGCCGTGGCCGTCAACGAGCCCCGGATTTCAGGATTCCATCGACGAACGCGTAGGCCTGTTCGCGGATATCGGGCGGAAACGCGTGCTCTGCATTGGGATGTACCGCCCGCAGACGGTTGGGGGCGCCAAGTAACGCGTAAACGGGCGCCGCCGCCCGGACGCAGTCTTTCACGCCCGACAATTCGAAATTACTGTCTTTTTTGGGCGCATTGATGAAAAAGCCCCGGGGCGCGAGGGCGGCAACCACCTCCGTAAAGTCGAACGGCATCCGGTTCGGGTCCTTTCCGTAGCGCTCGGATATACGCGGCATATACCCCTGATGGCTCCAGCCGGTCAGGTCGCCGTTGTTATACTTGAAGAACGAATTGAATCCGCAACTGGACACCACGACCTTCAACCGTTGATCGAACGCGGACAGATACATGGAATTGTGTCCGCCCAGGGAATGGCCGATACACCCGATCCGGCCGCCGTCCACCTCCGGCAGCGACTGAAGCAGGTCCACCGCCCTCATGTGGTTCCAGATCCCTTTCATTGTGGCGCTGGCATACCCTTTTTGATATGGATCGAATTCGTAATCTCCAAAATTCACATAGTCAGGCGCGAGTGTCACATAACCTCTCCGCGCGAGTTCAAGCGCATAGTGCAGATCGGGGATACCACCCACGCCCGCGGGTTCGCCCTTCCCGATCTTCGTTGTCTGATGCAGGCACAACATTGCCGGCGCCTTGCCGTTCAGGCCCTTCGGGACCAGCAGGTACGCGGGCAGGCGGTCGCCCGGTTCCGACACGAAAGTGACTTTTCTCCTGACCAGGTCGCCCAGGTCCTCCGTCGCCACAACCTCCATCTCCAGTGCGGGCAGGCCGGAGCGGTCGGGAAGGGGTCCCATCACCTCCTCCATATTCGCCAGAATATGCGCCCGCCGCTTTTCCCAGTCCTTCGCGTTCGATATCGCGCGCTCCTTGCCCCCTGCGTCTGCCAATACCAGTAGATTCATCTTATCCTCGTAGAATGGCGGCCTCTGTTCGGCGCCGGGAACGTCCGCAAGCATCGCGTACCCCAGAATCAGCCCGACCGTCCATCGCGAAAACTTCGCCGGGAAACTTACCATGGACCACTCCATCTCAGTGAACTGTCCGGGAAACCAACGGGGACTGAGGGGAAAGTGTTTAATTAAAATCCGCAAACTGCCAGTTTGCGGTACGGTCGAAATGCCTGCGCTTCGACATCCCTTTGCGCACCTTCCGCAGGTCGTCTCGCTCAGGCGTCTTGGCAGCCGGATTACCCACGCGCGTTTCAGCGAGCCGTCCATCCCCCGTCCACGAACAACGACGTTCCCGTGACATAGGTCGACGCGTCGCTGGCCAGAAACAGC
>JAGWBX010000077.1:0-14391 GCA_021295655.1 Candidatus Latescibacterota bacterium
ATCCATACGCACCCTCCGGTTCGAGCTCATCAACCGAGCCGGACACCTCGTGCGACCCGAAGGGCGTCTTACCCTGCGCCTCCAACGCAACAAGCACACCGAAAAATCAGCAACGCCCTGCAGAAAGCCGCCTGATTTATTTCACATTGAGGTTAGGTTCACGCGGTAGTAGCTCGTAGCACCCCGAAGGCCTATCAATTAGATCAACTATGAATGCACTGAATTCCAAATTTCGACCATCGTCATCATCCTCAGATTCAACCAATGGCTTTGCCCGTGCCGTTATCGTAACAGTCGCTGCAACGCTAGCTTTCAAGTTCTGGATTATGTTTATGGCGCTCGGCATCGGACTAGGCTATGAAATATCGTCTTTGAAGTCGATAACAATCAAGCTGATTTGTGTAGACGTACCCGTGTTGATATTAGTCTGGTCGTTCGTAAAATATCGTGGACCCGTTCGGACCCTTGCACTCTTAATTGGCCGTTATCCATCCGTGAAGGAATTTATGAAATGGGCGTGTATTGGCATGATCCTGAATGCTCGGACATTCATAACCAGTGCGATGCATGGTACTTATTATGAAAGCCTTGAATACGTGGCCTTCATCTTGATAGCCACGTTTTCGTCTAGTCTAATCTATCCCATCGCGGAGGAAGTCCTTTTCAGGGGTTTCTGCTATACGGCCCTACGGAAATACGGCAAATGGTGCGCTTTCGTGATTTCAACACTATTGTTCCTTCTCGCGCATGTTCCACTCAACGATGCGATAAGTGGTGTATTTCCACTGTCGATGTTCCATGTAGCCTTTTTTGTGGCTATTAGCGCTATCGCAACCCATATCTATGAGTCTTCGGGTAGTCTTCTACTTTGCATCACGTTTCACGGCGCAGCAAATTTCATGGATGGTGCGGGCCAATTTGTACGTTACCTCTCCAGTCAGCTTTAACAGGCGACCGCTGGTCGATAGGAGCCTCCCTACTCCACTTACATAATCGTGGTTTATGCCGGCGAAAACCCGTGGGAGCGCGTGGTATCTCCACGATTCCTCACAACTGTCTACCACGAGTTCGACTTGTACAGATGTACCGGCGCAAGATCTGGTATTTTACAGACGGCGAAACTCGTTTCTGCGCTCGTACGGGTTGCTAATGTAAACAACGCTTCAGCCCGTTAATTCTGCGATCAATACCATGAAGGACGAACGGTCCATGGAACCGATTCAATTTGCAAAATTGACCGGAAACGGGGTTAGAGTCGCGGTTGTAGATAGCGGTATTGATCAAAAGCATCCGAAGGTCGGTTCCATTGCCGGAGGCGTGGACATTTCTGTACATTCTGATGGACGAATTGTATACGATGTTTACAATTATACGGATCGTACGGGGCATGGCACGGCCTGTGCGGGAATTATCCGAAAGAAGGCACCGGATGCCGAACTGTTTAGCGTGCGAATTTTCGATAAATCGTTATCAGCGCCCGGAGATGCACTTGTCTCTGCCATCCGATGGGCAACTCACCAAGGAGTTGATGTGGTACTTATTAGCCTGGGCACAACCGACTTAGCGTTTCGGGAGGCGATCGTCGATGCTTGCAGGTTGGCGGTTGACGCGGGGATAATACTGGTTGCGGCAGAGCATAATGACGGGTTCGAGTGTTATCCTTCCGTACTTCCCGAAGCTATTGGCGTAGGTGGGGGAAGCATATATGAAAAATACGGTTTTTATTATAGACCAAACGAGAGGATCGAATGCATTGCACGAGGTGACAAACAGCGGGTGTGCTGGACGGGCGGGCGGGACATCCTCATTTCGGGCACCAGCTACGCCGCGCCGCACATCACGGGGATCGTAGCGCTGATTCGGGAGGCGCATCACGGCGCGAACCTTGCCACAGTCCGGGAGTTTTTGAATGCCAATGCGCTTGACGGGACTCCGCCTCTAGTTTCGGAGTCCGACGACCCAAAACCTGCGAAGCGTCCGGTTAAATTGGCGGTGGCCGATAGATCCTCTACGCCCAGCATAGGATGGATCAAAAAGGCGGCCTGCTATCCATTCAATAAAGAGATGCATGGCATGGTCCGATTCAGGGACTTGCTTGGCTTCGAAATCAGCGCCATTGCGGACCCCGCAGGAAAAGGAATGGTGGGCAAAGATGCAGGAGAAGCGATCGGGATTGCGCCGGTCGGCATTCCTATAGTGCCACGTCTTAAGGATGCTCTGAAAGGTGCAGATACGCTGATTCTTGGTTATGTGGACGAACTGACACGAATCGCAAGCCGAGATTTGCTCAAGGAGTCAATTCAAACGGCTCTGGATAAAGGACTACACATTTTCAGTTTCCTTCCTGTCCCGGGTGAAAATCACGTGTTGACGGTAAACAGCCCGTAGCAGCGATGCTCGACACATTTTACCTCGAAATGTACTATTATCCGGGGCTTGGTCACCATTCCGGCCATTACGTGATTGTCGATGGATATGACGAAACGTTGCAAACGGTTCATATTGTCGATCCCTCGTGGATCGTTCGATTTCGAGGGGAACTTCCTCTCGCTGGTTTCAAAGACGGTTGGGGGTCAAAGCATATACCACAATATCAATGGATGGAATTCCAGATTTCGGAGCCGCGCCAGCGAGTCTCGGCCGAGCACGTCTTGACAGCACTTCACCGCAATATACGGACGATGTACCTGGAAAGTGTGCCATCGCCTGACTTATTCGTCGGGTTGAACGGACTTAAAACGTTGGCGGAAGATCTGGAGCGCTGGAAGAAGGGGGGAGACAATAAAGCACGTGCATACCTGAAACAATTGTACGATCAGGCACGTCCCGTCATTATCGAAAGGGACGGACACGGCAGGTACCTGAAGCCGGCTGCTGACGTCCTTGGGTTGCCACAATTGGCAGAAGTCGGGGAAGACCTCCGGACAATCACGCAGAAGTGGATTGTTTTCAGAAACCTCTGTTTGAAGGGGTACCGGGGGAAAACGATGGCGACAACTCTGGACAAGCTCCACGGACGCCTTCTGGAAATAGCAGCCCTGGAAGAAAAAGCCCTGACCCGTTGGAGTTCGACCGTCGCTTGACGCGACCTTCGTCCCTCTTCCTTTCCCTACGTGCCTATCTAAATTGAGACAATTATTCCTCCGGGTTTCAGGCGTGGTATCACGACTTCCCGTACCTGGAGATGAGGTCCACAGCGGCCTCATCTCCCTTTTTCTGCGCCCAGGCGAGTGGCGTGGCCCACTCGGCGCCGGCCAGCGTGGGATCGGCGCCGCGTTCAAGATAGAGACGGGCCAGATCGTACTTGCCCCATCTGACCGCCCAGCCAAGCGGTGTGGACTGAAGGAGTTCGTCGATCACGTTAAGGTCGGCGCCGTGGTCGAGGAGGATGGTGGCAAAGGCAATCCGTTCGGGCTCGGTCATAATCGGCTCTCCCCAGACAACGCCGCAGGCCGCCAGGTGATGCGCGAGCCGGTACCCGAAACGCCCCACGAGATTGGGGTTTACGCCGTGGTCCAGGATCATGCGGAAGATTTCGGGATACACCGTGCGGTCGAAGTCGCGGAATTTGCGGTGGGGGTTGGTCCGCCAAAGGCGCAACGGCTGCTCCAGCAGGCTGAACCAGCGGCCGTCATCGGGTTCCCAATCGAGTTGCCGGAGGCACATCCCCACAATATTCGGGTCGCCGCCGCACCCGGCCGCCCAGAGCATCTTCTCCGCGAGCGAAGGGTCGTTGTGGAGGGCAACGGCAGCGGCCGACGTCTCGGCTTCGAGTCCGGCAGTGGTGTGATCCAGAATCCCGCCGTATCGAAACAGCAGTCCCTTCATCCGGTCGTCGCGGTTGTTGTACGCCGCGCCCACGGGATTGGCGCTGGCATAGATGCTGGCATTCGGATCCGCGCCGTTTTCGAGCAGGAGTTCGGCGATTTCATACCGGGAATTGCCCGCCGCATTGGACAGGGGCCCACCCCACGAATACGGTTTGGATTCGTAGTGGTGCAACTGATGCCGGTCGTCCGGGTGCAGACCCAGGTCGAGCAGCAGGCGTACCATGTCGATATCGTCGTTCTGGACGGCGATCTGCAGAAGCCCGTTCCGCTCGCTGTCGTTGGACTGAAAGCGTTCGGGATGTTCCTTCGCGAACGCGCGAACGAAGTCGAAATCGCCAAGTGCGACCGCAGATTCGATCGACTGCTCGCATCCCGCCTGCAGAAGGATGCCCGTGCAGATTAGACACCCTTCGTTGAGCGGCATGTTGCGACCGCGCACATTGAGAACCGCGCCATCCAGGGGCGATTGGCCCTCGGGCGTGAGATGGGTGATATCGGCGCCCCGATCGAGCAGTTCGCGGACCAGCCGGTAACGGCCGTGCGACGCGGCCGCGTGAATCACGCTGCCGCCATTTCGATGACACGCATCCAGCAGTTCGGGCTGACGGTCCAGGATGTTGAGCGCGGCCTGCTCCCGCCCCTCCCGGACGGCCTCGAACAGCGCATCGTTCTCGTCGGTTATGGTGATATTCTTGCACGCGGCCAGCTTGCGCTTTTCGTCTTCCGCCCTGATCACGTGGACGATGTCGTCCATGCCCCGTTCTCTCGCCATCGTAAACGCGCCGGTGGCGTCGCGGTGGGGATAGATGCCCGAGTTGTGGTCCGCGCCCGCTTCCATGAGAACGCGAACCGCATCGGCGTGCCGGTTCATCACCGCGTAGTGAATCGCGCGGTGTTCGTTGTTTTCAGCCATGTGTACGTTCACCAGATCGGGCTGCTCGCCAAGTATCTGCTTTATCCGCGAGACGTCGCCGCTGCCTGCCGCCTTACATAGATCCGCGACCCTGTAAGTTCCGTTGCCGGCCATCTCTGTTCCTTTCCGGGTTGCCCGTCATCCAATTTCGCCAGCGAAGCCTTCGCCGCCTGCGAAAAACCTGAATTCGAACTGCAGAAACCGCAAGCCCCACCGAAAACAGATCAAAGACCGTACTCGAAGGTGAGTTCGCGCTTCACATCCGTTTTCTCAACACTCCCTTTGATATCCTCCATCATCTCCAGCCACCTGTGTTCCCTGAATTTCTCAAAGTCAAGGACGAATCCGGGTAGCGCTCTGCTCTCGATCCGGCCGGCCGGCTCATGCCCCAGGACCTCGAACTTCCCGCCTCGAAGCTGGTACCACGTTGCCGGTTTTCCGTTCTCCACGAACAATGCCTCCTGGACGCCTGAAGCCTCATATATCTGAAGTTTCTTGACCAGACTGGTAAATCCGTGCTTGGACTCTATCTCCAGCACGAAATTCGGCGGTCCCTCGTAGACCTGATGATCGTGGTTTTTCGTACAGATCTGCCTGGGGCCGTTTCTCCGCACGACCACGCCCACGTTCGGATAGACCATGCAGTCCGACTTGCCGCCATAGCTGAGCCGTACCGGCGGAAAGAGGACCACGTCCATACCTGTGGCGAGCATGCGGTAGTAATTGATCACGGTAAGTATGTCTGCGTGATGTCGCGACACGTTCGCATCGGGAATCCACATGTCTATCCTCCGTCCACGTCAATTCCGTTCGTGGTCATCCGGATTCCTTTCTCTATACGCTCTCAATCCGGCTGGACGTTCTTATTCGCGGCGCAGAGCCTCTATGGGATTGGCGCTGGAGGCTCTATAGCACTGGAATCCAACAACCAGTAACGTGGCGAGAACAGATCCCAGTGCAGTGAAAACAAAGGGGAAAAGGCCCATGTTTGCTCGATAGGCGAAATCCTGCAGCCATTCCTGCATGAGGAGATAGGCAAACGGCCAGGCGATGAGATTGGCGATAAGCACCAGTTTTGTAAACTCGGCGCCCAACAGGACCGCGATTTCGCCTATGGATGCTCCGAAGACTTTGCGAATGCCAATCTCTTTGCGGCGGCGTTCGCTCGTGTAGGCGGCAAGACCAAGCAGGCCAATTGATGCGATGAGAAACGAGACTCCGAATCCAACCGCAAATATGCGTTGGAAGCGCAGGTATTTTCCGTAATTCACCTCCAGCCGGTCATCGAGAAACGCATACATGATTGGACGAACCGGGATAAAGGTCTTCCAGATTTCTTCGAGGCCCTGCATGGTTTCGCCGACGTTTCCGGCGACGAGTCGCAAGTTGACCACGCGAAATGAACGTGGGCGCAAAACGAAGGCATTTGCGCGAAGTCTCTCGGTCAGCCGGCGCATGTGAAAGTCCTCTACAACGCCGATGATCCAGCCTTCATTATCGAGAAGTTTGAACGGTTTACCAACGGGATTCTCAAGTCCGAGTTTCTCCACCGCTGTTTCGTTGAGAATATAGGCACTTTCAAAATCACTCCTGATGTCAGCGGAAAAATTGCGCCCCGCAACGAGATCAACCCCGATCATGGGAAATAGATCCTCGTCAATGGCGTATTGCCGGATCTCGAAAGCAGCGCCCGATGGATCCAGGACCATTTTCCTTCTGCTTGTCCAGCCTTCGCCCGGAAGGCTGGCGGATGCGGTGGCGGCGAGCACGTCGGGGTGTTTGAGAAAGCGCTGTTTCACTTCGTTGTAGGTATTTCTCAGCGAACCGTCCACGTCAAAGATGCGGAGCGCTAGGATGTTCTCTTTCTTGAATCCCAGGTCTTTCTGCAGGACGTAGTTGAGTTGTACAAAGGCGACAAGGGCGACAAAAACGAGAAAGATGGAGACGGTAAACTGTAAAATCACGAGAACCCTGCGGGGGAATGATCCGCTGGACCCCGAGGCAGTCTGACTGTGTAACGCGGCAATGGGAGAAAACCGGCTGAGGAAAAAGGCTGGATACATGCCCGAGAACAGGCCGACCAGAACCGTTGCAGCCAGGAGGACGATCGCCATGTCCGGCTCTAAAAACATGGAGAGCGTTTCCGTTTGTCCTACGATTTGCTGCCAGTAAGGCCGGGTTATGCCCGTGAGGATGAGGCAAAAGGGCAATGCGAGAATGGTGAGCAGAACAGACTCAAGGAGGAACTGGAATGCCAACTGTCGTTGTCCCGCGCCAACGACCTTTCGCATACCCACTTCCCTGGCCCTCAGGGCCGCCCGCGCGGTAGAGAGATTGACAAAGTTGATACAGGCGACGAACAAGACGAGAATGCCAATGGCCGCGAGAGCGCGAACCGCATTGAGATCGCCGGCGCCGATGCCGGTACCCGGACCGCCAATGCCTTCCGGAAAATCTTCACGACCATAGAGACGAGTACGCAAGAGTGACTGCAGGCGATGGCTGGTTGTGTTTTCGGGGTTTTCTTCGGGTATGACCAGCGCGCGCAATTTCTGTTCGGTTCGATCCGGGTCGGCATCTTTGTACAGACGGATAAAGGTTTGCACCCACCGAAACGAGGTGCGGAGTTCCCGGTTGGACCAGGCGTCCCGGACGCTTGCCGGCAGGGTTGCGGTTACAAAGTGGGGATTAAAATGCGTGTTTCGAGGCTGCTCGCTCAGAATTCCAGTGACAATGTAATCGCCCCACTGACCTTCGAGCACTTTGCCCATGGGGTCTTCCCCGTTCGGGAAGAATTCGGCAACGGCTTCTTGCGAAATCACCACGCCGCCGGGTTGTTTGAGAGCCTTGTGGAGATCGCCGCGCTCTAAATTGATCCCCCAGAATACAAGATAGTTGGGATCGGCGTACCAGAAAGATCGGCGTTGGGAAAACTGGCGATATTGCACCCACCGATGGCCCGGACGGATGCGGTTGGCAGACTCAATTTCGGCAATGGATTCAATCATTTTCGGGGTGAGCGCACCGTGAGTATCGATCTGATAATCCATTTTGTAGGGGGTCGTCAATTGCCGCAATACCCGATAGGTGCGATCGGCCCCGGGGCGAAACGTATCGAAGCTGATTTCGTGGGCAACGTAGAGCCACGTGAGGAGCATGCACGCCAGACCAACGCTCAGGCCGAGGAGATTGGCCAGAGTATACCAGCGCTGGCGAATGACATGCCGGACGGCGACTTTGAGAAAGTTGTAAAGGATGGTTGAACTCAGTGATGGGCGTTGATGACCCGTTTAACGACGAGATACGGGGTGACGGCGTGGTATCCCGCGGGGGCTGGTGACATGGTTCGCCTCCTTGTGCATTTATCCATCCCAAACAAAGACTTTCTTGTGGTAGACGGTCTCAAATCCGTTGCGTTCGAGATTTCCCAGAGATGTCTTCAGCATCTTCAGGGTCTCGGCGCAGGCCACCCGGCATCCCAGTTGTGCGGCGCGGTTCAGACGCGCCCTGATAAGCGCATTCTGGCCGCCCTTTCCTCTGTACGCCTCCGCGGTGCCGGCCCAACCGAGATAGGCGAAATCGCCATGGTGGGCGAGTATTGCTGCGCTGACGGGCGTGCGCCCGTCATACGCCAGAAAGTGATCGAATCCGGCCTGTTCTACGCTCTCGAAGAAAAACGAACTCGGCCAGGGGTCGAAGATTCGGACAACCGCATCCCTGTTATCCTCGACCTCGTGGCGCGAAACGCAGCGGACGTCAAGCGGGGTCCGGAACGGCGCCACTTTTTCGACTGAACGAATCAACGTGGGATACCGGGTACCCTTAAACGGTTTGAGACGGCTGTCCCGCAGCCACTCAATGATTTCCTCTTCCTGGGGGTTCGGACTCATCCAGATGAAGAACCGTTGGACCTCCGACACCTCGAATACGTTCAGTATTTCCAATAAATCGGCCCTGGAAACCCGCCTCCCGCATCCGAAAAAATACACGCCGTTTCGATTTGCCGATGGAAACATCGATGAGGCTGAAGCAGGATCCAATGTAACAATGGCGCTTTCGATCTGGACCTGAATCCTCGAAACGCGCGGTACGCATTCGAGTTCCTTCCGCCTGATCGCCATCAATCGCCGTGCAACTTCATCCGGTCTCATGTCGGTGGGCGAAACCTATCTCCTTTCCAGGTGCGGTTTCAGAAACTGTACCGTATACGACCACCCGACCGCGGCAACCGCCTCGGGGGGCCCGGTAACGACGACATGATCCCCGTGTACGCCGGGTCTTGGACCCATTTCAACGATGTGATCGGCCGCGCGGATGGTGTCCTCGTCGTGCTCGACAACGATGACCGTATTGCCGATGTCTCGAAGTCGGCGCATGGTGCTTATCATCTTGGCGTTGTCTTTCGGGTGCAGACCGATGCTGGGTTCGTCCAGAACGTACAACATGCCCATCAGCCCCGATCCGAGCTGCGGGGAACGGTTTGCGCCTGGATATTGACGTAGTCTTCGCACAGCGTTACATGGTCCTGTTTCTGTCCATCCTGCATGACGATCCACAAGTCGATATCCGAGTTTTCCCAGACTTCATCGTAGGACAGACTTCCAAAAAGAATGGCGGCAAGTACAGTTCGGTCCTGTTCGAGTTTTCCGACCAAGGACGATAGCGCTTTCCGGTAACGCGTCTGAATTACTTCCGCGTCGACATGAGACCTGGCGACTCCACCGTACTATAATGAATTGGATGGAGCGTATGATATACGCGGGTTCGAATCGGGTGTCAAGGCCAATTCCCGAAATGCGCAGGCGTCCGCGGGTGGGCGGGAAACGACCACTGGAATGCCGGATAACGGGCTAAGAAACCGAGTTTTCACACGACTGCTACGCGGGGTTGGAAAACCGGAGTATTCCGGCTCCCGCCGTAACCTGAGCGAGATATTTTAACCGCTAAACGACATCGCACACATTCCTGGCGCAAAACCACAAAACCGGGCGATCGACACACCGGGCCCGGTTCAATTTACGAAGATCGCTCGGTCCGTTTCGCTAACGGCATTTCCGGGATTGCCACGCGCGAAGCCAGCCAGGTCTCCACGAATTTCCGCCTAAAGACCCCGCAGAATTCTCCCTCGTCGCTCGTATTGCCCAAGTAAAACGTGAATGCTTTGAAACAAGCGGATTGGTTGTTCGCGGTTCCTGACACAATTCGGCCGAACGTAGGGGTACTACCTGCAAGTTAAACGCTCTCGCCATTCTTGGACAGAAGTGTAATCTTTCGATCAGATCCCGCACGAACGACCATGGGTCCACAGAATTCGGAAATTTGAGTCACGTTGTATTCTCATGTTGTATTGAAGAGTTTAACGATATCACCCCGTCGGCATCAATACCAAATCACTGAGAAGAGCCAGTTTCCTCGCGATACTCTGCCGTTCACTCTTGTTCGCCGGGAACGGTGTGATATTGGCATGTAGTTCATGTGGCTGCGTATCCGGAATGACGTTGAGATCATTCTCATAGACTTGCTGTGCCAAAAAATCCGCCCTTGCTTTTATTCTTCGTTTCTCGGTTTCGACGTATTCTCTGCCAATTGCCCAGACTTCACCGTCAGCGAGGGTTGATATGCGATATACTGATATTTGGTCGCTGTTTGAGGGAGGGATAAAAGCACCAAATTTCACGACCCTGTTCATAACTGAAAATTGTCTATTATAGAATATAAATCGGGCAAGTTTTTCACCTGGTGAAACATCCATATAAGGTTCTCAATTAGACGAGGAGGCTTGACAATGTTACAATAATACCCCGCAACAAGGCAGTATCTGACAATGTACAGATTCCTTCAACTTTGCGTTTCTCGTCAAAAAAAGCACCGAAGATTACGAGATTATCGCCATATACACCCATCGTTACGATCCCATTCTCTGGTCGCCACTCGAAGCCAAGACTGCCATCTTCTGCCCAGCCGATGTCGGGCATGGGTACATTGTAACGAGAAAGCAGATAGAGCAAAGAATCCGCGTCATTATATGCGGAATCAGGGATAGGATCAATCTCACTACTCAAAGCCAAGGCTTCCATGGCCTCTTGGCGGGTTTTCTCTATTTGCCGTCTTGCATCGTCCAGTGTTCGCTGTGGAACGTAGGTCGGCAAATGGAAATACAGGTTAGATGCATCCCCTTCAAGCAAATCTCTATCGCTTGCCTTTGGCAGATTATAGGCCTGAGTCTGTAGATTCCGTGGGTATTCATAGTGCGATGAGCGTGTTCGATGTTCGTCATTGACCGCAACGTCCCATCCCTCAGTGGTGTGTAGACTTCTCGGTTCATCAATCCGACTGCCGTGAAACCAGTCATAGACGTATCTAGCCTCAAGGCTTGAGTGGTCTTCGGCCTGACGTGCGAGGGTTATCATTATTTCCTCCCCCAGGTGCGAGTTTGGATGTCTTCCGTAAACAATCCAGTGAATTTCCCACGAATACAGCCATGTGCCGACGTAAACCACGTTATCATCACGTTGTCTTCCGCAGCCTGTGGAAAGCCACGCATTGTAAAATCCGTTTGTAAAGTTTGTTTTTGATCAGATACCCGTACCCTATGACTAACGGCAAGATGTAACCTTCCGTTTAAGTCCTCTATCGGAAATGATGTCCGCAAGATCACAGATTCAGCACCTGACCAAAATGAACTCGATGGCTCAGACTTATTGAACAGCTTATATACTTCCCCAACGTCGTTAAGAGTATTCCAGCCATCACCACGCAATAATTGATCAATATAGGTCAATTCATATTGTAGTGGAACTACCTCGCCGACTTCCATTGATCTAACTATCTCCTGAAAGCGACTATATAACTTTGCAAACCTTTCAAATATCGCAGTGAATCCAGGATATTTCTGATCTGGCTCTATCTTACGCCAGTTAAACGTAAATCGATCCCGTTGAACTTGAATTATGTGGTATTGTTGTTCGTGGATGAACCAAATTCGTGAGAAGTTAGGGACATTACTCAATTGCAACTCAGGGTCTTGGTTTGAGCGGGAAAGGTTTTCGATCGTCGGCATCACAGGCGGCTGTTCAACGACCTCTAAGAATCCCTCTTTCTTAAACTCCTGCCATATCGTTCCAAGATGGGGAGCAAGCAACATGTCAAGAGACTTGAAGAGTACACTCAATACCACCTCATCTACCGGTGGTCGCGCGAATTCGAGTTCATTGTGTACGGACTCCATTAGGTGTCACCTCTCAAGATCTCGGACTCGTACCCGATCTAATTGTGATAACGCCTGATCTAAATGTATAGTTTCACGAAATGCGATGCATATGCTCGATCTATTACGAGACGTTCTATTATGTACATTACATCCTCAATGCTCGGAAATATTCAAGTCGACTATATGTAAATTAACATACGGTAGCGTCCAAGCAAAACCAAATAGAGATGTCGGGATATCAGTCGAGACCATCGAATTTTCCTCGCATATACCTTCAACACGAGAAAACCCGTGGTCCCAAGTGAACCAACGTAAATTGAAAATTACAGACTGGCAGTGGAGTAGCTCTATTTGATGTCTGATTTTCGGGCTTTTACATGCGTACTATGCGGCCTTTCTTGCGTGGAAGGGTTTAAGCGGCGATCAATCTCAAAGGCACCACAAGCCATTTTTTGTAAGTTCGCCGGTAGTTAAATGTGCAAGGGGGAGTTCGCCTCCTATAATACGTGTGTTTCCAGATTTGAGTAGCTTGTTTTTCGGCTGTAGGGTCGAATGCAATTCTACGCCAGAAAGTACCACGTTCCGCATTGAGGATTTATGATCGCTGTAATCTCAAAAAGTAATGGAATACCAAATTACATTGCACCAGAGTTCCGACGACTCCCGCCGGCTGCTTTCCGGCTTTCGTTCACTTGACGAAACCGACCGTTTCCGGTATATTTTCATTTGGATCCCGGTAAGTTCTTTACTCTTCCGGAGACGGCAGGGATGTTTTCTTTCTCCAGATCGATTCATCCTCTTTTTTTATTCGCTCTGGCGATATTCGCGGCCTACCTCGCGATATTTTTGCTCGCCGCGTACCCCGCACACGACCACGACCAAGAACAATGTACTGTCTGCGCCTGGTTCAATAGCCTGAGCGTCGTTTTGCCGGCAGTACTGGCGGTGCAATTCTGCGTTCTGCACTTCCGTCAATTGTTCTCCTCGCGCCGCGCACTTCGCACCTCCTTCCTTCTTCCCGACGGACGCGCACCTCCCGTGTCCTGATCCATCCTCCCGTGTCGTCAAGACACGCCTTTCGACGTTTCAAGATATATTCCAACTTAAGTAACTCCGGCTCGGGCCTTTGCCCGAATCTGCACATGCGGGAACCCGGGATTATCCTGCGTTCGGGTGGACGTTAGTCCGCCGACCGGCATTGTGCCATCCCCGCCTTTCTCCGGAGGTCGTCCGCCGCCTGAGGCATCGGCCTGTCGCCAGTATGTCGACAGATACGAATCACGCCAACCAGGGAGGGCGGATGTCCACGCGAGGTTCGCGACAGAATGAAATACTGGCATACAGGAGAACATTGATGTTCAGCACGCTGAAAATGCAAAAATCCCCTCTGTTAATCGCAGCGGCGGCGGTAGCGGTAATCCTGGCCGGTTGCGGAAAAGACGACCCCATTACGCCACAGGAAGAGCATTACGAAGCCGAAGGCCTCGTCCTCCTCGACTCCGGCCAGCGGTTCTTCCGTTATTTCCAGGGCAGGATAGACTCGGGCGACGGCCGGGCGGAAGCCCTGGAAGTCACTCACGGCGAAGTCACCGGCAAGTGGAGCATCCGCTTCCTGGACAGGGACGGAAACGAAATGGCCCCCCCCACCGGCGAGGGCTTCACGTTCACGTGGGAAATTGCGGACAAGTCAATTGTGGAAGTCGTCCAGGACGAGGCGGAAGCGGGCCAATTCGTCTTCGCCCTGCGCGGCCTTGAAGATGGCGAAACCACCATCAGGCTTCAGATTTCGCACGAAGGGCACGTGGACTTCACCACGCAGCCAATCCCGGTGCACGTGGTAGGGGAGTTCGAGGCGGAAGGGATTGTCATCATTGAATCCGGCGTTCGATTCTTCCGTTATTTCCAGGGCGAGATCGACTCAAACGAGGGTCGGGTTTCGGAACTCTCAGCCCCGCTCGGCCTGACGCCCCACTGGCGCATCGCGTTTCTGGATGAACACGGCGAAGAAATAGATCCCCCGGACGATCCCGAATTCTCGTTCGCCTGGATCATTGCCGACTCCGAAATCCTCGAAGTCCACCAGGACGAGGGCGACGAGGGTTCGTTCGACTTCCACCTGCGCGGCTTACAGGAGGGCGAAACCACCATTGTATTTGGAGTCAGACACGAAGGTCACATCGACTACCGCACCCTACCCATTCCCGTACACGTGGAGTCACAGGAGGGCCAGCACGGCGAACCCGTGGGCGTGCGGCTTAAGGAAGAAGACAGCGGCGAAGTGCTGGTGGAAGCGCCCGTGGCGGGCGAAGGCACAGCCAGCGATGCGCTGTCGGTCGCCGTTGGAGATACAACCGACCATATCGCGGCGTTCTTCTTTGACGAACACAGCGTGGAATTCCAGCCGGAAGCACCGGACGAGACGCTGGGTATTGCGGTGG
>JAGWBX010000077.1:14576-45298 GCA_021295655.1 Candidatus Latescibacterota bacterium
CCGGCTGCAACACGGGAGCACATTCCAGATGGCTGACTTACACAGGATAACGCGTCTGCACCCGGGTGACGGCTCCAGCCACCGTTCCGCCATCCGGCGGTGTTTTATCCGGGCGTCGCTCGCGTTGCTGTCCGTGGCGTGTCTGGCGGGTATCGGCTCTGCAACTCAGGCCGTGCTGATCGAAGGGTATGTCTTCGACAGCGAAACCGGACTGCCAGTCGGGAACGTGAACGTCCAGCCCGCAGATCATGCCGCAGTCGCGTCTACGGACGAAAAAGGCCGGTTCGTGCTTCACCTGTCTCCTGGTGACTATCGGCTGTCACTTACGCACGTCGGCTATGAGGAAACGCGTCACGAACTGAACATCTCGAGTGGGAAGCATCCCGTTGTCTATCTGGAACTGGCGCGACTGGAACTCAAGCTGGACCCCATCGACGTTGTGGCCAAACGCGCTGAAACCCGATTTGAAGAACTGCATGAGGCCACGCGCGTGCTTTCGGGCGATGAACTCAGGAAGAAATACAGCATCACATTGGCCGAGACCATGAAGAACGAACTCGGCGTTGCCATCCAGAGCATGGGTCCGGCGCCGGCCCGACCCGTCATCCGCGGGTTAAGCGGCGACCGTGTCCAGATCAACGTCGACGGCATTCAGTCTCAGGATCTCTCCGCAACATCGGCTGATCATGCGGTAACCGTAGAAACTTTCAACGCCGAACGCCTGGAAATCATCCGCGGTCCCCGCACGCTGCTGCACACGTCAACGGCCGGCGGCGGCGTCATCAACGTCGTCAAACACAAGATCCCCGAAACCCGGCCGGAGCGCTTCTTCGGGAGCGTGGGCGCCTACGGAGAAACAGCGAACCGGGGTTATTTCTCGTCCGCCGCCCTTACAGCGCCTGCAGGGCCGCTCGCGTTGCATGCCGAGTCCACCTACCGGGATACCAGAGACGTCCAGACCCCGGTCGGCCGGCTTGCCAATACGCCCATCAACACCCACACCGTTACCTTCGGCATGTCCTACGCGGGCGACCGGGGATACGTTGGCGCTTCTTTCGATCAATTCGTCACCCAGTACGGCATTCCGGGCGGATTCATCGGCGCGCATCCCAATGGCGCCGACCTCGATATCGAACGACGAGTCTTCGACGGGAAGGCAGTATACAGGTCCGACAGCCAGACCATCGACAGAGTGGAGGCGGGATTCACAAAAGCCTATTACCATCATCTCGAGTTCGAATCCAGCGGCAGAATCGGATCCGAGTTCCTTTTTCATGACTACAGCGGCGACCTCAAACTCTACCTGAACACGGGAAACAAGGAGCAAAACACCGTTCTCACCACCGGCTTTGCACACCGCAATCTCAAGCTGGGCGCTTTTGTCTTCACCCCGCCCACCAGAAAGCAGAACGTCAACCTCGGGTTGTATCATGAAACAACCTATCGCAATATCGAACTGCAGGCCGCGGCCCGGTACACCTATGCGACCTTCGACCCGCGCCTCCAGGCGAACTCCAACAAGATCCTGGATGTAGATCGCACCTTCCATACATGGTCCGCGGCATTCAGCCCGCTCGTGCCCATCACGGACCAAATGACAGCGGGCTTCAGCCTCAGCCGCTCCCAGCGCGCGCCTACCATCGAGGAACTCTATAACGAGGGCCCGCACCTTGCCGCTTACACCTTTGAGAAGGGCAACGTCGAACTCAATACCGAACGCAGTTTCGGCGCGGAGGCATTCATTCACTACCTGCAGCCGGGGTTCGACCTGGTCTTCACGGGATTCTGGAACGAATTCGACGACTACATCGCGCCACGAAATACCGGAGAAATCAACTTTGCTCAACTGCTTCCCATCTACGCCGCGGAGGGTATAGACGCGAGAATGATGGGCGTGGAAACCCGCTTGAAATGGCGTCCGAACGCGCGACTGGAACTGGAAATGAATCTGAGTCACGTGCGCGGCGAAAACCGGGACGACCGAATGCCCCTGCCCGAAATGCCGCCGCTCAAGTTCGTCGGGAGCGCAACCTACAGGCACTCCTGGCTTACCGGGGGAGGAACCATGGAGTGGGCCACGGGACAGAAACGCGTGGATACCTACGAAGACCCCACCGCCGGTTATTCCGTCTTCGGCGTTTACATTCAACGCGATATCCTTGCAAATCGGGCCCGCCACAGCATTATTCTTTCCCTGGAGAATCTATTCGACACGGAATACCGCAACCACCTGTCGCGCATCCGTTCGGTAATGCCCGAAACGGGAAGGAGTCTGAAGTTGAATTACAAGATGTATTTCTTTTAGTTTCCACCCGGAGTCGACGTCGAGGCGCCAGCGCACGGCGTGCGGTCTTCCTTTGGGATGGATCATTGCGCGTAACTCAAAGCCCCGGATTCAGAATTCGATCCGGGGCTTGCGTCGATCACAGCCTCTTCTCCCATCTCCGCCTTCGTCGGCTGATACCGGCTGCCCGCAACCTTTACCACCGGCTTCTTTTTGCTCTGATCCGCTGCGCCTCGTTTCAGGGGTTTTCGTCGCGTCGCCGAGTTGCTGTCTTATTTTGAATTGGGGCTAACAGTCCGTTGATAAAGTCGCTCTGCAGGCGAGGCCGAGCCATTGTGGCCGAAGACGAGGCGCGCAACCGAGTCGAATCCAGTATTTCGGCCGAAAGGGCCGGCCGCAGCCCGGATGGGCTTTTTCAACGGGCTGCTAAGTCGCTTCGGTGTTTTTTCCCAGCATCGCCCGCCGCATCACGCGTTCCACAATGCGTGGAAACCACGTACCCAGAATAGCCGCCGTACGGTTGCCGAAACCCGGGACCACCAGACGTTTTCTCTTCCGGATGCCCCGAAGGATGGCTTCGGCCAGGTCTTCCGGCGGCATGCGTTTTTCCTCCCGCGAGTTGTCCGGGCTGTACCGACGGGCATGGGCCGTGCGCGTTGGACCCGGAAAGACCGTCATGACGTGCATGCCGCGCGGGGTAAGCGCGACCGAGAGACTTCGCGCGTACGACGCCAGCCCGCTCTTTGTGGCCGCGTACGTCGCGGCGCCGGGATAGCTTACGTAGTGGGAAAGTGACGAGACGAAAACAAGAGACCCGCCAGGGACGATGCGGTCGGCCTCCAACAGCCTCGCCGTCAACACCATGGGCGCCTGGAAGTTTACCGCGACAACCTCCTCCTGGTCCGCCAACCCCACGCGGGAAAAACGCCCGACGGCGTTGATGCCCGCGTTGTGAATCAGCATGTCTATCATACCCATCGAGCACAGTCGATCGCGAACGCGTGCGATTCCCCAATCCGTACTCAAATCGCCAATAACAAACCGCACCCCCGGTTTCCGATCGAGATCGGCGGCCCTTTTCGCATCCACGTCCACGCCGGTCACAGAATATCCTGCACGAACAAGCCTGCGCGCGAGCGCCTCGCCAATTCCATTCGCCGCACCGGTGATGACCGCGTGTTTCATCGTGCCCGCCATCGCATCAGGGCTTCGATTACGCGGCCGCAATAACGCCCGCAGAACCGCAGCATACGGTTTCTCAAACCAATTGTCACGACGGACCCGCGTCCTTCGATCGCCCGCGCGATCCGCCGGGCGACCCGTTCCGCCGGCGGGTAGGCGCTGGCATTCTCCTCCTGCCATCCGGACTTTCGATGAATGCCCGTTTGTGTTGCCCCCGGGTGTATGACCTGGACGTTCACGTCGCCCTCGACGCGCAGATTGCGCCCGAAGACGTCGAGCGCCTCTTTTGTTGCCGCATATACGGCAAATTCGGGACACGGGAACGCATGGGCGATAGAGCCAATGAGCACGTGCTTGCCGCCAGCATTATTCACGTATGGTTCCAGCGCATGGGTCAGGCGCAACGGCCCCAGAAGATTGACGGCTACAATTGATCGAATGCCCGCTTCGGTCTGACTGGCGACGGAACCGTAGTATCCGGTTGCCGCGTTCTGAATCGCCAGATCCAATGCGTCGATCTTCCGCGATCTCAGAAACGAACAGACCTGATCCGCGCAATCCGCCTCGCACAGGTCCGCCTCGCAATAGGTCTCTTCGCTGAAGAGTCCGCCATTGAGCGAATCCAGCGGCCGCCTGCCCACCAACACCAGCCGCTCACCGCGCGCGCGATAGATTTCCGCAAGCGCGCGGCCGATACCATCCGTCGCGCCGGTAATCAGCACGGTCTTTCTGTCCCGGGCCATGCCACATCCTTAATCGCGTCTGTGTCCGAGCCGGTCTGTCGTGTACAACCCCGGCCCGGACCGTTGCTGTATTGACCGTCCCATCCAGGGCTTGCTCTGCGACGGATCAGATCCTATCTTTTCTCAATCGCTTGCGCACACAATGAATGTGTTTGTGTTGATCGGGAGAATGCTGAAAGGGAGCGCCTGGGCGGCTAACGAGTAAATGTCGACGTGGAGCGGCGATACAATGAATGATTCACGGATGTTGACCGAGGAAGTTGCCGACGTGCGGGCCTGGCGGACGGGTAGCATCGATCATTCCGCAACCTGGTACTACCGGTTGTCCGAGGATTTTCTCTCCAGCTCCAAACGCATCATCGACGATGCGTGGGATAATCAATTGCCCATTACAGAGATTTCCCGCCAGGGCGTATCGTTCGACTACGGCAGAGCGTGCCTTCAACCGGTACTCGACGCACTCAGATCGGGGCGTGGATTTACCATCGTCAATCGTTTGCCGATCAACGGGTATGCACCTGAAGAAGCACAGTGGATGTACTGGATGACTGGCGAGTGCCTTGGCGCCCCGATGGAGCAGAATATCCAGGGAACGCTATTGTACGACGTCCGCGATACCGGCGAGAATGTGACAAAGGGAGCCAGGTTTTCGGTGACCAATGCGGAGAGCACGTTTCACAACGACAATGCCTTCGGCGCACCGCTGCCCGACATTGTGGGACTGCTCTGCCTGCGAACGGCGAAATCCGGTGGACAGAGTCAGCTTGTCAGCGGTTACGCCCTCCATAATGAACTCCTGAAAAATCACCCGGACGTCCTCGAAACCCTCTATCAGCGGTTCTATTTCGATCGTCGAGGACAGTTCAGGGCCGGGGATTCACCGGCGTCTCATTTCCCGGTTTTTCGGTGGAGCAAGGGTGAATTGACGCTCAGATACCTGTACTATTACATCCAGGTGGGTCACGAGCGCGCCGGCAAACCGCTGACCGCAGAACAGAGAGGCGCACTGGATGTTGTGGAAGCGTTGCTTCGCCGTCCGGATTTCAGGGTGGAGTTCAGTTTGCAACCCGGACAGATGCTGTTTACGAACAACCGCTGGATCCTTCACAATCGCACCGCCTTCGAGGACGATGCCGACCCTGCACGTCGGCGGCACTACGTGCGACTCTGGTTGCGGTACCGGGGCTGATGAGTCGGGTTCACAAGTAACGGTCGCTCGTTTCTGCCGAGTATTCACGGCTTTGGCTGGCAGCCGGTTGAAAAAGTCCATCCTGGCTGCCTGCCTGTGCGTACGCACGCAGACAGGCGGCCGGCCCTTGCAGTCGAAAACCTGCGGCGCGACTTTATCAACGGACTGCTACTGCACGATTTCGTAAACCCCTGAATTGTTCATATTCTCCCGCGTTTCCACCCTGTAGACCCAGCAACGCCCATCCGTCTTCTCGCGTATCATCCGATCGGCATAGTCGAACACATATTTGGAGGAGGCCTCCATCCCAACGTTGGGTATCACGCGCAGGTCTACAATCCCCCTGCGGTGCATCTCCTCGAACAACTCCCGCTCCGGGTCGTTTTCGTTGATCAGCATCGTGTGGTCGAACATGTGTTCCAGCCACGTCTTCAGATCCTTGAGCTTGCCGAAATCCACGACAAAGTGATTCTCATCCAGCTCGTGACACGTAAAATGGAATGTAATTTCCCTGTTGTACCCGTGGATATGCTGACAGTGCCCGTCGTGATGCGCCTGTCGGTGCGAACATGGCAGATTGTGAAATGTCTTGGTGGACGAATACCGCCCTTTTCCCCTGGCCATAACCCCGTCTCGCTTCGCGGTTGATCGCTGACAAATGCCCTAGAAAATACGCAATCCACCTTCTCTGTCAAGGTTTCAGCATTGGAAAGACACAAGGAGCGCGACGATGATCATCGACACCCATACGCATTTCTACGATCCCTGCCGCCCCGAAGGGGTTCCCTGGCCGCCGCGGGACGACGCCCTGCTATACCGCCGTGTGCTTCCTGAGGATTATAAAGCCGTTGCCGTTCCCGAAGGCGTGACCGGCACGGTGGTCGTGGAAGCCAGTGAATGGGTTGAAGACAACCGCTGGATTCTCGATCTGGCTACAACGGAGCCCTTCATTGTGGGCTTCGTCGGTAATCTCAACCCGGAATCGGACGACTTTGAGAAACACCTCGCGAGCCTGGCAGGAAATCCCATTTTCCGCGGTATCCGCCTTCACCGGAACGAGGTGCAAACCATCGGCGACTCGCTGTATTCCAGGCTCGAATTGCTCGCGCAGGCCGATCTGTCGCTCGACCTTCTCATCGACGTCGAGCAGCTTCGCTGGGCTGTTCGCATTGCCGAGGGGTTGCCGGACCTGCGCATCGTGCTCAACCATGTAATCCACGTACCCATTGACGGCAAGACGCCGGACCCCGATTGGATCGACGGCCTGCACAATGTCTCACGGTACCCGAACATCTACTGCAAGGTCTCCGGCCTGGTCGAAACCGCCCGGGAGCGGCCCGCGCCGCCGGAGTTGATCTACTACGCGCCAACTCTGGACCACCTTTGGGAAATTCTCGGCGTGGACCGGCTCATCTATGCCAGCAACTGGCCCGTTTGCGAACACGGGGCAGACTACACGACTGTACAACGCATCCCCATGGAGTACTTCAGAGCCATTGGAGAAGAAGCAGTTGAGAAGGTCTTCTGTAAGAACGCAAAAGCGGCCTACAAGTGGCCCGACCGGGCGCATTAGCAGACCAGGAAGCATCGGGAGCGCGCCGATGGTGCGGTCCCGCCGAACGCGAGTCCCCTGTCCGGGCGCCAGGCTTGCCCGCCGGACCGCGGTCAGCGGTTATTGCCGCCGGGTGAGCATGGGCCCGAGCGGCCGGCCGCCGAGCAGATGCATATGCAGGTGGTAAACCTCCTGGCCGCCGTGGTCCCGGCAATTCACAATCAACCGGTACCCGTCCTCGGAAAGCCCTTCTTCTTCCGCGAGCCGCGCCGCAACGGTAAACAGCCGACCGAGCGCGGCCTCGTCCTCGCATGACACATCGCTGACGGTCGGAATCACCTTGTTGGGTACGATCAGAATGTGAGTCGGCGCCTGAGGGCTGATATCTCGAAACGCCGTGACCAGTTCATCCTGGTAGGTTATTTCCGAAGGTATCTCCTTCCGGATGATCTTGCTGAAGATTGTCTCTTCCGTTGTCTCAATTTGCTATCTTTTCCTTCCGGTGTGCGCCAAACAACATCCCGTCATTCGCGAATAAAACCAACCCCAACCCTTGTTCGAAAGTTCGCCGGACCATGCTTTCTGCCGTCGACCGCCTGCTCGCCGGATTAACGATAATCCTCCTCCGGTTCTACCGATTGTGTGTCTCGCCTTTTCTCCAGGTCGTTTTCGGTCCCGGCGGCGGGTGCCGGTTTCATCCCACCTGTTCCCGGTACGCCCGTGATTGCTTGCGGCAACATCCGTTTCCGTTCGCCCTCTACCTGTCGGTCTCGCGAATTCTCAAATGCCATCCCTTCCATCCCGGCGGGATTGACCCCGCCCCGCCGAAACGTCTATAAACCGGTCATTTATGTTTGGAATCGCCCAGATCCATTGGAGTGCCGACCCCGAGATCTTCCGCGTCGGTCCCGTCGTCCTGCGCTGGTACAGCCTGTGCTTTCTGATCACTTTCCTCCTCGGCTACTTCATTATACGCCGGATGTTCCGCCTGGAGGGAAAATCCGCCAAAGACCTCGACAGCCTGGTGAACCATATGGTTCTCGGCACCCTCATTGGCGCGCGCCTGGGACACTGTCTGTTCTACGATCCTGCATTCTACCTGACAAACCCGATTGAGATCTTCAAGATCTGGCGAGGCGGCCTCGCGAGCCACGGCGCAGCCATCGGGATTTTTGGCGCGCTCTATATGTACGTCCGAAGCCGGCAGGATCAGCCCTACCTGTGGATCCTCGACCGCATTGTCGTTACGGTTGCCCTTGGCGGATTCTTCATCCGAATTGGAAATTTCTTCAATTCGGAAATTTACGGCACCCCGACCGACCTGCCCTGGGCGATCGTCTTTTCAAGTGTGGATACCGTCCCGAGGCATCCGGCGCAACTCTATGAATCCCTCGCCTATGGACTGATTTTCCTCCTCCTCTATGCCGTCTATACAAGAAAGCGCGACCGGACGCCGTCCGGAATGCTTCTCGGCCTGTTCCTCGTCACGGTCTTCTCGTTCCGGGTGGTGGTCGAATTCGTCAAAGTCCGTCAGGCCGCCTACGGCCACGGCTTTCCTCTCAGCGTGGGACAATGGCTCAGCGTCCCCCTGATCATCCTGGGCATTGTCCTGCTCGTCAACGCCTCAGGAAAAAATCGCTCGACAGCCTCGACGACGTAGGCGCAGAGAGGCAATCACGGCTGTTCCCAACGGAACACAGAAAGGCGGAATCCCATGAGTTCGTATACGACCGTTGCCGGCGCATTGCAGAAATCACTCAACCTTGCCCTGCCACCCATTGCCGTCTGTATTTCGGACGAAGTGCCCGAAGGCGTGCCCGACTACGATGGTCGAGCGCCCGCCGGCTGTCTGTTCTGGCAGGAGGCGGCAAAGGGTCCCTTTGTCACCCGGACCACCCACCACGAACTGTGCGCCATCGGCGTTCATACACACCGTATGGCCAACCCTCCTGCTTCGTACGAAGCCGAACTGGGCGACGTCCTGAAAACCATGGCCGGCATGGATTACGTTCGCGAACAGGACGTCCTGGAAATTCCCGTGCTGGAAAACGAAACCAGGCATGTAATTTACGCCCCGCTGGGCAAAACGCCACTCGAACCGACCGTGGTTCTGCTCTTCGCGCATTCCACGCAGAGCCTGATCATTACCGAAGCCGTCCAGCAGGTGGAACCCGGCGTTCCGCCCGCAATGGGCAGACCGGCGTGTGCCGTGGTTCCCCATGCCGTCAACACCGGTAGGGCCGCGCTCAGCCTGGGCTGCTGCGGGGCACGGGCATATCTGGATTCGCTCACGGACGACGTCGCCATATGGGCGCTGCCTGGCAGCAAGTTGAATCTGTATGCGGAACGTATCGACATTCTCGCCAGGGCCAACGCCGTCCTGGGTGAATTCCATTCCCTTCGTCGAACGGACGTCGAAGCCGGTCTTGAACCCACGGTTGCAGAGTCTCTTGCAAGGCTGGAAAACTGACCCCGTACCTTCAATTTCGCGGCGGACACATCTTTCGCTTGAAACCGCACCGATGCATCGTATATTGAGAGAAAACGCCGCCGTCCACATACTCAACTTCACGTCAGACGGAATCTTCAATGCGTTCCACGCCAAAAGACCAGACTCTGGACCTGCGTGAGAAAGGCAAACCCATTAACGGGCAGGTACAGGCCAGCAACCGGCGTCTCTATATGCAGTTGCACGTCTTTGAGAACTGCCCGCGCACAAACACGCTTGTCGACGCACTTTGCGAATCCGGGGTCGACGCCGTCCTGTACGTGGATCTGAACCATCCGTCCGGCGTTGGCATTCTTACACTGTCCGAGTCTCCCGAGGCGTTCGCGGGGGAAATCCGCACCTTGCTGAACGCCCGTCCCTTCGCTGAACTTCAACACATTCCTGACCTCACCATGTTCGGGAGAACCTACGCCCACGGGTACGAACCCGATCTTGAAGAAACGCTGTTGCGAAAGCCACGCCGTAAGGTCCTTGACCCCGACTGGCCCTGGGCCGTGTGGTATCCGTTGCGGCGCAAGCCCGAGTTCGGACTGCTTTCCGGCGAGGATCTGCGCGGGATTCTGGGTGAACATGCCAGAGTAGGGCGGGCCTACGCCGAGGCAGGTTTTGCCCAGGACGTCCGCCTGGCCTGTTACGGCCTGGACCGCAACGACAACGACTTCGTCATCGGCCTGCTGGGTCCCGAGTTGCATCCTCTCTCGCACGTTGTGCAGGAAATGCGAAAGACCCGGCAGACTGCGCAATACGTGCAATCTCTGGGACCGTTTTTCGTTGGCAAAGCCATCTGGCAATCCCCTCTATGACACCGGCAAAGAGACACGACGGGGAATCCTGAACTACGGCGGGCTGACATGATTCGCAAAATCGAAGCCCTCCGCTACGGCTGTCTGCGTTTCATCAGCCGGCCGCTGGAAGGGTTCCACATTCTGGTCGGCCCCAATGCCAGCGGGAAAACAACCCTTCTGGACGCCATCGCTTTTCTGGGCGACCTCGTTTCCGACGGGCTGGAGGCGGCCGTGGAAAAACGCACGGCCGACCTGCGCGATCTGGTCTGGCGCCGTACGTTCGACCCGTTCGAATTGGCCATCGAACTGAGTATACCTGCTCAGAAGACAGACCTCTTCGAAAACCGGCAATACGATCGATGCCGGTACGAAATCGCCATCGGGCCGTCAACGGAAACCGGTGAGACGTCCATTCTCGCCGAACGTGTTCTGCTCCTGCCGAACGATCTCCGTAACGACCCCGAGTGCGAGCAGCAGACGCTTTTCCCGGTCGACCGCCCGATGCCCGATACGCTCGCCCTGCCACGCCTCAGAGGCACCAGGACCATCGTACACAAGGTTCACGGGAGCAACGACAACTTCTACTACGAAACCGGCGCCGGGTGGGACCACTCTTTCAGGCTTGGGCCGAGGCGGTCCGCTCTGGCCAACCTGCCTGAAGACGACATCCGATATCCGGTAGCGACCTGGCTGAAGGGGGTACTCAATAACGGAATCCAGCGCCTGGTGCTGAACAGCGCCGCCATGCGCCGTCCCAGCCCGCCCGGGCGTCCAGTCGGGTTTCAGGCCGACGGGTCCAATCTTCCCTGGGTCATCTCTTCATTGCATTCTGACGCACCCGACCGATTCGCGGCCTGGATTGCCCGCATGCGGTCAGTCCTTCCCGACCTGAAGTCCATCCGTACAGTCGAACGTCCCGAAGATCGCCACTGCTATCTCGTCTTCCAGGATAGAAACGGCCTCGAAGCACCTTCCTGGACAGTTTCAGACGGCACCCTCCGCCTTCTGGCCCTTACACTTCCCGCATACCTGCCGGAATTCACAGGCATCTATCTCATTGAGGAACCTGAAAACGGGATTCATCCCAGGGCCGTTGAGACGGTTTTTCTGGCGCTCTCATCCATTGAAGACGTGCAGATCCTCCTTACCACCCACTCGCCCGTCATCGTGAGCCTGGCGGAAGGCAGCCAGGTCATCTGTTTCTCCAGGACCGAAACCGGCGCCACCGACATGGTTCTCAGCACCGAGAATCCCGCGCTTCGCGAGTGGCAGGGTGAAACCGATCTGGGTTCGCTGTTCGCCGACGGGGTATTGGGTTAGCCCCAATTCGAAAAAACAGCAACTCGGCGACGCGACGAAAACCCTGAAACGGGGCGTAACGGTCGACAAAAAAGGACGTTTTTAAATTCACGTCCTGTGACCTGTTGTTTCCTGGTAATCAGCCGTTAAATCACCTTTATCCACTTGCCTGTATTCGGTCTTACTTCCCCGAAAAATGACGAATCAAGGATTGAACCGTGCGGATCGCAGTGACGTTCGCCGACTCGAAATACCGTGGAAACCCAATTTCACTTGAGGACGATCGTCATGGCTGAACTCGCCCTGAAATACGGCTGCAACCCACACCAGACCCCCGCAAGAATATACAACCGGCACGGCCCGCTTCCCTTCAGCGTCCTGAACGGAACGCCCGGCTATATCAACCTGCTCGATGCGCTCAACTCCTGGCAGCTTGTGAAGGAACTCAGGGAAACGCTGGACACACCCGCCGCCGCTTCATTCAAACACCTCAGTCCCGCAGGCGCCGCCGTGGCTGTGCCTCTGAGCGACGAACTGAAGAAGGCATATTTTGTCGAGAACCTGGACCTGTCGCCCCTGGCTGTGGCGTACGCCCGCGCCCGGGGCGCCGACCGGCTTTCTTCGTATGGCGATTGGGCGGCGCTGAGCGACACGGTTGACGTCGCCACTGCCGCACTCCTTCGCCGCGAGGTATCCGATGGCGTTATTGCGCCGGGATATCATCCGGAAGCTCTGGATATATTGAAGCAAAAAAAGAGAGGCGCGTACCCGATCCTTCAAATCAATCCGGATTACAAGCCCGTGGAAACGGAGCGCCGGGAGGTATTCGGACTTACCTTTGAGCAGCAATACAATGACCTGATCGCCGGCCCCAAGCTGCTTGAAAACGTCGTTACCCGTCGAAAGGAAATCCCCCCGGGCAAAGTGCGGGATATGCTGGTGGCCACAATAACGCTCAAGTTCACCCAGTCAAATTCCATCTGCTTCGCATTGCAGGGCCAGGCCATCGGCGTGGGAGCCGGGCAGCAGAATCGCCTTGCATGTACGGATATTGCCGCAAGCAAGGCCGAAACCTGGTTTCTGCGCCAGCACCCCGCGGTGCTGGACCTGGAATTCCGAAAGGGCGCGCGGCGGCCCGAAAAGATAAACGCCATCGAACTGTATCTCAAAGGCGACATGACTCCCGAAGAACAAAGCGCATGGCGCGATTCATTCCGCAAGGCGCCGCCGCCCTTCGGCGATACGCCCAGACGGGAATGGCTGCAGCGCCTCGGCGGCGTGACACTGGGCTCCGACGCGTATATCCCCTTCCGCGACAACATCGACCGCGCCGCTCGTACCGGTGTGGAATACGTTATCCAGACGGGCGGTTCGGTACAGGACGATTCGGTGACCGCGGCCGCCGATGAGTACGGTATGGTCATGGTCAATACCGGGTTCAGGCTCTTTCATCACTAGTGTCCTGTCCCGGAAACAGATTGCCAGACAGCCATTTTTCGTGGAAAAACGGTTTTATTTCCCGGGTCCGGACGGGCGCCAGCCGTTCCGAAGACGACATCATCGTTAAAGCCTCAATCTGTTGCAAAAAGCGACGATTTTTCCGTTGACGACCGCGCGACCGGGCGTTATATTAACCGTTCGGCGCAGTTGATTCTACGTTAAATATGGTGCCTGTTTCGCGGTCTCATCGCGTCGAAAACCATGGACAGGCTTCCTGCTTGATGAACGGGTGTACCTGAGGCATACACCATCGCATATGGAGAGTTTCGGACATGAAAGCCAGAATTTCGGACGGCAACGCAGACATCTATCTGCGCGATATCCGAAAATTTTCGCCGCTTAGCAAAGAAGACGAAGCGCACGTGATTGCGGACGCTCAGAAGGGTAACCGCAGAGCCCTCGACCGGCTCATCACCGCCAACCTGCGATTCGTGGTCCGGATCGCCCGGGAATACAGCGGACGGGGACTGCCCCTGTCCGACCTGATTGCAGAGGGCAATCTGGGGCTGATCCGAGCCACACGGACATTCGATCTTGCACGTGGGCACAAATTCATCACTTACGCCGTCTGGTGGATCCGGCAGGCCATCCTGTCGGCGCTCAATCGGTGTGTACACCCGGTTGTGTTCCCTGTGAATCAAATCGACGACCGCGACGTCATCCACAGGGCCAAGAACGCCCTCTCGCAGTCGCTTGGCCGGATTCCGGACCTGGGGGAACTGGTTGAGAAAACCGGCATGCCCCTCAGAAGGCTGCGCCGTGCCCTCGAAGCCAACCGAACCACCGTATCGCTCGACAGTCCCACGCACGACGGTTCCTCGGGGGTATTCGCCGATACACTGCCGGCACAGGACGCCCGCCCGGACGAACAGTTCGAGGATGCCCGGATCAGGAAGCTGCTCAGGGAATGCCTGAACCGATTGCCGCAGCGTGAAGCGAGGATATTGAGTCTGTATTTCGGCCTGGACTCGGATAAGCCGGAACCACTCGAACGTATCGGGAAACGCCTGCAGATCAGCAGGGAGCGGGTTCGACAGCTCAAAGACAGAGCGCTTAGCAGACTCCGGCTCAGTTTTCTGCAGGAAAATATGATTTCGTAGACATAAGGAAACATCAACAAGGAACAAAGCGGGCGGCCTGCGTGGCCGCCCGCTTTGTCTGTACGGAATCTAACCGCCAACTACCCTGAAATCCGGTTTATTTCTTTATCGATTGCTGTTTCAACAACTGAATCTCACGCTGCAGACGAAGGAATTCCCGGTACAGGACCTGATTGCCGTCCTGTGTGGAAAGCTGTGAGGAGACCGATAACGGGTCATATCCGGCCGCTGGAAATCGACCGGGTTCAATCGAGAGTTTGCCCACTTCGACACGCGGCGTGTCCGGTTGTTCGCCACGCTTGATCTTCATCCGGACCTCGGTTCCGGGAGTTGTGGAAAGGACCAGACTCTGTAGATGCTCGGCGCTTTGAATCTGCTGTTCCTGGAACGAAATGATCAGATCGCCACGCACGATGCCGCTGCTCCCCGCGGGGCCGTTCGGCGCAATGCTATCGACACGGACGCCATGGTAATCGGGATCGTACTCGCCGGTAACGCCCAACCATCCGTATACCGTCTGTGAGCCACTCAGGAGACGCTGGGCAATACCTACCGCACGATTGATAGGCACCACAAACACGGTGGTTGGAAATTCGCGGACCATTCGGGCGTCCGGAACCCCTTCCGGAAGAATGCCGGACCATGGATCGGGCAGCGCCCAGACCAGGCCCAGAATCTTCCCGGTACTGCAGAATACGGGTGCGCCTCCGAAACTGAGGTCCACGGGTGCGGCGATATGAATGAGGTCCTGCGAACGGTCGACATTGAAAACGTGACCGAATGACGGCATCAGTTCACCAAAGCTGTTGCCCAGAATAAACGCGAAGTGGCCGATGCGGACCCTGTCGGAATTTCCGATTGCAATCGGTTGCAGACCTTCGGCGTCAACCTGGATGACCGCCACTTCAGAAACCGGATCCGAGGCGACGAAACGAGCAGGAAGACGACGCCCCGTACCCAGGGTTGCCCAGATTTCCTCTGCGTCTTTAACGGCACGAAGGACGGTAACGATGGTACCCTTCGAATCCAGGACAAATCCGGTGCCATGCATGAATCCCTTGCCGTACTGCAGTCCGTCCGCCGTCCCCGTCTGGGTGAACATGGCATGAATGCGGACGACGCCGGCCCGGTTCCTTTCCAGAATCTCGGCTCTTTCTTCTTCGATTCCCTTGAGTACACTGCCGGCGCGGCAATACGCCGCACCCGGAAATGACAACAGTATCCCCGCTACTATGGGAAACGTCCACAGCATGCTAAACCGTTTTGTTTTCATTTTTTGCGAAGTCTTTCTCTCCCGCAAGTTTCACTAAAAAGACACCCGACGCAATTTGGCCAAGTGCCTGCCCGGCCGCATGCGCACCATCGACGCGGCCTTTGCGGAATCCGGCAGGCCGGCCCGATAGGCCTGGCGTGAATCCGGATTAGGCGTTTTCTGTGGCAGCATCTTCAGCGCTCCGCGCAGGTCCGCGGCAGGAAACGTTGAAGACGCTGGGGCAACCAGCGTCATCTGGTGTACACGATCCGTAGAGACCGCGCGCGTTTTGGGCGCCTCGTCCAGCCCCGTGGTCATGCCAAACGCGATCAGCACGACTGCCGCGCACGTTGCGAGCGTCCTTGGCAAAGTCGGAACAAATACGTCCGGCAGCCGGTTCCAGAACGAGGTTTTCTGGGCCGCTTCCATCATCAGACGGCTGCGCAATGCAAAATCGAATCCGGCGGACGGCCGTACGCGCGACATCCGGGCCAGCCGCCCGGTCAGGTTTCTGACCCCTTCCAGCGAATTGGCGCAGGTGGCGCATGTTTCAATGTGGCGATCCATCTCCGTCTTCTTTACACCTGCTACCTCTTCTTCGAGATAGGCCGATAATCGGGCCGCAAACTCACCGCAAGTTATGTGACCCTTAGCCATGTATCTCCTCCATTGGTTCCATTTCAATTGCGAGTTCCCGTGTGGATCGGGAGACGGCATAACGCTGTCAGACTGCAAGCCCCACGTCTCTTCCCTCATTTTTCAGCTTCTGCTGCAGCTTCAGACGGGCCCTGTTCACACGGGACTTGACCGTCCCCACGGGACACCGGCTGATCTCTGCTATCTCCTGGTATGACAGCCCTTCAACGTCTCGAAGGAGGATAACCTGCCGGTAGTTTTCCGACAGCGACATGATCGCCCGATGAATCTGTACATCCGCGATCGAAGATTCCGTAATTCGATCGGGCCGATAGGACTCGTCCGGTAATTCCATCCCCGTATCGCTCTCTTCATCCCGGTGAAGCGGAAACAGCCGCCAGCGCTTACGACGCCTCAACTCGCTTTTGGCCAGATTGCCGGCAATTGTAAACAGCCAGGTGGAGAAGTTCGCGATTGCCCGGTATTCGTTCCGCTTTCTATACGCCCTGAGAAACGCCTCCTGAACGATATCCTCGGCTGTTTCCCGGTCTCCGACAAACCGAAATACAAAGTTGTAAAGCCTTCCCCTGTAACGATTTACAATTTTCCCGTACGCTTCGATGTCGCCATTGGCAACATCAGTCAGTATATCGACGTCCGACGCTGCGCCATTATCCGTATTTACCATAAGCATGGTCTTTCCCCCCTTTTCCTGCCTACATCCCTGGGAATGGGGTATACAAAACCCGCAATCCAGACAACCGCCTAACCCTCATTAAACCCTCTGGTTTGGCAAAGGTTCCCGAAAAGCGAAAAATCTGCGCCGGTACCCTGAAAGCGGCAACTCGCGTCCGGAAAGAACTCCGGGAACGGATTGGAAGATCAACCGATCGAGCGTTTATCACCAAAGAAAACAGTCCAATAGCCACGCTTTCGATTCGGTTTCTCCGCTTGACATCCGCTTTGGATGTGGTATAATTATAGCCGCGCCAACCAGGAATTGCAAGACCTGCTTTTACCGTCATCGAATCTGCCGAATCAACCGATTAATTCCGAAAGAAGGGGTTTGCAATGGCGGCATTTCCAGACCGGACTCTCGAACAGGGCGGACGATATTTCCCGCCCCGGAATCTCAGCACCGAGGCGCATGTAGGTAGTTTCGATGGATACCGGCAGCGGTATCGGGAATCCACAAGAGACGTTGAAGCATTCTGGGCGGACGTGGCAGGAGACTTCCACTGGTTCAGAAAGTGGGACAATGTTCGTTCATACAACTACAACGTCGACGAGGGTCCTGTATCCATCAGATGGTTTGAAGGGGCGAAGACCAGCATTGTCTACAACTGTCTCGACCGTCACCTGGAAACGCGCGGGGATCAGGTCGCGATCATCTGGGAAGGCAATGAACCCGGTGAAGACGGCAGGCTGACCTACCGGGAACTCCATACGCAGGTCTGCAAATTCGCCAACGTGCTGAAGTCACGCGGCGTGAAAAAAGGAGATCGCGTTTCCATTTACATGCCCATGATCCCCGAACTGGCGATCGCGATGCTCGCCTGCGCCAGGATTGGCGCTGTTCACTCCATCGTTTTCGGAGGCTTTTCCGCGGATGCGCTTGCCGACCGCATTGTAGATTCCACCTGTCAGGTCGTGATAACGACAGACGGCATGTTTCGAGGCGACAGACCAATGGAGCGCAAGGCATTTGCCGATCACGCCATTGCAAATGCCGACGGACGCATGGGCGGCAGAACCGTAGATACCTGCATTATCGTCCGCCGGGTGGGGGAACACGCGGATATTTCGTGCCCCATGCAGGATGGCAGGGACATCTGGTGGCACGATGCGATGGAAAACGCCAGCCCGGATTGTTTGTGTGAAGAAATGGACGCGGAAGACCCGCTATACATCCTTTATACGTCGGGTTCAACGGGGAAACCCAAAGGCGTGCAGCACAATGTGGGCGGCTATATGATATATACCGCGTACACCCACAAGAACGTCTTCGACTATCACGATGGCGACATCTATTTCTGCGCCGCGGACATCGGCTGGGTTACCGGACATTCGTACATCATCTACGGCCCGTTGGCAAACGGCGCGACGACGGTCATGTTCGAAAGCACCCCGGTTTATCCCGATCCGGGGCGTTACTGGCAGGTAATCGACAAATACGAAGTCAATCAGTTCTATACGGCGCCCACGGCGATCCGGGCGGTTGCGAAAGAGGGCGAAGCGTGGCCTGCCGGTTTCAACCTTTCTTCTCTGAAGCTTCTCGGGACCGTTGGCGAGCCGATCAACCCGGAAGCCTGGCTATGGTACCACAACAACGTGGGGAGGGGCCGGTGTCCCATCGTCGACACATGGTGGCAAACCGAAACCGGCGGCATCCTTATCACGCCGCTTCCGGGCGCAACGCCGACGAAGCCAGGCTCCGCGACCTTTCCCTTCTTCGGTATCAAACCCGTCGTACTCGACCCGGAGTCCGGTAACGAACTGCATGGCAACGGCGTCAGCGGCGTACTGGCGATCGCGGAGCCCTGGCCGGGGCAGATGCGCACGGTTTACGGCGACCACAAACGCTTCGAGGAAACTTACTTCCAGCAATACAAGGGATACTATTTCACCGGAGACGGCTGCCGCAGAGACGAAGACGGCTATTACTGGATCACCGGTCGGGTGGATGACGTCATCAATATTTCCGGGCACCGTATGGGCACTGCCGAGGTCGAGTCCGCCCTTGTCTCTCACGATGGCGTGGCCGAAGCGGCCGTGGTGGGTTTCCCCCACGATATCAAGGGTCAGGGTATCTACGCCTACGTCACCCTGAACGTGGGCGTGGAGTACATCGATGCATTGAAGGACGAACTGAGGGCGTGGGTTCGAAAAGAGATTGGCCCTATCGCCACGCCTGACGTTATCCATTGGGCGCCGGGATTGCCCAAGACCCGTTCCGGCAAGATTATGCGCCGTATCCTGAGGAAAATCGCCGCCGACGATACCAGTGATCTTGGCGACACGTCAACGCTCGCAGAACCGGCGGTTGTGGATCAGCTCCTGGAGAATCGCTAGCGGTCCGTTGATAAAGCCGCTCTGAAGGCGAGGCCGAGTCATCGTGGCCGAAAAAGAGGTGTGATTCGATGAGGGAGCACACCGCGGTAATTCGTCTGCGGGAGCCGGCCGCCTGTCTGCGTGCGTACGCACAGGCAGGCAGCCCGGATGGGCTTTTTCAGCGGGCCGCTATAGGTCCGGATCAATTGCGCTAAGTCAATAGGGAGCCTGCCGGCTCCCTATTGACGTTTATATAGGAAAGGTCCCGCCCGATGACCGCCCTGCCCCGGAAATCCATGCTCCTTCTCTCCGGAGGGATGGATTCCACCACACTGCTCTGGTGGATGCGAGACCGTGGTATTTCAGAAATTCACACCGTTTCGATTGACTATGGCCAGCGCCATGCTGTTGAACTCGAATCCAGCTCAAACCTCTCCAGGTTGGCTGGTGCTGACTCTCACCGCTGCCTCAAAGTCGATCTCCGTCAGATCGGCGGGAATCCGCTCACGGATATCGGGCGCCAGATTCCCGTGGCGGAACAGGATCGGCAGGCGCTGACCGTTGTGCCTTTCCGAAACATGCTATTCGTCACACTGGCAGCCGCCTGGGCGGAGCGGAGGGGTTGCAAGGATCTCTTTCTCTCGCCTGTGCGGGACGACTTTCAGATCTATCGGGACTGCCGCCGCGAGTTTTATGACATGCTGGAGAAGGCCCTGTGCCTGGGCGCCACACGACGGACCGACTACCGTATCCATACCCCGTTTGTGGAGAAATGGAAAGACGAAATCGTGAGCATGGGCCTGAACCTTGAGGTGCCATACGCCGAGACCCACACCTGTTACGAAGGTAAACGCCCCGCCTGCGGCCGTTGCGACGCGTGTACGGAACGAATTAACGCCTTTCGCGCCAATCGCGCCGTCGATCCGCTGCCATATGAGCCCGAAATCGACTGGACGACATCCCGGACGCCGCATCAACAAGCGGCCCGGGAGGACTAGGCGTTTTTCAATGCCGTCACAGCCTCGATCAGACGCCGGTCCGCATTGTATCGAAGTTCGAGAATCTGACCGAGTTTCTCGGGACTCGCGCCCTTCGCGGTTAACCGATAGACCTCAAGCCTGTCCGCCAGCGCGTTCATAACCATATCGAGCAGGATGAGATCCGATGCATCGTCTTCCACCATACACTCATCCGCCAGAACACGTCGGACCACCTTCAGGCGTTCCTGCAGCGCCTCCTCGTCTATCTCCTCGACCTTTCCCCGGGTGACCAGTCGGGTGGATAGCGTCGCAAGGAATCCTTCGCTGAGGTATTTGCGGGCTTTTTCTTCCGTCCAGGAGTCCGAAAGAATGTCCGCGACGGATTGCGGGACCCGGTCCGCCCTCCCCCGGTTATCGGCCGAACCTCCGCCGTCGTTCTGGCGTCGGGGCTGCCGGCGCCTTCTCGTTCGGCGATGTTCCTGCGAAGTGCCCTTGGCGGGAGCCTCCTGCGTCTTTTCAGCTGCGGCTTCCGAGGGCGCGTCCGCTGGCGAATCGGGAGGTGCAGCCGTTGCGGCCTCCGTGGTTTCCGAAACAGGCTCCACAATGGATTCACTGGCGTTCGCCGGCTCAGACGGTGTGGCTGCCGCTGCAGCCGTTTCCGGCGTCTCCTCGGTTTTTTCAGCTTCTTTCCCGGTTTGATTCTGCTGCTCGTCTCCGGCTTTTGCGCGTGTCGTGCGCTTCGCAGGTTTTGTCGATGCCCGCGGCCGTTTCGCGGGCCGTCGTGAAATCACGCGCTTTTCCGGGACCTCCGCTGTTTTCGCGGTTGGCTCATCTGCATCCCCCGGGGCGTCGGCTTCGGGCTTCTCCTTCTCTTCATCCACCGACGCGGCCCGGCTTCGAGCTGTCCCTGCCGGTTTCCTGGTGGCCGTCCGGGTACGCCTGGCGGGCCGCCGAGACACCACACGCCTTTCGGAATCCCTTCCTTCTTCCGTCTTCTCCCCGCCCGTGGCATCGGCAACAGGCTGATCGTTCTCCTCGGATGGGGAATCCAGAATAACGTCCATATACCTCCCTTCGAGCCGCAGACGAAACATGATCGTCGACAGCCTGCTTCAACATTGAACTTGTCCGAAAACATCAAGCGACGTTCCAATATAAGCAAATGTGACGGTGGTTTACCAGATGAAAAAAGGCCGGCCAGTACCGGCCGACCCTTTATCCTTGATTCAAATTGCTTCGGGGAAGTAAAACCGAATATATGCAAGTCGATAAAGACGATTTAGCCTTGATTCGTTATTTTTCCGGCGTTGCGCCCCGTTTCAGGGGTTTTCGTCCTGTCGCCGAGTTGCTGTTTTTTTCAATTGGGGTTAACGCCTGCCCGATGTTTCGGGTACTAATAATGATCGTGACCGTGGCCGTGACCCTGTGGCTCTTTTTCCTCTTCCGGAATTTCCGTTACCAGCGTCTCCGTTGTCAGCAGAAGCCCGGCAATGCTGGCTGCATTCTCAACCGCGGAACGCACGACCTTCGTGGGATCCGCCACACCGGATTCGATCAGATCTTCGTAGGTTTCGGTAAGCGCGTTGAAACCGAAAGCGCCTTCTCCCTCTTTAACGCGCTGAACAACCAAGCTGCCCTCGTGACCGGCGTTATCGGCAATCTTCCTCAGGGGCGCTTCCAGCGCCTTGCTCAGAAGGTCCACGCCCGTCTTCTGATCTCCTCGAACCCGATTGCGCACCGTGTCCAGTGCCGAATCACAACGCACAAGAGCCACACCGCCGCCAGGAACGATGCCTTCCTCCACGGCCGCCCGGGTTGCGTGCAGCGCATCTTCCACCCGCGCCTTCTTCTCCTTCATTTCGGTTTCGGTCGCTGCGCCGACGTTCACAACCGCCACACCGCCGGCCAGCTTTGCGAGCCGCTCCTGGAGTTTCTCCCTGTCGTAATCCGAGGTCGTTTCCTCGATCTGCATGCGGATCTGGCTGACGCGTCCCTGGATGTCGTCGGTTGCGCCTGCGCCTTCCACGATGGTCGTGTTGTCTTTGTCGATGACGATCCGCTTGGCCTGTCCAAGGTCGTCGAGCTGTATATTCTCCAGTTTTATGCCCAGATCTTCCGAGATCACCCTGCCCCCGGTGAGAATGGCGATATCCTCAAGCATCTCTTTCCGCCTGTCGCCGTATCCGGGAGCTTTCACCGCCGCCGCCTTAATGGTCCCCCGGACTTTGTTCACGACAAATGTCGCCAGCGCTTCGCCCTCAACATCTTCGGCGATCACCAGCAGCGCCCTGCCCGTCTGCGTCGTTTTCTCGAGCAAAGGGAGGAGATCCTTCATGTTGGACAGCTTTTTCTCGTGGATGAGGAGGTAGGCATCTTCCAGAACCGCTTCCATGTCGTCCTGGTCGGTCACGAAGTACGGTGAAATATATCCCCGGTCGAACTGCATGCCTTCCACAACGTCGAGCGTTGTTTCGATCGACTTGGCCTCCTCCACCGTAATGGTGCCGTCTTTACCCACCTTTTCCATAGAATCGGCGATTATTTCACCTATGCCGCTGTCGTTGTTGGCTGAGATTGTCGCCACCTGGGAGATTTCCCTGCGACCCTTGACCTCTCGGGACTGTTTCTTCAATGCCGCGGTTACGGCCGACACAGCCTGATCGATGCCCCGCTTGATATCCATGGGATTGGCGCCGGCCGTTACATTCTTGAGGCCTTCGCGGTAGATGGCCTCCGCAAGCACCGTTGCGGTGGTCGTGCCATCGCCCGCCACGTCGGAGGTCTTGGAGGCAACCTCTTTCACCATCTGTGCGCCCATGTTCTCGTACGGATCGGGCAGTTCGATCTCCTTGGCCACCGTTACCCCGTCTTTGGTTACCGTAGGGGAACCCCATTTCTTGCCCAGAACGACATTTCGACCGCGCGGCCCCAGTGTCGCCTTGACTGCCTTGCTCAGAATGTCCACGCCGTCCAGAACCTTTGACCGGGCGTCAATCCCGTAGCTCAGTTGCTTGGCTGGCATAATTGTCCTCCTGTAAACGCCAGTGAATAAAAGCCCGTTGGATGCGGATCCACGGGCGATGTTTCCGGTTCGCTATCGCCCATCCCGGTAAAGGGATTGAATCGCGACTTCCATCTTTGCCACGTCTCCTATTCAAGAATACCCAGGATATCGTCTTCGGAGGCAATCACCAGTTCGTCTCCGTCAACCTCGACCTCTGTTCCCGCAAACTGGCCGATCAGAACGCGGTTGCCCGCATTTACAGACACCGGTACGGGATCGCCCGTTTTGTCGTTGACTTTACCGGGCCCCACTGCGACGACTTCGGCTTCGAGTGGTTTTTCTTTGGCCGTGTCGGGGATGATGATGCCGCCATGGACGTGTTCATAGCCTTCAATCCGCCGGAGAAGCACCCGGTCGGCCAGAGGCTTCACCGTCATTTGGCCCTCCTTCGAAAGGATGAATTTAACGTTAACCCGTTAAATTATAGATATTATTTTTGGAAATTAGCACTCACTGCAATCGAGTGCTAACATCACCAATATATAGGTTTTGGCTTCCTGGCGCAAGGACAAATTCCGGCATGAAGCAAGAAAGCGCATCACGAATCGTAATGCGCCTCCGGCTATTTCAGCCGCGTTGGCCAATGCCTGTTTGCGATGTTCCTTCTTTCAGTCCGTTGAACGCTTCAACTGTTGTTTCTTCCGCGCGATCCGTTTCTCCAGGTGCTCTATTTCAGCCTCCAACAGTTCAGGCCGTTCCGGATCGTCGGCTTCTACCGGCGGCGGCGGCTGTTCCGAGGGCAGGGCGGCGTCCGCCCAGTCTTCGAACCCGCCGGCCATCGAAATCACCCGTTCATAACCCAATTCCTTCAAGGACTCCGCTGCCAACAGAGAACGTACCCCGCCAGCGCAATACACCACCACTTCCCGGGACTTGTCCGGAATGCGGGATTCAGCCTCGGCTTCCAGCCGTCCTCGCGGAATGTGAACCGCTCCCCGCAGATGTCCCGACTCCCACTCGTCCATGGCGCGCACATCCAGCAGGACCGGTCTCGCACCGTCTTCGAGATGACCATGCACCTCGTGCGCACTCATCTCCGGTATCTCGCTGCGGGCCTCACTCAACAGGTCATCTCGGGATTTCATCGCCGGAAAGCTCCTTTATGTCGCGTTGGCCGGATTTCGCATATAGCGGAACCGGCCTGATCGGCGTGGCCGTTCACGCCGGCACCCTGCCGACCTGACCATGACATTTCTTGTATTTTTTCCCGCTTCCACACGGACACGGTTCGTTTCTGCCCACCTTCTGCACCCGAACAGGACGCTGCCGTGGCGGACCTCCTTCCGACGTGGCGGCAACGGTATCCGACGCCGGAGACGCGTCAACACCGGGGGAGAATCCCATGCCGGTGGCATCCTGATGCGTGAGCGAGACCCGCTGTGGCTGCCGGCCCCTGGGGCTTGTCAGTTCCTCTTCCACCGGAATGCGAAAAAGGGTTTTCAATGTTTCACAGTTGATCTCGTCCAGGAGGTCGACGAACATTTGAAACCCTTCCCGCTTGTATTCGATCAGCGGGTCCTTTTGTCCGTATCCACGCAGGCCGATGCCTTCCTTGAGATCGTCCATCTCCCGGAGGTGGTCCTTCCACTTCTCGTCGGTTACCCCCAGATAGACCATTCGCTCGATGTCCCGCATCCTTCCCGCGCCAATCAGGCTTTCCCGGCGTCTATAAGCTGATCTGATTCCATCGAACAATTCATCCCGGAATCCATCCTCCTTCAGTTCGGGCAGCGCCTCGGGTGGCACTTCCGGAACCTGAAGGAAGATCTGTCGCAGGTCGCGATAGAGTCCGTCGAGATTCCAGTCCTCCTGAGTTCCGTCTTCGGGAAGGTGGCTCTGGAACGAAGCGTTCACCACCTCCTCCATCTCTTCCTCGATCTGCTCGTAGATATTGTGTTGTTCCAGCGCGTGGCGTCGCCGGTCGTATACGACTTCCCGCTGCTGGTTCATCACGTTGTCGTATTCAAGCAGATGTTTCCGCACCTCGAAATTCCGGGCTTCCACACGTTTCTGCGCCCGCTCGATAGATCGGGTTACCATCCGGTGTTCGATCACCTCGCCCTCTTCGGCGCCCAGACGGTCCATAATCCGGGCGATCCTTTCGGAGCCGAAGAGCCGCATGAGATCGTCTTCCAGTGAGATGAAAAACCGTGAATTTCCGGGGTCGCCCTGTCGGCCGGCCCGTCCACGAAGCTGCCTGTCTATGCGCCTTGCCTCGTGCCGCTCGGTGCCGATAATATGCAATCCGCACGGAACCGCTTCCCTGCAACCGTATTCCTCCAGGTGAGGGCACAAGGGGCGACCGCCGTTGGCGCCGGGTATCAGCGCGCACTGATGGTCCTGTGGCGCCTTGACCACACCGTCCCCCAGCTTGATATCCGTACCTCGACCCGCCATATTGGTTGCAATGGTCACGGCGCCCGGATGTCCGGCTCTGGCAACGATCTGGGCTTCCTGCTCGTTGTGGCGCGCGTTGAGCACCGCGTGTTTAATCCCCTTCCGCTTCAACATGCGGGATAGCAACTCAGACACCTCGACGCTGATGGTACCGACGAGAACCGGCAGGCTCTCGTGGTTCAACCGCTCTATCTCGTCCACGATGGCGTTATACTTCTCCCGCTTGGTTCTGAAGATCAGATCCTCCGAATCGACCCGCCGAACAGGTTCGTTCGTAGGCATCACAACCACGTCCAGCTTGTAGATCTGAAACAGTTCCGCCGCTTCGGTCTCGGCGGTTCCCGTCATCCCGGCAAGCTTGTGGTACAATCGGAAATAATTCTGCAGCGTAATCGTGGCGATTGTCTGGGTGTCCCGTTCCACCTTGACGCGCTCTTTCGCTTCCAGAGCCTGGTGCAGACCGTCCGCAAATCGACGCCCCGGCTGCGGACGCCCGGTGAATTCGTCGACGATGATCACCTGGCCGCCGTCCACGATATACCTCACATCCTTCTCATAAAGCGTATAGGCGACCAGAAGCTGTTGCACACTGTGAATCGCCTCGCTCTTGCGGGCGTAGTCCTGATAGGCGTCGTCCTGGGCCCTGGCCTTTTCCTCCGGCGCCAGCGCATCGTCCCCGTCGATTTTGTGCAGGACTTCATCCAGGTCCGGCAGGACGAAGTCGTCCGGCTTCCGGCTGATCTCGACCCGCCCCTTGTCAGTCAGGTCGATAACATGGCTCTTCTCGTCCACGGCGAAGTAGAGGTCCTCGTCAATCTCCCCCATTCGCTTGTCGCGCACGTAATCGGCCTCAACCCGGCCGATCAGACGTTTGATCCCCTCTTCCTGAAGCAATTTCATGAAGCGGCCGTTCTTGGGCATCCCCCGTTGAACCTGAAGCAGCCGGATACCCGCCTCGTATTCGTCTTCGTCGAGGCGTTCCTCCGCTTCGTTCAAAGTCCCGGTTACCACCCGCGTCTGTGCCCTGACCAAACGCTCCACCAGCGGCCTCATCTCATCGTACCGCTGATTATCGGCCTCGGCCACCGCGCCGGAAATGATCAGCGGCGTCCTCGCTTCGTCGATCAGTATGCTGTCGGCCTCGTCGATGATCGCGAAATAGTGTTCGCGCTGCATCAGGTCGTCCGGGCGGACCGCCATATTGTCGTAGAGATAATCAAACCCGAACTGGTCCTTCGTGCCATAGATGACATCGGCCCTGTAGGCCTCCTGATGGTCGCACTCACGCAGACGGTATCCGCCCTCGCCATCCTCCTCCATACGATACGCCTCCGCGTCCATGGACCGATCCTGGATGATGCCGACGCTCATCCCGAGAAAGAGATAGACCGGCCCCAGCCACATGGCGTCCCGCTTTGCGAGATAGGAGTTCACCGTAACGAGATGTACGCCCCGTCCCGTCAATCCGTTCAGATAAAGCGGCATTCCAGCCACCAGCGTCTTGCCCTCGCCGGTGGCCATCTCGGCTATTTTTCCCTGGTGAAGCACGATGCCGCCGAGTAACTGCACGTCGTAGGGCACCATATCCCACACAATGGACTCACCCGCGCGCTCCCACTGTTTCCCTTCCGTCTTGAACCGGCGGCAAGTCTCCTTGTAAACCGCGTATGCCTCGGGCAGTACCTCCTCCAGAGCCTCTGCCTCAAGCTCCCTGACCTCCCCCTCCAGTTCGGAGATTTCATCCAGAAGCGAAGAGCGATCCATTTCCTCCTCACTCCTCATCTCCTCCCGCATCCGATTGAGCTGATCCGTGTCCTCGGCTGTCGCCTCCCGCAACCTTTGTTTGAATTCGGACGTCTTGCCGCGCAGGTCCGCATCGGATAGCGACGCAAAGGACTCGCAATGCCCGTTTATTCTCTCGACCGTCGGCCAGAGTTTCTTCAGGTCCCGATCGTATTTGGTTCCGAATACTTTCTTGATTACACCCATCATAAGCGCTTATCCACGGATTAGCGACAATCGATGTCTTCCGCCAGGATCCCCTGCTGCCTCACCAGCGCGTCGAGGATGCCGTTGATGAACGTCGGCGCCTTCTCCACGCTGTACCGTTTTGCGAGTTCAATTGCTTCGTTCATCGACACCTTGACCGGGATATTGTCGAATGCGAGCATTTCCGTGAGCGCCATCCACAGCAGGATCCTGTCGATCCTCGAGATACGATCCAGCGCCCAATTCCTGGAAATCCCCTCTACAAGACCGTCCAGTTCTTCTTTGCGCTTCCAGGCCTCCCGACCAAGCGCGTGTGCGAATTCGGCGGCGTCCTCCGACAACCCGGCGCGAAGCGCCACTGCATGGAGCGTCTGCTGTACCGGGTCTCCCGAACTCTCGCTCCAATACAGCGCCTGCAACGCAACTTCACGGGCTTTTCGTCGCGAACCCGTCATGTTACTTCATCGTTCAAGGATGCCACCAGATTTGCCATCTCGACAGCGGCAAGGGCGACCTCCCATCCCTTGTTGCCGGCCTTGGTTCCCGCCCTTTCGATTGCCTGTTCGATCGTATCGGTTGTCAATACGCCAAACAGACACGGAACACCCGACTCAAGCCCGACCGATGCAATCCCCTTGGAGACTTCGTTGGCCACGTAGTCGAAATGGGGCGTACTCCCGCGAATCACCGCACCAAGGCAGATCACCGCGTCGTATCGTCCGCTGCGCGCCATTTTCCCGGCCACCAGTGGAATCTCGAATGAACCCGGAACCCAGGCCACGTCGACGCCTTCCGGTTCGCCTCCATGCCGCTTCAGGCAATCCTCGGCGCCCTCCAGCAACTGCTTGCTGACTGAACCGTTGAATCGGCTTACCACAATACCGAAGCGTTTGCCGTCCGCGCGCAGTCCGCCTTCAATCACTCTGGCCATACGTTCCCTCCGGGGAGCCATCCGCCAACTTCAAATCTTCTTCGTCGATAATGTGTCCCATCTTCTTCTGTTTGGTACGCAGATACCGTATATTCCATGGCGTGGGCACGATCTTGACCGGGACTCGCTCCACAATTTCGATTCCATACGCCTCAAGCCCCACGCGTTTGGCGGGGTTGTTCGTGATCAGCCGGGCTTTTCTGATGCCGAGGTCCAACAAAATCTGCGCGCCGATGCCGTAGTCCCGCTCGTCCATCCTGAATCCCAGCTTCAGATTCGCCTCTACGGTATCGTAGCCTTCTTCCTGAAGCTGGTAGGCGTTGATCTTTTGACGCAGCCCGATGCCGCGGCCCTCCTGCCGCATGTAGACAACGGCGCCGCGTCCCTCCCGCTCGATCATCTCGATGGCCGAATGCAGATTCGTGCTGCAGTCGCACCTCAGCGACCCGAATGTATCGCCCGTGAGACACTCGGAGTGCATCCGCACCAATACCGGATCGCCGGCCTTGAGGTCTCCCTTGGTCAGCGCCACGTGATCCCGCCTGTCCACTTCGCTCTCGTAGAGATGAAGATTGAACACCCCGAACCGGGTGGGAAGGCGCACCGTCTCCAGACACTCAACCAGCTTTTCCGAACGGCGGCGATACGCGATCAGATCGCGGATCGTAATGATCCTCAGGCTGAACTCCCGTGCCATTTCCATCAGTTGCGGCAGCCGGGCCATCGTCCCGTCGGGATTCAATATTTCGCACAGGACACCTGCCGGATAAAGGCCCGCGAGCCGCGCCAGATCCACCGTCGCCTCCGTGTGCCCCGCTCGCCGTAACACACCTCCCGGTCGGGCGGACAGGGGAAAAACGTGGCCGGGTCTGGCAAAATCAGGAGGCCGGGCTTCGGGTTCCACAAATCTCCGTATTGTGACCGCGCGATCCTGCGCCGAGATTCCGGTGGTGGTGCCCTCTACCGCGTCGATGCTGACGGTGAAAGGCGTTCCATGCAACGCGGTGTTTCTGCCCACCATCATCTCCAGTTCCAACTCCTGCAACCGTTCCGGCATTGCCGGCAGGCAAACCAGCCCGCGCCCGTGAAGGGCCATGAAGTTGATGATCTCAGGCGTGACTCTTTCTGCCGCCGCGATCAGGTCTCCCTCGTTCTCCCGATCCTCATCGTCCACGACAATCACAAGCTTACCCGCCCGGATGTCGTCCAGCGCCTCCTCGATGGATGCGATATGGAGTCCCTTGTCGACTTCAGCCATGAAATGCCGCTCCCGGCAATGTAGAGATTTGAGGTGTACAGATCCAGGCCTGCGCGATGCTCACGAAACCCCTTATCTTTCGCTTCCTGACCCGAAGTTCTGCGACGTCGCCGGATTTCCGTTCTCCTCGGGGCGGTGCGTCAGCCTTTCCAGGTACCGCGCCACCAGGTCGACCTCCAGATTGACCGCGTCGCCGACCCGGCGTTCTCCGATCGTCGTGGCTTCCATCGTATGCGGAATGACCGTCACCGTGAAGTCTCGTGCGCCCGCGGACACAACCGTCAGGCTGATCCCGTCCACGGCGATCGATCCCTTGCCGGCCAGATACGGGGTGAGTTCCGCCGGCATCCCTATGCGGAACACCATGTTGTCAGCCCATCGCCGCCGGTCCAGCACCCTGCCGATCCCATCCACATGGCCGGCTACCAGATGGCCACCCAGCCGATCCGACAGCTTCAGCGACCGTTCCAGATTCACCCTGTCTCCCGTTTTCAGCCTCCCAAGGGTCGTCCGCTCCAGGGTCTCCAACACGGATTCGAACGAGAACGCCCGATGCTCCGCTTCGACCACGGTGTGGCAGGCGCCGTCGATCGATATGCTGTCGCCAATTGATACATCCTCCAGCACGCGTTTCGCTTCCACCGTTGTTCGCTGATACCCCGTCCGCCTCTGAATCGCGCGCACCACCCCCACTTCCTCCACAATCCCCGTAAACATCAAGGCCATCCTTTCACAGGCCTCGCGGTCCGGAAAAATCCGGGCCGCGCCGGATTACGGATCCGGGTCTGCCAATCCGGTCTCCGGTTTATGACGCACGGGCGGGAACTCCGGCGTCCTTTACACGTGCCGTGTAGAAAAGGTCGGGGCCGGTCCAATCCACGTCGACCTCATCCACAAGAATCGCATCGGCCATTCTTGTTATTCCCAGGTCGCCCACCGAGTCAATCCCTTTTCCCAGAATTGTCGGCGCAATAAACACCGCCAGCCGGTCGATCTACCGGTCGCGCTTTGCGGATGCCGC
>JAGWBX010000013.1 GCA_021295655.1 Candidatus Latescibacterota bacterium
CCTCCTCAAGCGAGTGAGTTTCACTTTGTTTTTCATCCGGTTTGACAGATATTGCCCGGCGATGGTTCCCGTACTCCGGTAGCCGACGCCGGCAGACGGGATGAACCAGATGGCGGTCGATTACCGTAAACTTGATTACTGAAAGGACGATACATGCGCCTGTTCGACGGGGAAACCCTCAACGGCTGGGCGGCCACCGGCAGTCCGGACGGCTGGAAGGTAGATCAAGGTTGTATCTTCTGCGCCGGGGAGAATGGGAAATACCTGTATTATACGAAGGACCGGTTCAGGGATTTCGAATTGTCGCTCGAGTTCAGACACCCGCCTGGGGCCAACAGCGGCGTATTCTTCCGATGGACCGATCTGGACGACCCCGTGCAGACCGGCATCGAAATCCAGATCCTGGACACGTACGGCCGGAAACCCGCAACCGTCAAGTGCTGCGGCGCAGTCTATGACGTTCAGGCCCCCACGCACAACGCCTGCAAACCCGCGGGCGAATGGAACGCCATGGCCGTTTACGCCGTAAACAACGCCATCCGGGTTGATCTGAACGGTGAGCGAATCACCGAAATGGACCTGAGCCGCTGGACCACCCCGGGCCGGAACCCGGACGGCACGCCCAACAAGTTCAACCGCGCGTATTGCGAAATGACCGAAACCGGGTACATCGGCCTGCAGGACCACAACAGCAGGATCTGGTTCCGCAACCTCGAAATCGAAAAACGCTGACGCACTCGAATACAAACCCCACCCGCTCGGGGGCAGGTGAGTTGTTGGTGAAGTCGGATTTCACGAGCAGCCTGAACCCCAACCCCTACAACCCGTAGTGCGCGTTGATCGGTCTCTGGTATGCGTCCGCGTCGCCCCGCAGCATCTCGTCCAGCGAGACTTCCCTTCCGAGCAGTCCCGACTCCAGAATCGCGTAGCTCAGGGCCAGGTCGATCGTCCCCTCATCCCCCGACATCCGTACCGGCGAACCGTCGCGGATCGCCAGCAGCCAGTCCAGGTTCTCCAGCGCGAATGGATCGGTGATCCCGCCGGGCATCGCTTCGTCCCGGTCCCGTTCCGCGGCCTCTCGCCGGAACCGGCGCAGGACGTCTTCCCCGTTTCCGTCCCCCGCGAAGATCTTCCCGTCCGACAACGCCCCCGTACTGCCGAATACGTTGGTTCCACCCGGAACCCCGATCTGCGTGCCCCTGGCGCTGCGGGCCACCGCGATGTGCCCGATCGCTCCGTTCGCAAGCCGGAAATTGGAAAAGAACGCGTCGTCCACCTGGTTCTCAACCTCGTCTGCAACCCCGCGGTCGTCGTCCGACATCAGCACCCGGACCGGCTCCAGAATACGCCACAGGGCCTGCACCGAATGCACCGGTCCGCAGATCGTACGAACGCCATTGAAGAGATGTACGCCCAGATCGATCGACACCCCGCCCCCGGCGCCCAGCTTTGACTGCCTCCACGGCGTGCGTGCGGCAACCAGATCAGGCCGGTGGGACCGGAACCCGATCACGCCGCGGTAGACCATCTGCACGTCACCGATCAATCCCTCCGTGACGGCCCATCGGTTCGCACGCACCGCGGGCGTGAAATTCACGTTTTCCGCAACGCTCAACACCGTGTTCGTCTCCGAAGCCACCTCACACATCTGCTGGGCGGCCCTGACCGAAATCGCCATCGGCTTTTCGACCGTCACGTGCATGCCGGCCCGCATGGCATCGATGGCGATGGTGTGATGCGTATCGTGTCCCGTCAGAATGCATACCGCGTCGACCGGTCCGCGTACCAGCATCTCGCGATAATCCGTGTAAACCGCCGTTTCCTGACCGGGATGCAGGTCGCTGATGTACGCGTGCGGCGCGTTCAGCGGGTCACCCGGGGCCTCCACCGGCGCCGGTCTGGGACCCGGGCCTTCGCCACGCGTTCGAAAGCGGAGGGCGTCCTCACGTTTCCTTGCGCACAGCGCCGTCACCCGGAAGAGATCCCCGAACCCGGCTTCCTGCAACGTTCGGAACCCGCGCAGGTGTGCGTTCAGGATTCGCCCGCAGCCGATCACGCCAATCCGGATTACAGAAGACATCAGGATCTCCATTATACGATTGAAGTGGCAGACCTCACGCCAAACGCGGATCCGAGGGCATCATCCGCGTGCCGACGCACCGGTCACATGGCCCGGCAAGTCGCCATCAGATCCAGCCCGGCGTACCGATGGTATCCGCGATCGGGATCGCCCGTTCAAGTTCCGCATCCGTCAACGATGGCATTTCTGCAGTGCCGGCGTTTTCATCCACCTGCCGGCGGTTTTTGGCGCCGGCAATCACGCAGGACACACCCGGGTGATCCAGCACGAAACGCAGGGCCGCCTGTGCCATGGTTCGCGTCCGGTTCTGCAGAAACAGCAACTGCGGCAGCCGCTTCAGTCCATCGACCGTCTCGGGTTTGTTGAACCGTTCGTACCGCACGTCGTTTTCCGGGATCGTCCGTGCTTCCGCTCCGAAATACTTGCCCGTCAGTTGCCCCTTTGCCAGCGGCACGCGAATCAACGTACCGATATTCTCCGCCTTCGCCCAGTGCAGAAACCCATCCGCCGTGCGTTCGAGCAGATTATAACCCACCTGCAGCATATGGACAGACCCGAACGCCCGGAGCCTCTCCACGGCTTGCCTGTCATTGGTGGAAATGCCGTACCACCGCACCTTGCCGGCCTGCCTGAGCTTCGCCAGCGTGTCCATTATCGTTGGCATCGCCCACTCGTAAGGCACGGCGTGCAACTGGTAGACGTCTATGTGGTCCATCGCCAACCGTTTGAGGCTGAGCTCACACGCCTCTGTAATTCGACGCCGCACCGCGGACACGTCCCGTGATTCAGGATCGATGCCCGCGTTCGGCTGGACCTTCGTGGCCACAATCCATTTGTCTTTCCGTCCTCGCAGCGCTTTGCCCGTGAGAACCTCGCTGTGCCCGTCGCCATAGCTTTCAGCGGAATCGATCAGATTGATGCCGAGTTCCTCGCAGCGATGAATCAGCGCAATCGACTCGGAGTCCCCGGTTCCGGTCCATCCGAACCGCGTACCGTCGGCCTGCCGCTGCATCCCCGAAATGGGAAACGCGCCGAGGCCGATTTCCGAGACCGTCAGTCCGGTCTGTCCCAGCGTACGGTATTTCATCGCACATCCTCCTCCAGGACCGCCCTGGTTTCGACTCCCGGCGGGAGGGAAACCTCCTGCCACGCCGCTCCCGGCCGCCGCCACGAGACGGCCTCCTCCGAGTCGCCACCGTTGCAGATCCGCACGTTTCCAGTTGACGGGCCGGGCGGGACGACCAGCGAGACCACCCGTTCGGGCAGACCGTACTCGCCTCCAGACCTGCGGAATTCCACCGCGGGCATCAACGCGCCCAGGCGTTCCGCGGCGCCAAGCAACAGGGGCCCGTAACACCCGGTCACGGCTCCCGAACCCCAGTTTCGACCGTGGCCCGCCGCCACGGAGCAGACCGCCCCGCCCATGTCCGCGTGCTCCCTTCCACCCCTCAACACACGTCGCGCCACTTTCAGCTTCCGCGCCGCCTGCTTCAATGCCCGCGATGCAAACGTCACGTCGCCGGTTATCTGGTAGGCAAGCGTCAACGCAGCCGTACACGGCTCGCGCGTCGGCGCGACGTGGTCCATGCCATCAGTCTGCACGCCCCAGTGCAGCATATCCGCCCGCTTCCCCACGCCGGGAAAGACCATCCGTGGAACCTCGGGCGCCATCAGCACGAGTTCGCCGGGTTCCTCGTCCGAAAGCCGCCGGACCATTTCCCGGATCCGGCCGTCCAGCGTATCGTCGCCAAAGGCGCAGCGGTAGAAGGACACGGCTGCGGCGCCGGGATCGCAATAGGGGTCGTGAAGCATGCCGACGAGAGGCTCGACAATCCGAAATCCCGCGTCGCGAAATACCTTCTCGCCGGACAGCAGAAACAGATCGCCCAGCGCGTGGACGGCGCCTGAGGCAAGCAGCACCTCCACGCCCCTTGCCGGGCCGTCCGGCAGATGGTGGCTTGCGGCGCTCATCCGACGCTGCGATTCCGTATACTCGCATTCGCTCAGAGGCCGTCCGTCCGGCCCCCACATCACGGGTAGTTCCCCGTCAGCCGCGGCCACGATCATCTCCGCGCGGCGCCTTCCGTACCGCAACGCCCAGTCCAGGTACCGATCCTGTTTCAGCACGCGGTAAGCCGCCAGGGCAATGTGAATGAACCGGAAGTGCTCCGCCAGTTCCACCGCGTGCTCCGGATCCCGCCCCACGGTCCGTGTACCGATGTGGTATCCGAAGAACCGGTTCCGGTCCCAGTCGAACCACGCCGGAATCCCCTTCTCCCAGTTCCCGATGTGTTCGGCCGCATCCGCAAGCAGTCTCGCACCGACCCGGTCCTCCGGAAACAGACCCAGATAGCGCGGGAGAAAGAGCAGGAACGGCTCGGTGCCATGATGCGCCTCCGCCTCCGGCTCGTAGCCGTGCAGACATTCGCGCCGGACCCAACCCGCAAGCTGATCCCGGAGATACTCGAAATGCTCCACGACCGCCCGATCGCCCGTTGCAAGAAAGTGCGGGAACCAGGCCAGAGCGTAGTTGGCTTCGTCCTCGCCGCCGCCGTGTCTGCCCGGCGGATCCATGCGCCGGCTCTGCGCCAACCAGGCGTCCATCTCCTTCCGGAGAGCGGCATAGTATCGAAAACAGGCCTGCATATGCGGTCTACAAGAGTGTCTGCAGGAGCAGCGTCGCCAACCCCAGGTAGATCAGGATGCCGGCTACGTCGTTTGCCGTCGTGATAAACGGACCTGAAGCGACGGCCGGGTCGATCCCGATTCGATCGAAGACAATGGGTGTAATCACACCGAGCAAGACGGAGAATCCGATGACCAGAAACATCGCCGCGCCAACGCAGATCCCGACAAGCGCCTGCCCGAACCATAGCCAGGCGACCGCACTCGCGGCCAGCCCGCACGCCAGCCCGATCAACGCGCCCGCGCCAACCTCCCGGAAGACCATTTTGAACATCAGACCCGAAGAAAGGCGGCCCGTTACCAGGCTCCTGACGGTCACCGTTGAAGCCTGCAGACCGCTGTTTCCTCCGGTTGCCATGATCACCGGAATGAACGACGCCAGGGTAATGGCCCGTTCGAGCGTCACTTCAAACCGGTGAATGACCAGGCCGGCCAGGAAACTCCCCAGCAGGCACATCAGGAGCCATGGCAGTCGGGTGAACGCCACACGCACCACCGAAGGCCGCTCGATTTCGACGTCGCTGGTGCCCGCCATCTTGTAGATGTCTTCTGTCGCTTCCTCAATGATCACATCCATCACGTCGTCGACGGTAATCTGACCGATGACGCGCCCGCCGCGGTCCACCACGGGCATGGCCACGAGATCGTACCTCGCAAAGAACCGAGCAATGTCCTCCTGGTCGGTCTCAGGCGTCACGCTGATCACGTCCGTATCCATCAACCGGCCCATCGCGGCGGCGGGCGGCGCGGTGACCAGCAGATGCAGCGGCACAACGCCCTGCAACTTTCCTTCGGCATTCACCACGTACAAATTCAGGATCTCCGCCGACGCGGCTTCCCGACGCAACGTTTCGATCACTTCGAGGGCCGTGGACGAGACGTCAGCAAGGACCAGCCGCGGCGTCATCAAGCCGCCCCCCGAGTCCTCGTCGTGGGCCATCAAAGCCTGAACTTCCCGAGCCTCCTCCGACGCCATCAAACCCAGGACCTCTCCCGCGTCCTCCTCCTCCAGATCGGACAGCACGTCGGCCGCGTCATCCGGCGCCATCTCCTCAACCAGCCCGGACAGGGTCTCCGGTTTCAGGTCTTCGGCGATGGCGCGGGTGGTGAAGACGTCCGATTCGGCCAACACCTCAACCCCCAGGCCGTCCTGAAGCAGACCGAACACGATTTCCCGCGTACCGTCGTCCAGCCTGCGGATGAGGTCTGCCACGTCAGCCGCACGCTGCGCGTTCAATACGCGGGCAAGGGCTTTCCGGTCGTCAAGCGCGAGGAGTTCGGTTGTGAGTTCCAACAGCGCATCGATACGCGCCGCTGTCCCCCCGCCCGATGATTCGAATGTTCCGTAATCGTCCGCCACAACGTCCTCTGTCAGGAGATCCGCTTCAGACCCATTTCGAACGCCGATACAATCCGATCCGCTTCCTTTCGCGTCAAAATCAAGGGCGGCGCCAGGAAGAAAATACTCTCGGGGCCGTGCGTCACGTGGCTCATGCGTCCCACGATTACGCCCTGATCAACGATGCCGGCCTGTACCGCCGCGACCCGAGACGAGTCCAGCATATCGCCGTTCTGAGCCGCAAGTTCGACGGCGATCATCAGGCCCTTGCCCCGCACTTCGCCGATAAACGGAGAATCCAGTTGTTCCAATGCATCCAGAAGGTATGCGCCAACTTCCGCGGAATTCTCCCAGAGTCGTTCGGCCGTCAGAATGTCCAGATTCGCCAGGGCCGCCGTACAGCAGACCGGATGCCCGCCATAGGTGGCCACCGAGGAGAATTCCCGGTGCTCACCGGGTTCCCCCTTGAAGGTTTCGAACACCTCCGGCGTCACCGCACACGCACCGAGAGGCAGATAACCGCTGGACACGCCCTTCGCCATGGTCATCATGTCCGGGACCACACCCCAGTGCTCGGCGGCAAACAGCTTGCCTGTCCGGCCGAAGCCCGTTATCACTTCGTCGAGGATCAGCAGCACGCCGTATTGGTCACAGATTTCGCGAAGGCGCGGCAGGTACCCGTCCGGCGGGATGATCACGCCGCCGCCGCCGATGATCGGCTCGGCGATGACCGCCGCAACCGTTGTCGGGTCCTCCTGTACAATAACTTCTTCGACCTCGTTCGCACACGCCACGCCGCCGTCGGGATAGGTCAGTTTAGACCCAAAGCGAAAAGACCACGGCGGATTCACATGAATAAAGCCCGGCATCAGGGGTTCGAACCCGGCCCGCCTGGCAACCTGTCCCGTCGCGGACATGGCGCCAAAGGTGAACCCGTGATACCCCCGGTATCTCGCAATCACCTTGAACCGGTTCTCGCCCGGGTATTTCTGCCGGCCATACTGCCTGGCAATCTTCAGCGCGGTCTCGTTCGCTTCCGATCCGCTGTTCGAAAAAAAGAGATGGTTCAGATCCCCGGGCAGAAGATCAGCCAGCCTGGATGCGAGCTTCGCGGCGGGAAGATTTACGTGCAGATGCGGATAGTACGAAAGCTGCAGCATCTGTTCGTACACGGCTTCCGCGATCTCCCGGCGGCCGTATCCGACGTTGACGTTCCACAGCCCCGCGTAAGCATCCAGGAACTCCCGGCCCTCCGCGTCCACGACCGTGGTTCCCTTTGCCTTGTGGATCACCATCAGATCGCGGTGCTCCAGCGACCGGTGCTGTAACATCGGATGCCACACGTGCGCGCGGTCCTGCGCCCGAATCTCACGAGCATCCAGTTGACGTTTGTCCTCCATCGAATTCTCCCGTTCAAAACCACGTTATTCGCCTTGACTCCCGAGGGTCTGGGATCTACTTTGTAGCCGCTCCTTCAAGAGCAACATCATACGGTTTTCAATGGCTGAAGTCAAGGTCAACGCCCAAGTTCACGTCCGCCCCTTCCACGCCTCGGATCGATCGCTTCCCCTGAATTTACGCACCGCCGGGGGCCCGCCTGATCTCCTCATGCGGGTGTATGACAATCGAATCTCACTGCGCATGGCGGACCCTCCGAGGTTACGGGAAATTCCATGGCCGCACCCGAACACCATACCGTTATCATCGTGGGCGGTGGCCCGGCGGGTCTTCCACTTGCCGTCGTCCTCGGCGGGTGGCACCCGTATTATCGCGGCGGCGACCTTTTCAGTAGTCGATACGAGCAGGTCGACCGCTACCTTCGCAGCAAAAACGGCACGCTGCTGGGCCTCGACTTCAGAGCCGTAACGAACGCCGGCATCCGTCCGGCGGACCTGTTTCGCATTCTGCACCATCCGGGGCAGAAGTTCCGCGGTGAGGGTGAAATCGCGCTGGATTTCCGCAGACGCCAACCCGTCGACGTATTGCTGATCACACGGGAAGAGGTTGGCGGCGTGTGGAACAGCGTTCCGGAAAACATGCTTACGCTGTCACCGGGGCAATGGATGGAATTCGCCTTTCATCCGCTCGACCGGCATTGCCGCGAACAACGAATCGATCTTGACGTCAATGCACTGATTGCCAAAAGACACCTGATTGACTACTACCACGCCGTGCCGCGCCGCTTCGAAGTCGCCGACCGCATACGCACACACGAAGAAGTGACCCGCATCCTGCCTCACGACGCCGGCTTTCTGCTCACGTCCCGCGTTGTCGGCACGGATATCACCCGCCGTTACACGTGCAAGTACCTGGTCTATGCGGTGGGACAGCGTTGCATTCTGCGACAACTCAACGTGCCCGGCGAAAACCTTCCGTTCGTGACTTCAGGCTACGATCAACCCGGGAGCTATCCCGGCGAACGCATACTTGTCGTGGGCGGAGGCCGGTCCGCCGACTGGGCGGCAACCGAACTGCACGACGCGGGCAGACAGGTCCACTACGTCATGCGCCAGCCTTTCGATCGCCACTGGCGCCTCATATCGGACAGCCGATGGGGCCTCCCTTACTACGCGCGGATCGCCGAAATCATGGAAAGCCGGTCTCCACGCCTGCATACCCGCTATGAGACCCGTGTCGCGGGTTTTGAACAGGGAGCCTCCGCCGGGCTGGCCAACCTTTGCCGCAACGGCGAGCGGGAAACGCTGGAAGTCGACCACGCCCTCCTCGAAATCGGCGGCATCGCGGATTACTCCCTGTTCGATGGGTTTCCACCCCTTCGCCCGGTGGAAAAGTACGACAATTACCGCTTCCAGGTCCACCAGTTGCCCACCCATCCGCACAACTATGAATCCGCCGCGGTGCCAGGCATGTACCCCGGCGGATACCTGGCCGAGGGTCTGGGTCTCGTCGTCATCGGCATGCACGGCACAACCTACGCGATCGCGGGAGACATTCTCCAGAAAGAAGGACGGCTGTAGGGCTCCCATCAGTTCGGCACGCCGATGCGGGGCATGAGTGAGGCCCCGTCATCCGGCAACCCCTGTAAAATTACCTTGGACATTTCACCGCACAGACCTTATTAAAGAAACCCGGGGACCGGGCTAACGTCTATATCCATCTCCAATCGCCTGGAGTCGATTCTTGTCCGCCACCATACGCGACCTCATCACCATCGTCACCCAGCCCGCGGGATCGCGCCTCATCGTGGTCAAAATCGTCACGTCCCAGCCCGGCCTCTACGGTCTCGGATGCGCCACGTTCACCCAGCGATTCCACGCCGTCCATACCGCCCTCGAAAAACACCTGAAACCCTTTCTCATCGGACGGGACGTTGACCGCATCGAAGACATCTGGCAGACGTCCATGGTCAACGGTTACTGGCGCAACGGCCCCGTACTCAACAACGCAATTTCCGGCGTCGATATGGCGTTGTGGGATATCAAGGGCAAGCGCGCGGGGATGCCCGTGTACCAGCTCCTCGGCGGCAAATGCCGGGAAGCCGCGGCCTGTTACGCACACGCAGACGGACGGGAGAAGAACGAGGTCCTGGACAACGTCCTGAAATTCCATGAACAGGGCTATCAGCACATCCGCGTGCAGATGGGCGGGTACGGAGGACGGACGTCCCGCCTGCGCGGCCCGGAAGGGGCCCGGGAAGGGTCGTACTACGACCCGCGGGAATACGCGCGGGGGGTACTCGACATGATCGGGCATGTCCGCGCAAACACGGCCCCGCACGTCGAACTCCTCCACGACGTTCACGAGCGCCTCGTACCCATAGACGCAGTTCAGTTCGCGAAAGACGCGGAGCCCTTCAAGCTGTTTTTCCTGGAGGACCCGCTGGCGCCCGAAGACCTGGAATGGTTCCGCAACATCCGGCTGCAATGCGCCACGCCGATCGCCATGGGAGAACTCTTCAACCACCCGCGAGAGTGGACGCCGCTCATCCAGGACCGGCTGATCGACTTTGTCCGAATGCACATCAGCCAGATGGGCGGCCTGACGCCCGCACGCAACGTGGCGGCATTCGCCGACATGTACGGCATTCGCACGGCCTGGCACGGACCGGGTGACGTTTCGCCGGTCGGCCACGCCGCCAACCTGCATCTGGACCTCTGGGCGCCGAACTTCGGAATCCAGGAGTGGTGCCGCTTCGACGAACGCGTGTACGAAATCTTCCCCGGCACGCCGGAAGTCAAAGGCGGTTTCATGTATCCCAACGACCGGCCCGGCCTCGGCATCGACGTTAACGAGGAACTCGCATCGAAATACCCCTGTCAGAATGAAGTTATAGACTGGACGCAGACCCGCCTGCCCGACGGCTCACCCGCCAGACCCTGAGTGACCGCAGGCCTGAACCCAACCAAGGAGGGACGAAATGATTAACATTGGAATTGTCGGCGCGGAGAACAGCCATACTGTCGCCATTTCGAAGACGCTGAACATCGACAAAAAGGTACCGGGCTGCCGCGTCACCCACGTGTGGGGCGAAGCCGCCCGGTACGCCAGGGACGCCCAGGACCGGGGACAGATTCCGAATATCGTCGAGACCCCCGAAGACATGATCGGTCAGGTCGACGCCGCGTGCGTGGATCATCGCGACGCGAAATACCACCTGCCCGCGGTATGGCCGCTGATCGAAGCCGGCATCCCGGTATTCGTGGACAAGCCGTTCTGTTATCGGGTTGAGGAGGGACGGCGCTTCCTGGATCGCGCGTCGGAACTCGGGGTCCCCGTCTGTTCCTTCTCGGTGTTACCCCGGCAGGAGTCCTTCCGCCAGCTTAAGGAGGACATCGCAGGATTGGGCCGGGTCGCCTCCGTGGTCACAACCGGGCCGTGCGACATCGAATCCGAGTGGGGCGGCGTTTTCTTCTATGGCATCCACCAGGTGGACATGGCCGTGCGACTGCTCGACAACGACGTTACCCACGCGCAGGTCAACCTGGGCGGGAACAACCATACCGGCACCCTCTATTCGTCCAGCGGCGCCATATCCACGCTCAATCTTTTCACCGAAGGGCACAGCGCCTTCCACGTCTCCGTTATCTGCGAGAAAGGACGCGTGGATCGCACCATCGGGTACGACGAGAATCCGTATCTGGGCGGCGCCAGGGCCTTTTGCGACATGTTCAAGACCGGTAACACCGATGAAACCCGCGAGTCGATGCTCATGCCGGTCGCCGTACTGGAAGCGCTGGAAAATTCCATCAGCCGGAAAACGAAAATCGAGGTCCCGTCCATCGGATAGCCCGGACCGGCGGAACCCGTCAGGCGTGACTCGGCGCCGCCCGGTGGAATCCGCGCGATCGGGCCCACGGGGATTCAGGGACGGGTTTCAGTTTCCCGTTGCTTCCGAAAAGACCCTGAGGTGATTCCCGCCGAGAATCTTACGGACATCGCCCTCCGGGTAACCCCTCGCCAGCAATCCCTCGGAAATCCGCGGAAACGAGGTTGCGTCGTCCAGCAGCGTACCCCCGCCGTCGAAGTCGGATCCGATGCCCACGTGGTCCGCGCCGACCAGTTGAACCGCGTGGTCGACGTGGTCGAGGAGGCGGTTGAATGAGGGCGCTGACTTATCGACAAAACGGGGCACAAACGTGATGCCCATCGAACCGCCATTCTTCGCCAGAGCCCTGATCTGTTCATTGCTCAGGTTCCTCGGATGGTCGCACACGCCCTTGCAATTGCTGTGGGAAGCGATCACCGGCCTTTGCGATACGTCCATCACATCCCAGAATCCTGTTTCGCTGATGTGAGAAACGTCCACCAGCATTCCCAGGACATTCATTGCTTCCACAAGCCGCACGCCGAAACGCGTGAGCCCGCCCCGGCTGCGGGCTTCGGCATTTCCATCCGCGGCAAGGCTGCTGACATCGTGCGTCAGGCCGATCGAACGCACGCCCACCCTGTACAGCATGCGAAGCACGTTTACACTGCCCTCTACCCCGTCGCTGTTTTCGATCGCAAGCACGACCGCCAGTTTGCCGTCCTGCTTTGCACGCATAATGTCGCCGGCGGATTTCGCCAGGACCACGTCGTCCCCGTGCATTTCCAGTTCCGAGTCGAAAAACCCGATTGCATCAAGTGCATAGGTCAGATGGTTCTTCACGGCAAGTGTGACGTCAACGGCGAAGAAGGCAGCGTCCAGACCTCCCTTTCGCATTTTCGGAAAATCGATCTGTACCGGGGATTCCAGGGCGGGCCTGTCCAGGCGCCCTCGTAATCCGGCCACACTGGCTAACCGGCGGTCTCCGTCGGGCGGTGGACTGCCGGAGAATCCCAGATTCCCCCGGCGAATGTGGTTGACGATCGCATCGTTGTGCGAATCGATCACCAGGGCGTCTCGATGCAGCCGTGCGGCGTCATTCCGGTCAGTCATGAAGAACCCTCCTCAAACCTTGATTCGTGTGCGCTACGGGCGCCCCATCCGGTGCTGCAAACCGGCAGTCTGCGGCACGGTCGACGGCATGCGTCCGTCAGAAATAATAACTCACCGACACGAAACCCAGCGTTGGAAACGGACCGAACTCCGAAGGCACGTCAATCGAAACCGGGGATGAAGACACGCCTGAGCCCCTGCCATGCCCGAACAGCACGCCGCCGGAGATGGACCCATTCTGACAGACGCCGTACTCAAACGCAGCCGACATAAACGCCGACCGGTCCGTCAGGTTGCACAAAGCGGTCAGACGAACCGACCAGAGTGGTGTAAGTTGCCACGCCAGACCTGGCGCAACGTAGTGCCTCCCCAGCAGGAACACGCCCCCCGCCAAATAGGTCCGGTCCTCAAGGAGCGTGTGATAGTCTCGTGTGCGTGAAGCTCCGGCGCCGTTCAGGTGATATTCCAGGGTTCCGTAGACGCCGTTTGAGAATCGATGATCGAGTCCTGTCGAGATCCGCGGAAACGACCGGCCGTCGGGTTTTCGGATCCACGCCGCCTCCACCCAGGCCCCGGCGTCTCCAAGCGGTCCGGCCACGTCCAGGCCCAGAAGCAGATGATCCCGGAACCCCATTGCCGTCACGTATACGTCGGCGCCGTGCGAAACGAAGCGGCCGCGAACAAAGCCGGCGCCGCTTTGCGTCGAAAAGTCTCGCCCGGGAACAAACCCCGCGTCCAGTTCCCCCATTATTCCAACCGGCACCCGCAACCGGATTGCATCCACACCCACGCGTTCTTCCTTGTCCAGCACTTCCGGAGAAAAGGGCGCGACGACGTCGGTTGGATTCACCGCTCGCGCCGAACCGAAAGCAACGACCTGCCGGCCAACGTAGACATCCGCGTGCGGCAGCGAAACCGTCACCACGGCCCGGTCCAGATTCTGTGTCATCGTAAAACCGCGGCCCGTGCCGTCGATGCGGGGATACAGTCTGGTTTCGAGATCTCGCACCCGGTAATCGAACAGCGCGCTCGACGGCAACCACGGCGTTGCCGGGGAAGGCGCACCGGTGGCTCTTGCGGACAGTTCGTACGCGAACTCGCCCGACACCTCCCGGGCCGGACGCCAGACCAGCTTCAGGCGAACCCGGTTCAACCACATCCTGCGGGATTCCGGTTTCCGGATTTCAGGGACGGACACCCTTTGTTGCAACATGGCAAAGGACTTCGCGTATCCGCTCAGCCTGAATCGCCCTTCGTCCGTCGACCCCCTCGTCGGGTTCAGAGCCAAAAGAACCAGACAACACAGGAACAACCCATGCGCAGACGGGCAAAACCCTCTAAGCCCCGCTCCGGGTGACATCCTGTACAAGGCTTCCATCCCTCAGCACCACCAGCCGTTTCGCCCGATCCATAATCATTCGATCGTGCGATGAAAACAGGAAGGTCATCCGACGGCTTTCGTTCAGTTCCCTCATCAGATCCAGCAGCGCGCCGCCGGTGGCCGAATCCAGATTGGCCGTGGGCTCGTCCGCAAGAATCAGGTCCGGCCGCGAGACCATCGCCCGGGCGACCGCCACCCGTTGCTGCTGCCCGCCCGAGAGCTGGGGAGGTCGCCGGTCCTCCATCCCCTCCAGGCCAACAGTAGACAGCATCTCCCGCACGCGTTCCCGGCGGGCGCGGCGCGACACGCCCTGCAGCAGCAGTATGTATTCGATGTTCTCCAGCACCGTGAGTACAGGGATCAAATTGAATGCCTGGAAAATAAACCCGATATGGTCGCGGCGAAAATCGGAAAGTACGCGTCCACTCATCTCGCTGATGGGCGTACCCGCAAGGCTCACCCGACCGGCGGTGGGGGTATCCAGTCCACTCAGGATATTCAGCAACGTGGATTTCCCGGATCCCGACGGTCCCGCGACCGCGGTGAACTCACCTCGTACAACTTTGAGGTCCACGGACTTCAACGCCGATACGCTTATCTCCCCGACGCGGTAGACCTTGCTCACGCCTTCCGCTTCAATCAACACGGAATCGCCGGTCACGCAACACTCCCATTCCACCGGTTCGCATTCATTCGTACGTCTTCATCGCATGCGCGGGTTTCAGCCGGGCGGCGTAGACGGCAGGATAGATCCCGGCGACGAGCGTAAACAGAAACACGCACGTCGGAAACAGGACGAACTGCTCCAACCGAAGGACCGGATAAATCATCTCCCTCAGGGTCACGCCCGCAAACTCAATGCCCGCGTAATCGATCCCCCGAATGGAATACAGGAACGTCACGACGAATCCGATACAGCATCCGATCAGGATGCTGAACAACGAAAGTGCGCCCGCCTCGAACAGAATCATCATCGCCATACGCCCCGGACGCGTGCCCACGGCCCGGAGTACCCCGTACTCGAACATCCGTTCGTGAAGCGACATGAACAGGGTGTTTACAATGCCCAACGACACCACCGCAAACAGGATGACGCCTACAATCAACGATGAGAATCCGGACATATCCAGAACCGCGCTGAGCTGGGGCATCAGCTCCCGCCAGCTTCGGGCTTCGTTTCCGCTTTGCGAATATCGGGACCAGAAACCGGCGTCCGTTGCTTCGTTTCCCGAAAACCCCTTGAAATGCACGGCAATCTCGTGCACCTCACCTGGAAGTCCGAGCAGACGTTGCACCGTCTCAATATGCGCGAAGCCCACCCCGCCATCCAGTTCCCGGACATTAAAGTGGAATATCCCACCCACCCGGAACATATCCTGGGCCAATTCGCCGGATTCCGCCTCCGCCGCCGTCACCACCACCCGGTCGCCCAGACCAATCTCCAGCGCTTCCGCCAGTTTCGACCCCAGCAGGATCTTTCGCCGGTCGTTCCGCTCGAGGAACGACCCTTCCACGATGGCTTCGTCAACCCTTGAGAATACCCGCTCCAGGCCGGGGTCGACCCCGTAAAGCAGCACGGTGCCGGAAGTGGCCGGGGAGGCCAGCATTCCGGGCGTCTGCACCCGCAGTGAAATACGTTCCACTTCCGGTTCGGACTTCAGGCGCTCCAGCACGCCGGGCAGTTCCCTCACGACCCGCGCCAGGTCGCGGGTCCTCGTGAAACCCTCCGCGTGTACCTGGCCGTGCCCCATGAACGTGTCGGTCGCAATCCGTACAATGGAGTCGGACATCCCGATCATCAGACCGTCGGTAAAGATCAACGCCGCCAACCCGATACCGATGGCGAGCCCGGCCAGCAACGTCCGTCGTGCGTTTCGAAAGGAATTCATCCAGGCTATTTTCATTAAAAACAACATGATGTATTCCTTTAGACGGAACCTCGGATCGCCTGCGTCAATCCAGACGCGCCGTGGGTTCCCGGGTCGGGGCTCGTACAGTCCATCCTCAATGGGTCCGCATCGCCCGTGCAGGCGCGACGCTTGCCGCGCGCGTCGCCGGGATCAGACTCACAAGAACGGCGGTGCCGAAGGTCAACACCGCCGGTATCCAGACCGACCTGAACGAAACCATACTGATCAGACGATCGAATACATAGCCGCCGTATTCCACGGGCGTCGGGTAGGCGATGCCGTGTTTCGCCAGGGTCGCGTTGCAGATCGTGCCCAGAACCCCGCCGATCAGCGCACCGACGACCGACAGACATGCGGTCTCTCCCAGGATCAGGAGAAACACGGTTGCCGGCCGCGTACCCAGAGCCCGCAACACGCCGAATTCACGTGTGCGCTCCATTATGGCCATCAGTACGGTATTCAGCACGCCGATGGCCACGATCAGGTTGATGATACCCAGCGAGATCCACATCCCCTGGAGGTCGGCCTGCATCGCCCGGTAAAACGCGCTTTCTACCACCTGCCACGGCGAGACCTCGAACGAGCCGCCGGTCAGGAGGCCCTCCAGCTGACTGGCGGTACGCACCGACGCCGATGGGTCCGTAAGCACGGCCGCCACTTCGTGAACGCGTCGACCCAGTTCGAGGAAATGCTGCGCCTCTTCGAGGTGCATGTAACAGGCCACGCGCTGGTACGGATCCCTGTCGTCGCCCACGATACCCACAACGCGGTAGACGTCGTTGGCGATGGATCCGTCCGCTGCCTGCCCGATCAATATCACCTCATCGCCAGTGTTTGCGTCTAACGACTGTGCCAGTCCATGGCCCAGCATCACCTCCGGCCCGGAACGGACGGTCAGAAACCGGCCTTCGCGCACTTTCAATCTGAGACGGGTTGTCCTTGCCTCACGGCCGGGCAAAACGCCCACAATCCGCGCGCCCGAGGTCTTGTTTCCCGCCGCGGCCAGAACGGGAGAATACACCCTGGGCGTCCATGCCTCGACAACGTCCAACGACTCGACGGTCGCCCCCACCCGGTCCGGATCGTCAATGGTATTGTAAAGCGTGGGTCTGTCGAGATAGCCTTCACCATGAATTTGAACGTGGCCTGTCCGGTCTCTGGTGAACGCATCGATCAGCCCCAGGTAGGTGCCGTCCGAAATCCCGATGGACAGCGAGCACAGCGCAAAACCTCCCGCCATCGCCGCCAGGGTCAATACCGACCGCCGCCGCTGTCGAAAGAGATTCCGAAACGCGATTTTGAGCACCATGGTCATTTTTTCAGTTCACGTCCAAAGACCTGAAATATCCTGGTAATCCAACGTCAAATCGGCCTTCTCCACCCGGGTATATTTAATTTAACGTCTCCGGAGAATCACGAATCAAGGTTTAACAGCCCGTTGGAAAAGTTCATCTGCGGCGCCGCAGATTCCGATGGCTGAACGTGTCCCCGGCCAGTGGCTGATCGAACCGTGCATCCAGATATCGTATCACCGTTCGGTGCCCCTCTTTCTTCAAAGGCTTCATTTCCAGCACCGCAGGCAAGGTTCGTCCTCCGAAATCCGAGGGATTCGTAAATGTCATTTCCCGCATCGGATTCCCGCGCTCGTCGAAATATACGTACGACAGCGGTATCAGATCGGACTTTCGTATCGTGAGTACGATCCTGCCCCATACCGTGGGCGTCTCATCCCTGGGAGTCAGCACAATCTCGTACACGGCCTCGTTCCCCGGCGTCCCGAAGACGGGTCGGTAATCCGCTGCCAGCGAACTTTCCTTCACCAGGTCGTCATTCGTAAAATCCGAGCCCATCCAGGATCCCATCATCATCGAAGGCGGAACCTTGATCACTTTGTTGATTTTGGGAAAATAGTTCCACATCTCCGTGCCCACACGCAACGTCGCGGTTCCCGCCTCTTTCTTCGGCGCCAATATCGTGACAAAGGTCTTGCGCAACCCCTCAGTCCACATCTTCATCCGAAGCGTCCGCCGCCAGTGGGGAGTCCGGAGTTCCAATTCCAATTCGGCGAAACTGGTTTCGCTGCGGTACAACCGGTCCATGCGATCCACGAGCACCTGAATATCCCGGATCTCTTCCGCAAATCCGCTGCCTGCGCCCCCCAGAACCAGCCAGGCAAGAACGATCGCCCGCGTTGTGAACATCCTATGCATCCTTCCCTTAAGGCGTCCGCCGCCTGGCCGTTCCATTGACCGGCCCGGCGAAGCGTTATCGCTTCCAGAATGGACTCGCAACGTCCGAGAACCTCACCCGCCCGAAGTCGTCCGGGGCGTGAAACTGCGGCTCGGGCGTCCGGCTGGGGCACCACTGGCTGAACTGGGCGTTGGTTCTCCCGCCAAGCCGGTTCAGGTTCAGGTTCCAGACGTCACCGGGCGCCGGCGGCGTGTTTTTCGCAACGCCGGCGAAATTCTCAAACGGTATGGCAGCCTCGAGGACCCAGTACGAATCCGTATCCTCGTCGTCGTTCAACGTGCCGTTTATAAACGTTGAAACCTGAAGGCCCTGTACCCGCCAACCCGTGTCCACGACCTCGCCGGCGCCCCTGGGATTGAACCGGTCCAGGAAAATGCTCAGGACATTCATCTCGATATTGAAATAGACGTGCGGCTGGTCCGGATTCGGCGCTGTGAAGACCTCCACGCAGTCGTCATCGTACACGTCGCTGTTGCGCTCGGTGTGATCCGCCCAGATATGGGCGTCTTCACAGATATACGACACGTACAGATGGGTATCGTCCCAGAGCATTTTGGCCACCGTCTGCTCCTGTTTGCCGCCGATGTACCACGGGAAGACGAACGCGCCCACGTCGGGCGCGGCCACCCACGCCGGTTCGTCCAGCCGTCCGTCGACCGTTATCGGGGTTCCGGCACGATAGATCGTGTAATTCGGCCGACTCTCGGCCTCGGCTGAATCCACCGTCATCAGGACCGCGGCAACCACAAGACACCCCAGCAGAATCTCCATCATCAGACCTCCTGTACTATCGATTCCCGGTTAACCGGTTCCCTCACACAACCCGCGCAAAAACGCGGCATCCGCCATCAAAGCGGCCTCGGGATCGTCCACCTTGACGAACTCGACTTCCAGGTACCCGTCGAAACCCGCCGCCGCGAGTTCCCGAACGACCGCGCGGTAGTCCACGTAACCCGCCGATATCAGGCTGCGCGTGTTCCGCCCGGGCGTGGTATAGTTCTGCGCATGCACAGTTGCCACACGTGACGCCACCTGCCGCGCCACCTCAACGACCCGGCCGGCGCTGTCCGTATACATCGGCTGGAAATTCAACAGGAAATTGGGCCGATCCACGCCCTCCACCAACCGCAGGCTGCCCCGGACCGTATCGCACAGGTATCCCAGGTGCATTTCCAGAACAAGGCTCACGCCCCGGTCACCGGCGCAGTCCGCAAACCGGCGGAATCCGGAGATCACCTTCTGCCAGTCCTCGTCTGTCGCCTCGCTCGAACCGCAGGACCCCGCCCAGACCCGGATTTTGTCCGTACCCAGATCGGATGCGGTATCCAGTCCCTCCGCCATCTCCCTCTCAAAGCCTGGCGAGACCGGATTGATGTACGATCCGTACTGCGATACGTCCAGCCCTCGCTCCCGAATGGCCCGGGCCATCCGCCGGTTTTCCGCCGCGTTATACGAACCGGGCATATGATCGGGTTTCCCCCACGGCTCGACACCATCGAATCCGGCCCGGACCGCAAGGGTCAGGACGTCCTCGAACTTCCTGTCCTGGAAAGCAATCGTACACAGCGCAGTCTTCATCGTCACGTCTCCCAACCGCCCGTTGACAGAGTCCATCCGGGCTACCTGCCTGTGCGGTGCACGCAGACAGACGGCCGTCCCTGGCGGTCTAAATACTGCGTTGCCCGGCCTCGCCTGCAGAGCGACTCGATCAACGGACTGCTGTGAAATTGACCCATAATACCCCGGCCACGATCCGATGTCAAACCGAATGATGGCATCAGGATGCGATTCGATGGACCGGATGTCGCGTTGGTTCCCTGCGAACGGAAACCCCGTTCCGTGTCCGGACGAACGGTTCACCGCCAGTAAATGCGGGCCGGACGGGAAAAGATCCCCGGAATGCCGCGCTTACGGGAATCAACGATCCGGTTGACAGAGACGCGGTCCTTTTTTACTTTAGCCGGAAGCAGCGGAACCCCGGCGCCCGGACCCGATCCGTCCTCATTTTCGCGAAGGATACGGCAGGATGGGTTCTCTGAACAACTGGCAAAATCGATATCGGGAAGGAAGGAAATGGACCGGTTCAAATTCGGAATTCTGGAAGACGTAATTCAGTCGGACTGGGTGGACGTGTACCCGAAAGCGAAAGCGCTCGGTTACGACGGCGTTGAGCTGGGGGTTCGGGCAAGCACGTATCGTGCCTCCGACCTCTGGAACGATGAAGGCATCGACACCCTGGGACGGCGCGCGGAATCGGCGGGCGTGACGATCTTCTCCGTGTGTCTGCACACGTTCTGGCATTTCACCTTTGCCGACCCCGACGTGGCGAACCGCTTCATGGCCAAACAGATCGTGTACCAGGCCATTCATGCATGTAACGTCCTGGGAATCCGAACCATACTCATTCCAGTCACGAATCCGCTGGGGTTGCCCCACCGCGAGGCAGCCCATCGCTGGGCCTACGAAACCCGTGCCGTTGCCTCCCAGGCGGCCTCCCGGGGCATCCACATCGGACTGGAGAACGTTGGGCGCAGCCACGTCGTGACCGGTGAACAGATGTTGGAACTGATTGAAGCGGTGGACAATCCGTACGTTGGCGCCTACTTCGACGTCGGCAACGCGCAGATGCTGGGCAGCAACTCCGTCGCGGACGTCCACACGCTGGGAGACCGGATTGTACAGGTCCACATCAAGGATCCGCGAACCGACCGGACGCCCTGTTACGTCGGCGAGGGCGACATCGATCTGGAAGGATGCCTCAGAGCATTGAACGAAGTGGGATACAGGGGCCCGCTCGTCTTCGAAACGCCCCCCATGGAAGACGCGCTGTCAACCGCGGAACGCAACCTGAGAACTCTGAAATCCCTGGTCGATACGGCCGCCGTGGAACCGAACCGTAACGTGAATTCGTAAACGCGCCCGGAAAAAAAGGCCCGCAACAGTTTTCGGAGCGTTTCGGCCGGCGGGATTCCTCCTTTTATCTGTCCTGTGGTTTCCGTTTCCCGTACGCGTAAGCCAGCCCGTGCAGCACCAGGTCGGGTTCGGAATCGTGCGACGTTTTGATATAGGGTGAAAGGACGGGTGCGTCTCCGCCGGTGAGAACGACCCTCGGCGCGCCGTCCGCTGCGTGAATCAGCTCGTCCACGACACGGTCCACGGCTCCTGCCGCCCCGAACAATACACCCGCCCGTATACACGCCGTCGTGTCCCGCCCCACCGCCGATGCAGGCGCCGCGAGGTCTACCTCGGGCAGCAAACTGGTCCCCGTCGCGAGCGCTTTCGCCATCGCCTTCAGGCCTGGGGAGATCGTGCCGCCCATGAAACATCCTGCGGCGGAAACCAGGTCCACGGTAAGGGCCGTCCCGGCATCAATCACAATGACGGAACCTCCGACCTGCCTGAACGCGGCCCCGGCAGCCAGAAGCCTGTCGACGCCCACTGCCTCGGGCCGTTCCACGGCGACGTCGATTCCGGGACCGGTCCGGGGATCGGCCTCGATCAGATCAAACCCCGCCAACGTCCTGACGGCCCCGCCCATCACGTCCGTCATATCCCTGACCACCGACGAGGCAATGGCCCCGTCCAGCGCGCGGACCCCTATGCCCGCGCGCTCCAGTACGTCGGCAAGGCGCATTGAGTACACGTCGGAGTCAAGTCCCGCGTCCGTGTCCATGCGCCAGCGAGTCCGCATATCGTCGCCGTCGAACACGGCGCAGCCGATACTGGAATTTCCAATGTCAAATGCGAGAAACATTCGGGTAAACGAAAAAGACACGCCGGCTGTAGCCAGGATGGACTCTTTCAACGGGCTGCTAAATAAGCGTACCGCCTCCCACGTCGCCGGCCAGGACCCTCCTGACCACGCCGTCCACGCCCCGGACCAGGAGCGCACCATCGGTCCCGACGTCTTCCGCCACACCCCGGACCGGGCCCGCACCCGTCATGATGCAAACCGGTTTACCGAGCATCCGGGCCTTGCCCTTCCACCGTTCCCTGATCCTATCGGCATCCAGGCTGGCGAATACCGCTTCCAGCGCCCGCAACGCTTCGGCCAGCAGCGCCGTCCGATCGAATGCCCGACCCGTGACGCACCGCAGGGAGGTCGCGGTATTCTGCAGACCCACGGGAAAGTCGTCCTCGTCCTGGTTGACGTTTATCCCAATGCCGAGAACGGCGAAGTCCACTCTGTCGACGCCGCGTAGCTCGGTAAGGATGCCCGCCAGTTTCCGATCGTTCAGGTACAGGTCATTCGGCCACCTGACGTCGGGCCGTATGCCTGTCGAAGCCTCTACGGCGTCGGCCAGAGCGACGGCCGCGCCGAGCGTAAGCATCCATGAGCGTGCAGCCGTCAGTTCGTACCGGAGTATCAGTGAGAACCAGAGCCCCACGCCGGGCGGCGAAAACCAGTTTCTGCCAAGACGCCCCCGTCCTGCCTTCTGATGTTCCGCAAGCACCACGGTGCCGTGCGCCGCACCGGCCAGAGCTGACCGCGTCGCCACGGCATTCGTCGAATCCAGCTCCAGAAAGCAGACGGGCAACCGGCCCAGGGCGCGGGTCCCGAGTCCTTCTACAAGGTGGCTCCGGACGATCACGTCAGTCTCGGTGACCAGGCGAATACCCGCTCCGTGACAATCCGAAACCGAATAACCCAGACGACGCATCGCGCCCACGGCGCGGCGGACGTCATCGGGATTGCACGAGAGCGCGGCTGCAATATCCGGAGCAGGAACCTCCGTTGCCCGGTGTTCACCCAGCGCCTCGAGAACTCGATACGCAACCGGGGTTTCGAAGCCGCCGGTTCGGGCTGATGACCCAGTGGAAGTGCACAACCGTTTTTCGGTCATTGGAACAACAGGCTCAGATCCAGGGAGGGCGGCGAGTGTGTCAACGCCCCGACGGAGATGAGATCCACGCCCGTCTCCGCAACGGTTCGAACGGTTTTGAGTGTGACATTGCCGGATGCTTCCAGAAGAAGGCCTTCCCGACCGAAGGACCTCGCGCGGGCCACCGCGAGGCCAGTCGTGTGCAGATCCATGTTGTCCAGCATCACCCGATCCGCTCCCGCGACAAGCGCGTCTTCAAGCTCCCGAAGGGTCTTCACCTCCACTTCGATCTTCACCCGCCTGCGGTCCCGGGCCATTGCCGACTTCACCGCCGCCACGGCAGGCCCGATGCCGTCAGCCGCCTCGATGTGGTTATCCTTGAGGAGCACCATGTCGTGGAGTCCCATACGATGGTTGGCTCCTCCCCCGGCGACGACCGCGTACTTGTCCAGCATACGAAGACCGGGTGCTGTTTTCCGGGTATCCAGGATCCTCGCGCCCGTTCCCGCAACGGCGGCCACGTATGCTGCCGTAATCGTCGCGATTCCGGACATGCGCTGCAGGAAATTCAACGCCGTCCGCTCCGCCGTCAGGATGCCGCGCGCGGGGCCGGCGACCTTCGCCACCACGTCCTCCACGTCGACGCGCGAGCCATCCTCCGTTCGGTGCGTCACCTGTATTCGGCAATCGACCCGGTGGAATACCCGTTCGGCCACCGCGAGGCCGGCGATTACACCCGGCGCTTTGGCAACAAGCACGGCTTGTGCCTGCGCGTTCGGACGCACGGTCCAGGCGGTTGAAATATCGCCGTCACCCACGTCTTCCATTATCGCGGCGTCGACCACGCTGTCGACGCCATCCCATGCCATCGGTTCCGACATCTCAGTCGATCTTCCCGCCTACGCAGCGTCGTCTGGGACACCCTTCATGCGGGATTTCAGCTGGTTAATCCGGTCCCGGTATTCGGCCGCCCGTTCAAACGCCAGTTCCGCCGCAGCCCTGGCCATTTTGTCTTCGAGTTCCGCAATCACGTCCGGTATATTGGCGCCGGCCTCGTACCCGGACGTTTCCTCCGCCGCAAGCGGCATCTCCTCCTGCCTGGCATCGGCGACCGCCGTGGATTGCAGAATCTCATCCCTGCTCTTGTAGACGGTCTGCGGCACCACGCTCATCCGTTCATTGAATGCCTGCTGCACCTGCCGTCTGCGGTTGGTTTCTTCGATCGCCCGGCGCATGGAATCCGTAACCTTGTCCGCGTACATAATGACCTTGCCGGCCACATTTCTGGCTGCCCTGCCCGCCGTTTGAATCAGCGAACGCGTTGAGCGCAGGAAGCCCTCTTTATCCGCATCCAGGATGGCGACCAGGGACACTTCAGGCAGGTCCAACCCTTCGCGCAGCAGATTCACACCCACCAGAACGTCGAACTCGCCCAGGCGCAGTGCCCTGATGATATCGACGCGTTCCAATGAGTCAATTTCCGAATGCATATAACGGGCGCGTATCCCCAGATCCCGCATGTATTCGGCCAGGTCCTCGGACATTCTCTTGGTCAGCGCGGTGACCAGCACGCGTTCGCTGCGGGCCACGCGCTCACGGACCTCATCGATCAGATCGTCCACCTGCCCGCGCACGGGACGCACCAGCATCTCCGGATCCAGGACGCCGGTAGGCCGGATAATCTGTTCGACCACAATTCCCTCTGTCATTTCCAGTTCATAGTCCGCGGGTGTGGCGGACATGAAAATCGCCGAATTAACCTTGCCTTCGAATTCCTCAAAGTAGAGCGGACGGTTGTCCAGAGCGGCGGGCAGCCGGAACCCGTGTTCCACCAGTGTTGTCTTCCGCGATCGGTCGGCGTTCCACATCCCCCGGATCTGCGGCAGCGTCACGTGCGACTCGTCGATGACGATCAGAAATTCCTCCGGGAAATAGTCCAGCAGCACGTGGGGCGGCTGACCGGGCTCCCTGCCGTCGATGTATCTGGAGTAGTTCTCGATTCCGGCGCAGTAGCCGATCTCGCGCATCATCTCAATGTCGTACCGCGTTCGTGTCTCCAGCCGCTGGGCCTCCAGCAGTTTCCCCTGGTTCTTGAACGCCTCCAGCTGCGCAGTCATGTCAATTTCGATCTGCCCGATGGCCTTCTCGATCCGCTGTCCGCTGGTCACGAAGTGCCGCGCCGGATAAATCGCGGCCCGTTCCTGCGAATCCAGCACCTCCCCTGTCACGTGTTTCACCAGACTGATCGCGTCCACTTCGTCTCCGAAGAATTCCACGCGAACCGGATCGTCGCGGTCGGGTCGATAGATCTCCACCACGTCGCCGCGCACCCGAAATGTTCCCGGTCCGAAGTCCACGTCGTTACGCGTGTAGTGTATGTCCACCAGCCGGCGAAGCAGATCGTCCCGGTCCACCCTGTCCCCCCGGTCGATCATGACGTGCATGCCCTCGTACTCTTCCGGATTGCCGATCCCGTAAATGCAGGATACGCTGGCCACGATAATCACGTCCTGACGCTCCATCAACGCGCTCGTCGCCCGAAGGCGCAACCGGTTGATCTCATCGTTGATGTCGGCTTCCTTTTCAATGAAGGTATCCGTTACGGGCTTATATGCCTCGGGCTGATAATAGTCGTAATAGGAAATGAAATACTCCACCGCGTTGTCCGGAAAAAACGTCTTGAATTCACCATACAACTGAGCCGCCAGCGTCTTGTTATGCGAAATGACGAGGGTTGGCATCTGTATCGCCTCGATGACTTTCGAAATCGTATACGTCTTACCCGTTCCGGTCGCCCCCAGCAGGGTCTGAAACCGGTCGCCACGTTGAACGCCCTCGCTCAATTCTGCGATTGCCTCCGGCTGGTCGCCGGCCGGCTCAAACGGCGCCTTGACCCTAAAACGCTTCATCATCACCTCGTGACACTTTTCGCAGCCGAAAAACAGTGACCAAATGTATAGATAATTTAGACATGGTTCGTCACAAAAGCAAGAACTATGCTACGAATCCCAATCTCGCCGGAATTGACATTTTCTGTCTGTACTGCCGGCCGTATTCGGATTGCCATCCCGGTCTCGACCATGAAAATACGTGGAATCGGCGCTCATTGTACTTTTTTTTTGGGTTCAAACTGGTTAAATTTCACAGGACAGACGCAAAATCACGTACATGGAACCCGCTGGACCGGGTCTTGAGCGTATACGTATCCCGTCATTGGATCTGTCGCATATGAAGCCTCTCCTTCATCTGGCATTTGCGTTCGCCGTTGCCGGCGCGCTCTCCGCTTGCGGCGGCAAGACGCCACCTGCTCCGGTGTCTCCCCCGGAAACCGGAAGCAACGGTGAGGCAGGCAGTGCAGCGCCGCTGCCGTCAAGAAACTTTCTGAACGTATCGCGCTTTCCCATGAACCGTCTGATCAGCGGCGGCGTGGCCAAGGACGGCATCCCCGCGCTGACGGATCCGGATTTTGTCCGCGCGGGTTCGGCATACGCCACCTATCTTCTGGACGAGGATCTCGTACTCGGGGTTTACCTCGACGGCGTCGCCAAAGCCTACCCGCACAATATCGGCTGGCACCATGAAATCGTCAACGACGTCGCGAGCGACCGTGCCCTTGTTGTCACGTTATGCCCGCTCACGGGCACCGGGATGGTCTTCGACGGGCAGGGCGAGGGCAACGGGCGGCTGGAACTCGGCGTCTCCGGTCTGCTGTTCAACAACAATCTCGTGATGTACGACCGTCGATTTGAAGACACCCTTTACCCTCAGATGACCCATATCGGCATCAGGGGCTACGGCACCGAGCAGGAACTCACGTTGATGCCCGTGGTCGAAACCACCTGGGGCAACTGGAAAAGGATTCACCCCGGCACGCTGATCGTCAGTTCGGGTTCCACGGGCATGTACCGGCCGGAGCGCTATTCAACTTACCCTTACACGGGCTACCGGGAACCGGCGTCGGCGCCCATGTTTCCCCTGTTTCCGGAACCGGACGACAATCCCATTGTACACGATTATCCGCCGAAAGAGATCGTACTGGGGGTTCGATTCGGAAACGTCGCCAAGGCGTATCCCTTTTCTCAAATGGGTGACGACCGGTCCGTAATCAACGACCGGGTCGCAGATCAGAACGTCCTCGTCGTTTACGACGCCGCAGCGCGCATGGCACTGCCCTTCCGCCGAGATCTGGGCAATCTGACACTCAACTTTGAGAAAGTGCCTTCCACGGATCGGCGGTTTGACTTTTTGATGAGAGACCTCGAAACCGGGACCACCTGGAACCTGCTGGGTCAGGCACTGGCGGGCGAACTTCGAGGTAACCAGCTCTATCAGATCCCCGCACACAACGCATTCTGGTTTGCCTGGGCCACCTTCTGGCAGGATACCGCGGTCTACCGGCCCTGACCGAAGAACGAGGAATACCCTGAATGCCGAGCCCGATTGGATATGCTATTGGATACTTCAGCATCGCAGGTAAAGCCGACGTGGTTCACGTGTCCTGATTCCGACCCGCGGTACGGTTCATGAAGAACGTGCTCCTCAAGCCCGCCGCGGTCGGACTGCTCGCGGCCATCGCCTGCCCGATACCCACGGACGTTTTCGCAGGCGCGTGGACGCTTCCCAGGAATCACGTGTGGTGTAAAGCAGCCTTCCTGAGCCAGACGACCGACGAAGAATACGTGGGCGCGGCCGGATCGGGAAGAGGACCGGATCCAGGGAGGATCTACAACGTCGGGAACCGCGCCCGGTATCGGTTTAACGGCAGGTACCGTTCCCGTGCCCTGTTTTTCGATCTCTTTTACGGTGCAACGGACAGAATCGACGTCGGCCTGCAGTTGCCCTTCTTCAAACAGGAGTACCAGGATACGCCGCTCCTCACCGGCTTTGGAGAACCCAGAAAGGCGACCGGTTTCGGAGACGTCCGCGGATTCCTCAAGGTCAACCTGTTGAACCGGCGCACCGTGGGCACGGTGAAGCTGGGTTTCAAGGCGCCATCCGGCGAATTTGTCAATGAAGACGGCCTGATTCCGGTTGGGGAAGGACAGTGGGACTTCGACGCAATCGTTCAATTGGGCCGCTCCTTCTGGCCCATGCCCGTGTATGTCAATGCCGACGTCGGTTACAGGCTCCGCCTGAGGAACGCGGAGACCGACCGTGACCCCGGTAATGAGTGGACCTTCCTCGCGGAAGCCGGCGTTCAGGTGCGCCGTTCAACGCTGGTCGGCGTAAAGATCCATGGCGTCAGGGGCAGAGCCGCTACGGTCTTCGGCGTTAGAATCCAGTCGGACATCAAGAGAATTACCTATATTTCACCTGGGATCAGCCTGGGGCCATTCCGCGGGATGACGCTGGAAACGGCAATGAACATTTCGGTCCACGGCCGCAACTATCCGGCCGGCTGGATGGCCGTCGTCGGCATTTCCTACCAGGGCAACGCGTTTGCGCGGGACTACGAGCCCGGCGGGAGATGAGCGATCCGGACATGTCCATGTGCTTCGCTAAATGCGGTTACTCATATGGCCGGCCGAACAGGTCCGACCTGCGCCGGCGGGGCTATGCCACGCACTACGTCAGCGCGAGATGCCGCTATACCGGACCGGCCGAGAATAACGACGCGATGCTGGTCCGGGGCGCCGCCGTTCCCGGTTGTATCTGAAGCCGCTGTGACGGCGACGGCAACAGCGCAAAGCCGGCAGCCGTCACGGAAAGAAAACCCGCTGGCCGGGAAACGAACACCTCTTAACAGCCCGTTGAAAAAGTCCATCCGGACTACCTGCCTGTGCGGTGCACGCAGACAGGCGGCCGGCCCTTGCGGCCGAACACCTGCGTTGCGCTCCCTCGCCGAATCTTGTCTTCGGCCACAATGACTCGGCCTCGCCTGCAGAGCGACTTTATCAACAGACTGTTAACGAAAGGAGTCGCGCCATGAAAAATGCTATCGTCGTTCTTGCAGTTGGGATGCTGTCCTGGATCACCCCGGCGCATGCGGATTTTTTTCCGGGAGAGGAGCCGGATGATGAAAGAGGCGTAACGCTGAGTCCCATTCGGGCCGGACGCCTGGAGGTTATCCCCATTCTTTCCGCGGGCATAAACAACGGCGAGGTGTTCTATCGGGGCGGTGTGTCGGTAGGATATGCATTGAGCCGCCTGCACCAGATCGGCGGGTCTTTCGTGGTGGGCAACCGGGCGTATGATCGCTTTGGAGATCAAAATGAGATTATCGAGACGCCGGTCCTGCCCGTACAGACCACGGCCGGATATCCCGTGTCGGCCGAAGACGGTTTCGGTTCCTCCCTGTCCGGCTTCTACAGGCTCAACATTCCGCTGAGAGTGGACAGGCGCACATCCCCGTTCCTCGAGGTGTTCGCCGCCAGAGACTACTGGGGGTGGGCAGGCGTAAGCGAAGTGGGCGGCGGCGGCGGGTTCAGGAGGTCAATATCCGACCGTACGGCACTGACCACACGATACGCGTACGTCGCACTGTTTACCGACGGCCAGCGCCTGAACCGCCACGTCGCGACCGTCGGCGTCTCGGTGTTCTTCAGGTAGGCCCCGGCAGAAAGAAACACACCTGGCCCGGTGCCGTCTCTACGGGACCGGGCCATTTGCGGCAGGAAGAGGATTCTCGCGACCGGCGATCTCGTCCGCGATCGGACGTGGTCATCTACGAGGCCGTCCGAATTCCACGCCAATCACGACTCCGGATGACTCACTTCACCGCACGACCCGCGTTCCGACTTATTCTGGGGTTTCTCGCAGTCAGTGCAGCCGGCTGCGGAAGAGAAATGCCCACCGATCCCGAAAACGGTTCCGATAGCTCCGGCGGCCGGACGTTCAAGACCGTACTTCAGGACAACGCGGCGGGCGGCGCCGACTCCAGCCGGGTCGGGTCGGTAGCATTCACCGGACGCAATTTCCTGAACCCCCTGACGTTTCCGCACGACAGGATCGAGAGTGTCTACGAAAAAGATGCAACGCGCGCCTTGATCGACCCGCGGTTCGTTCCGGCTGCTTCAGCGGAGGCTCGATATATTTCGGACGACGACCTGGTCATCGGAGTGCGTCTCAATGGCATTTCCAAAGCCTATCCCCACAAGATGGCATGGTACCATCAGATCGTCAACGACCGGATTGGCGGGCAGCCCATTTCGGTGACGTTTTCACCATTAACCGGGAGCGGCATCGTATTCGCGGCATGGAGCGGCGGCGCGATCAACCGGCTCAAGTTCGGTGCGTCCGGAGAACTTTTCAACAACAATCTGATCATGTACGATCTGAATGACGACCAGATTCGCTATCCCCAGATGACCCACACGGGCATTTCCGGCGTGAGGGCCGGATGGGTCCTGAATACCCCGCCCTTCATCGAAACCACCTGGCGATACTGGAAGCAACTCTACCCCGACTCATTCGTTATCAGCATCAATACACCCGGCGCGTTTGATGCAAGTGTTTACAATGTATATCCTTATGGATCGTACCGGGATCCTGAGTCCGGCCCGCGGTTCGCTGTGTTTCCACGTCTTGAGGACAATCCGCTTGTCGGCCTTTTTTCACCGAAGGAAATGACTTTCGGAATTCGGTTTTTAGAAGCGGCTAAAGCATACCCCGCGCCGACCCTTGGCGAGGAGGCGGTGATCAATGACGCACTGGGGGGAAAAAGCATTGCGGTCGTATGGTATGGCGCTGAGCAGATGGCTGTCGCCTTCAGTCGGGACTACGGGCAGCGGACGTTGGTCTTCGACAGAATTCCGTCGACCTCCCAGACTTATCCCTTTATGCTGCGGGACCGGGAGACACTCACCACGTGGGACCTGAAGGGGCGGGCGATTGCGGGGCCCCTCAAGGACAGCGTTCTTCAACGGATCCCCGGTCACAACGCGTTCTGGTTTGCCTGGATCACGTTCTGGCAGGACACGGAAGTGTATGAAGATTAACCCCGATTTGAAAAAAACAACAACTCGGCGACGCGACGAAAACCCCTGAAACGAGGCGTAACGGCCAGGGTTCACGCTGCCAGGTACAGGGCGGCCACGACCCATACAACGAGAAAGCCCATCCCGCAGCCGGCCGCAACCTGCGGAAGAGAGTGCGCGCCAAGAACCACGCGCGCCCATGAAACCGCCAACGGAACGGCCAGCCCGTATACGACCGAAGGCCCGATCAAATGATGGAGCATTGCCAGGGGACCGCACACGCCCGCGCCGTGCAGGCTGACCTTCCACAGCGTGTTCGTCGCGGCGGCCAGCAGTCCCAACGCGACGTAACTGAGCAGGAACGCACTCATCGGCGGTGGCGCGCCGGTAGCACGCAACAGAAGATACCCCACAAAACAACTCGCGGAACTCACCAGGAGCGGAACCAGCCGGCGGGATCGGTCCGCGATATAGAATCCATCCACCTTCTTGCGCGCCACCAGGAAACCCACGTACAGCATCGGCAGACAGGTTGCAAATATCAAACAGATACCCAGCCACCCGACACGATGAACCATAGGCGCCGGGATCCTGGAAATCAACAGGATCGACATTCCGCCCGCCGCAATCGGGGGGCTGAGTAACGCCGAGATTGTCCTCGCAACAACCCGCTGAGCGTAGAATAGGGTCATTGGGTCTCTGAAGAAACTCCCATAACGCGGGGGAGCCCCCGCTCAAAATGCCACCAGGCGCCGCGACAATATACGGATGGAACGCTCGATATCCCGTCTTTTTCTCTTCAGACGGGAAGCGGGTATTGTGGCTTGACACAGGCAGTTATATATTCTATACTGCTTCAATGTCCTGTCCCGGAAATATCTCACCATCCGGCCGCCGATTCAGGTAACCGATTTCCGGAACAGAGCATGAATCCGGATTACCGACGCGGGGAGTCGGTTTTTTCGTTTTTGCGCATGTCTCCCGCTTCCAAAACGCAGAACTCAGGGTGAATGATGAAGTTGCGAGCCGTACTCAGCCTCCAGCCCACCGACAGACTCCACGGGATCGCCGCTGCAACCGACCAGCCGATTCACACCGGCGCCAACAAGACGGTGCTGATCGACATGCTGTGTCGCCATCTTTCCAACCCGTCGTTGGTCCGTAAACGACTGGATACGCTTCAGCCCCAACACAGGGAGTATGTGGTCAATCTGGCCTCTGAGGGAGGCGAACTCCTCAAGCAAGACGCCATAAGCGAGTTGGGGGCGGGATTCACCCACCGCTTCCAGACGATGCAGGACGCGGTCTCCGATCTTGGGCTGGTCTTCGAGGACGTCGAAACACTCGGGACGGGCGACAGTCTCGTTGGGATTCCGGAACCGATCCTTAAGGCCATTCCACTGCCGGCCAGGGATCTTGGAAGGCTCCGCCGCCTGATGCAGTCCCGGTCGATCGGGCTTCTTCGCGCATTCGCGAGGGAACTTGGGTGCCCGTCTGAAGATTCTCGACGGGTTTTTGTGGCGCGCGCGATCCGCAGCCGGCTACTGAATCCGGAACATCTGAAAGCCTACATTATCAACCTGCCGGATACAAAGAGAGCCATTCTCGATCTCTCCGTAGCCAAAGATGTGATCACACAGCATGAAATCTTGAATGCCATGGGCGAGGACGGACTTCGCGCGCTCGACGAGATGGTCTGGAAGACGCCTCTGTTTTTCCATTCGACAGATCGACTCCTGACCGATACACACCTGCAACTGGCCTCAGACCTGAAGCCGGCAATTCAGGCCCTGGGCGACCGGATTGAAGACACGTTCGAGAAAAACCTTGTGAGCACCGGGCCCGACCCCGCCCTGACCCGGGAACAGACCTCCTTCCTGGTACCTAATCTGTGTACCCTTCTTGGATTTGTCGAGCAGCGCAGGCCGCGTGTGCTGAAACAGGGCGGCGTTTCCAAGGCACGGCTCCGGGATGTGGGCAAATACTACCGGGGCCACATAGATCCGGGTTATTCCGAATTCCTGCTGCTGTTTGCAGAGACGGCCGGATTCATTCGGCGCGATGCCGGTACCTGGCGTCTCGCCTGTGACGCTGCCGACCGACTCTCAAGTGTGTTCGGCGTGCGGAATGCGCTCTTTTCGGTCTGGCGAGAGACCGACCGCTGGAATGAGTGGACCGCCGAACGATCCGGTACACGGGTACGCAACAGGACTGACACGCTCAGAGCGCTTCGCTGCGACCTGCTGGACTGTCTTGCCAGCTGTCCCGAGGACAGTTGGATATCCTATCCACATTTCTACACGCTGCTCACGCGCAGGTCCGAATCCTTCGCGCACCTCGATGGTCGGCCGCCGGCAGCGCGAGACCCGGTCGGCGGCGGCGGAGACGAACTGCTCAGACGCATTCTCGTTTCCGCGCTGACGTGGATGGGCATGGTCGTCCTGGGGAATCCCGATGCATTCAGTGAGCCGCTCGAGCCGGACCACCGCGGTGTCTTCAAACTTACCGGAGCCGGCGCTGCACTCCTTCACGGGCGCGAGCCAGTGAGTGCCAACAGAGAGACGGCGTCCGGTCGCAACGGTCGGTTTATCCTGCAACCGAACCTTGAAATCCTCTCGCCGCCGGACCTGTCCTTCGCCCTTTACATGCAGCTGTTTTCCATCGCGGAACTCAAGGAAGTGGACGTCCTGGCAAGATTCCGGGTTTCGCCACAGACTGTGCACCAGGCGATGAGCAGGGGATGGGATGGGGCTTCCCTCAGAACGTTTTTGCACACTCACAGTGCCACAGGATTGCCGGAGATGGTGGACGCCCTGATCCAGGAGTGCGAACGCAAACACGGCGAAATTGAAATCGCGTCGGCTTCGGGCTATCTGGTCAGCGAACGACCCGAACTGCTGGACGAACTCCTCGTTCAGAAAAAGGTTGCTTCCCATCTTGGCGTTCGACTCTCGCCGACAACGGCCGCACTCAACCCGTCGACGCGCATCGAGGAACTTGTGGATGCCCTGAAAGGGCGCGGCTATATGCCGAACGTGGCCAACAAAAAGCCGAACGATGAACAGCACAGTATTTCGCTGAAGCGGTCGGAGCTGCTGCAACTGGCAGGATTTCTCGAAGCCGCCATTCAGTCTTGCGCCGCACGTACGGTTCCGCTGCCGGAGGATCTGGATCGTCTTCTGAAACGGATCCGCAGCAACCTCCGAAGCATCCCGGACGTCGACTCCGGAGGCGACTCGAACGACTATTGCCGGTCCTTTGAATCTCTGTTCAGAGGCGGGTCGTACCGCGACGACATCCAGGCGCTCTCACGGTTCCGGGGCGCCAACCCCGCTGCCGGCGAGGACGACATCGGCCGACTGGTCGAATACGCCATCGAATATCGTCTGGGCCTTGAAATTGAATACATTGCCGAACGCACCGACAAAACCACGTCCCGCTCTATTGAGCCGATTCTTGTGGATCACGGCGTACTGTATGGCATCTGCAGGCACCGCAAAGGCGAGCGCCCGTTCAGTCTGGACCGGATTCGAAGCGCCAGATTGACGCTTTCAATTTCAGAGTGATGCGGCGTGGACCTCCACCCGGGCTTCGCGTTTGCAGTTCGTACGTCCCCGCGGAAACCAACGGTGCTCTACTTGACACGCCGCGTGGCAGAACCTATATTGCGCGGTGCGCCTTGCGGCGCATTACATCATCGATCTGATGCCCGTGAACAAACGTCGATCGGCGGGCCTTCCTTCGGACATTCGGGAAACTGGATATGCCGCTGAAATACTCCATACGCGAAAATATGGCGCCGGGAAACTCCATCCTGGAAAAATTCCGCAACCTCGCGGATATCGGCATGGAAGGTATCGAAATCACAACCAGCAGTTGCGCGGCACACGCCGGTGAGATCCGAAAGGCATCCGCGGAAACCGGCGTCACCCCCAACATCCTTTCAATCCGTGGATCGATGGGCCTCCTGGATGCCAGGCTCGAGGAACGAAAGCGGGCGGCGCAGGACCTCAAGGACGCGCTTACACTTTGCGGCGACCTGGGCGGCGTCGGTGTCATATTCCCTCCGTTGATCGCCATTAAGCTACAACATGGGCGCCGTATTCCGGACCTGTCTCCTTTTGCGACCACCGCGCACCTGGAATCTCGGCTGCTCACCGAGATCCTGAAGCACGAAATCGGTCCGCACGCCCAGGCATGCGGATGCAGCGTCATCATCGAGCCGCTCAACCGGTACGAACAGTGGTGGCCATGCACCCTCGCGGACGCGCTCGAGATCTGCAATGCCGTTGACAGCCCCGGGGTCACGCTAATGGCCGACTTCTTTCACATGAGCATTGAAGAGTCCAATATGGCGGAAGCGATCCGTAGCTGCGGCAAGCGGATCACCAACGTGCATCTGGCCGACAGCAACCGGGTCCTCCCCGGCTATGGGCATACCGACTTTGCGCCCGCTCTGCAGGCGCTGAACGATATCGGTTACGAATATTTCAGCGGATTCGAATGCGCCATCCCGCCAGGAAGCGACCCCAAAGCCGAGCTCAGGAAGTCCATGGACTATCTCGACGATCTCCGTTAGGATCGCGTGTTCTGTCCCAATTTCGTCGAATGCCGGAACCTCAGGAAATACTGGGAAGCTCGAGGTCGATGGACCGAAATGTCCCCGGTAAAACCGTGCATTTGAATTTGCATCTTCCGATACGAGAATGCATCGAGACTCAAGCCGCATACGGGCGTCAGAGAATTGCATAGGTATCTCGAAGCCAGTGTGATCATCCTGCAATCTGACCCGGACGAATGGTTGACGTTCCCCAATGGTTTTATCTCCGTCGACTCCGACGGCGAAGCAGGGATTTCCTGTTCCAATCATACTGACAACCACCGACATACCGGAGATCGCCAATGGACCAGCCTTCGGAAAAGAGCCTGAAGCGTATGTGGGTCTACTTCGAGAAATATTGTGAGAAAACCGGAACCACCGGCCATCCGGACAGCGGCATCACCGACGCCGTCGTCAACGGCCTGGCCGCACACGTCGACGAGTTCGGTCGTCCATTGTGTCCCTGCAACTTCTACCCCGACAAGAAAGCGGAAATCGAACGCAGCAGGGAATGGATATGCGCCTGCGACGAAATGAAAATCTACAAATACTGCCATTGCCTGCTCTTTGTTACCCCCGAAGGGCTGCCCATCACAGAATACCTGCCGGAAGGTCATGAAGGCAGGGAATCCTACGGGCTCGTAAAAGATCCCACCCCCGATAAGGGCCGTGAAGCCCGCCGACGCGCTGCAGAAAAAGAATCCGGTAATTGAAGGTCGGATCAGAATGCGCTTCTTTCGCTTTCTGGCGTCGTTCGCCTGTTTCGTCGTCGTCCTTACGGACGTCCCCGCCCGGACGCAGGAACTTACGCAACTCAGACGCAGAGCCAGAGAGATCGAGGACGAGGTCTCAGCGATCCGGGAGCTTGCGTTCAAGTGGCCAATCGACGTGGCGGTGCAGAGTCCATCCGACTTCAAGGCGTACGCCGAACGCCAGATGGAACGGCAATTTACCGCTGCCGAGTGGGAGAATTACGACCCGGTGATTCGAAAACTGGGGCTTTACAGCGGTGACGCCGTCCTCGATCGCTCACTTGTACTCTCCTTCCTGCAAGCCGGCGCGCTCGCGTATTACGATCCGGATACAGACAGATTCTACATCCTGAAAGAAAACCTTCCCGCGGGTCTGCTTGACGTCGTTTTAGCGCACGAACTCAGCCACGGTCTGCAGGATCAGCACTTCGACCTCAACAGGTACCTGCCGGCGCGCGCCGATTCGTTGAATACCGACGAACAGCTCGCGCGACAGGCGGTCGGGGAAGGCGATGCGACGTACGTCGAGACCATCTGGTATTTGTATAGCCGGACCGGGCGCATGCCGGTTCGCGGGCTGTTGCGGAGCATGATCCGCGATCAGCTGGTATTTGACGCGGAGACGCTCCGGAACAATATGAAGCAGCTTGCGCAGTTACAGGGCAGTTCACCGCAAGCGCTGCAGACAATCGATAAACTTCCGGATTTCATGTTGTTACAACAGGCTGTCGTTTACGCCTACGGCATGAATTTCGTCCACGAGATTCAGAGGGACGGATGGAGCGCCGTCAATCGACTCTACGCTGAGCCACCGGTTTCAACCGAGCAGATCCTGCATCCGGGGAAATGGATTGACCGGGAAGAACCGGACCGGTTTACGTGGCCGCCATTTCAGGAAGAGGATCTTTTCGACGACTGGAATCTGCTGGACGTGGATACGATCGGAGAACTGACCTGGCGGATCATTTTCGCCGATTTTGACATGGATGTTCGTGGCGAATCGGCGGCGGAAGGATGGAACGGCGACCGGTACGCCGTATTCCGGTCGAAGGATGGACGGAACCTGTTGCTGCTACTCTACACGAGTTGGGATACGGAAGACGACGCGGACGACTTCGCGGATGCTTATCGTGAATTGCTTACGTTAAAATATCCGTCCGATTCCGGATCGATTGACGTATCGCAGGACGGGAGAGACGTACTGATACTGGAATGCGACGAATGGGTCGATTCCAATGCAATTCTCGCGTTCATGGGAAGAATACGCACCTGGGAACGGGAGGCGATCGTCCGGGTGGATTTCGACGGCAACGGGCGGGTGGACTTCAACGATTTCCTGCTTTTTGCCAGGCATTTCGGAAGGCAGGAGGGCACCACCGGCTTCGATCCTATGTTCGACCTGAATCGGGACGGGCAGATCAACTTCCCTGACTTCCTGACCTTTGCCAGGCATTTCGGAAAATCGGTATCCTGAGCGGTATTCTGTACTGCCGTCGGTACCGCGCCCCGACCGAGCCGGATCAGGAATCGGTCACGAACGCGTCCGCAATCGAATCAGCCGGGAGCCCTGCCAGACAAGCCATCTCGTCTTCCACCTCCTGCATCAACAGCATCCGCAGGTGCGAATCATCAACCGCCTTGCGCGCCATCCCGTTCGCTTTTTTCGTTACTTTGTCGCGCGCCCAGGCCGACACGCCTTCCGCGCCGAGACAGTCGGTTTCAAAGGCTGATACTTCACATGAGCCGGGAACCAGTGTCTCGAGATCCAGCGCCAGCGCCAGAATCAGATGTCGAACGAAATCGCTGAACCCGCACTCGTCCACGGCCTCGGCAAACGGATGCAGGACTGACGACGGAAGAAGCCGGATGAAGTTCAACCGGGCGTGCAGTCCCCGAAACCCGGCGTAATCCTTCAGCGGGTCCACGTGGTCTTCGTCTTCGTCCTCCCCACCCGTAACCATCCAGGTCTCCGGGACCACGCGGGACCAGCGGTCGATCTGCGAAGCATAATCCCGCATTAGACGCGACTCCGGCCGTCCCGGGATCGAGCGGCACACGCGACCCATCTCCGCCAGCCGCGCGTACGCTTCCTCCCAGCCCCGTTTGCGAATACGCTCGAAATCGCCTTCGGCAAGCAGTTCCACGCCCCGGTTGAGATCCTGATCCGAAACAATCGTCAGGCCCAGTTCGAGGCTGATCAACGTCTTGCTCACCCCCTGCTCAAAAACACCCCGCGAAACGGCAATCCCGGTCCGGTACCGCTGGCCGAATCTTATCCCAACAGTACGCAAATAGGCAATCAAAATATCCGGAGTATGTTCGGACAGTCTTCCGTACTTGACCCCCAGGGCGATAGCCTGTCCCAGGAACCCCTCGGAACCGATCCTGAGTTTCTCAAAATCAACGCCTGCCAGGACGTTCATCGGCCTGTTCTCCGTTTTCCTCGCGCTTCAGATTCGGCTGTCCGCCTCCGTTTTCTTCATCATCTTCGGCGAGGGACCGTTCCCACGCCCCGCGGATGATCACGGAGAGCAGGTAGGGGTCCGCCTCATACAGCGCGTCTAGTACGATGCCGGTTTCCGCGTCGTCGATAAAGGCGCTGGGACGCGTCCCGCCGAGTCCCTCCGCGGAAAAAAGCCGGAAACGGTAGACCGGAAAGCCGCCAAAGCCGACGACGTCATTGAGATTCAAATGTTCGAGGCGGTCCAGCAGCGCATCCTCCAGAAGCGACGGATCCACGGCGCGCAATAGCTCGGCCCTGCGGTCGAAATCCCTGAGCGTCGCCAGGGCCTGCAGCCATTCCCAGGATACCCGCGCGCGCAAGCCGGGATTGTCGACCCGGTCCAGTGTCTCGGCCATCGTGCTTTGCAGAACGCCCGGTGACATCGCCCTGATCAGTTCCGTGTTGAACTTCCGTTCATCGGGGTCTATTGAAATCAGATTTCCCAGCGTCTCGGCGGGCAGCAGTTCCACAACCCCCGGGCTGTAGCCGGGTACGCCGGCGCTGTCGGCGCCTGTCATTGAGAGCACTTCCTCGGACTCTTCGCTGATCGCCACCAGCGCGGCCTGCTCCTCCACGGGTAGCGCTTGCACCAGCGTTCGAGCCTGCTCGGCTTCACCCGTCTCAAGCAGTCGCCGCACCTCCCTTTCGCGCCCGACCAGATCCATCAGATTTCCGGACCAGTCCCCCGCCAATACCAGATTTCCCCTGACTTCGACCGAATCGCGTGCGGCCGCCGCCGCCGCTCCAGCCGCGACACCTCCGGCTTCGTCCCGACCATCGTCCTTGCCGGTCGCGAGTTCCCGATCCTTCTGACATTGTACGCACGTTGACACGGCAGGGATCTCCAGCCTGCGACTCTCAGGTATTTCCACACCGCAGACCGCACAGTGCTTCCGGCCGCGAATGTTCGGTTTCCGGTCCACTGACACCCCTTCCCCGAAAGTAAAGAAGAGTCCCGCCAGCAACAGCTGGAAAGGAAGGGTCAGAACAAGGGACGAATCATCTACACGAAAAAATACGAAACGGTTTCAAAAAAGTCAATATAATATTCTGTTTTTAAAGGATTTAAATTTATTGACTTCGTGTGGGATTATTGTTATATTATTACCGAGCAGAGGGCCGGGGCCGCGAGCCGCTTCGGCCTTTTTGGTTTGCATATGGCATCCGGCAAATCACAAAAATGCCCGATCGGTCCGCCATTCGTCCCGAAAAGCCGGTGAAACCGGTGTTCTGCCACAGTGCGGGTTCTGTCCCGAAGTTAAATTGCCCTTGACAGAAACGATAGGCACGCTGTAATTTCCGCCGTCAGGTTACAGATCCCCGTTCGACCGGGATGACGTTGACTGAACCCATTGCCTTCCGGAGCGATTTCCGCCGCAATTTCGCGGCAAGATGTCACGCCCATTCTATGTCCCACATCCTGCTGCTTGCCAGTGAAACAGAAGGCATCCGCCTGAAGTCAGACCTGGAATCGGTTGGTCATTCCGTTTCACGCCTGGCCTGGAACCACGAACGTGTTACGTTGTCCGACACCGGCAGCCAGCCGGGCAATCCTGTTGATCTCCTCGTCGTCGACGACACGTTCCCCGGCCACCTGCCCAACCGGGTTCAGCGCCTGTTGCGGCCCCCCGCTTCCCGTAACACGCCCGTGCTGCTCATCACAGACGAGGCCCGCGTCGCAAACGTCGACTTCTCTGCAGGAATCACAGACTTCATCACACGGCCCTATTCCCTTGAGCAGATGGAGACCCGCCTGCGGCTGATCCTCGGGAGTACGGAACGAAGGGACGTAATCCGGCTGGACGAACTGGTAATCAATCTGGTGCGCTACGAAGTCCGCGTCAACGACGTCCTCGTGGACCTCACGCTGAAGGAGTACGAACTGCTGAAGTATCTGGTCGTCCACCGGGGTCGCGTCTTTACGCGTTCGGATCTGCTCGACCGCATCTGGGGGTACGACTATCACGGCGGTATGCGCACCATCGACGTACACGTCGCGCGACTCAGGACGAAACTGGCCGGCTTTAACGGCGCGATTTCCACGGTAAGGGGGGTCGGCTACGGGTTTGACTGGCCGCCGGTCCCAACTTGATTCTGCATCCGGCGCATGCCGCGCCACGCAGCTTTCAAGCGTGGCTCCAATCCCACAACCTGTTGTTATTCCTGCACCTGAAAACCGCGAAGACGGAGGACGGATATGGATGGCGTAACCCATTTGACAATGAAGGAACTCGAACAGGGTCTGGACGACGTCCGGAACTCACCAGAGGACGAAGGCGTTCTGAAAATGATCGTGCGTCGGCCGGAGGTCGAACAGCGCGAAGTGCTCGCCGAAGGTGAACTTCACCCGTCGGAAGGCCTCGTGGGCGACAACTGGAAGTCCCGTGGCAGTTCCCGAACCCCGGACGGATCGGCCGATCCCTTCACACAACTCACCGTCATGAACGCCCGGTGCGCCGCCCTCGTCGCTCAGGACGACAGCCGCTGGCAATTCGCCGGCGACCAGCTGTACATGGACCTGGATCTGAGCGAAGACAACCTGCCGCCCGGCAGCCGCCTGTCGCTCGGCACCGCCGTGATCAGTGTGTCCGAACAGCCCCATACGGGTTGTCGGAAGTTCGTGTCCCGTTTTGGCGTCGATGCGATGAAATTCGTCAATTCGCGCCAGGGCAAGCGGTTCCGGCTCCGCGGACTCAACGCGCGAGTGGTGCAGCCGGGCACCATTCGGGTGGGCGATATCGTGAGGAAGGTGTGAGGGCCGGAACGGGCGGTCCAAACCGCCGGAGACGCAAATGGGATTCAGATTCCGTGATTCACTGATCCAGGACTACCGCACACGGGGTTGCGCGATTTTCCGCCAGATCCTGCCCCCGTCGCTCATTCGCGACCTTCGTCGCGCCACGGCGCAAGCCCATCACTATGCCCACGAAAAGCGGGGTCCTCAGGCACAGCGCCTCCAGCCCATCGTCAACTACAACATCGACATCAAACCCTTTTGGGACTATGCGGAACTTCCCCCGCTCGTCGATGCAATCAGCAAGGTGCTCACCCCCGAGCACAGAATTGCCAATAGCGGGCTCGCGCGAACGGGACTGCTGCTGGAGCCGCGGGACAAACCCTGGTGCACAGCGTGGCACCGGGACATCCGGGAAACATCCAACGTACCCGACCTGGATGAGTTTCGCCGCCTGAACCGCGACCCGATCTGGTTCAATCAGATCAACTGCCCTCTATATGAGGACAACTGTACATGGTATGTGCCAGGCAGTCACCTGAGAGACGATCTGCCGGGTGAAATCGACGCCGCCGGGACTCCCCTGCCTCCGGAAGACGAACCCTGCGAAGAAAGGGAGCGCGCGTGCCTGGAGTATTCCGGGGCGATGCCGAGTGCGGAGCGGTTGTTTATGGACGCGGGAGATTTTGCGCTCTACCATCCGAATGGTTGGCACCTCGGCAACTATCTGCCCGGACGCAGACGGGTAACGATCCACGATTTCGCGCCAACTCCCCAGTTGCTGGATTGGTACGATCGTTGGGAGCGCAAACGGTCCCGTCAGAAAAAGGAAGAATCGAAGACTTAACGGGCGCTTCCCTGTTCAAGCCGACCGGCAAAACAGATAACCCGGTAATTATTAACGTCAGTCGACAATTCCGCTGGTTTTATCAGTGTTCTGTCCCAGGAAGGAAGCCATCATGCAGAAAAGCTGGACGTGGACCACGACCGGTTACGGGCTTGCCGAAAAGTCCCACCGTGAAATCATGGAAACCTGTCGCATTGCCGGTCTGGCAGGAATCGAAGGCTCACCCCCGCTCTTTGAAGGAAACACCGAATCCGAACTTCAGACAATCGGCGGCAGTTATCGATCGGCGGGACTGTGCATCGAGACGTTTCACCTCCCATTTTCTCCCGACGATGACATCGCCTCGTTCTATGAAACCACGCGCCGGAGGGCCGTGGACAAGATGCGCCTCTGGATGGGAAGAGCATCGCTGGTCGGGGCAAAAGTTGGCATCCAGCATCCGACCACGAACCGGTCGGACGCCGACGTGGAGGGGCTCGAAACCTATTTCATCCAGATCGGCAAGAGCCTCGACACCCTCCTGAGGGAAGCGGAAGTCCTCAACTTCAAGATCGCTCTTGAAAATATGCTTCCGTCCGACGGCGGACGGTTTACCTCCAGACCCGAGCATTTCGAGCGGATCGTCCGGGACTTCGCCCATCCCAACCTGGGCTTCTGCCTCGATACGGGCCACGCCCTGGTGGCCTCACGCGGCGATGCGCACAGGTTCTTTGACGTCATGGGCCCGCGGATGGTCGCATTTCATCTGGCTGATAACGCGGGCGACCGCGATTCCCACCTCGCCCCCGGCCACGGACGGGTGAATTGGCGCAGATTCTTCAGGCAAGCGGCGCGCATAGAGTACAGGCGCACAATGTGCATCGAAACCCAGCCCTTTGACTTCGGCCCCGATTATACCGACAGCGCCTGGAAAAAGATGGTGGCCGATACCGAGGCACTGGCCGAATCCGCGCTGAAAGACTAGAGATTTCCGATCGGCAAGGAGCCGCCCGCATGCAATGGCACGAAAAATACGGTCCATGGGCCCTGGTAACCGGCGCGTCTTCCGGACTGGGAGCCGAATTCGTAAAGCAACTGGCGGCCAGGGGCCTGAACGTGGTCCTCGTAGCCCGCCGGGAGCAACGGATGGCGGCGCTTGCAGACGATGTCCGGCGGAGCCGGGGCGTAGCCACGCGCGTTGTTCCCGTGGACCTTACGGGTCGCGATGCCTGCCGCCGCGTTGGAGATCAAACGAGCGACCTGGAAATCGGTTTACTGGTAAACAATGCCGGATTCGGCCTTTTCGGCGCGTACGCGGACCTGGACCCCGATCGCATGGTAAACATGACCGTATTGAACTGCGTCGTTCCGGTTCTGCTCACCAACCAATACCTGCAGCCAATGCTGAATCGGGGTCGCGGCGGTCTTATCTTTCTGGCGTCCACCGCCGCATACCAGGCGACTCCGTACCTCGGCGTCTACGGCGCCTCCAAGGCCTTCAATCTGTTGATGGGAGAATCCCTCTGGGAAGAATACAGGACAAGAGGCATCGACTCACTGGCGCTCTCTCCCGGATTCACGAAAACCGAATTCACAAGCGTTGCGCAGATGAAGGACGCCAGCGGCTTAAGAGAGGCCACGCCCGGTGCCGTTGTGGCCCTGGCACTCAGGAAACTCGGCAAGAGACCCTCCGTGATCCACGGCCTCGCCAACAAGGTGCTGAATTTCACGGGACGACTCATCCCTCGCCGCGCGGCCATCGCCGTCACCTCGGCCATGCTGAAAGGGAGAACCATGTCATGACGCTGCAGATCGTCTGCCAGGCCTGCAACATGGTACATCGCCAGGATACCCGCCTCTGGCGATGCGGCTGCGGCGGGCCTCTGGACGTCGGTTTCCGCGGAACCATCGACATGGACATGATCGGGCGTCGATCGCCGGGAATGTGGCGATATCGGGAAGCGCTGCCGATCGGGGCGGATGCCCGCGTCGTCTCGTTCAATGAAGGGTTCACGCCGATCGTTCGAATGCAGATCGACGGTAAACCTCTCACGGTCAAGCAGGAGAACCTCTTTCCCACGGGCTCCTTCAAAGATCGCGGCGCTTCCGTCCTGATCAGCCGTGCCCTCGAGTTAGGGGTTGAAAAGGTCGTGGAGGATTCGTCGGGCAACGCGGGTGCCGCGGTTGCCGCGTATGCGTCAAGAGCAGGCATTGAATGTGAAATTTACGTGCCGGAGTCCAATTCACCCGGAAAACTGGCACAAATCCGACTCTACGGCGCAAAACTGATCCGCGTACCCGGCTCCCGGGAAGCCACGGCGCGTGCGGCGATGGAAGCGGCCGAACACCACTTCTACGCGAGCCATGTCTGGAATCCGTTCTTCTTCCAGGGCACAAAGACCTATGCGTTCGAGATCTGGGAGCAACTCGGTTTCAAAGCGCCGGATACATTAATCGTCCCCACGGGACACGGCACAATGCTTATCGGCGCCTTCCTCGGATTCCGGGACCTTCTGGAAAACGGGCTGATCGACCGGCTGCCCAGGATGGTCGCCGTGCAGGCCGCGAACTGCGCCCCGCTGTACCGGATGTGGCGCGATCATCCGGCTGAACTTTCCGCGGCGCCTTCAGGCGATACGATAGCCGAAGGGATCGCAATTGCGGAGCCCGCACGGGCGCCTCAGATCCTGGACATCATTCACGAGACCTGCGGCCGGATTGTTACCGTTACGGACGCTGAAATTGAAGTCGCCCTGTTGGATATCTGTAAACAGGGCCTGTACGCCGAACCCACCTCCGCGACCGCGGTTGCGGCCTTCAGGAAGTTCCCCGAGAACAGCGACGAGTGCGTTGTAGCGCCGCTGACCGGACACGGACTCAAGTCGACTGAAAAGATGCTCAAACTGACCGGAGACTAGCCACCCGTCCGGACACGCGCGTCCGGCGGACGTTGCCAGGCCGCCGCGACGTTCGATTCACAGTAGCCGGCCTCGATCCGTCAGGCGGCCCGAATACCCAACCACCCGTTCTGGCTAACGACCTCCACCACGTGGAGTCCGGCCGCGCGTACCGCCTTCAGAAGCGTCGCCTGCTCCTTCGCCAGCACGCCCCCGAGGATCAGGTTTCCCCGTACCGCAACACGTGACGCAAGCTCAGGCAGCATACCCGCGAGCGTGCGGACGTCGATATTGGCCACCACAACGTCGAACGCTCCCGTTACACACGCAAGCGTTCCCCAGCGAAAAGCCACGTTACCGGGATTCCCGTTCAGGCGCATATTCGCGCGGGCATTCTCAACGGCCAGCACATCGGTATCGATACCTGTCACCCTCGCGGCGCCGAGCCTGGCCGCGGCGAGGCTCAGGATCCCGGAGCCCGTGCCCACGTCCAGCACGTCGTCGCACGGTTTCACGACGCCATGCATCATCTTCAGGGCCAACCGGGTCGTCTCGTGCTGCCCGGTTCCGAAAGCCGTCTTCGGCTCGATCACCAGACTGAATCCGCCTTCAGGATCATCGACCCGTTCCCAGGGAGGACAGATCGCGATGCAGGAAGTCGGGTAAACGGGCCTGAATCGGGACTTCCAGGACGAGGCCCAATCCTCCAGCGGGACCTGGTCCACTTCCACGCGAAAGGCTCTCATATCACCGGTCAGCGCATGCAGTCCGCTCCAAAGGCCGGATATCACGCGGCCGCTGTCCCGTCCAACGGGAAAGTATGCCGTAAGCCCCGTCTTGCCGGAAGCCGAACCACCGTGTACCTGCAGACCGCAGCTCCCAAGGCCAAACAACAGTTCCGACACCGTTTCCGACGCACGGCAAGGCAGGTCCACGCGTACTTCGAACCACCCGCGTACAGCTTTGCAGTTCATTCTCGAGAATCGCTCGAAACAGGCCTGAGTCGCAATTACACAACCACCAGTTTCAACGCATGCCGGTCCACTTCTGCCGAGAAGGGCAAAACGACGACCAGTCGAGCTTCTTCTATGGTCGAGTCTCCCGCCTTCCGGTACGGGTTATGAGGCAAGGCTGGCCAGACCACGCGGCTTCCGGGCGGCAGGTGCAGGCGCCAGCCGGCATGCTGCACCCACGCTTCGCCGGTCCACTCCGCCTTCTCCTCTCCCAGCACCGCTGTCTTTCCCGATGCAAACCGCACCTCGCGGTCCAGGTGCGGGATGAGCGTCACGTGTCCGTCCACCGGCAAACCTGAATTTCCCGTTGCGGCGTAGACGAGCGTCAAACCGGTTTCGGACTCGACCGTCGCGTCTACGCTGCACGTTTCCTCACCGTAGCGCATCCGCAGCCGGCCGCCATCCTCGCCTGAGTCATACGAAAGCTCGTCAGGCACGTGGATCAATCCCTCGGGTACGTCGAAGTCCGGGTCTTCGTCTCCCGGCGTGTGCGACAGAAGCGCTTTGTCACCCACCGTGAAGCTGCTCCACAGCGGCTGCAGCTTTGTGTTGCCGCCGCCCACGACCAACCCCACGCTGTCGTGGAACACGCTTAAGAAGTTCTGCCTGTCCTGGCCCCAACGATTCTGTGGGAAATCCACAACGAAGGCCGAAAGACAGATGAACCAGGGACCATTCCTGACCGCTGTCGCCTCGTCCCCCATCCGGAAGACGTGCCGTTCCTTCCCCGCAGCCGTCTCAACTGCCTCACCATCGCCGCCATATAACAGCAGACTCGCCGCGTAATCCGGAGCGAACCCTGTTCCCTCCTCCAGCAAGAGTCTGTGCTGTTGCGCCAGGTACCCTCGGCCCGCGGCCGTATGGCTGAAACCCGGGTTGCCCTCGTGCACGCCGCCGTGGTAGGGATTGCGCCCATCCACGGTCTCAACAGTACTGCCATCGGGATACGTCAGACTCGCATGGTAAGCAGCCGCACGTTCCAGCGCGGGCAACACAGCCGTGTCGCCCGACATCCCGAAGTATATCCCCAGCGAATCCGAATAGACGAAATTATACGCCACGACCGGCCCGCTATGCTCCGGCCACCAGCCCTGCGGCGACTGTGCGTTCGCCACCTTCGCCATAAACGCCCGCGACTGTGTTCTCCAGTCCTCCCGTCCGAATACAGTACCCGCGCAGAAAAGGGCCATCGAATGGTGGGCGGGTATATTGTGAACGTGCGCCAGGCAAGTCCTCGAAATACCGTCGAACCCCATCAGCAGTGCATCATCCCACCGGGCTCGAGCGTCGCCGCGCATTGCTTCCTGAACCAGTTGATAGGCACGAATCCAGCGGCTGTAGGTCCAGGGCATGAAAATCTGCCCCCACTCCGAATAGTCCTTTTTCAGAAACGTCCACTTTCCCTGTTCGTCCTGGGCGTCGATCAGCGCGTCCCCGCCGCGAACGATCGCAGCAAGGACGGCTTCATCGCCGTAGTATCTGCTCTCCTCAAGGTGCCATGCCGCAGAGAGGGGAAAAATCACGTTCTGGTCTCCGCAGATCCACGGCTCCGTACCGAACTGCCCGTTCTCCTTCTGAGACGCCAGGATTCCCGGTACTGCCGCATCCAGCGCCTCCAGCAGTTCCGGTTCCGGTTTCCATACTCCCGCCATCGAGTATCTCCTTCCGTTTAACAGCCCGTTGCAACAATCCATCCGGGCTGCCTGCCTGTGCGGTGCATGCAGACAGGCGTCCGGCCCTTGCGGCCGAACACCTGCGTTGCGCTCCCTCCACGAATCCGCCGATTCGCCTCTGTTTCGCGCCTTGTCTTCGTCCACAATGGCAAGTGTTCTGTTTCTATCTGATCCCTGCAGCGGACCCCCGCCAGTAACGCAGCCAGTCCACCGGCGCATAGTCGTCGGTCAATTCCGGAACGCCCCGGACCACGGGCTTCCGCTCACCGTAAGGGGTCGCCGGTATCAGCAGTTCCAGCGTGTCGCCTGTTCTCGTCTTCAACTCACGAATCGACCGTACGATCTGATCGCCGTTGAGCCTGGCTCCATCCAGCGTTGCCACGGCTACGATATTGCTCCGCTCCGGTACCTGAAACAGGTACACCTGTGGGAATACCCGCACCAACGTACGAATGATCGAGAGGTACAATACGCCGGGCCCGAGCGGCGCCACGTTCATGGTTACAACGCCGCGGGGCGTAAGTATTCTCTTTACTTCATCGAAAAACTCCGCGGTTGCCATATGGTGCGGCATGGAGTCCGCATGAAACGCGTCCAGAACAACCCAGTCGTACCGATCGGTCGTTCGTTTGACGAACATCCGGCCGTCGTCCACGTGAATCCTCAGACTGCCGTCCGCGTCGACGCCGAAGTACCGTTCTGCCACGCGAACCACGTCGGGGTCGAGTTCCACCACGTCCAGAGCAACCTCCGGGCGAACGGACCGTACCAATCGGGCTACCGACCCGCCCGCAAGTCCGATCATCAGCGCACGCTCCGGATTCGTGAAAGCCATCCCCAACGCAAGATACGCGGTGTAGGGCACGCGCAGCGCGATGGGGTTTCCGAGGGTCATCGCGCTCTGTTTTGCACCGTACCCGAACCGGAGGTACCGTGCTTCGTCGTCTTCGGAAACCACGATGTGATTGTACAGGGAGTCGTGGACGTAGACCAGTCTTTCCTGCTTCGGTATCTCCGGCCGGACGTCGCATGCCGCGAGAGTAAAGACCGGGATTATCAAGAGCGGAAGCCTGAATGAAAGCAGTCTGACAACAAGCCGTTTCAAATTCAGACCCGGCGCGGTGCCGCCAGCGGCGGGTGCTGCCCGCCATAAAGCCGCCGCAGATTTCCTCGATATTGCGACAGTCCCCATCCTTCTACCGGCGCGGCCCACCGGATCGTGATTCATCGCGTGTCCCCTGCTGGTTCCGTGCGACTGTACACCCCCCGCAGAGCCATCGCCGACAAAACCAGAAGCACCGCACCGATCAGGTACAAGATATGCCCAACCCCCATAGCGGGTATCAGATAGAACGCCGTTCCCAGCGTTCCCACGATGCTTCCCAGGGCGGACAACGCGGAAACCGTTCCCGCAACGCCCCCGATCCGGTCGACGCGTTCAGCCAGCAGCCGAATAATAAAGGGCGTGACGGCTCCCAGCGCCACACCCGGAATTGTAAACAGTACGACCGAGGCCAGCAAAGGGCCGCCCCGGGGTCCCAGATTCATCAGGAAAACCGCCCGATTGACCGCCGCCGCCACCCAGGGCATCGCAAACGCCATCAGCCCGGCCACGCCCAACAACGCGGCAAGAGGCGGTCCCGTAGGCATGCGATCTGCCAGCCTGCCCCCCGTGTACGCGCCAAGACTCAGCGCGGCCAGCACCACCGCGATCAGGCTGCCCCAGACGAAAACCGAACTGCCGAAATACGGCGCAAGCACCCGGCTGCCCGCAATTTCCAACCCCATCAGCGCTGCGCCGGAAAAAAACGCTATTGACTTCAACATGCCGTTACCGGATGTATATCCACGCAAGACCACCGATTTTCCGCTCGCCGGGTGCGCGTGAGTTACATCCCGGCCGCAGATACGTACTCGATGTACGTACGGCACAAGGGGCTGCAGAAAGAACCCGCAGCCCTGTGACCTCGGATCATCCCGTGCGATTCGCGCTGTCCACAACCTCCGCGCTCAGAACGGGAGATCGTCGTCGGCGGCGCCGAAGGGCGGCGGGCCCGACCCGCCCGATCCTGTATCTCCGCCGCCTCCGTTTTCGGAGGATCCTGATCGCACGTCCCGCGTTCCTTCGTTCTGTTGGCCGGGACCCTGCGATGCACTCCCGCCGGAATCGAATTCTCCCCGGGAGTCGAGCATTTGCATATCTCTTGCGACAACCTCGGTGGTATACCGCTTCTGTCCATCCTGCGTTTCCCAACTGCGGGTCTGAAGGCGTCCCTCGATGAAGACCTTGCTTCCCTTCCGCAGATACTGATTGCAGATCTCCGCCAGCCGTCCCCACACCACAATGCGATGCCATTCGGTTCTCTCCTGGCGTTCCCCGGCGCTGTCCGTCCAGTTCTCGTTCGTGGCGATATTGAAGTTCGTAACGGCGGTTCCGCCGGCTGTATATCGCAGTTCGGGATCCGCTCCAACGTTGCCAATCAGAATCACCTTGTTTACACCACCGCGTGCCATAACCGGTCTCCTTTAAATAATAGAAAAACAATCTGATATGGACGATGGCACGATCCTTACCGAAATCGTGTTCAATCGAATATACTCGTGACTTCCGGGCTTGTCAATAGGGCCGGCGTTCGGGTCGATGAATCCTTCGTGCATTTCATTTCATCGACCTGAAGAAATCACGAAATCTTACGGTCTCGGACAGGGTGTCGCATTCGTTGCAATGCTCCCAGTCGATCCAGATGTATTCGATGCCGAGCCATCCCCGATATCCGCTGTCCCTCATCACTTCGACGATCCGCCGGTAATCGATAACATTGTGATCGAAAGTCGTCTGCAACCGACCCCGCCGCGCACCGCGCGCATGGAAGTGACTGGCATATTTCATCAGTGGTTCCACATCCGAATCCGGCAGGCCGATTTTCGTGAAGTGCGTGTAATCCAGCGTCAACGTCAGGCCGGGAACAGTCTGTACGAGGCGTTCCGCCGATTTCGGCCTGGGAACCAGAGAACCGACGTGCGCCTCAACGCCAAATACGATGTCGTGTTCCCTGGCCCGCGCCACACGCCAGTTCAACTCATCGACGGCGCGGCTGAATGAGTCGGCGCGCTTCTCATCCCGGTAATGAACGCCCGGCAGCGCCGTAACGTGCGCGCACCCGCACTCGGCGGCGTACTCCAGGGATTTCAGAAACCAGTCTCGCGCTCTCTGACGCCGGGTGCGCTCCGGATGATTGATCGCGTAGGGCACGAAATCCATCGCCATCTGCAAAAACACGTCGGCCGGCTCGAGTCCGACGTCATCCAGTTTTTCCTTAAGCGTTCGGGCGGAGCGCGGCACATCGTCGAACTCACGCGAAGGCCACAGATGCGACCTCTCTTCGAAGAGTCCGATATCCACGCCCTCGAAACCCAGCATTGAGACCAGTTGAAGCGCGTCTTCGTGCGGAAGCAGGGGAAAGGTAAAATCCGAGCATGCCAGTCTCGTGTTCACGGCTCCTCCGTAAATCGAGTTGGACCCGACGTCTCCCATTCGGCAGCGGCGATATACCCGCCGTCGACCACCAGGGACGTGCCGGTAATTCCCGCTGATCCCTCGGAGCAGAAGTAAACCGCCGCCTGCGCAACATCCTCAGGCCTGATGACGGCTCCGGTGGGGACACGCCTCAGGCGCTGCGCCAGCGTGGCCGCCGGGTCCGGCGTCGTATTCAGATGGTACCTCAGCATGGGCGTATCCGTTATGCCCGGGCAGATACAGTTGCAGCGCAGTCCGTCTCCGGCGTAGTCCAGCGCGATCGAGCGGCTCAATCCCAGCACAGCGTGCTTGGACGCGGTATACGCGGGTGTTTCGGCCTGACCGACAAAGCTGCCCACAGATCCTATGTTCACCATATAACTTCGCCGATGCTCCCTGAAGTGAGACATGGCGTACTTGAGTGAAAAGAAGATCGACTTGAGATTGACTCCCATCAGCCGATCCCAATCTTTTTCGGAATATTCATGGAGACACCCGACGTGCACGATTCCCGCGCAATTCACAACGGTCTGCAACTTCCCGAAACGCGCCACGGTCGCTTCAATCGAACCCCGCACCTGTTCTTCCTGCGCCACGTCGCACACAAGAAAGATCGCGTCTCCGCCCTGTTCCACGATGCGGTTCACCACGTCGCGACCACGTTCTTCCTGAACGTCGGCAACGGCCACCCGGGCGCCTTCGGCGGCGAACAGTTCGGCCGTGGCCTCTCCCATGCCGGATGCGCCGCCACTCACCCAGGCGACCTGTCCCTCCATACGCCCCATTGCGTCACGTCACTTTCGTGATGCGAATGACAACGTCGTGCCGAAATGCCTGCAAAACCACCCGGCGCGATTCGCCCCCATCAAGAGGGACACGAGGAGAATAAACGCCGTCCGCAGGAGAAAAACAGGACATTTCGAACGTGCCCTGCGGCAGGTCGAAGCATAGCCCTCCCTCGATTGGATCGCCGCACCCGGTATCCTCCCGTTCGCGGGCGTCAGCCAGATAGATACAATAATCCTCGCCCGCAACCGCAAACACCGATTCCAGTGTATGATCGGGTCGTTCCAGAAGCCAACCCGGCATGACCGGGTGCGCCCTGGCAAGATCGATGGAATGGATAAAGCCTGCCAGATTGCCCATCCACCGTCGAATCCCGCTTCTCGAGTCGGGCGTTCCCGTCTCGAGGTACGGCAGGATGGAAAAGTCGATCATATCGTAATGAGCCCCGGAAAACAGCGCTGTCCACGCCCGCTTGCGGTGCACCGTCCATCCTTCCACTTCCTTGTACTGGGTTGCGATATTGTCTTCGTCGTGATTCAGCGGTTTCGGGCGCCCGTAGGCAGCGAGGGTAAAATCACGCAGCGGCCGCAACTTGAGCTGTTTGGACATGAAGTCGCCGAGGTCATAACTTCGGCCGCCGCACACGGTATTTGGCAGCGGGTGAATATTCACGACGTCGAAATCCATCGCTTCGAACGAACCGTCGGAGGGTTGATCGAACGGTCTGATCGTCATCGCTTCCTGTCCGGCGATCAGGTGTCGGTTCGGCATCCCGCTCTCGATTTCTCGGATTTGCGCAATGAACTGCGCCTGCCAGCCGTTCACCTCCTCCGATCCGGGTAAATCGCCGGTATCGGGGAAATAACACGGCTCATTGCAGATCTCGTAGATTACGTTCCCGTACCGATTGGTTTCCTCCACGATACGACGCACGTGCGCGCGCTGCCAATCCAGCAGGTCCTTCCGGCGGCACGTCATATACTCCTGCCAGGGTACCGGCTGTTCCGGGGGTTCCATTGTTATGTTGTTGGCCGGATTCAGCGGATTGAGCGCCCAGACCTCGTCCTTGTACGTGTTGCTGAACAGTACCACCTCCACGATGATGCCATACGACTCCGCAAGAGACAGAAATGCGTGCAACCGATCGAAGTACTCGGCATTCCAGCGCGCAAGATCGTATTGCGGCTGCCCGTCCAGCGCGTTTCCCGGCCCCGTCCGTTCGAACGGCGCGACAAAATCGGGTGATTCGGGCTTGCAGGTCGAGTAGGGGTTTACAGGCGTTTGCAACTCTCTGAATAGCGTAAACAACCGCGTCAGCGTCTGTCCCCGTTCAGACGCGTCCTTCAAATACCGTTCGAACCGAAACGGCCGGTTTATCACCGCCCCATAGTGTTCGGTCGCACATAGCAGCACCAGGGCGCGACCGCGATAGTCGAAGACTTTTCTGTTTTCCGGATGAATCCTGATGACGTCAGCCACGTGCCTCCCCCTTTTCCGGCGTCCGCTTCCGGCTTGATTGCCGCTGGTGAAGCCGTGCGGTTGCCTGGCCACCGCGAATCCGTCCACTGCAAAGCCGTGACCACTTCTCCTGAAATCCCCGGCTGCGGAATACTTCCGGATTTACCACGCCGTGAGGACGCGTACCGAGTGACAAATCCACCATACTCCGGCAGGCCGCCCGTCCGATGTCACGGAACAATTCACCTGTCCAGGCCACCGAATGGGGCGCAAGCAGGACGTTGTCGAACTTACCGAACCGTTGCGGTTCCACTACGGGTTCCTCCGCGAAACAATCCAGTGCTGCGCCGGCTATCGCGCCGGTTTCCAGGGCGTCGAAAAGTGCATCCTCATCCACAATGCCGCCCCTGGCCGTATTGATCAGATAGGCGCCCCGTTTCATCGCTGACAATTCCTGCCTGCCGATCAGTCCCTCCGTCTCCCGGGTCAGCGGACAGTGGACGGAAACGAAATCCGACGCCGCCATCAACTCCTGAAGCGACACCAGGGCCACTCCCAGCTTACCGGCCTCGTCCGGGTCGACGTATGGGTCGAATGCAAGGGGCGGATTCATCCCGAACGTACCCAGCAACCGTACGGTCTCCCGAGCGATTCCGCCCAGCCCCACGGCCCCGAACGTACGGTCTCTCAACTCACTCCCCATATATCGGGTTCGTGCATCCCACCCGCCGGTACGGACCAGGCGGTCCTTGACGCGCATGTGGTGCGTTAGCGCGATCATCCAGCCCACCGTTGCCTCGGCAACGGAACGGTCGACCGCGCCGGCCGTGATGAGCACGACGACGTTGGCCTCGGTACAGGCGCCAACGTCGACCGAGTCGTACCCCACGCCGAAGCGCACGATGGCCAGCAGATCCTCTGACGCCGACACGGTCTCGGCGGTCACCGCGGGCGTGAGTACGACCACGCCCTGTACGTCCGCTACCTGCTCGGCGCCGATCTCCGGCCGATGCACGTCGAATACCGACGTTTGAATATGGGCATGGCTGTCAAATAACGCCAGACCCATATCCCTGAATCTGCACGCCCCCTCCGAATCGTAAAAATCGGCGGTCAGCGCCACGCGGAAGACTCTGCCGTCAAAGGCCATGCTTAACCTTGATTCGTCATTCTTCGGGGAAGTAAAGCCGGATATATGCAGGTAGACAAAGGCGATTTAACATTGATTCGTTATTTTTACGGGACGTAAAATCGAATATAGGCAAGTGGATGAAGGTGATTTAACGGCTGATTACCAGGATACACCCGGTCACTGGACGTGAACTGAAAAAACGTCCTTTTTGACGACCGTTTCACCCCGTTTCGTAAGCGTTTATCGCGGCGTCGCGCTGCTGTTTTTTCAAATTGGGGTAAACGCTCTCTCGTGCGACTTTGCTCACATCCGCCCAAACTCCCAGATCACACACGCCACGGCGAATGCGATGTATACGAGCGATGCAATCGACATCATACCGGTGCATAGCCATCCGGGGCGGGCGGCCGCGGGCAGATGACGATGATTGATGTAGAGCGTCAGCGGCGTATAGAGCGCCATTGCAAATCCGCCAATATACGCAGCGTTAAACAGGAACCCCAATTCACTCACGCCACGGGCCTCCATCACATAGGTGATCACACACCCTGCCACAATCCATGTCGCCGCAACGACCAGATACCACCAGCTCAGATCCCGCTTTCGCGCCACGCTGAAATTGGTGTAGATGATATCCGCGATCGATCGCGAAACCCCGTCGACCAGAGCGAGCTGCGTACTGAACAACGTAGCCAGCCCCACAACCAGAAAGACGTACCTGCCCGTCTCGCCCCAGACCGTTGCCAGAACCGCTGCTTCGTCCCAGATCAGCGTGCCCCTCGCAGGTACGATTCCATTGGGATGCAATACCGCAAGCGCACCGAAGATGAAGAGCAGAATGGTTACGGAATTCAGGGCCCAGAAAAACAGCATCTGATCTTTCTTCACATAGTTGAACCAGCTCTTGAAACGACCGATATTTTCTTCTGTCTCCTCAAACCGGAATCCGGTCGAGGGCATCGCCTCGGTCCGACCTCGAAGCGGATTCCGCATCTGGGGCAGATGCGCGCCCATCCCGACGTGCTTGTCGCGCAGGTAGAACGTATAGAAGAGATTGGCCGTACCTCCGGCGCCGGCGAATACGAGCGCGATGAACATCGCCTTGACACTCATTCCCGGATCGATGTAACCGATATTGGCAATACCCCTCCCCAGCGATGCCCATGTCTGGGCCGATCCCACCGCGTACGCGACCGCGATCAGGCCGACAGTCACCACCACAACGAGCAGTTCGATACTCCGCTCGACGGACTGGTATATCAACTTCGGACCGAAGAGAATCAGCGCCACGCCCGCGAAGGTGACGATCGTCCAGAACGTATCCGAACCCCAGCCATGCGGCCCCGCAAGCAGCGCCTTCAAGGCCAGTCCGGATGCCCGTCCCCATCCAGGTGCAATCCAGCTGAAAATCGTCAACAGAACAAATATGGGAGCGAATCCTCGCCACACCCGGCTGTATCCGGTATATACCGTTTCACCTGTGGCAACCGTCCAACGTCCCACTTCGAAGTTGATCCAGAGTTGCAGGAATATGCCGAGGCAGGCCGCCCACACCATGCCGGCTCCGTATTCGGCGACGATGCGCGGCCAGATAACGATCTCGCCCGCACCGATGGAAAGCCCCACCAGGATTGCGCCCGGACCGGCCAGTTTCCAGAAGGACGTCTTCCGCTCCGGCATCTTTCTGACTTCGAAGTTTTTCAGCGGCTCAAAAAACCTCGCCATAACATTTCTCCTTGCGGCAACCGCGAGGATGTGTTCGCCGCGGCTTGCATTCCGTCGGCATTAAACACCGCGATGATCGTGCCCTGACGTGAAATCACCCGTCTCGAAAGAAAGGCAGATGATCCGTCTTCGCCAGGGTTGCCGGTGCGGCTGATAACAGGCCACTGAGATCTCTGCCGAGGTCGTGGCACGGACAAAAAAAAGGCTCGGAGAATTGTCCGGCCCTTTCCGTGTCGGAGTCCTGGCGACGGTGATTCATCGGGAAACCCGCACCCCTTGCAGGATTTCAGGTCAGCTCCTGTAGATTGGCGACGCGATTGCGACGCCCGATGCCGGAAAACCTGATAACGCTAGCGCACCCGCGTCCATTTGTCCACAAATACGTCGGGAAAAGTCGCGACCATCTGATCGCCGCGGAACTCCTCGCTGTACCCCCGCTCGTGCGTGATGCGAATCAGCCCGTCTTCCAGCGTAATCTTACCCTTTTCGACCTTTGCCTTATGGTAGATCGTGATCGGCGCGTCGAATGACGAGCGGTAGCCCTGCCGGATGAGCAGATACCTGGAACGCGTAATAGCGGAGGTCGAGATCTCGTACTTGCTTGCGGCAAAATCGAACGTCCTGGGTTTTTCGCCGACCGCGTTCACCAGCATATTCAGCGTCACGTGGGCCTTCCTTGAATCGATCGGCTGCCACGAGAACACTCCCGAAACCTCGGGTTTTCGAAGCACCGTGCCGTCGGGCAGGGTTCGTGACTCCAGTTCCCACTTGCCCGCAAGCTGCTCCTGCATATGCGCCAGGCGGTCACTACAGGCAAGTGTCATCCCCGCGCACACTGTCAAAACTGCGAACATCAATCGGCGATTCATCCCTGTCTCCATAAAGGACCATTGAGCCTGCGTCGATGATGATGCCACGCTGCGACGCGCCGAACAGTATATTTCCCGGAATTCACGCTGTCAAGAAAAAAAGCCCCGATCCTGTCTTGCTCTCGAGGCTCTATTTGCAGAATTGGCGATGGGTCGGCTAGTTGACAGCGTCCTTAAGCGCCTTGCCAGCTTTGAAACGAACGGTCTTACCCGCGGAAATCTGAATTGTCTCACCCGTCTGAGGATTTCGACCGGTACGTGCGGCTCTGGTTCCGACCGAAAACGTCCCGAAACCGGAAATGGCGACGCGATCACCGCTCTTGAGCGAATCCCTGATTTCGTTCAGAACGACCCGCAGTGCGTCTTCCGCATTCCTTTTTGACAGACCGGCCTGATTTGCAATGGCGTCGACTAGATCGGTCCTGTTCGACATGGTAATTCACCCCCTTTCAGGAATTTGCCCTGAATATAGGCCCGATTGTGGGAATTTGTCAAGTGCGCCGATACCGATTGACGCAAAAAGACGGTTCTATCGTCGATTTATTCGTCAAAACGCCGCGACGAAACGGGCTGCGGCAGGATCCCCGTCCAGGATACCCGCATCGACAACGCGGCCGGCCGGCACCGGAAACCGAAAAAAAACGGGCGGAGACCATTTTCCGTCTCCGCCACGAGAACTGCGATATCGGAGTCGATACGATCCAGTAGCCGGCAAGAGAAACATGCGGCCCCGGCAGTCGACCCTTTACGCCGACTCCATCAGCGGTTCGAGTTGCAGCCGTCGACGCGGATGCCGCAGTCGCCGGAGGGCCTTTTCCTTGATCTGCCGCACCCTTTCCCGCGTAAGGCTGAACCTGGTGCCGATCTCTTCCAGCGTCATCGCTTCTTCGTCGCCTAACCCGAAATAAAGCCTTAACACTTCCGCTTCCCGCGCGTCAAGGGTTTCAAGGACCATCTTCACCTGGTCCTTGACCGACTCGTCGACCACTTCGAGGTCCGGCGCTTTCTGAGAACTGTCCGGGAGAATATGCAGCAGGCTGTGGTCGTCGTCGTCTTTGAAAGACGCATCGAGCGACCAGACGTCGCGCGCCCGGAGGAGCGTATCCTGTACCATGTCCACGGAAACGCCAAGTTTCTCCGCAATCGTCTCGGGATCGGGGTCGGCCTCTTCCGTCTGTCGAATCTCCCGCGAAACCTTGGCGATGTTGTGCAACAGATCGATACGGTTGATGGGCAGCCTCACCACGCGTGAGTCCTGCGCAAGGCTCTGATGAATGGCCTGGCGTATCCACCAGACCGCGTAGGATATGAATTTGAATCCCCGCGTCCCGTCAAATCGTTCGGCGGCCGTCATCAGACCCATGTTCCCCGCGCTGATGAGATCGGCCAACGGCACCCCATGGTTCTGGTATTCCCTGGCAACGCTGACCACGAAACGGAGATTCGAAGCGACCAGCCTGTCTCTGGCCTTCTGGTCTCCCTTTCGGATCCTGTGCGCGAGCGCGATCTCTGTCTCGGCGGTAAGCGGCTCCGAAGAAGCAATATCCCTGAGATAGAGATCAAGAGACTCGCTGTCCTGAATCATTATTCCAGCCACGTGTCCATCCTCCGGAGAATCAGTGTGCGATACGCGTCTAAGTCGCCGAAACGTGCTCCCTGCACGCCTCCGGCAGAGCCCCGTGCAGGCGCATCTGTCGCAGCAGTAGTCGATTCATCTGCACTGCAGTTCGGGACTCGAGAAAAGTTCCGGTGATATCCTCGTGGAAAAGCCGGCACAAATAGCCGAGAAGCGGCAGGTATCTTATGTCGCCCTCCGCGGGCACGGCCACGAGGCAAATGAGTCGAACGGGCTCAGGATACAGATCCGAGTGAAAGTCCACACCGTGATTTGAAATGCCCAACGCCATTCCGAGGTGCGCGGCAGAACCACAACGTGCATGGGGAAACGCGATTCCGTTACCGACTGCGGTACTCTCGAGGTCTTCCCTGTCCAGAACCGATTGAAGGAATCGCAGACTGTCCGTCACGTAGCCCGAGCCGTGCAAACGGTTCACGAGCGCCTTGATTGCGCCCATCCGATCCCGGGATTCCAGGTTCGGGACCATCGTCGTGGGGTGGAACCCGACCACACCGCTCAGGTCCGTTTCCCATTCACTGCTATAATGGAACTTCGATAGCGCCATGTCTGCAACCGGGATATCCCAGGTCCGGCTCAAACCGGATATGCGTTCGGTATCAAGTGTGCCTGTGTCCCCGAACCCAGTCGTACTTGAAATGCAATTATTGCAGCAAGCCCGGCGTGAATGCACGCTGCCAACGCGACATCCTGCAGCTGAATCACCCCGGTAAACAACGCCATCCAATGGTTTTCGCTCGTATCAGCAAATCCGATGGAATCGTCGCCCTATTTATAAGCAACTTTAATGCCAGTTTTATGAGATAATGTACAGGTGCTTATTAAAAATAAACTTACGCCCGGCGATTTCAATCGCCGGGCGCGAAATATTCAATCCCGTGTCCCTACTGACGCAATATTTGCACTCGAATCCCGGCAGATTGCGCAAAAATTGCAGCGCGAGACCCGTCGAGGCTCCGAATGCGCCATTTGTGCCGACTTTACCTTATCCCAGGCTGTATTTCTTGATCTTGTAGTGTAACGCGCGCACGCTGATACCCAGAATTCGGGCAGCTTCCTTCCGGTTGGAGGTCACGTGGGCCAGCGTATTCTCGATTAACAGGCGTTCCATGTCCTCTATGGAGGAATTCGATGGTATAACAAGATCCTTCTGAACCGGTGTGGTCGCGCGAATGTCCGTGGGCAACCGTTCAGGGCCGATCCGGGTTTCCGGACACGTCACCACGATACGCTCCACCGCATTCTTCAGTTCCCGGACGTTTCCAGGCCAGGCGTAATTCAGTATCATCCGCATCGCATCGGGGGTGAATCGTTTCCTGGATTTTTGATGAATCTTGCAGAGTTCATCCACAAACGTCTTCACAAGCAATGGAATATCTTCCTTTCGGTCCTTCAATTGCGGGAGCCGAATGGGAACGACGTTGATCCTGTAAAACAGATCTTCGCGGAATCGACCCTCCCTGACTTCCAGATCCAGGTTTCTGTTCGTGGCAAAGATGATCCGCGCGTCGGCCTTTCTCATGTCGTTGCTGCCAACCGGTGTGTATACCTTCTCTTCCAGGACGCGCAGAAGGTCCACCTGATTCGCCAGTGGAATCTCACCGACTTCATCGAGGAATAACGTGCCGCCCTCAGCGGCAGCGAAACGTCCCGGCTTGTCTGCGTGGGCGCCCGTAAAAGCACCCTTGACGTGGCCGAACAACTCTCGCTCGAACAACGTTTCCGGAACGGCTCCGCAATTCACCGCCACAAGCGGTCCCTTGCGGCGGTTGCTGTGTTGGTGCACGGCTCGGGCGACAAGCTCCTTACCCGTGCCGGTATCGCCCATCACAAGTACCGGAACATCGGTTATCGCCGCCTGCGCCAGCGTGTCGCAGACCTGCTGCATGGAGGCGCTCCGGTTCACAATCTGACCGAAGGCCTCCGTCGAACCCAGCCAGGCCCGGAGTTCCTTGTTCTCCGCAACCAGTGCCTGATGTTCCAGAAGGTGTTGCAGGGACAGATGCAGCCGCTTGAGATCCACCGGCTTCGCGAGGTAGTCATACGCGCCCAGTCGCATGGCATCAACCGCCGTGGAGACCTCTCCAAAGGCCGTGATGATGATGACGCCGGTATCGGGGCTGGTTTTCTTAAGCCGCTTCAACAGGGCAATTCCGTCGATTCCCGGCATCTTGAGATCCAGTATAGCCGCGTGGTAGACCCGCGCCTTCAGGTGTTCGGCCGCTTCTGTGCCGTCGTAGGCGACATCGACCGAATACCCGACGTTTGTCAACGACTCCTTGAGTCCCTCACATATGTGGTACTCGTCGTCTGCCACAAAGATCCTGATGTCTCTCGTTTTCATCTCACTCCGTCAGCGCGACCGCTGTTTCAGGTCGCCAACGCCTGAACCGGCCTGGAATCTGTTCACGGACGTCGGGTGAATGCGCCCTGCGTCGATTCGTGCGTATTCACGATGATCGGTGTACGGCTGCCCGGCGTTCCGGCGCCGGTACCGATCAGCCGGAAGGCTAACCGGGTTGTCCGGCAATTGGCATATGAATCCTGAAAACGGTTCCCTTTCCTGTTTCGCTTTCCACCTCGATGTGGCCCCGATGCTGGTAGACAATCTGCTGGGCGATGGAGAGTCCGAGTCCGGTTCCTTCATCGCGAGTTGTATAGTAATACTCGAAAATCCGATCGATCTCCTCATCCGGAATCCCGCAGCCGGTATCGGAAATTGTCAGGCAGACATGGTTACCGTTGGAATCCATAAACGTCCGCGCGCGCAGTTGCCCACCGGTTTCCATTGCCTGGAATGCATTTACCGTTATGTTCAGGACGGCCTGGCCCAGCTGGCTATCGTCTCCTTCCACCGCGGGAAGACCGTCGCGAAGATCCAGGTTCAGTTGGACGCCCCGTTCCCGAGCTTCCGGAGAGACCAGATCGAACACATGCTGAATCACGTCGTTCAGGCTGATCCGTTGCAGGTCCAGCCTCGGCGTTCTGGAAAACCTCAAGAAATTGTGCACGATCCGGTCAAGCCGCTTCATCTCCATCCGGGCGATATTGAGCCTGCGGAATGCGCGGTTCCGCATCCCCGTATCCACTGTCCGAAGGTCGTCTTCCAGGAGTTGTAACTGAATGTCCACGGCACCCAGCGGGTTCCGGACCTCGTGCGCGACGGATGCGGCCAGGCGACCGAGCGCGCTCATCTTGGCTACCTGGAACATCTCCCACTCCATCTTCTTCAGGGCCGAAACGTCCTGGACAACCAGAACCAGTCCCTGTTTCAGATCCGCTTTCAAATACGATGTGGTGGCGCCCAATCGACGCATCCCGACCTCTTCCTGCTGCAAATTCAAATCCCTCGGTTCCGGATACAGACGACCTCGAAACCCCGCCTCCAGAATCTTCAGCAGTTCAGGGCTTCCGACGAACAGCTCGTCGGCTCCGCGCCCCACCACCTCCTGCCCGGCCAGTCCCAGCAGGCGAATCGATGCCCCGTTGGCCAGCACGGCAAAGCGATGCCGGTCGAACGCAATCACGCCTTCGTTCAGGCCCTCCAGCAGCGCGGCGCTGTATTCCGAGGCGGATCTCGGCATGACGGCTCCCCCGATGACCTTCGTTTCCAGTTAACCTATGCAGTCCATCCCCAAAAGGCAAGCCCGATTATCCATCCGAACCTCGCAACTGCCACAACGGTCTTTTCGGCATTGCCGACGGCGTTAACCTGACCAATCCCCGACTCAGTACATACAACCTTTCATTCGAGAATAACCTGCATCGTCCGTGGCTTCTTAACGGCAGGGCGGGTTCTCGAAGGGAGGCCGGAGTCCGCCCCCGTGGTCTGACACCGGCTGACAAGATGGAGCGACGGATCCTGCGCGGCACCAATATGCGGTCGGTCTCGCAGTCCGTGAGGCAACGACCGCGGCCGCCGTCGGGTCACGTTGTTATTCGGATTGACGTCAGCACCCCCGCTTCGGGTGCGGATCCTGCGGAACAACCGGGAGACATTTTTCTATCTTCCGGAAAAATAAAGAAAAAACTTGACAACCCTTATCTCTTGGTTTACTTTTTCAGTGTAATTCTTCCGCTTCCTTCCCACTTTTTTACCGCATATATACAGACGGCTCCTCGCTTCCTGCATCCTTGGCTTCACGAACTTCCTCGATCCGCCTCCTTTTTCCAGATTCGTCCGATCCGCTTTTCCGCCGTTTGCCTCCGGCTGTCCGGGTCCGGCCGTAATCCATGAGAGATAAGCCGCCTGTATCCCACACGAGGCAACGTCAACATATCGGATCCGCCAATGGCAACCGGAACGACCAGAGAAATCCCGAAAGCGCCGCCCCGGGCAGGTGGCGTGGATATACTTGAACTGCAGAAAATGACCATTTCGGAACTCGCACGGTTGGCCCAGACCCTTGAGATCCAGAGCTACGGCAGCCTGAGAAAACAGGAGCTGATTTTCGCCATCATTCAGGCACAGACTGCGAAAAACGGGCTCATTCTGGCCAAGGGCGTTCTGGAAATTCTGGAAGACGGCTTCGGATTCCTGCGTTCGCCCAATTATAATTACCTCCCGGGCCCGGACGATATCTACGTTTCGCATTCGCAGATCAAACGCTTCAACCTCCGCACGGGAGACACCATTTCCGGACAGATTCGCCCGCCAAAGAACGACGAGAAGTATTTCGCGCTCATCCGGGTTGAGGCCGTAAACTTCGAAGATCCGGAACTGGCCAAACAGAAAACCCTCTTCGACAACCTCACCCCGTTGCACCCCCGGCAGCGCATGAAGCTGGAATACGATTCGAACGACTTCTCAACTCGAATCATGAATCTGCTGACACCCATCGGCAAGGGCCAGCGCGGCATGATCGTCGCCCCTCCGTTTACCGGCAAGACCATGCTGCTTCAGAAGATAGCCAACGCAATCACCGAGAACCACCCCGAAATCAATCTGATTGTGCTCCTGATAGACGAACGTCCTGAGGAAGTGACCGACATGCTGAGGTCGGTCAACGGAGAAGTCATCAGTTCCACCTTCGACGAACCTCCAACCCGGCATGTACAGGTGGCGGACATGGTCATCGAAAAGGCCAAGCGTCTGGTGGAACATCAACAGGACGTCGTCATCCTCCTGGACAGCATCACTCGCCTCGCCAGGGCCTATAACAACGTCGTCCCTCATAGCGGCCGCATCCTTACCGGAGGGCTCGACTCCAGCGCCATGCAATGGCCCAAACGATTCTTCGGCGCCGCGCGAAACATCGAAGAAGGCGGCAGTCTGACCATCCTGTCCACTGCCCTCGTTGAAACGGGAAGCCGTATGGACGAGGTTATTTTCGAAGAATTCAAGGGTACCGGCAATATGGAATTGAAACTGGACCGGCGCCTGAGCAACCGACGCATCTATCCCGCTATCGACGTTACCCTGTCCGGAACGCGGAAAGAGGAACTGCTCCTGGACGAAAAAGAACTCAACCGGGTCTGGATCCTGCGCCGGCTGCTCAACCAGATGCCTGCCCTGGATGCCATGGAGTTCCTCAAAGAGAAAATGGCAGGTACCAAAAACAACGAGGCGTTTCTGGATTCAATGAACCGGCAGTTATAGGAATCCGGCGAAAACGGCCGTCAGGCTCCGGCAGGCCGCATTTAGCCTTTAACCTTGCGCATGATTACTGTTTTGCATATATTATGTGGCTGATTCTGTCGTCGATTCATCCGGATCAGAGGATAAAGATCTCGTGAAACCAAATATTCATCCTGAATACGTGGAAACCACCATCACGTGCGCCTGCGGGAATTCCCTGGACACGCACGCGACCGTGCCCGGGCTGCGGGTGGACATCTGCTCCAACTGTCATCCGTTCTATACGGGCAAGCAGCGACTGGTGGACACCGCGGGTATGGTGGAACGGTACCGGCGGCGTTACAATTTGGACGAAGAAGAAGCCGGGGAGGTTCCTGAACAGGCTGACGCGAAGGCAGCCGCCGAAGATTAGCCATTCAGTATGTCAGACAATAGGTGAAACGGCATCGTCCGCCTGCCGGTGGTCGCGCATACCGCTTCGCCTTTTTTGTTTCCTTTCCGGAATGTGTCCGGGTGCATTCCTCGTTTGCGGATTACGGGCATCAGCGCCTCGCCGCGGTTCGCGGAAACGGCTGCGAAATTTGAGAAACGCCAATACCTGACTCAACATATTGGCCTGACATCACGTTGCAAGGGCCAACCGTCCATCAGAATAACTCGCAGGGAAGTCGAATGTTCGGTCAACTGGACGACGTAGAAAATCGATTTGAAGAGATCCGCGCTGAAATGGCCCGGCCGGACGTCGCGGCCAACCCCGACAGGTTCAGAGAACTCACCATCGAGTTCCGGCGTCTCGAAGAGATCGTCAACAGTTACCGCGACTATCGGCAGGTTGTAACCGGCCTTGAAGAAGCCGCAGAAATAATCCAGGACTCGAGTGACGCCGAACTGGTTGAAATGGCCCGCGAGGAGCATGCCGATCTCAGCCGTGAGGAAGCCCGCCTCGCCGGGAAACTCCAATTCCTGCTGATCCCCCGGGATCCCAACGACGGCAAGAACACCATTGTGGAGGTCCGCGCCGGCGCCGGCGGCGACGAGGCGGCACTGTTTGCCGCCGATTTGTATAGAATGTACACCCGTTACTCCGAATCAAAGGGGTGGCGGGCCGAACTCCTCAGCGCCAATCCGACCGGCATCGGCGGATTCAAGGAGGTCATTTTCTCGGTTGGCGGAACCGACGTCTACGGAAACCTGAAGTACGAAAGCGGGGTACACCGCGTCCAGCGCATTCCCGAGACCGAGTCCAGCGGCCGCATTCACACATCCACTGCCACGGTTGCGGTATTGCCCGAAGCGGAAGACGTGGACATCAAAGTCAATCCCGAAGAAATCAGGGTTGACGTCTACCGTTCCTCGGGGCCGGGAGGCCAGAGTGTCAATACCACCGATTCCGCCGTTCGGATTACCCATCTGCCCACCGGGTTGATCGTACAATGCCAGGACGAGAAGTCCCAGCACAAGAACAAGGCCAAGGCAATGAAGGTTCTACGTGCGCGGCTCCTGGATCGCGCCCTCCAGGACCAGCGGGACACGACCTCCCGGAACCGGAAGGCTCAGGTCGGCACGGGTGACCGAAGCGCGAAGATACGCACGTACAATTTTCCCCAGGGCCGGGTCACCGACCACCGGATCAAACTCACACTCCACAAACTCGAAGAGACGCTCGAGGGCGGTCTGGACGATTTCATCAACGCCCTGCGCCTGGCCGACCATACCGAGAAGATAAAAGACGGCGAACAGAATACCTCGGTTCCCACGTGATGCCGGCCGGGCCCAGGGCTTCGACGGGCAGGCAATGGCCGAATACGCTCCGCTTCATACCACCTCCGACGTCCTCGCCGCTATGGCACACAGCCTTGCGGATGCCGGCGTACCGGATCCGCGCGCGGACGTAGAATGGCTGCTTGCGGCGGTCCTGAAAACCAGCCGCTCCGGCATCTTCGTGAACCCGCGCCGGCGACTTACGCATGCGCAGTACAAACGCCTTCGGGTTTTTGTACAGAAGCGGTGCACGCGGGTGCCGCTTCAGCATCTGCTCGGCGAAACAGAGTTTTTCTCCCTGCCCTTCTACGTCGGCCCCGAAGCGCTTATACCTCGCCCGGAAACCGAAATTCTGGTCGAAACGCTCGTCGACCGTCTGGATGCCCATACGAGACCGCGAGTTCTGGACGTTGGTACCGGGGCCGGCCCTGTAGCCGTAGCACTTGCCCATGCGCTTCCCGGGAGTCGCCTGGTCGCAACCGACGTTTCACCGGCGGCCCTCCGGCTGGCGGTACGCAACGCTTGCCGCAACGATGTACGGCAGCGGATCGCCTTCGTTTGTGCGGACCTTTTTGCGGCATTCCGTTCGCGGGCCGTGTTCCACGCCGTCGTTTCAAATCCCCCCTACGTCGCCACCCGCGACCTGCCGGCCCTTCAGCCCGAGGTTCGCTGCTTCGACCCCCGGCTCGCGCTCGACGGCGGGCCGGACGGGCTCGCGTTCCACCGCCTGATCATCGCCCATGCTTCGGACCGCCTGGACCGGGGCGGCTGGCTGGCTCTGGAAGTCGCCGACGGCAGCGCTCCCGACGTATTGAATCTCGTGGCGGAATCGTCCGGGTTCAACCACGAAGGGACCATTTCTGACCTCACCGGTACGGAACGCGTTCTGCTAGCCAGAAAGCGCCCGTAGCGGACGCTTGTGTCCTGTCCCTCCAAACCATCTGCTTGACCCCCAAAATGTCGATCGCTATATTGACTTCGGATACCGCGGCAAACCGGATTTTCGGGACACGCGTTGGGGTCCGATCCGCGTTTCCGGACCGATTCCAGCCATTCAGGAGTTTCGATGACCGCACCTGACGTCGCACGTCTCATTCCGGAGACTCTGGAACATCCCTATCTCTACTTCGCCGGGTCGGACCTGGACCGGG